>CAVQJC010000004.1:0-297790 GCA_963712745.1 uncultured Chloroflexia bacterium | reverse complement strand
GAACTTGACTGCGGAGGACATCGTGAACCCCCATCTCTGCGATCGGCTCGCGGTGATGACGGCGTCGAAGACCGCACTATCGACCGGGCGACGGGACCAACGAAGTGATGGATCTGACTCACGACCTGTCGGCTCCAGCGGCGCCGAGCTCCACGCCCGGCTCGCAGCCGCCCCGCCCGGGGTGAGCGGGCCGAACGCCGACGCGCTCGCGGCCGTGACCCTCGCCCTCGCTCGCCGCCGTGGCCGCGCCATCGACGAGCAGGCCAGGCGCTCGAGACGCGCATCGCCGAGCAGCTGGGCGCGACCCCGACCGCGCCATCTTCACCGGCCTGCCGCGGGCCGGTCGGGTGCGCGCCGCGGCGCTGCTCGCCGAGATCGGCGACCGTCGCGAGCGGTTCCCCACGCCCGCATCGCTCGCCTGCCTGGCCGGCGTGACCCCGTCCACCCGTGCCTCGGGCCAGCACCGGGTGGTGTCGTTCCGCTGGACGTGCGACAAGAAGCTGCGCGAGGCGCTCGTCGACTTCGCGCAGGACAGCCGTCGTGCGAACCCCTGGGCCGAGGAGGTGTACCGCCTGGGCACGTGCGCGCGGCAAGAGCCACCCCCATGCCGTGCGCGTGCTCGCCCCCGGGCATCAGGGTCTACGTCATCTGGCGTTGCTGGCAGGACCGCGTCCCTCTAGACCCGGCCCGCCACGGTGCCCTGCAGCGGGTGACGCTCGACCCGCGGCGTGACCAGGGGTTGACCTTCAGGGCTACTCGGCGCGGTCCAGGCGGCCATGGTGGTGGGCCGCGCGTCGTCGCCTCCCCGCTCGTACCCAGATCTTCCCCCTCGCGACAAGCCACAGAAGCCTTCGAGGGTGGTCGATTCGCGTGGGCTGGCGGCGCAGTCCTCAGGGCACCGCCATGGCGCCGATGTCGGTGTGGCTCAACTCGAGCAGGGGCAGACGACCGTCGTGGCGGTGTCTATCCCTGCATAGGTCTGGCTCGCGGCGCTGAGCGTGGCGGGTGGTCGGGTTCTGGCCTGGTGTGCCGCTGCGCGACTGCCGAAGACCTGAGCGGCAGGACCGACTACTGCTCCGGGTGCACCTGGTAGTTGAGGAACGCCTCGATGAGCTCGAAGGTCCCCTGCTCCTGGAAGTACTCTGCGGCACCGTGTCCGGTCGGCAGCTCGGCGTAGGCGAACTCGATGCCGGCGGCTCCGAGCGCGTCGGCGAGGTTGCGCGACTGCTCGATGGGCACGACGGTGTCCCGGTTGCCGTGGAGGACGAGCATCGGCACGGTGTCCTCATCGACGTGGAAGACGGGCGAGGCCTCGAGCGCGATGGTCGGGTCGGCCTCGATCTCGGCCATCGGGATGGCCTCGTACCACTCGTCGGGGTCGAACGAGCGGGATGGTCATGTCGTAGACGCCGGCGATGGCGATGGCGCAGTCCACCCGGCTGGAGATGCCGGCCAGCTCGGGATCGGAGTCGTCGACGGTGTCCGATCACGCCGAGCATGGCGGCGAGGTGGCCGCCCGATGAGTCGCCGATGGAGCAGATGCGATCCGGGTCGACGTTGTACTCGTCGGCGTGGGCACGCACCCAGCGCACGACACGCTGGGCATCGTGGAGCTGGGCCGGCCAGCGGACCTCGCCCGGTGGCCTGGTCGAGCAGCCGATAGCCAGCGAGGAACGTGACGTACGGCTCGCCCAGCCCGCCGCCGGCGGCGATCTTCCCCGAACGAGCATCGCGTCGTCGGGCGTGACGCCGACCTCCAGGCCGCCGCCGTGGAAGAAGATGAGCGCGGGGCGCGGATCCTCGCGGGGTTCCGGCTTGTAGATGTGCATGTACTGCCGATACCGGGTCGTCGTCCCCGTAGACGACGTACAGCTCGTGCTTGGGCCAAGTGTCGTCCTGCGCCAATGACGGCTCCACTGAGGCCGCCGAGCAGCGCCAAGATGACCGTCCCTGCCAGGGACAGTCGCAACGTACGCATGACATCCCCCTCCAGGCGCGGGACGGGTTCGCCAGTGGCTCGGCGCGGTCCAGGCGGCCAGGGTGTGGGCCGCGCCTCATCGCCTCCCGCTCTACCCGGTATGAGGCCACAGAGTTAGCACTCGGTTCAAGCGGCGGAGGTCACCGACGCGGCGTGCTGATCGCGGCATCGGTCAGTGCTGTCCTTGGTGCAGACGGCGCTCTCAAGGCATCGCCGTGGACGCGATGTCGGTGGCTCAGCTCGAGCAGGGGCAGATGACGGTCGTGTCGGTGTCCATCCCTGCATGGATCTGGCTCGCGGCGCTGAGCGTGGCGCGGTCGCGTGGCGGACTGCTACTCGGCAGCCAACAGCACGTCCGGGCCTGGCGGCGGATCGCCCCGGTAGATGACTCCGTACTCGTTGGGAACGCCTCCCAGACGCCGAGCGAGTAGATGATGGCGGTGAGTCCCTCGTAGCCGCCGTCGCCGGTCAGCACGATGTGGAAGCTCGTGTTGTCCTCCCCGTCCGTCTCGTCGTCATCGATCTCGTGCCACCACCCGCTCCACGATCCATCGGAGCCGTCGATCTGATTGGTCCCCCAGCCGACGCAGATGCCCGACTCGAAGCAGTCCTCGTTGTAGAGCATGTGACTCGTTCCATCGAGGCGAGCATCGCTGTAGGTGTTGTCACAGGCGAGGGGCAGATCTCGCGTACTTCTTGGCGAGTCCCGCGCCTGGCTCGTAGGTGCCGGGGTCCGCCTCCATCCGGGCAGTTCTCCTGCGAGAGGAGGGTCACCCATACGGGCGCGTCCTCCTCTTCCTGTCCCAGCACCGCGCCACCCAGCCCGCCGAGCAGCGCCACGATGACCGTCCCGACCAGGGACAGCCGCAACGTACGCATGGTCAACCCCCTTCTCATGCGCGGGCCGGGTTCGCCAGTGGCTCGGCGCGGTCCAGGCGGCCAGGGTGTGGGCCGTGCCTCATCGCCTCCCGCTCTGACCATTCTCCTCCTCGCGACAAGCCACAGAAGCCTTCGAGGGTGGTGGATGCGCGTGGGCTGGCGGCGCTGTTCTCAGGGTCCGAGGCGGCTGTCCTCAGGGTCCAAGGGCGCTGTTCCAGCACACCGTCATGGTGTCCGCTCAGGTCCAACGCGGGCAGGCGTCCAGCGAGTCGGTGTCTATGGGTAAGGTGGAGCTGGTTCGCGGCGATGGGCGTGGCCCTGGCCGGCGAGGTACCAAGCAGGGCCGCGACCACCGCAGGCAGCCGAGGTGGCGGGATGGGGTTACTCGGCGGCGGGTCCTGCCTCCGGCGCGGCCGGCGCGACTCCAGGCACGATCAGGCCCTCCAGAGCGCCCTCGCCCGTCCGGCTGAAGACAGCCGTGAGGCCCTCGTAGTCGCCTTCGCCCGTGAGCACGTTCATCCCCTCGTTGGACGGACCGCCGGCCCAGCCGCTCGTAGGTGCCGCTCCATGACCCAGCGTCATTCTCTGACTCGGATCGTCGCCGGGTCGAACGATCGCCCGATCTCCTTCAGGATCGAACACACGGAACGCGAGCACTTGCTCCCAGTCACCGCTGATGCGCTGGTCGGTCGCATCGATCCGGCCGGTGTCTCGACCGACCACTTCATCTTACGCGGGCGTCTCCTCCACGGGAAGATCTGTTCGCCCCCGCCGGGCACGAGCTCGCCCGACCAGACGCTCGGTGCCATCGGCATCGGCATCCTGTGCCGCGGCCCCGACCGCCGAGCCGGCCAGCAGGCCGAGCGCAAGGATGGAGATGGTGGTGGTCTTGATGGCCCGCACGGGCATCCTCCCTGCCCCCCGTGTTGCGTCCGGGGGCGGAGCAGCCCTCCGCTGCCCGTCAGACCGGCGCAAGCCGTCAGGCTATCAGGGCTGTCTAGCCGCGACCGGGCCGCGATGAGCCGGGGTCGTCATCGGCTCGGAGCGACTCAGGGCGAGCCTGCCGCGACCCTCGACCGACATGCACCTGGCTCACGGCGCTGAGCGTGGAGGGTGTCGGGCAGTGGACGGATGGTGGCCGGGTTGGCGGCTGCCGCGATCCTACTCGATGCCCGCCACGGCCTCGGAATCGATGATGAAGAGGCTCCCGTCGAGCACCCA
Organism: uncultured Chloroflexia bacterium; assembly: GCA_963712745.1. Lineage (GTDB taxonomy): Bacteria > Chloroflexota > Limnocylindria > Limnocylindrales > CSP1-4 > JAFMJV01. Next base: position 293,712 of record CAVQJC010000004.1, on the reverse strand, counting down.
GAACGTGCCGTCCGGGGCGCCCGCCATGGATGCCACGCCGTCTCTCCCATCGAGGTTGGGCAGGGTCGCCTCTCGCCCGTCGAGGTCGAAGATGGCGAGGTGACTCGGCCTCCAGACGGAGCCGAAGTCTCCATCATCGACGTCTGCGAGCAGGCGACCGTCGGCAGTGATGGCCATCTGTCCGACCCACCAACCGGGCTTTCCGACCGGGGCCACGCCGTCCGCTTCACCCAGCACGGTCCATCCATCCTCGTCCAGACGAGCGAGGAACGGGTGCCAGCGGCTCGTGTCCTCCTCGCAGCCCTCACCTTCACAGCCGTACAGGGCCGCCCACAAGCTCCCGTCCTTGCCGCTCGCGAGCGACATCGGCATGTGCCGATGACCCTCTCCCAGCGGCTCGACAAGTTTCCAGGACGATCCGTCGAAGCGTGCCAACCCACCCCGCAGCGGACTGTTCCGCTCCCACGTACTGAACGCGACCCACAGGCTGCCGTCGGGGGTGGAGGCGAGGTCGACCGGGAAGACCCACAGGTCCTCGCTGGGCAGCGGGATTCGCCGTGTCAGCGAAGCGGAACGTCGTCCAGGTGTCGCCGTCCAGTCGGGCCAGCTCCTCCTGGTCCCTGGTCCAGACCGAGCCGTCCGACAGGACCTCGAGCGCAAGATCGCCGACCTCGAGCTCTTCCAGCGGCCTCAGTCCGCGACTGACCCTGAGCCAGTCGCTGTCAGAGAAACGGTGGACCCGGTCCCCCGAGAGGGCCCACGGCGTGCCGTCCGGGGCGAAGGCGAGGTCGTAGCCGGCGTCCCTTGAAGGGGCTCCCGGACACGTCCCAGGTCGTCCGAGCTCGACGAAGCGCTCCTGGCCCAGCAGCCAGACCGACCCGTCGGGGGCGACGGTGATACTCCCGCCGAGTCCGTCGTCGCCGAGAGACGGTCAGCTCGTGGCCCGCGCCGTCGTTGATGACCGCCTGGACCCCGGGAGCGATTCTTGGTGGTCAGACGCGCACGCATGTCCAGGTATCGATCCAGCGCACGGGTCGGGTCGACAGACGATATCGATGCAGGGGTTGCCGCGCCGGCTGCCGGCACCCGATCTTCGCTCGGCTGTGTCAGGACCCCCGCCAGCAGGAAGCCGCCGAACAGCGCCACGATGGCACCCGCGACGACGAACTTGGTCGCGCTGAACATGGACCTGAACCTCCACTTGGGGGACCGGGTGGCGGTGATGGCGGTGAAGATCGCGGCGTCATCGACCGGACGCGACGGACCCGCGAAGCGGCGGATCTGGCCCACGACCTGGCGCTCGAAGGCGTTCATGTCATCCATCGCTGAGATCCTTCCTGAGCCGCTTCAGTGCCCGCTCGATGCGGCTGCGGGTGCCCGACGCGCTGATGCCGGTGGCCTTCGCCAGCTCGTTCGAGTCGAAGCCCGCGACGTAGCGCATGGCGAGGAGGGCACGGTCGTCGGGATCGAGCCGTGCCATCGCCGCGTACAGGTCCATCGCATCGACACCCGTCGCGGGATCGACGCCGCTCGACTCGACCCCTGCCGCAGCCGCGCCCTCGAACGCGGCCCGCCGACGTTGCTGTTCGCAGGACGCGCTTGGCCTCGTTGGCCGCGACCGACACGAGCCACGGGCGCAGGGAAGCCTCGTCGCGGACGCTGCCGATCTTCTTCCAGGCGATCAGCCACGCGGCCTGCGTGGCCTCGTCCGCGATGGCGTGGTCACCTGCGACGTAGGCGGCCACGCGGCGCATGTCGTCGTGGTGATCGACGATGATGCGGCGGAAGGCGAGCTCGTCACCGGCAGCGGCAGCCGCCAGCAAGCCAGCCCGCCCCCGGTCTGCCGTTCGTGTCACCGCATCCATGTCCTATAGAGCCTTGTCGAGCGCCTACTGTCTCAGGCGGATGCAACTTCGCTGGCATCTCGGGACGTGAAGCGGTCCGCATGTCAGTCGTCCAGCGGCACCAGTCGCCAGCTCCCCGCCGCACCCTGTACCGCGTACATCGGGGCACCGAGCGGGACACCGTCGAGATCCACGACGTGCTGCGGCAGGGCGGGTCCCTGGTAGGGAACGCCGAAGGGCTGCTGGTCCTCGTCGGCCCGACGTCGGGGCGGACAGTCGCGGTGATCGCAGCCGGCCTCGTCGCACAGGTAGCGGCGTATGGCGGCGGCTGGCTACAGCCACCTCCTGAAGGGCAGGCCTAGTTCAGGCCCTCGGTCGGCGGCAGGATGACGCGGAACCTGTGGCGGCCCTTGTGGGCGACCTCGCTCACGCAGTACTTGCCCTCGTCTGCGCCCTGGCCCTCGGCCATGCAGGGCATCGGCTCCGGCTCCTCTTCCGTGTCGAAGGCGCCGGGGAAGTGCTGCTTCGCCATCTCGTGGTTGGCGATAGCCATGACCATGATGGAGAGGCCGGTGAGCAACTCCCGGTCGTCCGGTTCGAGGGGACTGATCGATCTCGATGCTGAGCTTGACGCCCATGAGTGGTCCTCCTTCGACCATCGCACTCGGCGGGAGCACCGTGTCGGCTGAGGGAGCCGACTGGTTGCTGCGGAGTCACGGGGCCGAGTCCCTCGTCCGCTCTGGATGGGAGACGCCGACTGGGGCGTCAGGGCGAGCGTACCATCGGGGCCTGCATGCCGAACATCGAACCTAGCCACAGAGCGATGACCGAGAAAGACCCACCTACTCGGCTGCGGCTCGTGGAGCCAGCACACGGCGAAGAAGACCAGGTTGGCCTGGCGCCCCCGGACGGGCGCGGGGCGCTAGCTGCCAAACCCGAGGAGAAGCTCGCCGCGTACCTGTAGCGGCATCGACGCACAGGACGCTCGTCACCATTCTCGACTCGTGGCGTTCCCGTGCCGCTTGAGCACGTACCACAGCCACAAGGACATCGTGGGCGGCCGGAGTGGCGCCGCCAGCAGCAGGCAGCCGAGGATCATCCCGTCGCCGCCCGGACTGTCGACGTCACCACTCAAGGCGAAGTTCGCCCTCGCCGCAGCCACCGGAAAGCGGGCGATACGCCACCCGATGGCATGGCTACGCTCCCGCTCCGGCGGTCGGCGGAGTCGGGAGCGTTGACTCTGCAGTGAGGGCGGCTAGGAAGCGGAGGCCGTGGTGGGCTCCTCGACGGTGAGCGTCACGATGGACACGGCGTCGGCAAACTGGCTGTCCCCGTCATTGAGACCCGGATCGAAGTTGGTGTTCTTCACCGTCAGCTCGTGCCCGCCGGGCTCGAGCGGTTCCAGCATGGCGACAGTCAAGGCCGCCAGCAGGACATCGCGCGGCCCCGCCGGCAACCCGAAGAGGTTGTCCTCGGCGAAGTCGACCGAGTACAGGTCCGGCTGGAGAGTCAGGTGACTACCGACTGGCACCGTCACGCCGTCGAGCGTGAACTCGAAATCGTGGAACTGGTAGTGGGGATCGTAGAACTCGTCGAGCATCTGCTCGCCGGTCTGGCCGTCGTCGGCCCAGTCGATCCATCCGCCGAGGAAGAGGAGCAGATGCTGGTCGGCACCCACGGTGCAGGCATACTCGGTCGTGGTGCCGATCATCGTGTGCGGCACGAAGAAGACATCGCCACCGTGCTGGCCGCCCTGGCAGTCCAGCGTCGCGGCCGGAGGCGGGTTCTCCGGCGTGCGCGTCCAGAGGAGCCAGTCGGCATAGTCCCTGGCCCACTCCTCGTAGGTCTGCCCGCCGACGGACTTGTTCGGTGGGACGATCTTCCACACGGGGTGGTCCGCATCGGCCGGCTCACCCTGAGCGAGGGTGCTTGGGGCGACGGTAGTGGCCAGTGCCGCTGCGAAAGCGAGGCTGGCCGCTTGCTGTCGTCTCATCAGGTGCCTCCTGCTTGCATGATCCTTTCTCACGACTGGATGTCGCGGCGAGGCGCCCGCCGTGGGTCGCGCCCACCCGTCGGGGTACTGGGGTGCGGAGAAGGTTCCCGATTTGCTGGCCGACGAACCGATCGAAGCCGATGCCATGCCAATGGCACGACGTTCGGGCGGAGCCGCGACCCGATGCAGAGCAGGGCCGGCCGACGGCGGCCCGCACGAAGATGGAACCCATGCCCTTGCAGCGGGTCCTATGGTTCGAGAGCGGCCAAACGGGCCGCCGCAACAGGAGACCCGATGCAGCGGGATCTCGTCGAACGGGCGATGGCGGGTGATCGGGCCGCGTTCACGGAGCTGGGACGCGGCCAGATCGACCGGCTCTACGCCATCGCACGGCTCATCCTCCGGGACGACGACCGCGCCCATGACGCCACCCAGGAGGCCCTCATCGGCGCCTGGCGTGACCTCGCGGGCCTGCGTGACCCCGATGCCTTCGACGCCTGGATCCGACGTTTGCTGGTCCACGCGTGCTATCGCGAGGCACGCAAGGAGAAGCGGCGCGCCCGCGCGGAAGGACAGGTCCGGCCGATCGAGACCGAGGCTGTCGACCCCGCCACCGTGACCGCCGATCGCGACCAGCTCGAACGGGTCTTCATGACGCTCAAGCCCGAGCAGCGGGCACTCATCGTCCTCCACTACTACCTCGGGCTGCCGATGCACGAGACCGCGCTGGCCCTGGGCCTCCCGGTCGGCACCGTCAAGTCCCGACTCAACCGCACCAAGACGCAGATGCGCGCCTCGCTCGAGGCGGACGCGCGGCTGCCATTGCAGGAAGGGGGTCCGGCATGAGCGTCAAAGACGCACCCGATGTCAATCTGGACCGCCTCCTGACCAACTGGCTCGAAGCGGACGCCGCCCCCCGGGCGCCCGAGAGCCTCGAGACTGCATTCGTCGAGCGTCTCGCGGCTACGCGACAGCGACCCGCCTGGGCCACCACGGAAAGGTGGATCTCCATGGAAACCCGCGCACAGCTCGGGGTCGTGCCCCGCGTCGCGATCGTCCTGCTCACCATCGCGCTCCTGTCCATCGGCGCCATCGGCGGCTATGCCATCGGCAGCGGCCTCGTCGACGCCTCCGACGGTGGTGATCCGCTCGCTGGACTCACCTACTCGACCTATGACGGCGACGTCTACACGCATCCGACCGGCAGTCCCGGTGAGCCGGTCCGACTGACGGGGGCCGACGAAGGCGCCTTCCTTCCCAGGTGGTCGCCCGACGGAACGCGCTTCGCCTACCAGTCGTGGGCCGGCCGCGATGGCCCGATCACGATGACGGTCCGGGATGCCGACGGCTCCAACCCCGTCGCGGTCGGCGAGCCGATCGCTCCACACTCAAGGGGCACCAAGCCCAACATCCACGCCTGGAGCCCCGACGGCTCGAGGCTCGTCTACGCCGCCGAGCGGCTGGATGACACCGACGAACTCGCCGACGCGGACAGCGGATCTGGAGCGCGCCCACCGACGGCATCGAGCTGGCCCAGGTCATCGGTGTTCCCGAGCTGGATGCGCGCGCGCCGGTGTGGACGCCGGATGGCAAGAGCATCATCTTCGCCGGCAGGACGCTCGGCGAGATCGACTACGGCATCTATCGCATGGACGCCGATGGCGCGAACGTCGAGCGGATCGGCGACCTGACCGGCCGCTCCGGGTTAGACCAGCTCTCCATCTCCCCAGATGGATCGACGTTGGCCGTCTTCACCGGCGCCGAGGCATGGGACGTCTATCTCGTGGACCTGGCCACCGGTGAGGACACGCTCATCGCCGGCGAGCAGGGGGACGAGTTCGAGCCGTACTGGTCCCCTGACGGCTCGCTGATCGCCTTCACGAGCTGGGGTGCCGCTGACCCACGGCCGATGCTCTACGACGTGGCCTCGGCGGACGTGACCTCGCTCGACATCTCGCTCTCCGTGCTTGGCTGGTCGCCGGACGGCCGTTCCATCCTCGGCCAATGGCCCGACGGGATCTTGACGATGGTGGATGTGACCGACCCGATGGCGCTGGTGGCGACCAAGATCGAGGGCGTCGCGGATGCCGAGTGGCCCAGCTGGCAGCCGCACCCCTGAGACTTCACTCCTACGGCCCTTCGAGCCGCGAGCTCGGAGGGCCGTTTCGCTTCATCGCCGCCCGGTGGCTGGGGAGTGCGTCAGGCGCCTGGACGACGAGGTCGAACAGGGTGGCATGGCGCCCCCGGACGGATTCGAACCGCCGACGCGCAGCTTAGGACGCTGCCGCTCTATCCACTGAGCTACGGGGGCGCAGAATGGAATCGTAGCGCACCGTAGAATCAGGCCAGACCGATGAACGACATGACCCGTCCCACGCTGATCATCTACCGCCGCCCGGGCTGCCATCTGTGCGACGACGCCGAGTTGCTCCTCCGCGACGAGCTCGCGCAGCGAGCACGCGCGGGCCTGGGGCCCGTGGGGGTCGAGCGCATCGACATCTCGGCCGATCCCGAGCTCGAACGGCGCTACCGCCGGCGCATCCCCGTGTTCGCCATCGGCGATACCGAGAGCGAGCTCGTGACCAGCGGCCGCCAGGTACGCGAGTTCCTGGAGCGCGCCTTGCCGACGCCGAGCTAGGGCCCGCGGAGCGCTCGTGGACCTGACGCTCGGAGCGGCGCTGCTGGCGGGGATCATCAGCTTCCTCTCGCCGTGCGTGCTGCCGGTGGTGCCGGCGTACCTGGGTCAGCTGGGCATCCTCGCGGTGTCGAATCCGATCGGCATGGCCTCCCCCGCCCTGGCCACTGCTGGCGCCACGGCGCTGAGCAGCGGTAGCGACACACCCGCCCCGACCCCGGCTCGGCCGGCCCGCACCGGCTGGCGGGCTATGCCCAACGCCTTCGCGTTCGTGCTGGGCTTCTCGGTGGTCTTCACGGTCTTCGGCGTGGCCGTCTACGCTGCCGCCGGCCCGTTGCGCGAGAACCTGCCGCTGCTTCGCCAGATCGGCGGTGTCATCCTGATCATCCTGGGCCTCAACCTCATGGGTGTGCTCCGCTTCCGCACCCTGGCACGCTCGTGGAAGCCTCTGGAGCGCTTCGGTGGTGAGCGACCCGGCGCCAGGCGTGGCGGGGTCATCGGTGGCTTCGCGCTCGGCGCCGTCTTCGCCATCGGCTGGACGCCGTGCATCGGGCCCACGCTGGGCGCCATCCTCACCATGGCCGCGGTCGGCACCAGCCCGCAGGTCGTGGGTCTGCTGGTGGCCTACTCCATCGGCCTCGGCATCCCCTTCATCCTGATGGCCCTGGCGGTGGACCGCGCCCCGCTCATCACCAGGCCGTTGCTGCGCTACAGCCGCCTCATCGAGATCGTCGGTGGCGCGCTGGTGGTCTTCCTCGGTTTCGCGCTCATCTTCGACTGGCTGGGCCTGGTGGCACGCGAGCTGGCCTGGCTCATCCCCAGCGTCTGACGCCGACCCGGGCCACAATGGCCGGGCATGTCGACCCCCGCCTCACGATGGCAACGACAGGTCATCGGTCCGTTCACGCTCGGCCACCTTGTCATCCTCGTGGTCGTGCTCGTCGTGGCAGCCGGCCTGCTGGCATTGCTGGCCACGCCCGTCAGCGCGCCCGAGGCGCAGATCGCGTCCCCCGGATCGGGTTTCTACCAGACCGGCGAGCGGACGACCGGCCTGGAGCTCGGCCAGCTGGCGCCGGAGCTGGAAGCCGAGGTCGAGGGCCGGACCGAGCCCTTGCTCGGCCTGGACGGCGCTCCCATCAGCCTCGCCGCCCTGCGCGGCAGTCCCGTATGGCTCAGCTTCTTCGCCACCTGGTGCCCGCCGTGCCAGGAGGAAACACCCGTCCTGCGTGACACCTACGCGGTCTACCACGAGGACGGCCTCGAGATGATCGCGGTGAGCGTGCAGGAGACGACCGCCGAGGACGTCGCGGCCTACGCCGAGCAATACTCACTCCCCTACATCATCGGTTTCGACGCCACGGGCGCGGTCTTCGAGACGTATCGGGGCTTCGGGTTGCCGACGCATGTCTTCATCGACGCCGACGGTGCCATCCACCACTTGCGCTACGGTCCCGTGGATCGCGAGACGGCCGCCGGCATCATCGAGCCCCTGCTCGACTCGGCCTCGTGGCCAGGCGTCGCGGACAGCGACGCTAGCGAGCCGACGAGCGCGCCCTGATCGACATACGTCGCCCCGGCCGACGGTAGTCGCACATCGGGGCAGGCGACCAGGCCACATGTCGCCTCTGGCGACGCCTGGCTATCGAATGGACCCGCTCCGCATGCGCCGTCGCCCCTCACCAGTGTTCACAGTGGCTACGTGCGCGACTACGGTCGCCCTTGGCGACGTCTGGCGCGAATGACACTGCTCGACGGCGCCGGCTAGAGGAGCGATTCGAAGCGGTACTTGTCCTTGTACGGGCGCAGCTTGCCCACCGGCCGGCGCGGCTCATGCGAGAGCACGATGGTCCAGTCCTCGGCCGCAGCCTCCGCGAAGAGCGCGGCCTTGACTTCCACGCTCGTCAGCGGGAAGTCGTCGAACGAGGTGATCCAGCGCGGGTTGGCCGACCACGGGCGCATGAAGAGGTCGCCGATGAAGGCCACGGTCTCGTCGCGGCCGCGCACGATGATGGCCTGGTGACCGCCCGAGTGGCCGCTGGTGCGGCGCACCTCGACGCCGGGCATGAGCTCCTCGTCTCCGTCTGCGGAACCCGGCCGGGCCCAGGCTTCGGCGAGGCGAAGCTCGGCCTGCTCGTACGAGGCCACCAGGCGCGGGTTGGAGCCCAGGGCGTAGTCCCACTCGTCCGCCTGGGCCACGATGCGCGCACGGGGAAAGGCGTACTCCCCGGCCGCGGTCAGCAGCCCGCCGGCGTGGTCGAAGTGCAGGTGTGAGAGCGCCACGTAGTCGACCGACCGAGGGTCGAAGCCGGCCGTCCGGAGTGAAGGCAGGATGGGCTCGCCGCGCACGCCGCGCTGCTCCATGTGGTGGTCGTCCATGCGTTCGCCGATGCCGGTCTCGACGAGGACACGGCCAGACGGCGTCTCGACCACGAGGCAGTTGAGGGCCTGAGGGATACGGTGCCGCTCGTCGAGCTCATCGTCGACGAGGTGTTCCCACATCTCGCGTGGGACCGGGCCCAGGATCGTGCCGGCGTCGGTCGTGAAGAGGCCGGCCTGTATGAGGGTGATGCTGGTGCCGCCACCGAGATCGGCGCGCCACTCGGCGCTGGCGTCGATGGTCATGGGCTGCTGGGTCCGCCCCTGGTCATGCGCCGGTTGGCCTCGAAGTCGCGGTAGGCGCCCGATGCGGTGGGCGTCGATTGGCCCTGGTAGCGCGAACCCAGGCCCTTGCTGCCATAGGGCCGCTCGACCGGGCTGGACATCTCGAAGAACGAGATCTGGCCGATGCGCATGCCGAAGAAGAGGGCGATGGGCAGGTTTGCCACGTTCGAGAGCTCGAGCGTGAGGTTGCCCTTCCATCCGGGGTCCACGTAGCCGGCCGTCGAGTGGATGAGCAGGCCCAGGCGGCCCAGCGAGCTGTTGTGTGTCGGGATGAACGACTTGGTGATGAGGAACTGACCGCTGGGCGAACCCACCTGGATGCAGCGGACCGGGACCGACGGTATCTCTCGGACAACGTCGACTGCGCGGAAGCGGTGGAAACGGGCATCCGCCGGCTGCTGACGTCGCAGTTCTCGGGATAGCCCGAACACCGGCCGGTCGGGGGTGAACCTGACCCGATACGTCGGCCCATGGTCGATGCCATCGAGCATCGCCCGACCGACGGACTTGACCGGCCGGAAGCCGAGGCTTGCCGCCAGTTCTACGACGTCGTCGGCCAGCCCCTCCCGGGTACTCGTGAATTCGCACCGACCGGCGCGGTCTTCCACGAACCCGTCTGTGTCCATGAGACCGCCGAGCAGCGCCTGCCGCTGCTCGATGCCTGCCTCCAGGTACGGGCGGGGCACGAACTTGCCCTCCAGCAGACCGAGGCCGCGCAGGCTGCTCGCGAGCGCTCCGTTGCGCACATTGCGCCCGGTCCGGGGATCTCGCGTCTGGCCGATACCGCCGATCCGGTGCAGTCCGGGGGCGTACGAGAGTCGCCTGACCTCGTAGCCGTCACCGCTGATCCGCTCGAGGATCTGCTCGTCAGAGCAGGTGATCTCAGCAGCGGTCGTTGCGCCATCTCCCAGCCACGCACCGAGCGTGTACGGGTCGATGGGAAGGTCCAGCCGATGCGGGTACTGGACCGGTCCGGCGAGCGCGACGTGGTGGTTCATCTCTCCCCGCACCCGGATCGTGCGGGCGATCTCATCGGTGGTGCGGATCCGCGAGATACTCCGGGCCCTCAGGTGGCTGTTCCTGTCGACGGTCACCCATCGATGCGCCGCATCGGCCACGACTCGTCCTCCATCCGAGAATGTCACTTCGCGGCACGGTCGATCCAACATGGGCGCGGTGGCCGCGACGACCGGCGTCGGTGCCCCCCGCTCATCGAAGACGTAGTCGCCCGGCATCAGGTCGCCCATCGTCCGCCATCCGGTCGGGGTGGGGACCGGTGTGTCGAGCGCCAGCGCCTTCCCTTCCAGTCGGGAGACGAGGTCGTCGGGCAGCTCCACCCATTCGAGCGTCTGGCCGAGCACGAACTCGCCCGGGTGGAGGATGAAGGGCTCGTCGCCGTCGATGGCGGTGGCTTCGGTCAGGTCGGGCTGCTCGGTGCGCGGGTCGATACGGTCGTAGCGATAGTTGTGGAAGACGCGGAACTCCCGGTCGAGGTGGAGGTCGACCGAGGACGGCTGGAGGCAATCCTCGTCGAAGGGGTCGATACGAATCCGCCCCTCCTGCAGGGCGGTACGGATGTCGCGGTCGGCGAGGACGCTCATGGGCTCCCTACTTGCGCTTGGTCGGTCGCCGCCTGGGAGTCCCGCGCGGGCCGATGGGTGTGATGGCCCCATCTTCCGCTACCAGCCTCAGCGTCGTCTGGCCCGGCACGCGGTCACTGCGCTCGTCGTAGAGCGCGTCGACCTCCTGCTTGAGTTGCTCGATGTCGTCGAACGACTGGTACACGCTCATGAAGCGGATGAAGGCGATGTGGTCGAGCGCTCGCAGCCGTTCCATGGCCATCTCGCCGATCTCCCTGGAGGTGACTTCGTTGACACCGCCGGCGCGGAGGGTGGCTTCGATGTCATCGGCGGCTTCATCGGCGGCACCCTCCCCCACCGGCCGGCGCACGAGCGACTTGCCGAGGCCCTCGGCGAGTTTGTCGCGGTCGAACTCCTCGCGGCTGCCGTTGTTCTTGACCACGATGAGGCGCGCCGATTCGACGCGCTCATAGGTCGTGTAGCGCGAACGGCAGGAAGAGCATTCGCGGCGCCGGCGGACGGTGGTCGAATCGTCGAGATCCCGGGAGTCGATGACCCGGCCGTCCAGCGTCCCGCAGTGTGGACAGCGCATCGCTCGTGAGGTTACACCACGCCGACGGGCGGGCCCTGCCTCTAGGAGTGAGCCGTCCGGCCGCCCAGCGTCTCAAGCGTGTGGCCCAGGATCATGTCGACCGCGTCAAGTGACTCGAGGGCACCTTTCGGGCTGCCCGGCACGCAGATGATGAGGGTCTGCCCGCGGACGGCCCCGAACGAGCGCGAGAGCGAGGCGAGTGGCGTGTGCGTGCGGCCCTCCGCGCGCATGGCCTCGCCGAAGCCGGGCACGACGTAGTCGACGATCGTGCCAACGCCTTCGGGCGTGCGATCACGCGGCCCGAGCCCGGTGCCGCCGGAGGTGACCACGAGTCTGGTCCCGCCGTCCGCGGCCTCGGCCACGATGCGTGCGATCTGGTCCGGCTCGTCTGCCACCACCGCGCGCCGGACCGCGAAGCCCAGCGCGCTCAGGCGCTCCGCTACCACCGCTCCGCTGCGGTCCTCGCGGGCGCCGGCACTGACTCCGTCGCTGACGGTCAGCACCAGCGCGCCCAGGCCCTCGACGCTCGATTCGTGCGGCATGGCGCTGCCCTATCCCTTCCGCGGGCTGCGGGCCCGCTTGGCCGGCTGGGCTTCCGCTCCGGCAGCGGTCTCCTTGGGCGCGGGTCGCTTCCAGTGGCCGCTCTCGCCGCCGCTCTTCTCGAGCAACCGGACCGCGGTGATGGTCACGAAACGGTCGGCGCTCTTGACCATGTCGTAGACGGTGAGTGCGGCCACCGCGGCTGCGGTCATGGCCTCCATCTCGACCCCGGTCTGCGCCGTCGTCGCGGCCGCGGTGGTGATGGTCAACGTCCCTGCCTTGCGGTCGGGCGTGATCTCCACGCTCAGATCGGTGAGGGGGAGCGGATGACACAGCGGGATGAGCTCGGCCGTGCGCTTGGCGGCCATGATCCCGGCCAGCTCGGCCACGCTGAGCACGTCGCCCTTGGACCCCGATCCGTCGATGATGAGCGTGAGCGTGTCCTGGTCCATCTTGACCGTGGCTTCGGCGACCGCGCGCCGCGGGCTCACCGGCTTGTCGCTCACGTCGACCATGCGTGGTCTGCCCACGCGGTCGACGTGGCTCAGACGGCGGCGCTCCTTGCGACTGGCCGGCGCTTGGTTCTTCTGGCCTCCCGGCCACGACTCACGCGACTTCGACGTCAAGTCGGATGACCTCCACTTCGGTATCGGCGGACACGCTCGGCGGGCCCTCGGGGATGACGGCCAGTCCGTCGGCCTGGGCCAGTGCCGAGAGCACGTGGGAGCCCTGCGCGCCGGACGGCCTGGCGAGCAGGCCCCCGGCACGGTCGGGATCGGGCTCCAGGCGCACGCGGATGAAGGCACGGCGTTGTGCCGACTTCGAGACTGCCTCGGCCAGTCGTGCCCGGACCGTCAGGCGACCCTGGTCTCCGGACTCGCCACGCAGACGCCGCAGCACCGGGCGGACGAACAGCTCGAAGGTCACGAAACTGCTCACCGGATTGCCCGGCAGGCCGAAGAGCAGGCAGTAGCCACCGTCTGGTCGGGGGGCGCTGCCGTAGGCCAGCGGCTTGCCCGGCTGGATGGCCACGCGCCAGAGATCGAGCGTGCCGACCTCTTCGAAGACCTCCTTGACGTGGTCGTGGGCGCCCACGGAAACGCCGCCGCTGACCACGAGCACGTCGGTCGCCAGGATGCCTTGGAGGACCCGCTCGCGGATGGTCTCGCGATCGTCGGCGGCGATGCCGAGTCGCACCGGTTCGGCACCGGCGGCCGTGACCTGCGCGGCGAGCGACTCGCTGTTGCTGTCGGCGATCGAGGCCGGCCCAAGCGGCTCGCCGATCGCTGTCAGCTCGTCACCGGTCGAGAGGATGCCCACTCGCGGGAGGCGATGGACGTTGACTCGAGCGTGTCCGGCCGCCGCCAGCACGGAGATGGTGCGCGGGTTGATGCGGGTCCCGGGGGCGAGCAGGCGGTCGCCCTGGCGCATGTCGCTGCCGGCCAGCCGGATGTCCTTGCCCCGGGCCACGGCAGACCGGACCGCGATCGTGGCCGGCAGCTCGGCAACACCCGGGGGAGCGTCGGTGTCCTCGACCTTGACCACGGCATCGGCTCCGGGCGGCAGCATCCCGCCGGTCAACACGCGCATGGCCGTGCCGGGCTCGACGGAGGCCTCGGGCTCGTGCCCGGCTGCGACCTCGCCCACCACCCGGAGCGTGACCGGGTCGTCGGCGCTCGCAGCTGCGACGTCGTGGCTGCGGACGGCGAACCCGTCCATGGCGGAGTTGTCCCAGGGTGGCAGTGTCAGCAAGGCCACCGACTCCTCTGCCAGCACGCGTCCGAGTGCCTCGGCCAGCGGCAACGACCCGGCCCGCAGCGGCAGCACGTCCTCGAGCATGCGCGCGCGAGCCTGCTCCAGTGTCAGCAGATCGGTCCCGGCCATGACCCGAGACTAGCCCTCATCGCCGTACGGTGTCGAACCGGCCAGCCCGGCTCGGCTCAGCCAGCGACCCAGGGCCCACGTCGCAAGGCCGAGGAGGAACACCAGCACACCCAACGCGGCCGCGGCGATCTGCCAGAAGCGGAATGGATAGAGCTGGACCAGCCGTTGCGTCGACGGGTCGAAGGACCAGTTGCCGCCCGGAAAGACGACCTGGTGGAAGAGCGTGAAGAGCGAGTCGAACGCCACCAGGGAGATGAAGCCGAGCAGGACCACGGCGATGGCGGTGGTCAGGCCGGCTCGGCGGATGACGGTCCAGACTGCCCGACGCCGGTCGCGCCAGCGTCCGAGAGCAGCCCCGATGCCGACGATGGCGATGCCGCCAAGGAGGAGGGCGACGCCCAGCAGCAGGCGGGCATCGCCGAGATGGGCGCGCTCATCGGCGTCGTAGAAGGGCTGGCCGTCCGGGCCCTCGATCTCGAAGCTGCCCGGACCCAGCACCAGCTCCGCGACAGAGCGGTCGGAGATGCTGTGGACCTGGTCGGGGGTCAGGCCGAGCCGGTCGGCCGAGCCTGCCGCATCGAGGGCGGCATGGATGAACCAGGGTGTCAGCAGGGGAAGCAGCGCAAGCGCCACGATGGCCAGGATGGTGGCGACGAAGAGACCGATGCGGGCGGGTAGACCCAGTGCAGGGATCGCCGGACTAGCCCTCTGCGAGGACGTGTGCCTGGTCGTACCAGCCCTGGATGGCCAGGTCCTCGGGGGCATCGACGCTGAGCGCGTAGGCCGCCTCGACCACACGATCGTGGAATGAGTCGGCATCACACTCGAGCACGTCCTCGAGCCCCACGATGCCAGCCTGGGTAAGGATGCGCTGTTCCTGCGGGCCGAAGTTGGCGAGGTTCAGCAGGAGCGCCTCGTCGCGCCAGTCGTTGATCTCGTTGATGCTTACGCCGATCTGGTCGGCCAGGTACAGGCGCCGGGTCGGTGTCTCGGAGACCTCGAGGAAAAGACCGGTCGTGAACAGCCCCTGGTGCAGCAGGCGGCCGAGGGCCACCTGCGGGACGCGCTGGAGGTGCTCGGTGGGGGGCATCGACTCGGCTGGCCTCCTCTGCTGACGGTGGGCGGGATCGGGCCATGCTAGCAGGGCCCGGAGCATGAAGAAGCGGCCCTGTCGACGACTGACAGGGCCGCTGTGGGTGCGAGCGGTGCTAGAGGTCGGCCGGGCGCTCGCCGAGGGTTGCCTGCAGTTCCAGGGCCTCGCCATCACGCAGGACGTCGAGCGTGATCTCGTCCCCCGGCGCGAAACGCAGGACCTGCAGGTCGAGCGGGTTGCTGCGATCGACCGCGAGGCCCTCTACGGCCGTGATGATGTCGCCGGGCTGGAGGCCGGCCTCATCCGCCGGACTGCCCTCGACGATCGGATCCTGACCCTCCGATGCACCGCCGATCCAGGCACCGGACGTCACCGGCAGCGACTCCTCCTCGGCCACTCGAGCGTCGATCTCGCTGTAGATGACGCCGACGTAGGGACGGGAGATAGCCTCCCCGGCACGGGCCTGATCGATGATCGGCTTGGCCAGGTCGATGGGTAGTGCGAAGCCGATGCCGTCATTGATGCCGGCCTCGGCGGTGGTGATGCCGATGAGCTCGCCGTCACCGTTGAAGAGCGCCCCTCCGGAGTTGCCCGAGTTGATGGCGGCGTCGGTCTGCATCAGATGGTTGAGGCGGTTGCCGCTCTGGCTGCTACCGAAGACGTCGATGCTGCGGTCGAGGCCGCTGATGATGCCGACCGCCGCGCTGCTGGGGAAGCGGCCCAGGGGGTTGCCGATGCTGATGGCCAGCTGGCCGACCTTGACACCGCTGGAGTCGCCGAGCGTCACCGCGGGCAGGTCGCTGGCCTCGACGTCGACGAAGGCGAAGTCGGTGAGCGTGTCCACGCCCGTGACCGTGCCCTCCAGGACCGAGCCGTCATCGAGGATGACGTTGACGGTCTCCGCATCACCGACCACGTGGCCGTTGGTGATGATGAGCCCGTCCTGGGAGATGACCACGCCGGAGCCGCTGCCGCCGAAGCCGAAGCCCTGGGGCCCGCCGAAGGGGATATCGAGGCCCTCGGGCATCTCGAACCCTTCGGGCAACTGGAATCCGTCCGGCAACAGGTCCATGAGCTCCTGCAGGTCGCGCGGCATCTGGGCACCTTCCGGCAGTTCGAAGTCCGGCGGCAGACCCAGATCCTCGGGCAACTCGAAGTCCTGGGGTAGCTGGCGCTCGTCGGAAACGATGGCGAATGAGCCAGGGGGTGACTGGATGGTCACCACGGCGGGCGTCACCCGCTCGATGACATCGATGACGATGTCGTTGTCGCCCTGCGCCGCGAAGGCTGCGGAGGGGCCGATGAGTGCGACGCTGCTGATACTGATGGCGCCCGCGAGCGCGACGAGCACGCGCGGTCGGTGGTTCATAGGGATGCGCAAGGGAGTCTCCATGCCAACCTTTCGTCAAGTCCAACACCCGCACCGAGGAGCGGCGCGGCTCTGTTGGGCCGGCGCACGAGGGACTCGTGGCGGCTTGGTTGCAGTTGTACCTGACGGCTGGTGAATGCGGGGTTGCCGGAATGTGAAGACTCCCTAGCCCGGGTGTCGGCGCCTGTGCCTTAGCCCTCCAGGACTGCGTCCAGCGTGATCTCGACCGAGCCGCTGATGGCGCGCGAGATGGGGCAGCCGCCCTTGGCTGCCTCGGCCTGCTGATTGAACGTGGCCTCATCGACGCCGGGGACCGTGGCGCGCAGGCTGATCGCGCTCGTGAGCACCGTCCAGCCCGCGTCGGTCTTGTCGGCGCTGACCACGACCGTGACGTCGACACGGGCGGGCGGGAAGCCGGCCTTGGCCAGCTCGTTGCTGACCGCCATCGAGTAGCAGGCGGCGTGCGCTGCGGCCAGCAACTCTTCGGGGCTGGTCTTGCCCTCGGAGGCCTCCGTGCGTGCGCGCCAGGTGATGGCCTGGTTGTCGAAGATACCGCTGGTGGCCGCGCTCACGGCACCGCCGCCGCTGAGCAGATCGCCGCTCCAGTTCGCTTCAGCTCGTCGGACCTGGGCCATGTCATCTCCTTCGTTCGTGAGTCGGGAGTGCGAATGTTCGCATGGATGAGGTCAGTCGGCGAGGACGAGGTCCCAGTAGCGGTCGTTGACGGTCAGGCCCGGCCGCTCCACGCCGAATCCGCCGAAGTCGTAGAGCAGACCGGTCAGCGGATCCCGCAGGCCCTCTACCGAGACCACCTGGTCATGCGCACGGAGCTGGCTCACGGCGATGTCGTCGAGGTAGCCGACGGCGGCGCTGACGCCGTCGACCGACATGCCCAAGGCACGACAGGGACCCAATCGCTTGACGTCGTCGGCGGGGCCGCCACAGGTCCACACGAGCTTGTCCTGGGCACTACTTCCGACCGCCTCCCACGCCGTCCAGCGGACGACGCCCGCACTGACCAGCGCCCGGAACTCGGACCAGCTCAAAGGCCGGCTGAAGGTGATGGTGTAGCCAGACTGGTTGACCCCGGGGTCGGCGTCGCGACAGCGAGCGCGTGAGGCGCCCTGGGGGACAGGGGGGCCCACCTCTACGCGTTCGTACGGCAGCGTCTCGTAGGTCAACGTGTAGCGCTCAGCCTGCCACTCGCCGAACAGGTCACGCGAGAGCTGTGAGAGGATCTCCGTGCTGCCCCGGCGGCGGTCCCAGGCCCATTCGCAGACACCCTTGACGCGCTTGGGGTACCAGCGGGAGAACTGCACGCTGGTGGTGTAGGTGTGGTCGGCCTTTGGACCCTGCTTCCCCGCCACGATCTCGGCTTCCTCCCAGCGACGGTCGCCATCGTCGTCGTCGCGATCGTAGGCCGGGTCGGGCAGGTTGGTGGCCCAGTAGCCGGTGGCACTGAGTCGTCCGCTGCGGTCGTTGGCCTCGAGCGTGTAGCGCAGTCCATCGTCCTCGTAGCGAGCCAACCCGCGTGCCTGCGCCGTGTCCCACACCGCCTCCGTGCGATAGGTGATGGAGTCGCCCGAGAGCAGGAAGCGGCTGGGCATGGCGGTCGTGGAGGACGAGGCCGGCGTCCAGGTGGCCCCACCGACCCCCTGCCCGAGTACCGGCCTCGCGCCATCGGGAGCGACGACGAGCGTGGCGGCCAGGAATGACGCTGCCCCCAGCAGACCGGCGAAGGTGGAGCGGCGCATTCTCACGCGCCGTCCAGCCGATCGGCCGCCGCCCGGAGTGAGGTCCAGGCTTGTTCGATGTGGCGCCGCTCGGTGCGGATATTGCCGATGGCCGCGCGCAGCACGAACCGGCCTTCGATCTTCGTGTGTGAGAGGAAGAGCTCGCCGCTGTCATTGACCTGGTTCATCACGCGTTCGTTCAGGTGGTCGACGGCCGCAGCCACCTCCGGCTCCCCTTCCCTGCCCGAGTAGCGAGAGGGCCGCAGCCGGAAGCAGACGACTCCGAAGGGCACTGGGAAGAGCAGCTCGGCATCGGGGTCGGCCTCGATCCAGCCGGCCAGCTCCTGGGCCAGGTCGAGATGCACCTGCAGCCGCCGGCGCAGGCCGGACAGGCCGAAGTAGCGCAGCTGCATCCACATCTTGATGCCGCGGGCCTTCCGGCCGAGCTGGGGTACGTACTCGCTGTAGTCGCGCCCGGTGCCCCTCTCGTCGTATGAGCGCAGGTACTCGGGCACGAGGCTGAGGGCATCACGCAGCACCCCCATGCGACGGGTCAGCAGCAGCGAGCAGTCGAAGGGCGTGAACATCCACTTGTGCGGGTTGACCACGATGGAATCGGCGCGCTCCCAGCCGCTGAAGTAGTGGCGCATCGACGGGATGAGGGCGGTGGAGCCGGCATAGGCCGCGTCCACGTGCAGCCACAGCCCTTCATCCTCGGCCACGTCGGCGATGGCGTCGACAGGGTCGACCGCGGTAGTCGAGGTGGTGCCCACGGTGGCCACCAGGCCGGCCGGCAGCCAGCCGTTCTCGCGGTCCTCGGTGATGGCAGCCCGCAGTGCCGCGGGATCCATGGCCAGCCGATCGTCGACGTCTATGGCGCGGACCCCATCCCGGCCGATGCCCAGGATCATGGCCGCCCGCGCGACCGAGGAGTGGGCCTGGCTGGAGCTGTAGATGCGCAGCGGTGGCCAGGCGCGAAGGCCGGCCTGGGCGGCGTTGCCGGTGGCTTGCTGTCGCGCGCAGGCGAGCCCGGAGAGCGTGCTGATGGAGGCCGTGTCGTTGAAGACGCCGTCGAACGTGTCCGGCAGCCCGAGACCCGCACGCAGCCAGTTCACGGTGATGCCCTCCAGTTCCGTACCGGCCGGCGAGACGCGCCAGAGGAAGGCGTTGCTGTTGAGCCCGCTGCTGATGAGCTCGCCGATGATGCCGACGCCCGAGGCGTTCGAGCTGAAGTAGGCGAGGTTGTGCGGGCTCTGCCAGTGGGTGACGTTGGGCACGACCTCGGTCACCAGGTCACGCAGGATGTCGGCCAGTGGCTGGGGGTCCTCCGGTGGCGGGCCGTCGAGCTGTTCGGTCAGCTCGCCCGGATGGACCTTCGGCAGCACCGCGAAGTCCTCGACCCGCTCGAGGTAGTCGGCCACGATGTCGGCCGCGTGGTGGAGCGCAGCCCGAAGCTCGGGTGCGGGCATGTCACCCGTGGCGGAGCGTTGTGCGGCGTCGAGGCCGTCAGCCCCCACGCCCGCGTCTTCCGAGTCCCGTTCGTGCACGTGCATCGATGGTACTCCGGGGCCTTCGAATTGGCCCGGCGGCAGTTGTGGGGCAGTCCGCCCCCTTCCTCAGGGCCCGATGTCAGCCGCGTGAACCTCCACCGGGTCAGGCGGGCCTGCGTGCGAAGGTATCCGGACGCAAGAGAGCCGGCCTAGCGTTGGAGCCACTTCTCGCGGTTCGACCAGCCAAGGAACACGTACACAGCGCCGAGGACGAATAGCGGGATCGTGGGGATCCACCAGCCGTCCATGGTCGTGACCAGCAGCACGGCCATGCCCACGCCCATCAGCAGCAGCACCACGCCGACGACGAAGTAGGCGCGGAAATCCACGGTCTGACTCTCAGGCAGATCGCGACGCTTGAAGAACATCACGATTAGGGCTGCCGCAGCCACGATGGCCACGATGAGCGCGAGCAGTGCGAACACGAGTCCGTCCATGCGCGCACCTTCGGGTTTGGGCGCACAGCCGTCAATAGCCCTGCGGTCACCTCGACGCTGCACACTCTCGGCAATGCCCGGGCGCCCCGTTCTGCCGACCTGGACCCATGACCGCAAGACCCTGCGGCGGCGACCATCAGTCTCGAACAGCGCCCCGATCGGGCCTGACCACGACCGAGGGAGCGCCATGACCAAGCACACAGCCGGCAAGTACGGACGAACCATCGGGCAGAAGGAACGCAAGGCAGGCTGGCCCACGCCGGCCACCGCCTGGTGCTATCTCTGCAACGGCACGCACCGGTGGGTCGAGGCCTGCACCGCCGCCGGTGGCCACCCCGCGTTCACCGAGCGTCCAGAGACGACGTCCGCGGCGCGCCGGACGGCCGCTTAGACGACCACCAGAACCGGCCACAGGCCCCAAGACCTCCTCTTGCGGGGAGGTCGTCAGCGTCGTGCGGAGGCGCTGCTGGTCCGGTCGGTCGACCGGAGATGGCCCGATGGTCGTCGTGACGAGTATCGGGCACCACCGGATACTCGCGTCGGCCGACCTGTATCGGTCTCGTCAGGGTAGCGTCATGGATGAAGAGCTCCGGCAACTCGATCTGGCCATCGCCGAGGCCCGCCGCCTCGCGACCGCGGCACTCGATGCTCTCGTCAAGCCACAGGCGGCGCTGACGTCCGCTGCGGTGGAGTACATCGGATCCGTGGCGCAGCGCCGTGTCGACGCTGCGCGCGGTGCCTCGGTCGAGGTCATGGCCAAGCTCAGCGACAGAGACATCGCCGAGCTGCGCTTCTGGACCGAGGAGCAGGTCGCGGCCATGCGCGCGGAAGTCGAGCGGGAGATCGAGTCCTGTGACTTCTGGATCGCGCCGACACCTGGCATGAGCCCGACCGACGTGAACGGGTTCGGCGCCGCTCTCATGCCGCGTCCGAAGGACTCCGCCTCCGGTATCCCCCAGTCGCTCGTCTTCCTCTTCGAGCGTTGCCTGCACCCTCTGCGTCGTGGCCTGGCCGTGGCCGGCCTGGCCGTGGCCCCGGCTGAAGCCGAGCCGGCGCTGGAAGTGGCGCTCGTCCGTGCTTGGCGCGTGTACCGCGAGGCGGCCGTGGTATGCCTGGCCAAGTGGGCCGACGTCGACGAACGCTACCAGGCCAGCTCGGCGCGGTTCCAGGAGATGCGCTGGGAGCTCGCCGGTGAAGCCGATCTCAGCGAGCTCAAGGCCCAGCGCGCTGCCGACGCCGTCGAGGCGGAGCGCTCGATCGTCGAAGAGGCGGCCATGGCCGCGGCTCTCGCGGCTGCCGCCGATGCCGAGCTCGGGCCCGATGAGCCCGTGCCTGACGACGCCGAGTCGGTCCAGATGGACGCGGTCGTGCGTGGCGACTCGGAGACGCTCGTCCCCGTTCCGAGCTAGGCGGACGACCCCTGCGGTGGCGTCCGCATCGGGATCAGTAGCAGGGTGATCACCAGCGCGAACGCGATCAGCGCGAGGAATGGGAGGCTGACGAAGCCGAACTCGCGGAACCACACCTGCGAGCACGGGATGCCGACCTTGCAGACGCCGGCGTCGATCTCGGGGAACCACTCGAGCAGGTAGTGGTAGCTGGAGATGACCAGGCCGACCGCGGCCACGGGGATGGCGTAGATGCGGATGCCGATGTCACGCCGGATGGCAGCGATGCCCAGGATGAGCACGAGCGGATACATGGCGATCCTCTGGTACCAGCACAGGGTGCACGGCGTGTAGTTGGCCACCTCGGAGAAGTAGAGGCTTCCGGCCATCGCTAGCGATGCCACGACCCAGGCCCCTGCGATGGCGGACGGGCCGATGCGTCGGCGCAAGTGGGCGTAGCTCTCGCCGGCAGACGACGAGATCAGCGATGCCACGAACATCACTCCGAACCACATCACCATCAGGATCGCGACGAGGCCGAGCGCCCCGTAGATGTCGGTGATCGTGCCGACGTCCATCAACGGGTCCCAGCGTGACGGGCGACGGCGCGCGCCGAGTCACCATACGTTCGCCACATGCATGGACATGCCACGGCGGCGACACCGGCGGTCGGCCTATCGGTCCTGAGGGATCGCATCGGTGATGGTCCTCCGTTCGGATCTGATGTCAGGCAGTCGGTCGGGCCAAGGAGTTGACGGCCCGATCATGGCAACGCGAACCATGGGCTGGACACCCCTGAGGGAGGCCCGAGTTCGTCGACCAGTACGACCGGTCGACGGGCGGTCAGATTACTCGACTTCCAGGAAGGCCTCGATGCGGCCCCTCGCCGAGTCTCGATTCCGGCATCCAGCGCCACGCCAACGGCCGTGAAGGGGGAACTTGGCCGATCACTCGGTTGAGACCCCCATACCCTGTAGAGGATCGCGCGGGGCTTGGCCCCGGGTGCCGCAGAGGCCGAAGCGAACGAGCCTGTCCCGTTCACGCTCCGTTTCTCCAGCAAGGGCGTGATCTGGGACCCGGAGACGACGGCGGGGAACGGCATCACCCGGGAGGAAGGCGTGTGCGGGGCTCTCACCGTCGCGAACCCGAGCGACCCGAGACAGGGGTGAGGCGACCCGCTGTCGGGACGAGACCAGGCACGGAGACCTGGGTGGTTGTCCGGCGTTCACCAGGGTGCCATCGACGGGTTGGCACCCGTCGACCCTCCTCTGGTGGACGAGCAAGGGCCTGCTTCCGCATCGCTGGGAGAGATAGCCGGACGCACGCCTGCCTGTGCGTCCGGCTCCTACCAGCGTCGGGGCCGTTCGGCATCGGCACAAGCCCTGTCGCGGCGGTCGTGGTGTGCCCCGGCAACGGCCGCGCTCACCTAACCGTGACGAACCCCACCGGACCGCCCGGGCACCTTTGCGCGAGGCCGGGAAGCAAGCCCGTCAACGAGCCGGCATCGACGAGCCAAGGTCCGCCTCCGCGACGCCACGAGCGAGCGGGAGCGGGTCCCCGTCTTCGGGCAGTCCCCTCCTCCCACGGAAGCGGCAGGCAGCTCGATCGATTCTGGGACACTCTGCCTGCGGGGGACATCTCCTTACCATGGAGAGCACCGTCCTGGACGCAACAGATCCGACGTTCACGGTCAGCCAGGCTGCTTCCGGGGACGAGGTCGCGTTCGCGCGTCTGATCGCGCAGCACCACGAACCAATGGTGCGTGCAGCGTACGTGGTGGTGGGTGACGTCGAGCTCGCACGAGAGGCTGCGCAGAGTGCCTGGGTGATCGCCTGGAAGCGCTTGCCATCGCTTCGGGAACCGGAACGTGTCCGCCCCTGGCTCGTCGCTATCTGTGCCAATGAGGCGCGACAGCTGGTCCGGCGGCACAAGCGTCGTGAAATCATGGAACTCACGAGCGCCCAGCCATCGATGGGCTCGAACGACCCTGCCGACGAGATCGACATGGTCGACCTGCGGCGGGCCCTGCAACGGCTCAGACCTGACGACCGCAGCCTCCTCGCCCTGCGTTACGTTACCGGCCTCGATTCGCGCGAGATCGCGCAGCAGGTCGGCATGACCGCATCTGGCGTCCGCAGCCGACTGGCGCGGGCCGTCGAGCGACTTCGGAGGGACCTTGACGGTGCCTGAACCACGCACATTCGAATTGCGGCTGGCTCACGCGCTGCGCCGCTACTCAGATCGCGCTCCCATCGAGCTTGATGCCATGGCTCTCGCCCGGGAGATCGCCACGACATCGCCTCGAGCGGACCACCACCACCTGCGGTGGTGGCCATTCAGCGGTACACGACAGATCCATGGGAGGTCAAGATCCATGTTCAGTGCAACGCGAGTCATCGCTGCCGCCGCCGTCCTCACCATCGGCTCAGGCTTGGCCCTGTCGGGGCTGGTCCAAGGGCCCGAGGATGGGCTGACTCCTCGGGGGGCCCAGGCGCAGGTCGTGGTTCCTGACGAATGGGCGTTCTTCAGCGGGACGCTCACGTACGACGGACGCCCACTGCCCATGCCTCCCTATCCGCCCGACGAAGAGTTCACAGAGAATGGTCTCAACGTGTCACTGAATAGCGGTTGGCAGGGCCAGACCTTCGAGACCACCGATCCCCGGATGACGGGCAGGCGCCTGGAACGTGACAGCGGGTTCGACGACCTCGCTGGCGGGGCCAGCATCTGGAAGACGCTCGACACGATCGAGAACACGGACGGTACCTGGTCATGCTCCCTCATCGGGCTCAGCAACGGGCCCGGCGACGTGCAGGGCGGTTGGTGTGAGGGAGCCGGTGCGTACGACGGGCTTCGCGCCTACCTGGTGATCAACGCGATCGAGGACTCGGGCCCCATGGGCACGGTTCCGGTAATGGGCTTCATCTCGAACGGCGACGGCCCGCCAGTACCCGACCCCGTGTCGCGCTGACGTATCTCCACGTCGAGAAAGGCCCCGTCCAGCGGACGGGCCCTTTGGCCGTATCTCAGCCCCTGACAGCCACGATGCGAGTCCACAGGCGGCCATTCAGCGAGTCCTCCTGAGGACGATGAGGACGATGAGGACGAGGGCCAGTACGAGAAGCACTGCGAGCACCGGGACGACCGTCCACGGGCTGACGAAGATGCCGAAGGCGACCGTTAGCAGTAGGGCCGGGATGAGGAACCTGAGGTGGTGGGCCAACGATATCGAGTGCATCAGCGGGTCCTCGTCATCGAGGGGAGCATCAAAGTCCGGAAGTCGGGGATGGCCACGGCCAGCCATCATGACACCGTCCGAGTGCCCAGACCTACCACAGCCAGTCGAGGAAACGCTCGAACAGGCTCAGTTGGCCCCCTACTCCGCTCGTAGAATTCGAGATCGGCCTCCAGTTGCACGGTGGTCTCACGACCACCGTGCCACATCCTTGGGACCTGCCCGCGACCAGCTGAGAGCACGGCACGGCCTCATCGGATCGACCGGGGACCGACCGTACCCAGCGCCCCGTGACGTGGGCCGCCCCCGTGGCTGACGGGCTATCCCTTCGCGTACGTCTCGGCGCTCTGGAACTCGTACCCCACGAACGGCTCATCCCCTACGACCCAAGCGTCGTGTCCGGGCTCGATGACGTACGCGTCGCCGGGGCCGGTCTCGCCCTCCGTGCCGTCTTGGTGGACCACGTGCATCCGACCGCTCGCGACCGCGCCGACGTGACGGGACTGACAGGAGTCCGTGCCGACCACCGGGCCCACCGCCTCGGACCATCTCCAGCCGGGCTGGAACGTGAAGCGGGCGGCCGTCCCGCCTTCGAGCCTGACGACATCCACCCGTGTCTTCGGCGGTGTTCGGGTCTCATCCGGTGAATCGAACGACTTGTAGCTGAATCCGGCCATGTCTTGACCTCCTTGACGATGCACATCCCGAGCTGACGACGCAACAGCCCCAGCCAGGGGTTGGCGGGTACGCGGTGGACACGCGGCGACCCTGTGAGCTAGTCCGCCCGAGGCTCTGCGGTCCGCGTCCTATGCCTGCACTATGCGCGCTCTCGAGTCAGAAAGATAGGACGGCATCGGCGCAGGCCAGCGAAGTGGACAGGCGGAGCACGGTCTCCGGCATCCTCGTGGCGACCCACTCAGTTGCGGTCAACGAGTGCGTCGGCAAGGCCAGGGAGCGCCCCGCGCACCGTCTTCCAGCCGGCATCACCCGCGTCACCCGTGATGCCGGCAACACCCGGTGTCACACCGAGACACCTGAGTGCGGAAGCCATCGAGCCTTCAGCCTCCTGCTACCAGTCGATGATGCCGTCGAGCGAGCCATCCTGTGAGTCGAGGGCGCCAAGGTCTGCTTCCATGTTGCGGTTGCGGTCGCACTCGCCGCAAATCGGCAAGCGCAGCGTCGAAACCCGTCGAGCGAAGCGGCATTGCCAGCCGCTCGTCCCCACCAGACTCCCCACCATAGCCATGAAGAAAGACCTCCCTGGTGTCCAAGGAGGCCCGTTTCACGCTTGGAGTTGTGGTCGGGGCGACTGGATTTGAACCAGCGACCTCTTGACCCCCAGTCAAGTGCGCTACCAGGCTGCGCCACGCCCCGACGGCGCTCGGAGTCTAGCACCGACTCACTGAGCAGGCTCGGCGCCAGCGCTGGGTGGAGCCTACCGTCGCGCCATCGGCTGCACGACGTGGCGCGGCACCATCGGCACCGTCGGCACGTGATATGGACGCGCCTCCGGTGCGGGCTGACGGACGGGCGTGGGTGGGACATACGGCGGGCGCGCGACCGGAGTGACAGGCCAGGCCCTTCGGACCGGCGCCGGGTACACGCGACGCATGTCCTGGGCGCGGAGGCGGTCGACGTAGAAGTGCGAGGGCCGATCGCTCGGGGGAGGCACTCGCAGGCTCGCCACGCGCAGCTGGAGCGCTGCCGCCTGCGAAGCGGCAGGGCGTAGGGGCGGGGCCGGTCGGGACGGAAGCAGCGGACGAGGCGCGGTATCGCGACCCGGTGCAGGCTTCGCGCGGTGACGATGCGTCGCAGCCGCGGCGGGCAGCTGTCGATGCTGGGAGACCAGCGATGGAGACGCCCGTCCCGTTTCGCGCGGCCACGCCGCGAGTGCGCTGTCGATGCTTCTGCGCGGCGGCACGACCGGGGCGACCCTCAGTCCGTGGCCGCTGGCCTGGTCAGCTTCCAGCTGGGTGCCCCGCTCGGTCGAGGCGAGGAGTCCGCTCTTCTGTCCCACGACCACGAAATAGGCGAGTGAGACGACGCCGACGACCGACACGAACACGACGTACCCGATGACGACCGCGGCGGCTGCGCCGGCGAGATCTCCGCCGCGGATGGTCAGCCCCAGCGAGAGCAGCGAGGCGAAGACGAGGGTGATGGCGCTGAGTCCAAGGAGCCAGAGCGTGAAGCCGGCGTGGTCGTCGTGAGGCGTTGGGGCCGCCTGCTCCTGTGGTCTGGCCGGTGTGAAGGTCGTCGCTACGGATGTCACGCTTGCGTGGGCCACGGCTCGTCTCACTCTTGGCAGGCTTGGGACGGTCACGGTGGCAGCGCGATGGCCCGGGGCCCATGGGCGACAGGTACTGCACTCGAGCCCACCGGACCGGTGGTCTGCACACCTGCCCGTCCGCTGGGCCACTGAACGGATCTCGTGAACGGCCTACGTGTTCGGTCAGGGCCTGCCGTATGGTTCCGGTGCCGGCGCCCCGCGGTTCCCCTTGGCGCCCTTCATCACCTTGCTCAGGCCGGCCAGCTCGATACCGCGCCGCTGGTAGTGGCGGATGATCGCCGGCAGCGCCTTGACGGTGGCAGATCGCGAGCAGTGCATCAGGATGATCGAGCCGGGCCGAGCTCCGATGGCACGCCGCACGATCTTCTGGGCGGTGCTCTTGGGCTTCCAGTCCTGCGTATCGACGTTCCACATGGCGAGCCGGTCGTAGCCAGCTTCCGCGGCGAGTCGCCGGATGCGGTCGTTGTGGGCCCCGTACGGGGGCCGCAATACCTTGAGCATCGGCCGGCCCAGGACCTGCTCGTGGATGTTCTCGTTCTCAAGGATCTGCTTGAGCACGACCCGGTTCGGTTCGCCGGTCAGGTCGTAGTGCGAGCGGGTGTGATTGCCCACTTCCATGCCGTCGAGGATGCCGCGCCAGCCTGCCGGGTCCGACTTGAGCCAGTTGCCGTTGATGAAGAACGTGCCGACCGCTTCGTGGAGGCGGAGGGTGTCAGCGATACGGGCGCAGGCCCCGCTGTTGAGGCCGTCATCGAAGGTCAGCGCGACGGCGCCGCTGGCACGGGGCCCGGCACGCACCGCGGTCGCTCGTGGGCGCTCGTCCTTCAGCAGGGCCAAGGGGTCCACCTCCAGCTGGGTCGCCTCCAGCCATCGCTGGATGGGCCAGCTGAACCCCTCCGCCGCGGGTTGGTCTGCCGCGGCGACGGACGCTGGCAAGACCAGGATCGACATGGCCAGGGCGAGGGCGGCCAACCGCGCAGACATCAGGCCCTTCCTGTCAGCTCATCCTTCGACTCCCGAGCCAGAAGGTCCACGACCGAGGCTCGGACATCCTTGCCATCGTAGAGCACCGCGTGCACCTCGCGGGCGATGGGCATCTCCACGTGGTGGCGTTCGGCCAGCGCCACCGCGGCCCTGACGGTATAGGCACCCTCGGCCACACCGGGTAGCGTGCCCTCGATCTCTGGCCAGGCCCGGCCCGAGGCCAGCTCGACGCCCAGGCGGTGGTTGCGCGAGAGCGCGGAGGTCGAGGTCGCGAGGATGTCGCCGATCCCTGCGAGCCCGGCAAAGGTCAGCGCGTTGGCGCCCATGGCTACCCCCAGGCGGGTCATCTCGGCCAGACCGCGCGTGGTGATGGCGGCCTTGGCGTTGTCCCCTGCCCCGAGCTCCTCGACCGCTCCGGCCACGATGGCCACGATGTTCTTGAGCGCCCCCGCCAGCTCGACGCCGACCAGGTCCCGGTTGCGGTAGAGGCGGAACGTCCGCCCGCCAAGCCGTTCCACTACTCGTCTGCTGACGGCATCGTCCTCCGCCGCCACCACGGCTGCCGCCGGCAACCCCCGGGAGATCTCCAGGGCCAGGTTCGGCCCCGACAACGCCGCCACGCGACCCGCCGCGGCCGGCACCTCGGCTGCCACGACCTCGGTCATGCGCAAGAGCGTGTCGCCCTCGATGCCCTTGGCCACCGACAGCAAGACCGCGCCGTGGGGCAGGAACGGGGCCACGGACTCGGCGGTCGCGCGCATGGCTACCGAGGGCACGGCCAGCACCACCAGCTCCGAGGCGGATGCCAGCGCGCTCGGGTCGGCCGTGACGGTGACCCGTTCGCCGATGGGCACACCCGGCAGGTAGTGCCGGTTCTGTCCGTCCTTCCGCAGTGTGACCGCGTGCGCCTCGTCGCGCGCCAGCAGCATCACGGGCTCTGCCTTCGACAACAGCAAGGCCAGCGTGGTACCCCAGGCGCCGGCGCCGACGACTGCCACGCCGGGCCCGTCGCTCGGCATCAGGAGCCCTTGCGTCGGGACTTCTTGGTCGGTGTCTTGCCCGGCTTCGCTCGCGGCTTGCGCTTCTTGGGCTCGAGCTGCACCTTCGAGCGCTCGCGGAAGATGAGGCGCAGCGGCGTGCCTTCGAAGTCGAAGGCGTCGCGGATGCGGTTCTCGAGGAAGCGTTGGTAGCTGAAGTGCACGGACTTCGCATCCGCTGCGAAAAGCACGAACGTGGGCGGCTCGATGGTGGCCTGGGTGGCGTAGTAGAAACGCGGCCGGCGGCCCTTGACGGCTGGGGGCTGGTGGCGTGAGACGGCCTCGGAGAGCACCTTGTTCAGGCGTGCGGTGGGGATGCGCCGGCGGCGCTCGGCGGCGATCAGCAGCGCCTCGTCGAGCACACGCCCGGCCCGCTGGCCGGTAAGCGCGCTGATGGCCACCACCGGTGCGAAGTGGAGGAACGGGGCCTGCCTGCGGACACGGGCGACGTACTCCTCGAACGTCTTGTCGTCCTTCTCCACCAGGTCCCACTTGTTGATGGCCAGGACCAGTCCCACGCCCTCGTCCACGACGTAGCCGGCGACGTGGGCGTCCTGAGCGGCCAGCCCGTCCTGCGCGTCGAGCACGAGCACGCAGACGTCGGCGCGGCCGATGGCCTTGAGTGCCCGCAGCGCCGAGTAGCGTTCGGCCGCGGGCCCTGACGCGACCTTGCCACGACGGCGCAGGCCGGCGGTGTCGACGAGCCGTACCTCGCGGTCCTGCCAGGTGAGCATGGTGTCGATGGCGTCGCGGGTGGTGCCGGGGATGTCGCTCACGATGGCGCGCTCCTCGCCCAGCAGCTGGTTGAGCAGCGACGACTTGCCCACGTTGGGCCGGCCCACGATGGCGATGCGCGGGGTCGGCATCTCCTCGTCGAACCAGGCCTCGCCGCTCAGTCCGTCGTCCGCGGCCGCCGCCTCTTGCTCGCTCTCGGGCAGGATGCCTTCGTCGATACGCTCGGCCAGGTCGTCGGCCTCGTCTTCGCGGCGCTTGCGCTCGAGCTCATCGAAGGACTCCTCCGGGAGCGCTTCGACGATGGCGTCGAGCAGGTCGCCGGTGCCGCGTCCGTGGAGCGCGCTGACTGCGTGCCAATCCTCCCAGCCCAGGCGCAGGAACTCGTGGCCTTGCAGCTCGAGCTTCTCGTTGTCGGCCTTGTTGATGGCCATGATCACCGGTGCCTGGGCGCGTCGCAGCGTCTGCGCCACCTCCTGGTCGGCGGGCGTCTGGCCGGCCGCGGCATCGACCACGAAGACGATGACTTCGGCTTCCTCGATGGCCAGTCTGGCCTGATCCTGCACGCGCTCCTCGATGGCGTCACCGGGGTCGATCTCCATGCCGCCCGTGTCGATGACGACGTATCGGCGACCGTTCCACTCGGCTACGCCGTAGAGACGGTCGCGCGTGGTGCGGGCCCGGTCCTCGACGATGGCCTTGCGCTCCCCGACGATGCGGTTGAAGAGCGTCGACTTGCCCACGTTGGGCCGGCCCACGACGGCCACCACGGGCAGGCCCGCGGCGGGCGTGTCCCGGTCGATGGAGCGGGGGCGACGGCGTGTGCGGCGGGTCGGCATGGCGGTCGGAGCTAGGCGGCGGGCAGCGACGAGCTGCGGTAGGCCGACTCGGCCACCGCGGTGACGGCCTGGTGGGCCAGCTGAACAGCACGCTCCTGCCTCTCGGGCACGCCGGCGAGCTCATAGATGCGCGCCGCCACCGCTTCGAGGTCTTCGATGGGCGTGGAGGTGCCGCCGGTCACGCCCACAATGACGTGACCGTCGAAGGCGGCTGGGTCACCGAGATCCGCGGCGCGTTCGACCTGGACGGCGGGCTTGCCCACGATGCCCACGAGGCGCGTGAGCTCCTTGGTGTTGGCGCTGTTGCGGCCGCCAACGACGACCACGAGGTCGACCGCCTCTGCCAGGTCGGTGGTGTCCTGCTGGCGGCGGATGGTGACCGGGCAGACGGTGTTGACGATCTTGAGCTCGTGCGCGCGGGTGGTCAGGTAGCCGGCCAGCTGCTCGAACTTCCACGGCGGCTGCGTCGACTGCGTGAGCAGGGCCATGCGCTTGCGCCTCGGGATCTGGTCCCAGTCCTCCTCTTCGTCGACGAGGATGGCGTCCGGCGCGTAGCCCAGCAGGCCCACGACCTCGGGGTGGTTGGGCGTCCCGAGCAGGACGATGGTGTAGCCCTCCTCGACCAGCTTGGCCAGCTCCTTCTGCTCCTGGGTCACCCAGCTGCAGGTGCCGTCGATGACGTCGAGACCCTTCTCCTCCGCACGGGCCATGACCTCCGGCGTCACGCCGTGGGCGCGGATGACGACGGCCGCGCCTTCATCGACCTCGTCGAGCTCCTTGACCGAGACGATGCCCTGGTCGCGCAAGCCCTTGATGACACCCTCGTTGTGGACGACCTGGCCGAGCGTGTGCGTCTTCTTGCCCTCGGCGGCGCTGATGCGCGCCGCGTCGATGGCCTCGCGCACGCCATAGCAGAAGCCGGTGCGGCGGGCGATGCGGACTTCGGAGACGGTTCCCATGGGACGGCAAGTATCGCATCGCTTCTTGACGATGGCGTGAAACCAGGTTCGCCTACCCCGAGCGCGGTCGTCAGGCCTCCGGCCAGGGCTCCCACTCGCCGCGGTGGCGGGGTTCGACCAGCGCCGCGATGCGGCGCATGAGCTCCTCATCGGCGTCGGCCAGCGCTGCCCTGCGGTCCGCCCCCGGCGGGATGGTGAGCGTGAACGGGGGCCCGGCGCGCAAGATGACGCGGCTACCGATATTGGGCAGCAGTTGCTCCCGGGCGATGAGGTCGTCGGTGCCGCTGATGCCGATGGGCAGCACGGGCGTGCCGGTGCGCGTGGCCAGCAGCGAGACGCCTGGCTTGGGGTCGCCCATGACACCATCGAACGAGCGCGTACCCTCCGGCAGGATGGCCACCACGCCACCCCTGTCAAGGATGGACTTGGCTGCGCGGTAGGCGCCGATGTCGCTGCCGCCGGCCTTCACCGGCTCCGCCCCCAGCGAACGGATGAGCAGACCCAGGGGGCCCTTGAACAACGAGTCCTTGGCCAGGAAGGTGGGCCGGCGGCCGAGCGCCGGGCCGAGCCAGCCGCCGATGAAGGGCGGATCGGCGTTGCTCATGTGGTTGGCCGCAAGGATGAGCGGTCCCTGCCGGGGCAGGCCGTCGAGCCCCTCGACCTTCACCCGGGCGATCGACTGGGCCACGAAACGGCAGAGGCCTGCGACGAAGGTGGGATAGGCGCCCATGGCCTGGAATTCACTCATGCGCTGGTCCCCTGTTGCGTGTGTTCCCGGATGACACGGACGACCTCGTTCACGGTGTCATCGAAGTCCCGCCCGTCACTGTGGACGATGACAGCGTCGTCAGCGACGCGCAGCGGCGCGGTCTCGCGGGTGCTGTCGAGATGGTCGCGACGGCGCAGGTCGGCGAGGATGGTCTGGCCCTCTTCCGACTCGAGCGAATGGCCCCGCTGGGCGGCACGCCGACGAGCGCGCTCCTCGGCCGACACCTCCAGCCAAAGCTTGAGCTCCGCGTCCGGCAGTACCACCGTGCCGATGTCCCGGCCGGCGAGGATGACGTAGCCCGGTGCCGCGACCTCGCGCTGCCGCTCGAGCAGGGCCGCTCTCACCTTCGGCTGGGCCGAGACGGCGCTGACCCGCCGGTCGACCTCCGGCACGTGGAGCCGTGCGGTCACGTCCTCGCCGTCGATGAGGACCAGTCTCATGTTGCCTTGCTCATCGGGCGCGAGGGACAGGTCGGGTACGACCGCCACGAGTGCATCCTGGTCCTCCGCATCGATGCCCCGTATCACGCTCAGGAGGGTGACGGCCCGGTAGACGACGCCGGTGTCGAGGAAGTGATAGCCGAGACGCGCGGCCGCGGCGGCACCGACCGACGTCTTGCCGCTCGAGCCGGGGCCGTCGAGGGCCACGCGGGGGCCGCTCACCGGCCCTTCCGGGTCGCTGCCAGCCGCTCGCGCTCGGGACTGCTCAGGGGGCGCACCGCACCCGGCGCCATGTCATCGAGGCGGAGCGTGCCGATCCGGACCCGGACCAGCCGCTCAACCGGGGTCCCGACGGCCGCGAACATCCGCCGCAACTGACGCTTCCAGCCCTGCGTGATCACGGCCCGATACCAGGCCAGCGGTCCGCGTGGGTCATCTCGGTCCTCCAGGCGCGCAGCCTCGACGCGCGTGGACCGACGCAGGCCGACCAGCGTGGCCAGGCCCTCGTCAAGCTCGATGCCCGAGGTCAGCGCCTGGGCGCTGGCCGGATCGAGCGGGGCCCGTAGCCCGACCGCGTATTCGCGCTCGACGCCGTAGCGCGGGTGCAGCAGGTGCTGCGTCCAGTCGCCGTCGTCGGTGAGCAGGATGAGCCCCTCGGAGTCCTTGTCGAGACGGCCGACCGGGTACAGCCTCGAGCCGGAACCACGTAGCTCGGCGGGCAGCAGGTCCAGCACCGTCTGCTCGGCGTGGCGGTCGCTGACGGTGCTGGTGACACCGGCGGGCTTGTGCATCACGAGGTAGGTGCGTTTGCCCGCGGGCAGCACCGGGCGGCCATCGACCGCGAGCGCGTCGACCGCCGGGTCCACGCGCTGGCCGGTCACGGCGGGCTGCCCATTGACGGTCACGCGCCCAGCCGCGACCAGCGCGTCGGCGGCCCGGCGAGAGGCCACCCCGGCATCGGCCAGGGCCTTCTGCACGCGGACCGGTTCAGACATCAGGCCTCATCGGGCTGATCGTCCTCAGCCCCGGAGTCCTCTTCGGCCTGGGCCAGCTGGGCGGCGATCTCCGCTTCGAGCGGCGGCAGGTCGTCGAGCGAGGTCAGCCCGAAGCGCTCCATGAACTCCATGCTGGTGCCGTATAGGATGGGCCGGCCGGGCGTCTCCGCGCGGCCCTGCTCGTGGATGAGGCGGCGATGGAGCAGGCCGCGCACGACATGGCCGGAATCGACCCCGCGGATGCGCTCGATGACGCCGCGTGTGACCGGCTGGCGGTAGGCGATGATGGCCAGCGTCTCGAGCGCAGCAGGGCTCAGCCGTACCGCGTCCGCCCCGAGGTAGCGGGCGATGAGCGCTCCGCTTTCAGGCGAGGTCCCCAGCATCACCCGGTCGCCCGCGCTGACCAGACGGATGCCGCGGTCGCGCAGCTGCACCTCGAGATCGCCGAGGCGCGCATCGAGGTCCTCCGCGGAGAGCCGGGCCACCGTGCGCAGCTCGGCCCGGCTGAGCGGCTTCTCAGCCACGAACAACAGCGCTTCGAGGTCGGCCACCGACGCCCCCGCGGCCTCCCCCGGCGCCTGCCTCGTGGCCGAGTCCGGCTCGTCGGGCGTGATCTCGACATCCAGCCTGGCGATCTGCTGGTCCTCTTCGGGGCCCGGTCCGACGGGCACCACCTCAGGCTCGGCCATCGATCGCTCGTCCGCGTCCACGCCCGGTCCTTGCTGCTTCATGCCGTTGCCGTGGAACGGCAGACGATCGGTCCGAAGGGCTGTTCCTGCTCGACCGAGAGTTCGCGGCCCTTGACCATCTCGAGCATGGCCAGGAAGGTGATCGCCACCACCACCCTGTCGGTCAGGTCCTCCAGCAGGTCCTGCAACACGACCACCGGCGTGTCGGTCAGCGCCGCGCGGATGACGCGGGCGCGCTCCTCGAGCGTGACGAGGCGCGGTACCACGTCCGGCGACGGCGGTAGCGGAGGCACCTGGTGCAGCGCTCGCACGAGTGCCTGCGCCAACACATTGGGGTCCAGCGGGGGCCCTTCGTCGGGACGCGAGCCGGCCCTGGCCGAGGCCACCGCGGCGATGGGCTCGCGGCGGAAGACCTCCCAGGCGCTCTCGAGCCGTCCGCGCAGGTCGCGACCGGCGTCGCGGTACAGGCGGTAGAGGATGAGCCGCTCGCGCAGGGCGGCCTCGGGGTCTGGCCCTTCGTCCACCGGGATGGCTACCACCGGCGGGCGCGGCAGGATGGCCCGGCTCTTGATGAGGATGAGCTGGCTGGCGACGGTGACGAAAGAGCTGATGTGCGACATCTGCTCCTCGTCGAGCGCGGCCAGGGCCTCGAGGTAGGCGCCGGCGAGGTCGCCCAGCGGCACCTCCAGGATGTCCAGCTCCCGTTGCTCGATGAGCCCGAGCAGCAGTCCCAGGGGCCCGTCGTAGCCCTCCACGGAGATGTGTGCTGCCCGGTCGGGATGCTCGGCGTCGGTGAAGCGCACCGTGGTGTCCCCGCGGACCGGCGGACGCAGCGGCGGCAGCGCGGCGACCCCGAGCTCACCGATCTGGGGCGCGCGGGCCAACGTCTCGGTCATCGATCGGTCTCCATCATGTGCCTCAGCATGCCTCATCGGCCATGCGCAGCGCCACGCCGGCATCGGGGTCCAGCGGGTCGGCCTGGTGGCGGATGAGCTCGGCCGTCCGCTCGCTGCAGCCAGCCTCGAGCGCGAGCCGGGCGGAGTCGACAGCGTGGTGGCGCAAGCGCTCGAAGGCGGTGTCGAAACCCGGCACCCGGGCGAACGTGTCGGTCACGGCGTCACCGTAGCGCTCCCCGAGCGACCATGCGACGCGATGCGGCAGCCGCACGGCCGGACCCTTCGAGCAGTCGTGCAGGAGGGCCGCCAGCAGGAGCTCGGGATCGTCGTATCCCTCGGTGCGCAGGGTGGCTTTCACGTCGAGCCCGTGACGCTGGTCGGCCCGGTGCATGGCGTCGAAGAGGGCCAGTTGCGAGGGACTGAGCCAGCCCACGAGATCGAGCCGCTCGCTGTCGCTGACCCGCCCGAAGACGTAACGCATGGCTTGGCGGACCTTGGTGCCCCACCAGCCCACGTCAGCGCCCGATCAGGAGCAGCGAGATGTCCCACACCAGTGGCCCCAGGATCGAGCCGCCGGTCAGGAACAGCACGATGATGAAGCCGAAGAAGAGCATGGGCACCACGTTCGCGTACTGGATCTCCAGCTCCTCGAGCCGTCGCGCCGCTGAGCGCGGCAGGATTCCCTTCAAGACGCTCCAGCCGTCCAGCGGTGGGATGGGGATGAGGTTGAAGATGAAGAGCACCACGTTGAGGCGCAGCAGCAGCCAAAGGGATGTCCACAACAGGTCCACCAGTGGCGACACCGGCGGATTGAGCCAGAGGACGGCACGCATGATGACCGCCACGAGGATGGCCACGACGAGGTTGCTGGCCGGACCGGCGAAGGCCACGAGCGCATGCCCCCGGCGGCCATAGCGCATGTTGATGGGGTTGACCGGTGTCGGCTTGGCCCAGCCGAAGAGGATGCCGCCGCCTGCGGCACTGAAGACCGCGGTCAGGCCAAGCACGATCGCGCCCATCTGGTCGAAATGCACCCTGGGGTCCAGCGTGACGCGGCCCATCCAGCGGGCCGTGTTGTCACCCAGCTTCATGGCCGTCCAGGCGTGCAGCGCCTCGTGCACAGGGAATCCCACCAGCAGCATCGTGGCCACCACGATGAACGCCGAGAAGAGGTCTTGGGGGTCGAGCGTCATGGTCGATCAGTCGGCCGGCTCACAGGCGACCGAGTAGCTCCGTCTTCTTGGCTTCGTAGTCCTCGTCGCTGATCGTGCCGGCGTCGCGCAGCCTGGCCAGCTCGCCGAGTACGGCGGTGACCTCGTCGGGCGTGTCTGCACGCAGGGGATCCTGGCCACCGGAAACGTCGATGTGTCCTGCGGTGGGCTCGGCCGCGGCGGGCGGAGTCGTGGCCACCGACGCTGCTGAGGGAGTGGAGCGGGGGTAGTCCTCACCGTCGCCGACATCGCGCTGGAGGTCGTGCTTGGCGGTCATCATGGCCTTCTTGAAGGCCTTGGCGTGGTTCAGCCGGTCCAGCAGGTCCGCGCCCTGGATGGGCGCCGCGGTGAGCACCTCGAGGTGGCCGTAGTCGAGGATGCGCCCGAAGAAGCTCACGCGCAGCTGGGCGTCGTTGATCTTCTCCAGTGAGCTGTCCGAGGCCGACTTGTTGAACACACCCCAGGCCAGCACCAGCCGCCGGTTGGTGACCAGGAACTCCTGGGTACGCCACCACCACCAGCGCCAGGCGACGACGGCGATACCGAGCACGAGGGTGACGAGCGTGACGCTCAAGGCGGCGGTGCCGAACCAGGTCTCGTCACCGAAGAGCCGGAAGCCGACGACCTCGTCGGGCACGATGATGCGGGCCACGACGAGCAGGATGGTGATGCCCCAGAGGATGATGGCCGGCCAGCTGTCGAGGATGAGCGCGATCGGATGCTGGCGTTCACGGGTCAGTACCCTCTCGTCAGGCGTGAGCAGCGATTCGGCGTAGCTACCCATCTCGCTCGTTCCTCCTTCTTGTCATGCGCGCGGGTGGGCCCGGGCGTAGACCTGGCGGATCCGCTCTCCGGTGATATGCGTGTACAGCTGGGTGGTGGTGATACTGGCGTGGCCGAGCAGTTCCTGCACCACACGCAGGTCGGCTCCGCCTTCCAGCAGGTGGGTAGCGAAACTATGCCGCAACGTGTGGGGTGTGACACGCCCGGGCAGCCCGGCGCGGAGTGCGGCGGCTCGCATCACGCGCCAGGCGGCCATGCGGTCGAGGCGTCGCCCCCGCTTCGAGAGGAAGAGCGGCTCCCGGCCCTCCTCGGACTCGGCCATCGTTGGCGCCCCGGCAGCGGCTTCACGCTCGCGTAGCCGGTCCCGCTCGGCGAGGTAGGTCTCCACCGCAGCCACGGCCAGGTCACCCACCGGCACCAGCCGCTCCTTGTCACCTTTGCCGATGACGCGTACGAAGCCGCCGCGCAAGGACAGGTCCTGCCGGTCGAGGCGCAAGGCCTCGCTGATGCGCAAGCCGGCCGCGTAGAGCAGCTCCAGCAGCGCGCGGTCGCGCAGGCTCACGAGGTCGTCGCCGGAGGTCGCATCGAGCAACGCCCCCACCTCCTGCGTATCGAGCGTGTCGGGCAGGCGCTGCATCTGGCGCGGCAGGTCGATGAGCGCGGCGATGTCGGCGTCGATGAGCTCCTCGGCGTAGCAGAAGCGGTAGAAGGCCCGGATCGAGGCGGCCTTGCGCCGCAGGCTGGTCGGCCGCAGCAGGCGTGGCGGACGGGTCATGGCCCCGAGGTAGTCGCGGGCCGGCTCGGGCGAGGCTGCCC
This sequence comes from uncultured Chloroflexia bacterium, assembly GCA_963712745.1. Taxonomy (GTDB): domain Bacteria; phylum Chloroflexota; class Limnocylindria; order Limnocylindrales; family CSP1-4; genus JAFMJV01. The sequence continues at coordinate 255,738 of CAVQJC010000004.1, read as the reverse complement.
AGCGCCCCACTCCCGGCGCGTCGCGGCCGAACAGCCGCAGGTCGGTGTCGTAGGCGCGGATGGTTGCCGCGGCCAGGCCGCGCTCTACCCGCAGGTAGTCGGCATAGGCCTCGATGGCGGCGACCAGGTCGCGTGGTGCACCGCGCTGGTTCTCGCTGTTGCCGCCGCCGCTGCGGGCGTCGGAGGGGCCGCCCATCATCGTCAATCCGGCAGCAGCGTGGCCTTGTGGCGCAGCAGGTCCCAGAAGGGCAGCGCCCCTCTCGGCTGGATGAAGTCGATCGACCTGTCGCGGGCGCGCACCTCCACGCGGTCCCCCACCGCGAGGGCCACGTCCAGGCGCCCATCGATGCTCACCAGGCAGTCGTAGGCCGCCTCGACCGTGGCCTTCACCACGTGCTGGGGCCCGACTACGCTCGAGCGTAACGGGGTCAGGTAGGCCGCGATCGGGGTGACTACGAGGCTTCGGCTGGTGGGCTCGATGATGGGTCCGCCCGCGCTGAAGCTGTAGCCTGTCGAGCCGGTCGGCGAGGCCACCACCACACCATCGCAGATGTAGGTCGCCACCCGGGAGTCACCGACATCGACGACCACACGCATGACCTGGGCGTGGCGACCGCGCACGACGGCTGCTTCGTTGAGCGCGACGTGAAGCTGTCCGTCCCGCTGGCCATCGACCGGTACCACGCCGACGTCGAGCATCAGGCGCGGCTCCAGCTCGTAGTCGTCGTCCTTGAGCTGTCCGAGCACACCCTCGAGGGCGTGGTGCTCTGCCTTGGATAGGAAGCCGACCTTGCCCACGTTGACGCCGAGGATGGGCACGTCGACGTCGGCCACGGTCTGGGCTGCTCGCAGGAAGGTGCCGTCGCCGCCGAGCACGACGATGGCGTCCGTGGTGGCCAGCACCTCGCGATCCGAAGGCGCCTCGTCGGAGGGCAGCGCCCAGGCGTCGAGGCCGTGGTCCGAGCACCAGCGGAGGGCCCGCTCTCGCAGCTCGACGGCCATCTCCGAGGTGGGATTGAAGGCGAAGCCGATGCGCTTCATGTGCCCGGTCCCCCGCGGGAGCCCACCGGCGCCCAGCGGGCGGGCACCCGCAGATGGAGGAAGTACTCGTGGTTGCCGGAGGGCCCGAGGAGCACCGACTCGGACTGGGCAAGGACTTCGAGGCCCAGTTCGAGCGCGTGCTCGCGGACGCGCGTGACGGCGGCCGCTCGGGCGGCCGCGTCCCGGACGACGCCCTTAGGCACCTCGCGAGGGCTGAGCTCGAACTGCGGTTTCACCATGGGCAGGATGTCACCCCCGGGCTCGACGTGCGCGGCCATGCCGCGAAGCAGGCGTGTGAGCGAGATGAACGAGACATCGGCCACGGCCAGGCTGACCTGCTCCGGCAGCACCAACGGTTCGTCGTCCTCAGGGTCAAGACGTCCGGCATGGGTGCGCTCCATGCTCACCACGCGCCCGTCCTGCCGCAGCGACTCCGCCAGCTGACCCCGGCCCACGTCGAGAGCATAGACACGGCGCGCGCCGCGCTGCAACAGGCAGTCGCTGAAGCCGCCGGTCGACGCACCCACATCCAGGCAGGTGCGCTGCGCCGGGTCCACGCCGAAGGCGTCGAGCGCGCCGGCCAGCTTCTCCCCTCCCCGTGACACGTAGCGGGGGCCGGCCGCCACGACGATCTCGACGTCCGAGTCCACCTGCTCGCCCGGGCGCCGGTCGCGCCGAGCGGCGTCGCCCGCGCCGACCCGCACCTGTCCGGCCATCAGCAGGGCCTGGGCGCGAGCACGCGAGGGCACGAGCCCTCGTTCCACGAGGAGCTGGTCGAGGCGCAGCTTGCGCCGCTTGGTGGTGGCCAGCCGATCAGGCCTCGACAGCGGTGCGCGCGCCGGGTGTCAGCCCGTGGGCGGTCAGAGCCTCCTCGACCTGGGACCTGATGCCGGGCTCGTCGATGCGCACGGTACGGCGCAGGTCGGTGACCGCACCGTGGTCCACGAACTTGCCATCAGGCAGGCCGATGCGCTTGACCGGGACGGCGGCGGTAGCGGCGTCCGCGTCGGCCAGCACCTCCAGCACCGCCGAGCCGAAGCCACCGGCCAGCACGCTCTCCTCGAGTGTGACCACGAGCTGCTTGCCCTGGGCCTGGTCCAGGATTAGGTCGCGGTCGATAGGCCGGACGAAGCGGGCGTCGACGACAGCGACCGACCAGCCGTCCGTACTGAGTTGCCCGGCCACGGCCAGGCCCCTGGCCACGATGGGACCGAGGCCGACGATGAGGATGTCTGAACCGGTGCGCAGGACCTCGCCGCGTCCGACCTCGAGCGGGACCGGATCGACGTCGTCGAGCCCGAAGCCGGCATCGCGCGGATACATCAGCGCGAAGGGGTGCTCCTGGCCGAAGGCGGTGCGCAGCAGGCACCGCAGGTCCTGCTCGTGACGGGGCGCGGCCATCACCAGGTTGGGCAGCTGGCGCAGGGGCCCAAGCATGAACATGCCCTGGTGGCTGGTGCCGTCCTCGCCCACCAGCCCGGTGCGATCGATGCCGATGACCACCGGCGTGTCGTTCTGGCAGACGTCGTGGACCACCTGGTCGAAGGCGCGCTGCAGGAACGTCGAGTAGAGCGCCACGAACGGCCGCTGGCCAGCCAAGGCAAGACCGGTCGCCATGGTCATGGCGTGCTGCTCGGCGATGCCGACGTCGTAGGTGCGCTTTGGAAAGCGCTCGCCGAAGGCGGCTACGCCCGTACCGGTGGGCATGCCCGCGGTGATGGCCACCACGCGCTCGTCCTCTTCGGCGATGCGCACGAGCTCGGCGGCCATGACCGCGGTGTAGTTGGGCAGCTTGCTCGCGACACGCTCCTGGGCCGGCGGCGCGGCATCGCCATCGGACGGCGCGGCGCCGTTGCCGGCCGAGGCTGCCACCGTCAGCTCGGGCATAGGAGGGAGGGCCGCACCGTGGAACCCGACCTTGTCGGCCTCCGCCGGGCGGTAGCCGAAGCCCTTGCGCGTGCGCACGTGCACGATGATGGGCGCCTCTTCCTCTTCCAGGGCCTTGCGCAGTGTGCTGTCGAGCGCGATCAGGTCGTGACCGGGGATCGGCCCCACGTAGGTAACGCCCAGGTCCTCGAAGAGGCGCCCGGGCTGGCTGAGGTCGACGACCGCGTGGCGGATGCGGCGGGACCACTCCAGCAGGAACGGCCCGATGCGGGGGATGCGGGCGATGTCGCTGTCGAAGCGGCGCCTGGAGCGGCGCCATTGGCGTGACAGCTTGATGCGGCTGAGGTACTGGCTGACCGCGCCTACGGATGGGCTGATGCTCATCTCGTTGTCGTTGAGCAGGATGAGCATGCGCGTCTTGCGGTGGCCGATGTCGTTGAGTGCCTCGAGCGAGAGGCCGCTCATCAGGGCCGCGTCGCCCACCACCACCGCGACGCGCTCGCCGCTGCCCCGGGCATCGCGCGCGAGCGCCAGTCCCTCGGCGATGGAGATGCCGGTGCCGGCGTGGCCACCGTCCATGACGTCGTGCACGCTCTCCTCGCGCCTGGGAAAGCCGCCGACGCCACCCAGCTGGCGCAGCGTCCCGAAACGATCGAGTCGGCCGGTCAGGAGCTTGTGCGCATAGGCCTGGTGCCCGGTGTCCCAGACGATGCGGTCGGTGGGACTGTCGAGGATGCGGTGGAGTGCCACGGTCAGCTCGACCACACCCAGCGAGCTGCCCAGATGTCCGCCGGTGGCAGCCACGGTGTCGATGATCTCGCGGCGGATCTCCGTGCACAGCGCTCGGGCTTCTCCGTGGCTGATGTCCTTGAGGTCCTCCGGTCCACGGAGGTCACGCAGCGTGACCATGGGCTAGAGCTCGTCGCCGTCGTCCGGGCGCAGGTCCATCACCCGTGGCGCGCTGCCGCCGGCGCCGTCGACGAGACGCTGCACCCGCAGCTCGGCCGAGTCGAGCAGCCGCCCGCAGTGTTCGTGCAGGGCGGCGCCGCGCTCATAGAGGGCGATCGACTCCTCCAGCGGGAGGCCGCCCTCCTCGAGGCGGGCCACCACGAGGCGGAGTTCTTCGAGCGCCTTGTCGAAGGTCAACGAGGCGATGTCGGGGGTGCTGTCGGGGCCCGCGGCCTTCGCGGCGTCCGTCGGTGTCTCGGTCACGAGCGGGAGTCTCGCACGGTATCGACCGACACGTCCAACAGGCCTCTGGCCAGGCGGACCTCCAGCCGGTCGCCGGGGACACGGCCGGCGGCGTCGACGACCACGTGACCATCGGTCGTGCGCACGATGGCGTAGCCGCGCTCGAGCGTGCCGAAGGGGTCGAGGGCAGTCAGGCCGGCCGCATAGCGGGTCAGCTCCGAGCGGGCGCCAGCGGTGCGAGTCCGCAGCAGGGACGGCAGGCCGTCGGCGCTGCGGTCCAACATGGCCCGATCTGCCGCGAGGCGTCCCAGCAGGGCACGCGAGGCCCGGTCGAGGAGCAGCCCGACGCGCTCACGCTCGGTAGCCAGGTAGGCACCGGGCCGGAACGTCTCGAGGGCACGTCGCTCCGTCTCCAGCGCCGCGCGCGTGCTGCCCAGCCGCCGGCCCGCACCCACCGATAGCGCAGCCTCGAGCGCTCGCAGCTGCTGGCGTTGAGCGGCCCGGTCCGGGACCGCCAGCTCCGCCGCCACCGACGGCGTGGCGGCACGCCTGTCGCCGGCGAACTCGGCCAGCGTCACGTCGGTCTCGTGGCCGACGCCCACGATGACCGGGCGAGGGTGAGTCGCGATGGCACGCACGACCGCTTCTTCGTTGAACGCCCAGAGGTCCTCGAGCGAGCCACCCCCGCGCGCCACGATGACCACGTCCACGGCTCGTCCGCTCTCGGGGTCGGTCCAGCGTCCCAGCCGGCGCAGGGCGCGTACGATCGAGGCCTCTGCCCCCGCACCCTGCACGCGGCAGGCGCTGACGAGCAGCCGCGCCAACGGCCAGCGCCGGTCGATGACGCGCTGGATGTCGTGGAGGACGGCCCCACTCAGGGAGGTGACCACGCCGATGGTCCTCGGCCAGGGCGGCAGCGCGCGCTTGCGCGAGCTGTCGAAGAGGCCCTCGGCTTCCAGCTCCGCCTTCAGCGCCTCGTAGCGCTGGGCCAGGTCGCCGACGCCCGCGGGCTGTAGCGAGTCGACGTAGAGCTGGTAGGCACCCTGCTGCTCGAAGACGTCGATCCGGCCCTGGGCCACCACCCGCAATCCGGTTCGCGGCTCCAGCGGCAGCGCCAGTCGCTCCTCGCGAAAGACGACGCAGCGCAGCTGGGCCTTGTCGTCCTTGAGCGTGAAGTACGCGTGGCCGGCAGCACTGACCGAGACGCTGCCGATCTCACCTTCGACCCACACCGGACTGAGGCGAGGTTGCCGGCGCAGTGTTTCCCGTACCAGTCGATTGAGTGCGGCCACCGAGAGCACCGTCGGTCCCGCGGGGCCTTCTGTCACGGCCGGGGGTTTGGAGCCGGGCTCAGGCGGCAGCGGAGCCTCAGCGCGCTCGGGCGCTGGAGGCGGGTCGTCCCAGAGGCTGCGCGGCTCCATGAGTGGCCGCTACACGCGGGTCTGGTATTCCCCGGTGCGTGTGTCGACCTTGATGGTGTCTCCCTCACCGATGAAGATCGGCACCTGGACGACAAGGCCGGACTCGAGCGTGGCCGGCTTCTTGGCACCCGACTGGGTGTCGCCGGCGAAGCCGGGCTCGGTCTCGACCACCTTCAGCTCCACCGAGATGGGCAGGTCGACCCCGATCGTCTCACCCTCGTAGGTGGTGCGGTCGACCGACATGCCTTCGACCAGGTACTGGGTCACATCGCCGAGCTGCTCCCCGGTCAGGTGGAACTGCTCGTACGTCTCGTTCTCCATGAAGTGGTACTCGTCGCCGTCCTGGTACAGGAACTGCACGGGACGAGTCTCGAGGATGGCGCGCGGCCACTTGGCCGTGGCCTGGAAGGTGCGCTCGACGGTCTGCCCGCGCTTGACGTTCTTCAGCTTGATCCGGATCTGGGCCGAGCCCCGGGCCATCTTGATGTGGTGGAACTCCAGGATCTGCCAGAGCTCGTCATCGAGCTCGATGACGATGCCCCTGCGCAGGTCTCCGACTGAGATCATGGGTGGTGACGTTCTCCCTTTGGGCTGGTGGCGATGGGCGGTGCGGCGCCGGTCAGGCGCCTCGACGGCGGTTACTTGCAGCTATTGATGTTGCGCTGGTGCTGCTTGAAGGTCTTGGCGAACTTGTGCGTGTCCGAACCGGGGCAGGCATAGAAGAACAGGTTCTTCGACTTGGTGTTCGGATTGAGCGCAGCCGCCAACGACTTCGCCGACGGGCTCACGATGGGCAGATCTGGCAGGCCCGGGTTCTGGTAGGTCTGGAAGGACTCGTACCTCTTGTCGACGTCCACCGTCGAGTAGTCGCTGATACCGAGCAGGTCCCAGAAGACGTACTCGTCCCAATTCTTGACGGGGACCTTCTCGAGCGCCATGGAGTCGGTGGCGTAGACCACGGTGGGGTCGGCCTGTAGCAGCCCGTCGGTCTGCTTGTTGATCTTGGGATTGAGTCGGTTCCAGTAGACGCCGGCGATCTTGGCACGGTCGCTGTCCGCCTTGGCCTCGCGCTCCACCAGGCTGGCGATGGTGAGCACGTCGTAGAAGTCCTTGCCCTGCTTGCGCGACTGGGCCAGGTACCTGCTGGCCGCGTCATCCCACTTGCCCAGCATCAGGCCGATGAGCTCCTCGGACGTGATGTCGACGGGTACCTCGTATGTGCCTCCGTAGAGGAAGCCCTCCAGGCTGCTGCCGTCCGGCGCTTGCTTCAGGAAGGCGTATCGCTTGCGCAGCGCTTCGCTGGGACTGCGTGCCAGGCGCAGGAATTCCTTGGGGTCCAGCTCGAGGCCGACCTCTTCGGTCTCCTGCTGGAGGTAGGCCACGACCTGTTCGATGCGACGGCCCAGGCGCATGTCCAGCGTCGTCACCGGCGTGGGCGGATCGGGATCGCCCTCGAGGCGAGCTGCGATGCCTGCGGGCGTGATGCGCGGGGTCATGGTGTAGGTGCCAGCCTTGATGAGCTGGTCGACCCGGTCTCGCACGACCGCGTACTTGAAGGCAGGCTCGTCGGCGAGAAGGCCCGCTTCGACGAGGGCCTCTTGGATCTCGTCGACCGACTGACCGGTCTCGACCACGAACTCGATCTCGCGGTCGCTATCGGCGGCGGACTTGTCGAGACGGTCGGCGAACTCCGCCGCGATGAGGTCGCCGGCCACCGGCAGGTTGATGATGCCGGGGCTCTCAGCGAAGACGTCCGTGAGGAAGGGCCCGACCATCGGACGCGCCGCGAACCAACCGCCGACGACGATGAGCAGCAGCGCCACGACGACGAAGACCAGGCCCTTGAACGCGCCCGAATTGGCATCCTGCTGACGATGCTGGCGGAGCTCCCAGCCCTCGACGATGCCGACGCGGCCGTTGCCGCCTTCTGGCGGGCTGCTCACGTATTCACCTCCGTGGCTGCACGAGCGTCGAGCTCGCTCTGGACGATGGCGGCGGCGGCTTCGCGGTCGACGCGGGCCCGCCAGGCCCTGCGCGCTGTTGCCGAAGGCGGACCGCCGGCACGCCCGCGAGGTGGCGGGCCCATGCTCGCTTCGGCAGTGGCGCTGGTGAGGCGTTCGTCGCGCAGCGACACCGGCAGGCCCAGGGCCGGCGCCACCGTGGCCACCCAGGCGCGCGTGCGCTTTGACTGCTCGCTCTCGCTGCCATCGATGTGCAGGGGCAGCCCCACCACGAGGGCGTTGGCTCGGCGCTCCTCGCAGATGCGGCCGATGGCCTCGGCATCCTGCGCGGGCGTGCCGCGGCGCAAGGTGAGCAGTGGTCTGACGGATCCGGTGGTGGTGTCACCGCTGGCAACGCCGATGCGGCGGTCGCCGAGATCGATACCGAGTAGCACGGTCACCGGCACCTCGGCGCGCGCGGGTGCGTGTCGACGGTCATGGGGTACGTTGACTCACTCCATGGTCGATGCCTCGAGGACATCGAGCGTGATGCGTTCGCGATCGTTCGGCAGATCGCCCAAGAACCCGGGCCAGACGTTCACGGTCGCTGTCCCGAGCCCCTCCAGTATGGCCTGCGCTTCGGAAACCGGCAGGCCAGCGATCTTCGTGCGCAGCTCATCGGGGTCGATGAGCTGCACGGTACTGCCGCTGGCGGTGCCGTCAAACACGATGCGGTCGCCGTCGACGACGCCCTCGCCGTGGGTCACTGCCACGCTCTCGACCATGACCTCCGTGCCCGCGGGCGCTGACAGGAGCAGGAGCGTGCGAGTGACCTGGTCCACGTTTGCTTCGTCGACAGCCATCACCGTCGCCGCCACCGATCCGCCCAGCGTGAACTCCGCAGCCCGCGTGCCCACCAGCTCGTCGGCCGGGGGGTCGTGGCTGACGGCGCCAAGCTGTGCGGTCTCCGGATAGACCGTCAGGCCCGCGGGCGTGTTGGCCTCGTCACGCAGGTACGCGGCCAGGGCCCCGGCCAGCCGGTTGCGCAGGTCGACCGCGGCGGCGTCGTAGTCGGCGGCGGTCACCAACGGCACCTCCTCGAAGCGGCCGCCGCCGGTCGGCTTCGGGGTTGACTACGCCGATGCCCTGGCTCTCGAGCGAGGGCACGATACTGATGGCCTCCGCCGGCACGTTCCCAGACTCCCCGCTCTCGAGCGCCTCGACCGGCGTCCGGATCTCGCTGGCCGAGTCATCGCCTCGCGGCAGCACCACCGTCTCGGTCGTCTGGAAGGCTATGCCGGACGGTGTCAGCACGCGCGTACCGGCCGCGATCTCCTGGTCGAACTCCTGGTCCGTTGCGGAGAAGACGACCTCGCCGGTGGCCCGCGTCTCGGTGGCCTCGACCCCGCTGGCGGGATAGCCGTCCTGCACCGAGAGCGGCACCGTGATGACGGTGGCGGGCACCGTCGAAGAAGAGGGGTCCACGGTGGAGGTCTCGGCGGACGCCGAGATCGTCGTCTCCAGCGGTCCCAGCAGGGCGAGTCGCGGGCTCAGCGTGACCTCCGCGGTAGGTACGGTCTGGAGGGTGGCATAGCCCCCGATGATCACGGCGATAAGGACGACGACGGTAGTGACGCGCAGGCGCTGGCTGCGCCACATGAGGACGCCGCCACCCGAACCGGACTTGGTCTGGCCGTTGCCGGCTTCGCCGGCGACGATGGTGGGGGCGGCCGGAGGCGCTGTCGAGGCCGGGGCCTCGTCACCGCGCTCGAGCGCGGCTTCCGCCTCGTCGGGCGTGACGGCTGCGAGCACACCGGCCGAAGCAGCCAGGGCGCGGACCTGCTCATCGGGACTGGCGATGGCCAGGTGCAGGGCGCGGTTCTCGGCCTCGCGCGCCAGGAGCTTGAAGTTCATGCGTCCGGTCGCGATACGGGAGCCCGGCGGCACCACGAAGACCACGTGCTCGTCGTCCGCTCCGCGGAGGCGTGCGACGGCATCGGTGATCTCGTCGTCGTTGTCCAGGTACCAGACGGCCATCGTCCGCAGTCTGCCCTACCGGGGCACTCTTCGTCAGCGGTGCGCCGCGCTAGACGCGCATCCCCTTGAGCACGCGGGTGAGGGCGGCATCGAGCGGCTCCTGGGGCTTGGCCGCCTCCACTGCCTGGTAGGCCAGGGCCATCGGTGTCACGTCCTGCTGGTCGACGAGCAGCCCGGTCCCGTCGGTGATCTCGCTGACCGAGTCGGGATCCATCATCGACACCAGCGGGCGCCGCGCGAAGGGCAGGCCGCGGCCGAACCGCTCGTCCTCGAGCGCGGCCCGGATCTCCGGCAGCGCCGCCCCGCCCCCGCAGAGCTCGATGCGACCGGGCAGCAGACCCGCCTGCCCGAACTCCTCGAGCACGAGTTCGACGCCCGCAGCCCAGACCGCGATGTCCTCGCTGATGATGGTGGCCACCTCGTCGGCGTCTTCCACGTCCTTGCCTGCGGCATGGGCGATCTTGACCGCCTCCGCCGCCTCGAAGCCCACGTCGAGACGATCTGCCAGCGACTTGGTGAAGGCGCGGCCACCGAGGGCGAACATGCGAGTGCCCTCGACCGAGCCCGAGCGCACGAGTGCGACGTCGGTGGTACCGCCCCCGACGTCGATGAAGAGTGCGCCCGACTGACCGACCTGCTCGCCGGAGATCGATCGGGCCACCGCGTACGGCTCGGCCACGACCTTGATGAGCTCAAGGCCGAGCTGCTCCACGACCGATTCGAGCGCGCCCAGGTGAACCAGCGGTGCGTAGGCGTTGAAGACCGAGATGCGAAGGTGGCGGCCCTGGAAGCCGACCGGGTTGGAGACCGCGTAGCCGTCGATGCCGGCCGAGGCCACGCTGGCATGCACCAGCCGCACGTCGACGTTGGGCAGGCCCGTCTCCCAGGTGATCGTCCGCTGGGCCTCGGCCGAGGCGTCGGACTCGATCTCCTCCAGCAGCCGTTCCAGCTCCGAGTGGGTGACCGAGCTGTCCGGTCGCTTGCGCTCGACGCTGCGGGTGGTGGTGAAGCCCTTGACCAGCTCGCCGGCGATGCCGATGACGACCTTATCCGCGGCACGCCCGGACATCTCCTCGGCCTCGTCGAGCGCGGCCCGGCAGTTCTTCACCACCGCGGGGATGTCGGCCACCGTGCCCGACTGCATGTGGGACAGGCCCTGTCGCTGACGGCCGACGCCGGTGACCACGGTGCCGTCGCCGTCGTCGTGCTCGAAGAGCAGGGCCTTGGCGTACTCGGTGCCGATATCGAGCGCGAGATGGGCGTCGCTGGCGGAACCGGCAGGTGCCCTTCGGAACAGGCGTCGCACGAGGGACATGCTCTGGCCGCCCCTACCCCTGCAGTCGCTCGCGCAGCCTCTGGAACGCGACCTGGAGCGCATCAGGCTCGGGCACCTTGCCCTGCGCCATGCCGGCCTTGCCGCCGCCCTTGCCCCCGGCTTCGCTGACTGCGTCCCTGACCAGCTCGCCCGCGTCGAGGCCCTGCTCGATGAGGTCGTCGCTGACGGTCACGAAGAGCTGTGGCTTGTCGGGATCGTCGAGCCCGGCCGCGATGACGCCGCTCTTCATGGCCCCTCGCACCTCCTTGGCCCAGGCCCGCAGCTCATCCATCGAGCGGAACCCGCCCATCATCGAGACGAAAGCGCCCTTGTGCAGCAGCTCGGCGGTCTTGACCGCGGCCTGTGCGGTCGGCAGCAGGCCGGTCTGCTGCGCAGCTGCCTGGCGCTTCTTCTCCCTGAGCTCCTCGATGCGCGCCACCAGCTGTTCGCTGGTCTGCGCCCCGGCCGCGGTGGTGGCGGCCTCGAGCAGGCGGAAGCGCTCCTCGGTGAGGGCTTCGGCGGCCTCGCCGGTGACGGCCTCGATGCGACGCATGCCGGAGCCGATCGAGCGCTCGCCGGTGATGATGAAGCCGCCGATCTGGCCCGTGGCGCGGCAGTGTGTACCGCCGCAGAGCTCGTGACTGTAGCCCTCGACCCGGACCGTGCGCACCGTCTCCCCGTACTTCTCGTCGAAGAACGCGTCGGCCCCGGCCGCCTGGGCCTCGGCCATCGACATGTGCTCGGGCGTGACTGGCCGGTCTTCGCGGATGACGCGGCGCACCTCTTGCTCGATGGTGCCGCGCTCATCGGGTGTGAGTCCGCGGTCGGAGGGGTAGTCGAATCGCAGGTAGTCGGGCGTGACCAGCGAACCGGCCTGCCGGGCGGAATCGCCGAGCGTGTTGCGCAAGGCCCGGTGGAGCACGTGCGTGCCGGTGTGGTTGCGCATCGTGCGCGCCCGCCGCTCCGGATCGACCTCCGCACTCACCTCCTGGCCCAAGGCGATGCTGCCGTGGAGCCGGCCGTGGTGGACCACCAGCCCCGCCACCGGCCGCTGCGTGTCCTCGACGCTGAAGGCCACCTGGCCAGCGTCATCGCGGAAGACCCCGCGATCCCGATCTGCCCGCCGCCCTCGGCATAGAAGGGCGTCTGGTCGAGGACGATGCGGGCCTCCGCCGACGTGTCGGTGCGGCCCTCGATGTCGCCGCGCGCCTCGAGCTCCTCGTACTCGGTGGTGTCACGAACGATGCCCACGACGCGACCGGGGTGCGTGGTCGTCTGGTAGCCGTGGAAGACGGTATCGCCGACGCGCCGGGCGATGCCGTCGAAGAGCGCGGTCTGCTCGGCCTGGCGGGCGAGGTCCAGCTTCTTGCCCGAGCGACTCCGCTGACGCTGCTGCTGGAGCGCAGCCTCGAAGCCCACGCGGTCGACGCGCACGCCGTACTCGGCCGCCAACTCGATGGTCAGGTCGATGGGGAAGCCATACGTGTCGTGCAGGCGGAAGGCCGTCTCCCCGTCAAGCTCGGGCGCATCCGCCGGCACCTCCTCGGGGCGGCGGCCTACCACGCGCTCGGCGCTGGTCAGCCCGATGAGCGCCTCCTCCAGCTGGATGGTGCCCGCATCGAGCGTGCGGGCGAAGGCGGTCTCCTCGCGCACGATGGTGCCGAGGATGGCTTCGCGGCGCTCGACCAGGACGGGGTAGGCCTCACCCATGAGATCGATGACCACCGCCGCGGTGTGCTCGAGGAACGGCTCGTGACGCCCCAGCAGGCGGCCGTGCCGCACGGCGCGCCGGACGATACGGCGCAGCACGTAGCCGCGACCCTCGTTCGAAGGGGTCACGCCGTCGGCGATGAGGAAGGTGATGGCGCGCGAATGGTCGGCGATGACCTGGTAGCTGAAGCGCTCGCTCTCGAAGGCCTCGGGATCGTGTCCGAGCAGCTCGCGCATGCGCTCGTGGATAGGCGCGAAGAGGTCGATGTCGTAGTTGCTGGGCACGTCCTGCAGCACCGAGGCGAGGCGCTCGAGGCCCATGCCGGTGTCGACGGACTTGAAGGGCAGCTCCGTGCGCGGACCGTCGACCGGCTGATCGAACTCCATGAACACGAGATTCCAGATCTCGAGCCAGCGCGGACAGGTCTCGGTGTGATCTGGCACGCAGCCGGGCCCCTCCGAGAGATGCTCACCGCGATCGAAGTGGATCTCGCTGTTGGGGCCGCAGGGGCCGGTGTCGGCCATGCGCCAGAAGTTGTGGTCGTCGCCCTTGTCCACGTCACCCCAGCGGGCCATGCGGTCGGGCGGCAGGCCGATCTCGTCGCGCCAGATGGCCCACGATTCCTCGTCGTCGGTGTAGGTGGTGGCCGCCAGCCGGTCCCCGGGGATGCCCAGGTCCTGCGTCAGGAACTCCCAGGCCCAGTGGATGGCCTCGCGCTTGAAGTAGTCGCCGAAGGACCAGCTCCCGAGCATCTCGAAGAGCGTGTGGTGCCGCGGTGTGCGCCCGACCTCCTCGAAGTCGTTGTGCTTGCCGGCCACGCGCAGGCAGCGCTGAGAGTCGACCGCTCGCGTGTATGACCGCTTCTCGACGCCGCGGAAGACGTCCTTGAACTGGACCATGCCGCTGTTGGTGAAGAGCAGCGTCTGGTCACCGCCGGGCACCAGGCTGGCGCTGGGCACGACCTCATGGCCGCGTTCCTCGAAGAAACGCAGGAAGCGGGCGCGGATCTCGTCCGCGGACAGGGGCTGCATCCGGGCCTCCGGGGCGGCCCGGTCGTGTTGTTCTGGCATCACCGCGAGTGTAGCGAACGCGGCAGGCAGCACAAAGTCAAGCCCGCGGGAGCCTCGCTCCCGCGGGCATCGAGTCGCGCACCTCGGTCAGTCGTCGACGCCCCCGTCGCTCTCGGCGCCCTCGGTCCCGTAGGCATCCGAGCCAGCCACCGGTCACTGATGGCAGGGGTGGCGTCAACGCAGTGTCCGCCGGAGGAAAGCAGCTTGGGCCCGCCTGTCCGAAGACAGGCTTGGGTGAAGATTCCTGAGCGAAGGCCCACAGGCGGCTCGGCGACCGATACGGTCTGGGCCTCATGCGTGTCGACGATCTCGCCTCTGCGGGCCGTGTGCTCGCCTTGGCACTGGTTGGTGCCTTCGTCGCGAGTTCCTGCTCGGCGCTGCCGGCAAACCTCCTGGCCGTCCCGCCGACCGAGCGTGCTCGCGACGAGGTCCCCACGGCTCCACCGGTCGCTGCCCCGAGTGTCACGCCACGGCCACGCTCGGCGTCCGAGACGAACCCCCACAGGGTCGAGGCCAAGCTGAAGACGATGAAGCTGAAGCCGCGCCCCAAGCCTGGCCCGTTCGACCTCGACCTCTACCGCAAGGGAGACTTCATGCACCAGGCCACCAAGGACTGGTGTGTGGCCGGCTCGACCCAGACGATGATGAACATCATCGACTCGGAGCCCAACCGCTCGGTCAGGTTCCAGGAGCGGCTCTACGAGCGAGGACGCAGGCTCTCGCCCAACAAGGTCAAGCTGGGACCCATCGGCGTCGACCTCACCGGCTGGAAGGAGCTGCTCAACACGGGCGGCTACGGACCCTACGAGGTCGTCGGCGCCCCCACGCTGAAGAGCGCCATCCGCAAGGCCGCCAGGGCGCTGCGGATGACCAACAAGCCGGTCGGGCTGGTGACATGGCGTGGGGCCCATTCCTGGGTCATGTCCGGCTTCACGGCCACGGCCGATCCGGCCTACGACAAGGACTTCCGGGTCAAGGCCGTCTACATCCAGGACACGTGGTACCCCTATGTGAGCACCATCTGGGGCGCATCACGCCCGCCCGACTCGCTGGTGCCGGTGGGCAAGCTCCAGGAGGACTATCTTCCGTACCAGCGACCCCGGGCCCGGTACCCGCGACGGGATGGCAAGTACATGCTCATCCTGCCGGTGTTGCCGGAGGGCACGGTCGTCCGCTAGCCACGAACCGGAGCGCCGCCGGGCTGGCCATCAGGCGGCCTCGGTCTCCCCTCGCAGCACGGACGGCAGCTCCTGCTCCGCTTCGGCCGGCTTGGTCTCGGGCGTCTCGCCCGCCGCGTACATCTCCTTGGCCCGGCCGATCCACTCATGGAACTTGTGGTTGACGGCGGGCGCGCCCACCAGGTCCACGGTCTTGTCCTGCGTGGCGAAGGCGGCCGGATACATCACGAAGGCCTTGGTCTGCATGCCTCCGAGGCCGCCGTGGGAACCGACCTGGTGCTCGAACGGGGCGACCTCGTCGGTCGAGGGGTCATACATGCTGATGACGAAGATGTCGCCGATGTGCTTGTAGCTGTCGAGCTCCTTGAGGTTCGCCGCGGCGTGCTCGCCGAAATGCTCGAGGGGGTCCTCGCCCTCGACCTCGCCCGTCTCGAGGTTGCGCACGCCGCGGGCGCTGATGACCAGGGGGCCGTGTTCCTCGGAATGGACCATGATGAAACCGATGCCCTCATGCCGGACAAGCCCCGGCATGAGCTCGGGGTGCATCTTGGCGATACCCTCGAGGCTGACCCGCTCGCGGATCTCGGTGAAGTAGATGTTGGCCAGATTGCCGGAGGCGGCCACGACCAGGTCGGGGATCTCGTCCTCGTCGCCGTCGGCCGTCTTGAGCTCGGCGCCCTTGTGCAAGGCCTCGGTATCGCCGAGGCCCACCACGCCGTCGGTGGTATCGCTGCGAAGGGCACGCTGGACGACCTTGCCGCTGGCACCGGGAGCACGGCTGGCCTCGGTCAGGAAGGTGTTGACCGGGCCCCAGCCCTCGACGTCATTGCTGGCATCGAGGCTTGAGACATCTCCCTCCATCAGGCTCCGGGTGAGCTCTTCGAGCCCGATGCCATAGCGATCCTCGAACGGTGCGCCCTGGGTCTGACCGTGGTCGGAGACGAGGATGAAGTGGTACTCGCGCGGGGCGTCCTCGGCGGCTCGGCTGAGTGAGCGCATGATGCGGTCGACCGCGTCGAGCTGCTGCATCGTCTCCGGCCGCTCGGGACCGGCGTGGTGGGCGACCTCGTCGTAGCCGAGGTAGTCGGCGTAGACGATCGGAGTGCCGCGGCCCATCTCGCCGATGATGAGGTCGACGAGCATGTCGCGCATGATGGTGGTCGTGCTGGCCTTGAGGAAGGGGAAGGGCATGCCGCGCGCGATGCGCGGCTTCACATCGCGGGTGCGCTGGCGTCGCGCCTGGAAGTACTCGTTGATGACCGAGCCCACGAACTGCGCCGCGCCGCGCGTGAGGTTGTAGGGGTTGTAGAGGAACATGCTGAACGACTTCATCTGCAGGCCCTGCCCGCTCTTGGCCAACTGGCTATTGGTGGCGATGGCACGCGTGGCTCCGCCGGAGACGAGGTTGCTGATGCTTGTCCCGCCGTCCTTGAGCAGATCGTTCTCGTTCGATGACCGCCGCTCGATCTCGAAGGCGTCGTCGGGATGGTTCGAGACCATCAGGTAGTTGCGTTCCTTCTCCCACCAGCGGAAGGCCGGGATGCCCGGCTGTGCGCCATGGAGGAGGCCGACCTGGCCGGCGCTGGTCATCGACGGCGCGAGCGCTTCGTACTTGCCCAGCCGATGGCTGCCGCTGGCCAGCCAGTCATTAAGGAAGGGCATGTAGCCGGTGCGCAGCGCGTTGCGCATGACTGGCT
Organism: uncultured Chloroflexia bacterium; assembly: GCA_963712745.1. Lineage (GTDB taxonomy): Bacteria > Chloroflexota > Limnocylindria > Limnocylindrales > CSP1-4 > JAFMJV01. The sequence goes on along the minus strand of CAVQJC010000004.1, from coordinate 239,250 downwards.
CGCTTAGGCCGTCGATCTGGATGATGATGAAGCCCGGGCCCGGTCGATCATCCACGTCGCCGCTGACGCGCGCCATGCGTTTCATCGAGTGGCGGAAGAACGACTCGTCCTCGTCGAGACCGATGATGGCCACGATGACGGTGTTGACGGCCGCGATGAGGATCGAGGCGACGAAGGCCGGGATGAAGCCATCGATCTCGATGCCCCTGACGAGCCAGCTGGCGACGAGCAGCGTCAAGCCCATGGAGAGGACGGTCAGCAGCGCGGTGACGATGACGTTGTTGATGCCGAGGGCCACGAACACGACCGGTCGGAACAGGAACGTGATAGCGCCTGCGACGAGGGTCACCAGCGCGGCGGGGACGATGTTCCACAGATCCCCGGTGAAGCTGATGCCGTCCATGACCGCCGCCACCAGCAGCAGGGCGATGGTGTTGACGATGAGCAGGGTCAAGCCGCGTATGACGAGGTGTCGCTTGCCGCGCGGCCAGTTCATGGCCGTGTCGTACTCATCCTTCCAGACCGATGCGATGCGGTGCAGGAGCCCGGGCTTCTGGGGCGTGGTTCCGAGTCGCTTCTCGAATGCAGTTCGGTCGAGGTCTTCGACGGGCTCGGGATCCTCGATCCGGCTGGTCGCCCGGCTTCGCTTCGCTGTCGGGCTTCTGCGCCTGGGTGGGCTCGGCAGCGCCGGTGGAGTCGCGCGATGTGCTCATGACTCGACAGTATGGCGGCCACCGATGGCGGCCTGCAATGCGTGTCCGGATTCTGATGGAACGACTGGGCAGGATGGACGCGGGGATGAACGAGGCCGTGGGTGCTTCGCTCGTCGTCATCGTTCCTCCAGCGTGGTAGGGCGCTAGTCTTGCCCGCACCGATGGACACACTGACCGACCTCCTCACGCGTGCCACCGAGCTGATCGACTCGCTGACCGCCATGGTCACCGACTCGCCCGTCACCTACCTCGTCATCTTCGCCATGGCCGCCATCGACGTGCTCCTGCCCGTCATCCCCGCCGAGGGCACTGTCACCGCGGCCGCCGTGCTCGCCGGGCAGGGCACCCTCAACATCCTGTGGGTCATGGTCGCGGCCGGCCTGGGCGCCTTCGTCGGTGACAACATCGCCTACTGGATCGGCCGGGCAGCCGGTCGCCCGCTGGTGGAGAAGGTCCTGCGCGGCAACACCGAGCAGCTCGAGGTCGTGCAGGAGCAGTTCGACCGGCGCGGGGGCACGTTCGTCATCATCGGACGCTTCGTGCCGGGTGGACGGACAGCCGTGGCCGTCGGTGCCGGTGTGCTCCGCTTCAGCTGGCCGCAGTTCGTCCTCTACGACCTTATCGCTGCGGTCATCTGGGCCCTCCAGGCCGCGCTACCGGGGTTCATCGGAGGTGCGCTCATCCAGGATCAGCCCTGGCTGGCCATGGTCTTCGGCTTCTTCCTCTCCGCGCTCCTGGCCGGCGGTATCTACTTCATCCAGCGCCGGCGCGACAGGACGCGGGCCAGGGAGGCGCCGGTCAAGCCCGCGGTCATCGGCATGGGTGGCGTGGTGGCGGCCATCGAACCGCACGAGCAGGCAGTGGCGGAGGTCGAGGCGGAGGAAGCGGAAAGGGCTGGTCTCACGCGCTGACCGCCCCCGTGGGGGCCGAGTGTCAGTCGCGGCGAGCGCGGATCCGGCCGCCTCCGGGATCGGGCTCCGCCTTGCGTGCCGATAGCGTGCTGAGCACGATGGCCAGCCCGATGCCGATCCAGGCGATCGCCGAAGCCCACAGCAGGCTGTAGTCGCCGATACGCAACGGGTCGCCGACTCGGGCGCCGATGGCCTGCCCCACCAGGGCTCCCAGGATGCCTCCGACCAGGACCGCCGGGATATGCCAGCCGAGGTTGCCGCGAACGAAGATGTAGATGCAGGTGTGGAAGGCACCGACGAGCAGGGAAAGCACGAAGGCGGGACTGAGCACGAAGGTGGCCAGGCCGTCGTCCATGCCGGCGCTCGCCGCGTCGCTCAGGCGGCCCGGTCGGTGGACACGTCGATGCGTCCGCCCCCGATGACCGCATCAGCGTCGTCGTAGAACACGGCCGCCTGTCCGGGGGCCGGCGCCCAGGCCGCTCGCTCCAGCTCGACCCGCCAGGCACCCTCGACACCAGGGGCCGGGCGGACAAGCCCCGGGACCAGGTCGGCGCGGTGGCGGATGCGCACACGGGCCCGGAACGGCTCCGTGGGGCGCTCGTCGATGAACGAAGCCTCGGTCACTCCGAAACAGCGACGGTAGAGGTCCTCTCGTCGCCCCAGCGTCACCAGGTTGGCGCCCGGGTCGATGGCAGCCACGTACTGGCGCTCGCCGAGGGCCACGCCGAGCCCGCTGCGCTGGCCCACGGTGTACGCAGGAGCGCCGACATGCTCACCGACGGTCTCGCCGTCAGCGTCGACGAGCGGTCCGGGGGTGGGACGCCACTCGGTGCGCTGCTGGAGCTCGGTGCGATAGTCGCCATCGCGGACGAAGCAGATCTCCTGGCTCTCCGGCTTGTCGGCGGTGACGAGCCCGTGGCGGCGGGCGACCGCGCGTGCCTCGGGCTTGGTCAGCTCGCCCAGGGGGAAGCGGGTGTGGGCCAGCTGCTCCTGGTCGAGCCCGTAGAGGAAGTACGTCTGGTCCTTGTCCTCGTCTCGCCCGGTCAGGAGACGATATCGCGGCCGGCCCACGGGATCATCGCCTCGCTCGATGCGGGCGTAGTGGCCGGTGGCCACCGCGTCACAGTCATAGAGGTGGCGAGCTCGTCCGAGCAGGGCTCCGAACTTCACCAGGGAGTTGCACTCCACGCAGGGGCTGGGCGTGCGCCCGTCGAGATAGGCCGCGAAGAACGGCTCCATCACGCCGGCCGCGAACTCGCGCTCGAGGTTGAGCACGTAGAACGGGATGCCCAGCTGGCCCGCCACTCGACGGGCGTCTTCGGCGGCGTCGAGGGAGCAGCACGAGCGGTTGGTGGTGCTGTAGCTGTCGGCCGCGTCGTGCAGGCGCATCCACACGCCGACCACGTCGTGTCCCTGTTCCACGAGCAGTGCCGTCGCTGCCGAGGAGTCCACGCCGCCTGACATCGCGGCCAGCACGCGCTGGCGAGTCACGACCCGGGCTCCCCTGCCCCGCCGGTCAGGCGGGCCTCGCCCTGCCGCAGTCGCTCGATGACCGCGGGCAGCGCAGCGAGCGCCGTCGCGACCTCGGCGTCCGTGGTCGTACGCCCCAGGGACAGGCGCAGCGCACCCCTGGCCTCGGCCGGCGGGTAGCCCATCGCGCTCAGCACGTGCGAGGGCTCGGTCGAGCCGCTGGTGCAGGCGGAGCCGGTCGAGCAGGCCACGTCATCGAGGTCGAGCGCGATGACGATGTCGTCGCCGGACACGTCGCGCACCACCAGCGATAGCGAGTTGGGCAGCCGTTCGGTGGGGTGGCCGGTCAGCTCCACCCCGTCGAGGGCGAGCAAGGCCTCGCGCAGCCGGTCCCGGCGCGCTCTCACCGCGGCTGTCGTCGCCTCGCGCTCGGCGGCAGCCAGCTCGAAGGCAGCGGCCATGCCCACGGCGCCAGCCACGTTCTCGGTCCCGGCGCGGCGGTAGCGCTCCTGCGAGCCACCGTGCACCTGGGGCAGGATGGCCGTGCCGCGACGGACCCACAGGGCGCCGGTGCCCTTGGGCCCTTCGACCTTGTGGGCAGCCAGGGTGACCAGGTCGGCGTCCATGGTCTCCACGTCGAGCGGCAGCCAGGCAGCAGCCTGGACGGCATCGACGTGGACGCGCGCGTGGCAGCCGGTCCGCACCCGTGTGATGAGCTCGGCCAGGGGCTGGATCGTGCCCACCTCGTTGCTGGCCCACTGCAGGCTCACCAGCACGGTCTTGTCCGTCAGCGCCGCGGTGAGCTCGTCCGGGTCTACGCGCCCGTAACGGTCGACCGGCAGCCTCCGCACCTCGAAGCCGTACTTCTCCAGCAGCAGACACGACTCCAGCACGGCCTTGTGTTCGACCGCGCTGGTGACGATGCGGTGGCCCTCCGCCTTGCCGGCCCAGGCAGCGCCCTTGACCGCGAGGTTGATGGCCTCCGTGCCGCCACCGGTGAAGACGAGCGTGCGCGGCTCGGCGCCGACGGCGCGCGCGAGTCGCTCGTGGGCTTCGTCGAGCGCCATGCGTGCCCGGCGTCCGGGCCCATGAGGGGAGGACGGGTTGGCCTGGACCCCTGAGAGGTGGGGCAACATCTGCTCCAGCACCTCGGGGCGCAACGGGGCGGAGGCGGCGTGGTCGAGATAGACGGTCACGGCGGAGATGATACGGCCAAGGTCCTAGCGGGCCGCCGCAGCCTCCCGCTCCTTGGACCGTCGCAGGTCTTCGTCGCGGCCGCGCTCACGCCGCCGATCGTGCTGGCTCAGCAGCCGCTTGCGCAGCCGGATCGACTGGGGCGTCACCTCGACCAGCTCGTCGGCCGCGATGAACTCGATGGCCGACTCCAGCGTCATCGGCGGCGGCGGCGTCAGGCGCAATGCGTCGTCATGCGAGTGGGTGCGGATGTTGGTGAGCTTCTTCTCCTTGGTGGGGTTCACGTCCATGTCCCCTGGCCGCGAGTTCTCGCCCACGATCATGCCCTCGTAGACGGGCACGCCCGCGCCGACCAGGAGCGCGGCCCGCTCCTGCAGGTTGAAGAGCCCGTAGGCGTTGGTGGTGCCCGACCGGTCGGCCACCAGCACCCCGCTGGTGCGGTGCTCGACCTCGCCGGCCCAGGGTCCGTAGCCCTCGCCGATCTGGTGCAGCAGGCCGGTGCCGCGGGTCTCGGTCAGGAACTGGCCGCGGTAGCCGACGAGTCCGCGGGTGGGCATGATGGCCTCGATGCGCGTGCGTCCATCCGCATCGGTGGTCATCTGCTCGACCCGAGCCCGACGGGCTGCGAGCGAGGCCGTGACCGTGCCGATGTGCTCGGGAGGGATATCGATGCTGACCCGCTCGTAGGGTTCGTGTATCTGGTCATCGACGCGGTGGAGCAGCACCTCCGGCCGGGATACCTGCAGCTCGAAGCCTTCGCGGCGCATCTGCTCGATGAGCACGGCCAGTTGGAGCTCACCGCGGCCACGCACCTCGAACGTCTCAGCGGACCCGGTGGGGTGGAACTCGATGCTTACGTTGCCCAGCACTTCGCGTTCCAGGCGCGCGCGGATCTGTCGCGAGGTGAGTAGCTTGCCTTCGCGGCCGGACATGGGCGAAGTGTTGACCCCGAAGGTCATGCGCAGGGTCGGCTCGTCCACGCTCAGGCGGGGCAATGGACGCGGGTCGGCGGGCTCGGTGACGGTGTCGCCGATGGTGATCTCGGGCAGGCCCGCCACGGCCACGATGTCCCCGGGCCCGCCCTCGGCGATCTCGATCATCTCGATGCCCTGGGCGTGGGTCAGCGAGGTGACCGTGCCCTCGAGGCGGACCACGCGGCCGGGCTCCACGTCGCCCTCTGGCGTCTCCTCTTCCTGGCGCAGTACAGCGATGCGCTGGCCCATGCGCAGCCGTCCATTGCGGATGCGTCCCACGGCCATGCGCCCGACGTAGTCATTGGCCGCGAGGTTGGTGACCAGCATCTGGAGCGGGTGATCGGGGGTGTAGGTCGGCGGTGGGGTGTGTTCGACGAGCAGGTCCATCAGCGGCCGCAGGTCGTCGCCGGGGGTGGCCAGGTCGTGCGTGGCGGTGCCAGACCGCGCATTCGTGTAGACGATGGGGAACTCGATCTGGTGCTCGTCCGCGCCGAGGTCCATGAACAGCTCGTAGACCTCATCCACCACGGCCGCAGGGCGGGCATCGCCACGGTCGATCTTGTTGATGGCCACGATCACCGGCAGGCGGCGCTCCATGGCCTTGGCCAGCACGTATCGGGTCTGTGGCAGCGGTCCCTCCGCAGCGTCGACCAGCAGCAGCACTGAATCGACCATGAGCAGGCTGCGTTCGACCTCGCCGCCGAAGTCGGCGTGACCAGGGGTGTCGACGATGTTGAGGCGGATGCCGCGATAGTCGATGCCGGTCTGCTTGGCGAGGATGGTGATGCCCCGCTCCCGCTCGAGGTCCCCCGAGTCCATCACCCGCTCGGCCACGACCTGGTCCTGGCGGAAAGCCCCGGACTGGCGCAGCATCGCGTCCACGAGCGTGGTCTTGCCGTGGTCGACGTGCGCCACGATGGCCACGTCGCGCAGATCGGCGCGGATGGCCTCGGTAGGCATGATGGTCAGAGGAGTGAAACCCATGGGAGACCAGATTGTCGCACGCGATCGCGGACTACCCGTATGCTGACGCCGTGAAGGTTCGCGAACCCGTCGCCCGCCCCCTCGACGTCGTGGCCGTGGAGCTGCTACTCACGGCCGCCCAGGCGTTCCTCGTTGGCGTGTTGATGTACATGGCCGTGGGGTTCTGGCAGGACCAGGGCGTGGGGCTGGGTTCGGTGAGTGTCGTGCTCATGCTCATGGCCCTGGCTCTGGGTGGGAGCTGGCTCTACTGGCTGCTTGGCGGCGTGGGCTGGCCCATGGCCGCCTCCAATGCGCCGGTCGCACTCCTTTTCGGGTTCACGCTCGTGATGAGCTGGTTCGGCGACGACCTGTTCCGGGTCTCCGGTGCACCGCTGCTGCTGGCTGCGTTCGCGGCCGTCTTTGGCATCGTCAGCGGCGTCTTCCTCGATTCGCCACGACGGTGGCGCTGGGATCAGCGAGAGAAGCTGCGCCCTGGCACGCAGGTGCCGCGGGTATCGCCCACGACCCAGGCACTGGCGACCTCGGTGCCGCGGACGTTGCCGCGACGCAGCCGAGCCGAAGAAACGGTCAGCGACCTGGCCTCCAGGATCGGGAGTTCGACTCCTCCGAGCCCGGCGTCGAGCGGCGAAGTCAGCACCGCCACGGCAGGTGAGGAAGTGGCTGGGCCCACCGCGTCGGAGACCGCCGTGTCTGCCAGTGGCGACTCCGGGGCCCCGAGCATGGCCGTGGGCCCGACCGACGATGCCTCCCTGACCGAGGCGCCGGCGGTCGAGGGTTCCAGGTTGGAGGTGCCCGTGGCGCCCGAGCCGATGCTACCGACGGATCGCCTTTCGCGAGCTCCCCACGACCGGGCCAGCACCAGCGACATGGACGACGAGGACGACGGCATCGTATTGCCCACGATGGTGGAGCCGCGCGCACAGCGTTCGCCCTGGGCCTGGGCCGCACCGCCCGAGTGGAACCGCGACGAAGAGGACGACGTGCAGGGCACGTCGAAGCGGCGATGACGGTCGGGGCGGTGATCGTGCCCGATGGCGTGCGCGAGGCCCTGGCTGACGCCACCGGCCGCGCCGCGGTCAGGCGCATCGTCGATTCCGCCTGGGCCGGTGGTGCCATGCCCATCATCGTCGTGGCCTGCGACCCGGACGGGCGCATCGCCGAGGCGCTCGGGGGTTCGCCGGCCGCGGTGGTCGATCCCGGGCGGGCCTCGGAGGTGCAGACGTACCGGCTTGGCGCGGACGCCGCCATGGCAGCTGTGCATGAGACCAGCGCAGTGCTGCTCTGGCCGGGGCGCATGACCTGGGCCGACCCCGAGACGGTCACCTCGCTCATCGAGGCCCACGGTCGCGATGGCCTGGCTATCACGCGTCCGCGCCGAGCAGGCGAATCAGGCTGGCCCGTGCTGCTGCCGGTGGTTGATGTGCCGCGGGCGCTGGCCGGCCCGGGTGGGTCGCTGGCGGAGGCCATCGCCGCCCTGGACACGACTTCGGTCGAGTTGGGCGACCCCGGATCCGTGCTCGGCGCGGAGGTGGCTCTCGACGACCTTCCCGACTATGCCGGGCCGCCGGAACCGGTCGGCGGACCGCCTCCCGAGTGGGGTGCCGCTGCTGCCGATACCCTCGAACCGGAGCTTACCGCGGAGCCGTAGCGCCAGGGGCGAAGGCTCCGCTCGACCACTCCTGGTCCGGAGCGGCGGTCGCGCTCGCGGGGCAGCTCGGCCGTCGAGGCCTACCGGCCCAGCTTGGGTGGTTTCAGCGCCAGGCCCAGCTCGTCGAGCTGCTCGGGATGCACCGGCGACGGCGCATCGAGCATGAGGTCAGACCCCGACGAGGTCTTGGGGAAGGCCATGACCTCGCGGATGTTGGACTGGTCGGTCAGCAGCGCGATCCAGCGGTCGACGCCGAGCGCGATGCCGCCGTGTGGCGGAGCGCCGTATTCGAAGGCCTCGAGGATGCCGCTGAACTGTTCCTCCTGGGCCTCGGCCGAGTGCCCCATGAGTGAGAACGACTTCGAGAGCATCTCGCGCGTATGGAAACGGACCGAACCACCACCCAGCTCCCAGCCGTTGAGGGCGATGTCGTATTGCTGCGCGCGTGCGCGGCCGGCGGGGTCCTCGTGGCTGGCCACGAGCGGGTCGCCCGACACGGTGGTCAGCAGATCCTCGTCCTCGGGCAGGACCGCGCTGAAGGGGTTGTGCGTCGCGTCCCAACGCGCGTTGTCGTCGTCCCACTGGTACATCGGGAACTGGTAGACCCAGACGTAGCTGAGGATGGCGCGATCGTACATGGCGTTGCGCTCGGCCAGCTCGACGCGCAGGCTGCCCAGGACCTCCTGAGCAGTGATGTCCTCATCGGCCACGATGAGCACGAGATCGCCGTTGCGCGCTCCGGCCTCGGCGGCCAGCTTGTGGCTCATGTCCTCGCCCACGATCTTGACGATGGAGCCGCGGATCCCGCCCTCGCCGTCGAGTGCCAGCCAGACCAGGCCGCCGGCGCCGGCCTTGCGGGCACGCTCGGTCAGCTCGTCGATCTGCTTGCGGGTCACGCCGCCCAGGTCCGGGGCCGCGAAGCCGAAGACCCGGCCACCCTGGGCCAGCACCGATTCGAAGACCCTGAAGCCCGAGGCCCGGGCCGGCTCCCCGAGGTCGTGCAGCTCCATGCCGTAGCGCACGTCGGGCTTGTCCGATCCGAAGCGGTCGATGGCCTCGCGGTAGGTGAAGCGAGGGAAGGGGTCGTTGAGCAGGGGCCGCCCGGGAGCCACGGAGCGGGTCACGGCCAGCGCCATCTCCTCGACCCAGGCCATGACGTCGGCGTCGTCGACGAAGCTCATCTCGAGGTCGAGCTGGGTGAACTCGGGCTGGCGGTCGCCGCGCAGGTCTTCGTCGCGCAGGCAGCGGGCGATCTGGTAGTAGCGATCGAAGCCGCTGACCATCAGCAGCTGCTTCATCTGCTGCGGGCTCTGGGGCAGGGCGTAGACGGAGCCCGGCTGGAGCCGGGAGGGCACGATGAAGTCGCGAGCTCCCTCGGGCGTCGACTTGATGAGCAGGGGCGTCTCGATCTCCACGAACCCGGCCTCGTCGTGGGCGTCACGGATGGCCTTGACCAGCCTGCTCCGGGCCACGATGCGCTGCTGCAGGGGCTCGCGTCGCAGGTCGAGGTAGCGGTACTTGAGCCGGATCGACTCGTCGACCTCCGCCTCCGGGGCGTTGATGACGAAGGGCGGCGTCTGGGCCACCGCGAGGATCTCGATGTCGGTGGCGCGCAGCTCGACGGCGCCCGTCTCGAGCTTCTCGTTCTCCATGCCCTTCAACCGCCTGGTGATGGTGCCGCTGACGCGGACCACGTATTCGCCGCGCACGGTCTCGGCGATGTCATGGGCAGCCGCTGAGTCGGCATTGTCGATGACGACCTGGGTGATGCCGTAGCGGTCGCGCAGGTCCAGGAAGATGAGCTGGCCCAGGTCGCGGCGCCGGTTGACCCAGCCGGCAAGGGTGGCGGACTTGCCTACGTCCTCGAGACGGGCGTCGGCACAGGTGAGGTCACGGTAGGAGGTCGATTTCACGGGGTGGCACACATCGAACGGCGGGATGGATGGGAGTGCTCATGGTAGCCCTCGCGCCGGGCCTACGTAGCGGCGGTGGTGATAGGGGTGGTCGCGGCCGGGGACGTGTGGCGGCCGCGCGATGAGCCAAGGAGCACGCCGCCGATGACGAGCACCACGCCCACCAGCTGCGCCGCGGACGGCGCTTCGGCCAGGATGAGCATGGCGAAGATGGTGGCCAGTACCGGCTGGATGAGCAGGATGAGCGAGGTCGTGGCTGCCGGCAGGCGCGGCAGGGCGACGGCGATCATGACCTGGCCGGCGACCTGCGCCGTCAGGGCCAGCAGCAGCAGCCAGACCTGCGTAGGCAGTGGCGGCAGGGGGTCGAGATCGCCTACCACCAGCCCGGCCACCAGCGCGGTCAGCAGGCAGGCGACGGTCGAGTCGAAGATGGGGCCGGCAGCGCGGCTACGGTCGCGGCCCTTGCGCAGCAAGAGCAGGTAGCCCGCGTAACAGACGGCGGTCAGGATGCCCAGCAGCGTGCCCAGAAACGGATCATCGCCGTAGGCATCCGCACTCAGCACGCCGCTGATGAGTACGATGCCGCCGAGGGCGATGGGCACGGCCACGACCTGTGCCAGGCCTGGACGCTCATGCCAGATGAACCAGGCTGCGATCATGACGATGACGACCTGCACGTTGACGATGACGGTCGCCAGGCCCGCCCCCATGAGCAGGATGGCGTGGTGAAAGAGCAGCAGGTCTCCCGCGAAGAAGACGCCGGCCAGGAAGGCCCAGCGCCGAGCACTCCGGGGCCTGCGGCCGTAGGCCGCGTCCTCACGTCGCATCAGCAACCACAGCAGCGGCAGAGCGTAGAGGCAGCGGAAGACCGTGGCCGTGCTGGGAGAGGCGTCGGAGAGCACGAACAGGATGGCCGCGAAGGAGATGCCCACCGCCGCCGCAGCCGCGGCGGTGCGGGGAACGCGATCGAAGAGCTCGAGCGGTCGACGTCCGGCCGCTTCCCCTCGCGGCCCGTTCGTCACCGCGCGACGCCGCGGAGCCGCTCGCGCAGATCCCGGAGGCGGTTCCAGGTCGGATCGACGACGATGTCGAAGGTGCCGGGGTGGCGCATCGGGGTGCCGCCGAACCGCCGCTTGAAGAGGCTGAAGCCCTCCCACGACGGATCCACTGTCTCGTCATCGGGCTCACGCACACCCCACAGGTCGAGCGTGGCCGTGTCCGCCTCGCGTAGGGCTCGCTGCAGGCCGGCCATGGCGGCGTAGGGCCCGCGCTTCTTCGACAGCTCCCTGTCCCGCGTCGAAGCCGCGTACAGGTAGTAGGCGCGGTCGCCGGTGCGCGGCGCCACGGCGCCCGCCAGAGGCTTGCCATCGTGCTCGGCGAGGGCCAGGAACCAGTCGCCGGTAGCAGCCAGCGGCTCTGCCAGGGCGGCCAGGAACGATCGCCGACGGATGCGGAAGCCGGAGCGTTCCGAGGTCTCGGCGAGGAGGGCGTGGAAAGTGTCGAGCGCGGTCGGGTCGGCGTTGCGGTCGACGGTGACGGTGGTGCCCTCGCGTTCCGCTCGCCGGGCTTCGGCGCGCGCGTCCTTGGACCAGCTCGCGACCGGGTCATCAGCGGTCCGGAGGTCGATCACTCGCGTGGTCGGCGCCTGCAGGTCGTGGGCCGCGAGCTGAGCGTTGGCCAGCAGGGCTCGTCGCACGGCTGCGTCCGCGGCCGTGTCACCCGAGCCCCGCGGATCGAGCTTCAGCACGATCCCCCGTCGTCGCTTGGCGTGACTCTTGACACCCGCGAGCAGCCGGGCCAGCACCTCGGCGGCGTCAGGGGAACCGCGATCCCAGAGCGGTCCATGCGGCACATAGGCCACGGTGCGTCCGAGGGATGTGGCGCGGTCGAGCATCTGGGCCACACCGCGGATATGGCCACCGCCGTCCACGACCGCCAGTCGTGACCAGTGTTCGCCCGGTTCACCGGCCCCGGCCTCGCCCCAGGCCCAGGATTGCAGCAAGTCGCCCTCGGGCTGGGAGGCCACGAAGGCGGTCCAGTCGGCACGGTCGGCGTCGGTCGCCTCGCGCAGCGACAAGGTCACGTGGCGACCTCGGGCCCCTTCACTCGCCGCTCACTCCTCACCATGTCGGTGCTGGGCGTGGGCGCGGGTGAGATCCCGGGCGAGCTCGGTGACGTCGACCTGGCGTTGGGTGCCAGCCTGCAGGTCCTTCACCTGCACGTGACCAGTCTCGAGCTCGTCGCCGCAGATGACGACGAAATGAGCGCCGGCCTTGGCCGCACCGTCGAGCTGCTTGCCCAGCCGGCGCGAGGTGAGGTCAGCCCGGCAGGCCAGCCCGGCACCGCGCAACTCCGTGGCCAGCTGCAACCGGACGACCGTGTCCTCGGGGTCTGCGCCGACCACCACCACGGCAGGCCTCCACGGTTCGCTCGCCGGTGCCGCATCCTGCTCGGCGAGCGCGATGGCGACGCGGTCCAGCCCGATGCCGAACCCGATGCCCGGCGTCGGCTGGCCGCCAAGCAACTCCACCAGCCCGTCGTATCGGCCGCCCCCGCCGAGCGCCTGCTGCTGCCCCTCCGTCCCCGATCGGTAGAACTCGAAGGCGGTGCGGGTGTAGTAATCCAGGCCGCGCACGAGGGTCGGTTCGAGTCGGGGCTCGATCGAGACGCCCTGGAGGTGCCCGAGCAGTCCGTCAAGGTGGGCCTGGCAGTCGTGGCAGAGATGATCGGTGATAGTCGGCGCCGCTGTGATCAGGGCCTGCATGCGCTCGTCCTTGGAATCGAGCAGGCGTAGCGGATTGGTCTCGAGCCGAGCCCGTTCCAGCTCTGGCAGCTCATCCTGGTGGCGGCGGAAGTACGTGGTGAGCGCCGCCATGAAGTCCGGCCGGCACGAGACGTCGCCGATGGAATTGAGCAGCACCTGCACGTCGGCCAGGCCCACGGCCCCGAAGAAGGCCATGGCCAGTTCGATGATCTCCGCGTCGATGGCCGGCCCCGGGTCGCCGATGGCCTCCACGTCGAACTGCCAGAACTGGCGGTAGCGGCCGGCCTGGGGCCGGTCGTAGCGGAACATCGGGCCGGTCATGGTCAGCTTCACTGGCTGGGGCCAGGTGCGCATACCGTGCTGGACATAGGCACGGACGATGCCGGCCGTTGGCTCGGGGCGCAGGGCCCAGCGCTCGCGCTCCGACTCGCCCCGCCCGGCCTGCACGCGAAAGAGCTCCTTCTCGACCACGTCGGTGACCGCGCCGACTCCGCGTTCGAAGACGTCCGAGCCTTCGAACATGGGCGTCTCGATGGGCCCGTAGCCATAGCGCATGGCCAGGTCACGGGCAGTGTCCTCGAGGCGCAGGAAGACCGCGCGCTCGCTCGGCAGCAGGTCGCGGGTGCCCCGCGGGGCTTGGAGCTTGGGCATCGCCTGCGAGTCTAGCGGCGTCGGCGGACGCTCGGAGGGGACCGGCCCGCGCTGCCCGGAGTGGTCCCGCTGCTAGGTGCGGTCGCGCTGGACCGAGTAGACATCCTTCAGCTGCTCCAGGTGCGCCATCACGCGCGAGAGCTGGGCCACCGACGAGACCTCGAGCGTCGCCTGCACCGTCGCGCGGTGATCCTTGTGCACGCGCACCGAGGCGGCCACGATGTTGATCTTGTCCTCGGCCATGACATGGCTTATCTCGCTCAGCAGGCCGGTGCGGTCGTAGGCCTCGATGAGGATGGCGATGGGATACGTCTGCTGGGCTGCGGTCTCCCATTCCACGTCGATGAGCCGTTCGACGGCGCGCTCGTTGACCACGGTGGGGCAGGTGGCGAGGTGGACGGTCACGCCGCGGCCGCGGGTGATGAAGCCCATGATGGGGTCACCCGGGATGGGATGGCAGCACTTGCTGAAGCGCACCAGCAGGTCCCCGACGCCCCTGACCCGCACACCACCCGGCTGGGGTGGGGGCGGCGCCACCTGTGGCAGCTGGACCTCGTCGACGTCGTCCACGACGCCGAGGCGCGAGACGATCTGCTGGGCCCCGATCTGGCCGTAACCGACGGCCGCCAAGAAGTCGTCCACGGACTTGAGATTGTGCTGTTCGGCCAGCTCCTCGAGCTTGTCGTGCGGCACCGCGTCGAGGCTCGTCCGTGCCAGTCGGTGCAGCTCCCGGTCGAGCACCTGCTTGCCGTGGGCGATGTTCTCGTCGCGTTGCTGGCGCTTGAACCACTGGCGGATCTTCTCGCGGGCGTGACTGGTGGTGACGATGTTGAGCCAGTCACGAGACGGCCCGTGTGCGCTCTTGGTGGTGACGATCTCCACGATGTCGCCATTCTTGAGCTTGTAGTCGAGCGGCACCAGGCGGTTGTTCACCTTGGCTCCGATGCAGGCGTGGCCGACCTCGGTGTGGATGCGGTAGGCGAAGTCGAGCGGAGTGGCGCCAGCCGGCATGTCCTTGACGTCCCCGGCAGGCGTGAAGACGAAGACCTGATCCTGGAAGATGTCGAGCTTGACGCCCTCGATGAACTCCGTGGCATCCGAGACGTCCAGCTGCCATTCCATGAGCTGGCGCACCCAGGCCAGCTTGGCGTCGTAGGCGCGGTCCGAGCGCGAGCCCTCCTTGTATCGCCAGTGGGCGGCGATTCCGACCTCCGACACGCGGTGCATGTCCTGGGAGCGGATCTGCACCTCCAGCGGTTTGCCGTCGAGGGCCACCACAGCGGTGTGGAGGCTCTGGTACATGTTGTTCTTGGGCATGGCGATGTAGTCATCGAACTGCCCCGGGATGGGTCGCCACAGCGAATGGACCACTCCCAGAGCGGCGTAGCACTCGCGCACGTCTCCGACCAGGACCCGCAGGGCGTGGACGTCGTAGATCTCGCCGAACTCGGCCCGCTTGCGCTGCATCTTCTTGTAGATGCTGTAGATATGCTTGGGTCGGCCCGAGAGCTCCGCTTCGATGCCCGACTCCAGCAGCGCCTCCTGCAAGACATCCATGGCGCGTATGACGTAGGCCTCGCGGGCCCTGCGATGCGTCTCCAACTGCCCCGCCAGCTCACGGTATGCCTCGGGGTCGATGTACTTGAACGAGAGGTCCTCGAGCTCCCACTTCATCTGCCAGATGCCGAGTCGCTCGGCCAGGGGTGCGTAGATCTCGGCGGTCTGGCGGGCGATGCGCAGCTGCTTGGCCGGCGGCAGTGACGCGAGCGTGCGCATGTTGTGAAGGCGGTCGGCCAGTTTGATGAGGACGACGCGGATGTCCTCGGCCATGGCCAGGAACATCTTGCGGATGTTCTCGGCCTGCTGCTGTTCATGGGTCAGCGTGCTGAACTTGCCCAGCTTGGTGACGCCGTCGACGAGTCTCGCGACATCCGCTCCGAATCGCTCCTCCACATCGCCGAGGGAGTACTCGGTGTCCTCGGGGACGTCGTGCACGAACGCGGCGGTGACGGCGACGGGATCGAGTCCCAGCTCGGCCAGGATCTTGGCCACGGCCAGGGGGTGGCTGACGTAGGGCTCCCCGCTGATACGCTTCTGGTCACCATGCGCCTCGATGGCGAAGGCGTAGGAGGCCGCGACCGACGAGAGGTCGGCCTGAGGATAGCGGGCGTGGAGTTCCTGCTCCACCTCCTCGAGCATGCGCTGCATACCCGCGGGCGAGAAATCCTCTACCGGCTCAGGCCGGGCACGCCGCTTGGCGCGCGCGTCTTTGGCCGCACCCTTCGCGGCAGCGGCATCGGCCTTCTCGGTCGCAGGGCTGGTCATCGTCGTGCGAGTGTACCGAAGGCGCTGCAACCGAACGTCCGCGCCAGCATCGTGGAGCCCGTCAGGCGGCGGTCTCCTCCTCGGCCCCATCGGCACCGACCGCCTCCATGGCCTCCTCCACCAGTGACTCGTCGGCAGCCAGGACCATCCACACGGTGTCGTCGGCGGAGAAGAGGTAGAGCGGCGGCACTTGCGGCAAGGCCGCGTCGCTCAGGAGCGTGACCCCGCGGCCGGCCACGATGCCCTGGGTCGTCTCGGGTCGATCGAGGCTCACCGAGAGGACGTCCAGCCAGCCGGCGATCGTGCGCGAGGCGTCGATGTCCTCGACGCGGTGAGCCTGGACCACGACGAGCGAACCATCGTCGAGTGTCAGCACCGTGGTCGCGACAGCGTAGTCAGTGGTGGTCTTGCCCTGGTCGCCGAGCAGGTCCAGGACGGCGTCGGCCTCCTCCGGGCCCATCACCGTGAGCAACTCCTCTCCGGTCGCGAGTTGGAGGCCGTCGGCCAGCGGATGCCCGCCCAGGGTCGGCGGGACCAGGGCCGCGAGAGCTTCCAGCCTCACATCGGCTGGCGCCGGATCGGGCGAGGCCTTCGGCTCGACCTCGTCCTGGGCCAGGGCAACCCCGGCCGTAATCAGCACGGCGGTCAGCGTGAGCATGGCCGGCCGGCGGAGCTTCGTCATGGATTCCTTCTTGGGGCTGGTCGTGACAGGGTAGCCCTGAAGGTCGCAGCGGGTGAGCGTCCCGGCGGTCGTCCAGAGCGATGTCGGGAACGCAACGCCGATTCCACCCCTACTCAACCGGCGCCCGCCCAAGGACCCGACCCGCGGTGTAGGGTGCGTTGGTGATGTCGTGGCGCCCTCCTCTCGGAGTGAGAGCGAGCCTTTCGTATGCCCTCGTGCCCCTCGTCATGAGTGTCCTCGTGGGTTGCGTGACCACGGCCTCACAACCGGCCCCCGTGCCCACGGTCCGGCCGACCGTCCTGGCGCAGACCACTCCCGCGCCGGCGGCGACTCCTGATCGGGGTGACGCGGTCATCACCGGCCCGACACCGAGCCTCGAGCCCGCAGCCACGCCGGGCGCCGAGACCGCCTCCGTCTCGAGCGCCGTGCTCGCAGCCTCGGCCAGCGCCAGGCCGACCGCGCCGAGTTCCGAGCCGACCGTGCCAAGCGCCAGGCCGACCGCGCCGAGTTCCGAGCCGACCGTGCCGAGCGCCAGGCCGACCGCGCCGAGTTCCGAGCCGACCGTGCCGAGCGCCAGGCCCACCGTGCCGAGCGCCGAGCTCGCCGCTGCCCCGAGCCCCGAGCTCGCAGCTACGCCGAGCCCTGCACCGACTGTCCCGCCGACACAGGACCCGATGGCAGCAGCGACCACCTCCGCTCCACCCCCCACCTCCGCACCCACGGAGTCCCCGCCGGGCGCTCTTGCCTCGGTGGCCTCCCCCGCTGCCGATGAGCTGATCGAGGTCGCGGCAAGCGACGGTGCCGAGCTCGACAGCCGGACGACCAGGAAGCTCGACCGCGTTCTGCGCAACCGGGTGAAGAACAAGGGTGTGTCCGGTCTCCAGGCAGCCGTGCGCCTGCCTTCGGGGGATACCTGGCTGGGTACCGCCGGCATGGCCGAGTTCAGCCCGGACCGGCCGATCGAGGACGACACCGTCTTCTCTATCGCCAGCGTGACCAAGACCTTCGTGGCTGCGCTCATCCTGCAGCTGGCCGAGGAGGGCAAGGTCGATCTCGACGAACCCTTCGGCAGGTACTTCGCCGACGCGCCGCGCAAGAACACCGTCACCCTCCGCCAGCTGCTCAGTCACACCAGTGGGATCTACAACTACTTCGAGAACCCGCGCTACGGCAAGGCGGCCACCGCCTGGTGGCAGGATCGCGACGCCGGCGGCCTCAAGGCTCGCGATCATCGCTGGACGTACGAAGAGATCATGGACCTCGTCAAGGACGGCTACTGCAAGCCCGGCAAGTGCTACCACTACTCGAACACGAACTACGTCATCCTGGGCAAGGTGGCCGAGGCGCTGGAGGGCAAGCCCCTGCACAAGCAGCTGCGCCAGCGCTTCTTCAAGCCGCTGGGCCTGCGGGACACCTACTTCCAGCCGGCTGAGAAGCCGCCCGCCGACGCCGCCCACGGGCACTGGAACTGGGGTGGTGGCCACACCGACCACACGGGCGAGTCGAGGTACTTGCCCTTCATGGCCGCGGCCAGCGTGGCCGACGCGGCGGGAGCCATCGCATCGACCGCGCGCGACCTGTCGGTGTGGGCCGACGCCCTCTATGGCGGCAAGGTCCTCGACGAGGCATCGCTGGCGCAGATGACGACGTTCCTGCGGCCGGGTCTCTACGGGCTGGGCACCGACATCGCCTCGTTCGCCGGCCATCGGGCGCACGGACATCGCGGCGGCCTGCGCGGCTTCGAGTCCTCGATGTGGTATTTCCCGGGCTCGGGCGTCTCGGTCGTGCTGCTCTCGAACCAGGGCAACTGGCTTACCGACGAACCGATGGAGAAGCTGGTCAGGGCGGTGCTGGGCTCGAACTAGGGGCGGCCTCGGGAACCAGGGGCGTGCTCTGGGCGATGTCCGGGGTCTGGCTAGTGGCGACGGTCTGGCCAGTGGCGGCGGTCTGGCTAGTGGCGGCCAGTCCGGAGCGCACCTCGAGCTGCGGCGGCCTCGTCCCAGGGCACCTCCCGGCCGTCGGACTCGATGGTCTTCTCGTGGCCCTTGCCCGCCAGCAGCACGACATCGCCGGGTCGTGCTCGGCGCATGGCCTCGGCGATGGCCTCCGCGCGGTCGGCGATGAGCAGCAGGTCCCGGCCGCGCACCCGCCCAGCAGCTTCGGCGCCGGCGGCGATAGCCTCCAGGATGGCGGCGCGGTCCTCGCTCCGCGGATCCTCGTCGGTGACGATGACGACCCGGCAGCGCTCGCCTGCCACGCGCCCCATCGGCTCACGCTTGCTGGGGTCCCGGTCGCCGGCCGAGCCGAACACCGCGATGAGCCCGCTTCCGGGATCGGCCGGAGACAGCTCGTCGAGCACCTTGGCCAGCGACTCGGCCGTGTGGGCATAGTCGATGACCACGCTGAACGGCTGGCCCTCGTCGATGCGCATCATGCGCCCGGGTACGGCCTCGACCTCCGAGAGCGCCGCGGTGGCCTCGTCCAGGTCGAGCCCCAGGACCGCGGCCACACCGAGAGCGGCGAGAGCGTTGTAGACGTTGAAGCGCCCGGCCAGGCGCAACGCCATGCTTCCCCGCCAGCCGTCCCGCGCCACGCCGACGAGCATGCCGGATGGGGTCTCCTCGAGCGAGATCGCGGCCAGGTCGAGCCGGGTCGGGACGTGCGGTCCGGGACCCTCCGCGACCAGCTCGCGGACCAGCCCGTAGCGCAGCACCGTCGCGCCCGACTCCGCTGCTACCGCTGCGAACGAGTCGCCCTCCGGGTCGTCGGCATTGACGACGGCGTGCTTGCCCCAACCCTTCTCGGGGTTCTCCTCGCTCAACGCCAGGCGGGCGAAGAGGCTGCGCTTGGCTGCACGGTAGGCGTCGAGCGTGCCGTGGAACTCGAGGTGCTCGGAGGTGACGTTGGTGAGCACGGCCACGTCGTAGGCCACGCCGGCCACGCGCTGCTGGGCCAGACCGTGGGAGGTCGACTCGATCACGGCCCATCGATCGCCACCCTGGAGCATGGCAGCCAGGTGAGCCTGCAGTTCCGGTGCCTCCGGTGTGCTCGTGCGGGCGGCGTTGCCCAGGCTGCGGCCGGTCACGATGACGTCGGTGGTGCCCAGCAAGCCGGTCTGGCGGCCGGCCGCTTCAAGGACCGCTCGCACGAGGTAGGCCGTGGTGGTCTTGCCGTCGGTGCCGGTGATGCCGACCGTGCCCAGCGACCGCGAGGGGTCGCCGGCGCGCCAGGCTGCGGCCACTCCGAGCGCGACCTTGGCGTCACGCACGACCAGCTGCGGCACGGCCAGCGCGGGCGTGGGCCGCTCGAGTACGACCGCGCACGCTCCGGATCGCACCGCGCCAGCGATGTGGTCGTGTCCGTCGGCGTGCTGGCCGCGCCGTGCCACGAAGAGGTCGCCGGGCTCGACCAGGCGGGAGTCGTAGCGCACGGCGTTGATGGCCGGGTCGGGCTCGGCTCCGTGTGCGGGCAGCGGGTCCGACGCCAGCAGGCCGCGACGATGGAGCAGTGCGCTCAGCTCCGAGAGCCGGTGCGGCGTCACGACTGGTCTCAGTCGCCTGCCGGCGAGGCCGACACGGGCGTGTTGGGGTCGAGCCCGCGGCGCCGGCGCGCGAAACGGACCCAGCTCCGCCGGCCCCGCAGGTAGAGCGAGCGGACGGGCGCGTTGACGACCAGGTCGAACGTGCCTCCGTACTCGACGACGCGACCGCCGAAGCCCTGCTTGAAGTGTGCGATGCCCTTGGTCGAACGGCCCCACATGTCGAAGATGGTGGCGCCGGCGGCCTTGCTGCGGATGATGGCCTCCCATTCGAAGAAGTGACCCGAGCGTGCCCGGCCACCTTCATCGGTCAGGCCGCCGTACAGCTGCGACGCCCGGCCGCCGCTGGTCAGGATCATCTTGCTCGAGACCGCGGCCCCATCCGGCAGGTAACCGATGAGGATGCGCGCCCTGCCGCCCGCTGCGAACGCGCGGTACACGTCGGCGTAGGCTTCCAGCGCCCTGGGGATGAAGCCGGAACGCTCGGCGGTCTCCACCAGGATCTCGTAGAAGGCAGGCAGCTCGTCTTCGCCACCTTCCTGCACGTAGCAGCCCATCTTGCGAGCTCCGTTGGCGTAACGGCGGCTCGACTTGTAGACGTCATGCCACAGTCGTTCCTCGGATCTCGAGAGGTCGATGATCTGGGTCGAGGCCAGCTGCAGGGCGTCACTCGGCTCCCAGCCGGCGGCCTCGAACAGGGCATGGTGCCCGCTGCCTTCGAGGCCCGGGTCAGCCGTGACGTGCGTGAGGCGCCGTTCGCGGGCGAACGCGCGCAGCGCAGTCGTCCAGGCATCGAGGCTGGCCCCGTCGAAGGACCGGGCCACCGGGCCGCGCGGCGCATAGCCCATCGAGAAGGGTCCCGGACCCAGGCTGCGCATCAGCACCTGTCCGCCGATCGGGCCTGAGCCGCCGTCGGCCACGACCCGTGCCGCGCTCCAGCCGTAGGGTGCCTTGGCCCTCGCCCACGCCGTCATCTGCAGCGGGAACGCGGTGTCCGAGCCCTCGACGAACGCGTCCCAAGCGTCGTCGTCGGTGCGCAGTCGATCGAGCTCGGGAGGCATGCCCGCTATCTTCGCATCCCGCGGAGGACGTCGATGGTGCGGCGGCGGACCCGTGCCAGGCGCACGGCAGCGGGCCGGAGCACGATGCCACGCGGCGGTTCCCGCTCGACCCAGCTTGCCCCGAAGCCCCGTTTGTGCTCATACAGGCCCCGGTTCGGATCACCCGGCTGTGGTGGGCTGCGATGCCCGGGCAGGTCCACGCCGCCGAGCTCGATGGCGCGACAGCCATCGGCCAGTGCGCCCTTGATGGCCGTGGCCCGGACCAGGTGCATGGTGCCCGCCAGGTCGCGACGGCGCGAAGCCCTGTCTGCCGAGTAGGCCGTGGCCCAGATGCCGCCATGGCGGAAGAGGAACAACCCGCCGACCAGCTCGCCCTCGTGATAGGCCGTGAAGAGCCTGGCCAGATCCGCCGCCAGCAACGCGCGCCAGCCACGGAGGTAGTCGGTTCCCTGCTGGAGTTGCATACCCACGACCTCGGCTCGTTCCTGCATGAGCACGGCGAACTCGTCCAGGTGGTCACCGGCTGGGTCGGGCTCCACGACCGTGCCGGCCTGCTCGGCCGCGCGGATGCGCTGACGGGTGGACTTGGAGAACCCCGCGTGCACGGACTCGGCGTCAGTGTCCGGCTCGAACTCGAGGCGCATGACGTGGATCGAAGGCTCGAGTCCCTCGGTGATCCCGAACCCGCTCCCGGTCATGCTCGAGGCATACCCCGGATCGGCCGGAAGCTCCGGGTCGAGATAGAGCTCGCGTACTCCGGAGTCGCGCGCCCACGTGGCCAGGGCGGCAGCACGAGCGGCCAGCACAGCCCCACCCTGGTCGGCGTGAGCCGGCCCGCGGCGGACCGCGGCGTCCGAGCCGGGCAAGCCGGCTGAGCGCCGCAGCAGCACCAGCGCCACGCGGTCGTCGTCGAACGTGAGGTAGCGCGTCTCATACCCCTGGCTGGTGCGGTATGTGCCCCACGTTGCGGACTGCAGGGCGTGCCCGCCCGGGACAGCCACCGCCCTCTCATCCCAGTGGGGCGGTGGTGCGATGACATCGGCGACGACGCGCATGACCGGCTAGGGTCCACTCACCTGCCGCGGATGGCGGAGCGAGCGAGGTCGACCGAGCGCGGCAGCTCAGGGAGTCGCACCAGCCGACTGTACAGGACGTATACGCCCAGGCCGGCGGCCGATGCCAGCGTCAGGTCGACGATGAGGGCGAGTACCCGCGAGAGGCTCTCAGGGGCCAGGTCCAGGGCCAGGACGCCCGCGGCCACGAGGGCGGCGATGACCGCGCCGACCACCGAGAGCGCACCGCCCTGCACGACGCTGCGGGTCGCGATGGCGGGGTGCCGGCGACGCAACAGGAGCGTCAGGGTGGTGGCCTCGAACCAGGCCCCAAGGGCGATGCCAAGAGCGAGGCCGCGGATCCCCAGCGTGCCGACAGCGAGGACGGAGATGGCCACGTTGACGCCGACCGAGACGATGGCCACCGACACCGGTGTGATGGTGTCCTTGCCGCTGTAGAACGCTCGCGCCAGGATGACGTTCATGGAGTGCGCCGGGAGGCCGATGAGGAATACACCGAGGGCAGCGGCCGTAGCCGCCAGCGCGGTCTCGTCGAAGCCCCAGCCGAAGAGCAGGTCCACGATCTGCTCCCGGGCGACGATGCCGACCGCGGCGATGAAGGCCATGACCCAGAGCAGCAGGCGCAGGGCACGTGCCACCATCGTCCCGAACTCGTCCTCGTCGCCGTTGGCCAACGCGCGGGACATCGTCGGCAGCAGCACGATGCCCAGCGGCAGGCCGATGACACCGAGCGGGATCTGCACCACGCTGAAGGCGACGGTGTAGCTCACGACCGCACCTACGGCCACCGTGCTCGCGAGGGCGGTGTTGACGAGGAACGTGATCTGGTTGGCGCCCATGCCGATGGCCCGGGGCAGCATCAACCAGAACGTCTGGCGCGCGGCCCGGTCCCCCGTGTCGGCAGAGAACGAGTAGGTGAAGTGGCCGCGTAGCGCCGGCAGCTGTACGACGAGGTGGCCGATGGCGCCGATGACGACACCCACCGCAACGCCCTGGATCCCGAGCACCGGCGCCAGGACGAGGGCCGCGATGATGATGCTGGCGTTGTAGACGACCGGGGCCATGGCCGTCGGGCCGAAGCGGTCCTGTGTCTGGAGGATGGCGGTGACGATGGAGCCCGCGGCGAGGAAGATGGGGCTGATCAGCATCAGCCTCGTGAGCTCGATGGTCAGTCGTGTCGTGG
Organism: uncultured Chloroflexia bacterium; assembly: GCA_963712745.1. GTDB lineage: Bacteria > Chloroflexota > Limnocylindria > Limnocylindrales > CSP1-4 > JAFMJV01. The sequence goes on along the minus strand of CAVQJC010000004.1, from coordinate 216,166 downwards.
GCTCGTCGAAGCCCGGCACCAGCAGAGGCACGATGCTGGGCGCGAAGACGGCCAGGATGACGGCCAGCACGATGAGCACGCCCAGCATCAGGTTGAGCACGGTCGAGGCCACCCGCCACGCCCTGGGCCGCTCCCCGTGCTCGATGAGCCCCGCCAGGACGGGGATCATCGCCGAAGTGATGGCACCCGCGGCGACGAGCTCGAAGATGAGGTCCGGGATGCGGAAGGCAGCGTAGTAGGCGTCGAGATCCGCCCCGGCACCGAAGAGGTTGCTGAGCACGACCACTCGCAGCCAGCCCAGGATGCGCGAGGCGAGGAAGGCGCCGGTGATGATGAGCCCGGCGCGAGCGAGTGCTCCCCTGCTCACGAGCGGTCGTCGCCCTCGTCGCCCTGGTCGTCGGCTGCCGGCGGCGAGCCACCGTCGGAGACGGCCCGGGGATGCGCGGCCCGGTAGCTCGACTGGAGGCGGCCCGGACTCACGTGCGTGTAGACCTGTGTCGTCGAGAGGCTGGCGTGGCCCAACAGTTCTTGCACCACGCGCAGATCGGCACCACCTTCCAACAGGTGGGAGGCGAACGAGTGCCGTAGCGTATGGGGTGTGGTCCGCTCGGGCAGCCCGGCCCGGCGTACGAGCTGGTCGATGCGGCTGCGAACGCCGCGCGTCGACAGCGGCTTGCCCCTGGTGCTCAGGAAGAGCGCGCCGTCGTCGCCATCTCCGGCTGCCGCCAGGGTCGGACGACCCAGGTGCAGATAGGCTTCGAGCGCATCCCGGGCAGGTGCTCCGAGCATGCCCATGCGTTCCTTGCGACCCTTGCCCAGGACCCGGATCTCGCCGTGGCTGAGGTCGACGTCGGCTACGCCGGCGCCGGCGATCTCGCTGATGCGTAGACCCGCCGCGTAGGCGCACTCGACGATGGCGCGGTCGCGGAGCTCGAGGGCCTCGGGGATGCCCGGCACCCAGGCGCCACCGACCGGATGGCCACCGGAGCCGGGGATGACGTCGAGGAGTCGCTCCACCTCGGCGACCTCGAGCACGCGGGGCAGGCGCGACGAGCGACGCGGCGTGACGATGGCTGCCCAGGGGTCACCCTGGACCCAGCCCTGGCGGCGCGCGAAGCGGTAGAACGAGCGCAGCGCCGCGATACGGCTGCTGATCGTCGCGCGCGACAGGCCGCGGCCGTCGAGCTCGGCGAGGTACGCCCGCAGGGTGCGCCGTGGCGGCCGCACCCAGTCCACGCCGGGCACGCCTTCGAGCCAGCTGAGGAACTGTTCGAGGGCCGTCCTGTAGGCGCGCTTGGTGTGCGGGGAAGCGTCCTTGGCGTCGAGCGAGGCCAGGAAGGCGACCGCTGCGGAAGGCCCGTCGCGGCTGTTCCCCCGTCTCGTCATCGCGCCCCTCCCCGCCCGACGATCATCAGCTGCCGTCGTCGTCGTCCGCGTCGGCCGTGGCGGCGCTCTTCGTCGTCTTGCGCTTGCGCGACCCCGGTTTGGCTGCGGAGGTGCGACCCTGGGTGGCACGCCGTTTGCGCGACGGTGTCAGAGCAGCCGGGTTGGGCTCACCACCCGCCAGCTTCTGGCCAGGCAGTGCGGCGCGCTCAGCGGGCAAGTCCACCGCAGCGCCGCAGCGCAGGCAGATACCGCTGTCGTCCTTCAGGGCCACGGCTCCCGCGTCGGTATCGTGCACCGCGCCGAGCGGCTCGAGATTGGTGGTGAAGTCGCACTTGGGATAACGGCCGCAACCGTAGAAGACGTTGCCCGTCCGGCGGGCCCGGCGGGCCGTCAGTCTGCCCTCGCCGCACTTGGGGCATTCCACCTCGAACGGCAGCGGCGGAGGCGGGGGCGGCCCCGTGCGATGGATGTAGTCGCAATCGGGGTAGCGGGAGCAGCCGGCGAAGGCACCGTAGCGTCCACGGCGTGCCACCAGCGTTCCTTGGCCACACTTGGGGCAGGGCTCGCCGGCCCCTTCGACCGGGGGCATGTCCGGCTCTTCGCCGGGGATGTCGCGCGTCTCCTTGTGGTCGGGGTACATGGAGCAGGCCAGGAAGCGCCCGTTGCGGCCGAGCCGGATGACCATGGGGTGGCCCTCCGAGCAGACCTCGTCTGTCTCCTCGGTGGTCAGCTCGCTGCGCTTGAGCGTCTTGCGCTTCTCGTCGACGAGCTTCTGGAGCGGATCGTAGAACTCGTGCAGCAGCGGCACCCATGCACGCTTACCGGCCGCGACCTCGTCGAGCTCCGATTCCATGCGCGCGGTGAAGTCATAGTCGACGTAGTCGCCGAAATGCTCGACCAGCACGTCGGTCACGATGTTGGCCACGACCTCCGGCCGCAGGCGCTTGTCCACGACCCTCACATAGCCGCGGTCCTGGATCGTGCTGATGGTGGCGGCGTACGTTGAGGGGCGGCCGATGCCGTTCTCCTCGAGCGCCTTGATGAGCGTGGCCTCCGTGTAGCGCGGCGGCGGCTCGGTGAAGTGCTGCTCGCCCTCGACGTCGTGGACCGTGGAGCGGTCGCCCTCGGCCAGGGCTGGCAGGCGTGCCTCCTGCTCCTCCTCCTCGCCGTCGTCGCGGCCTTCGGTATAGACCTTGGTGAAGCCGTCGAAGGTGGTGCGGGTGGCGCTGGCGCGCAGGCCGAAACGACCGGCCTCGAGCTCGGCGGCCGTGGTCTCCATCTGCTTGGGTGCCATCTGCGAGGCCAGCGCTCGCTGCCAGATGAGGCGGTACAGCCGCAGTTCGTCGTCCTTGATGCTCCCGCGCAGCGATTCCGGGTCGCGTGTGAAGGAGGTCGGCCGGATGGCCTCGTGTGCCTCCTGGGCACCCTTGGCCCTGGTCTTGTAGCCGCGCCCGCCCTCCACGGCGTACTCGGGGCCATAGCGACCGGTGACGACCTCGTAGGCCTCGAGCTGGGCGGATTTGGCCAGATTGACCGAATCGGTTCGCATGTAGGTGATGAGTCCGGTTGGCTCGCCGTCGATCTCGATGCCTTCGTACAGGCGCTGGGCCACCGACATCGTGCGCTTGGGGCCGTAGCCCAGCTTGCGGCTGGCCTCCTGCTGCATGGTGCTGGTGGTGAAGGGTGGAGCCGGGTTGCGCTTGCTCGAACGGACCTTGACCGAGATGATGGTGGCGGTGTCGCCCTTGAGCGCCTCGACATAGGCCTTCGCCGTGGCTTCGTCGGGGATGGGGATCTCGTTCTTCTTGACCTCGCCGCCCTGGGCGATGCGTGTGCCGTCGACCCTGACCAGTGCGGCCTTGTAGCGCTCGCCGGACGGAGTCTCGAGGAGAGCTTCGAGGGTCCAGTACTCGCGTGCGCTGAAGGCTTCGATCTGGCGCTCGCGCTCGACCACCAGGCGTACCGCCACCGACTGCACGCGCCCGGCCGATAGACCGCTGCGAACCTTGCGGCTGATGAGCGGGCTCAACGTGTAGCCCACGAGGCGGTCCATGATGCGACGAGTCTGCTGCGCATCGACGAGGCCCATGTCGATGTCGCGCGGCGCCGCGAAGGCTTCGGTGATGGCCGACTTGGTGATCTCGCTGAAGGTCACGCGCCGTGTCTTGTCCTCGGGGATCTCGACAGCCTCGACGACGTGCCAGGCGATGGCCTCACCCTCGCGGTCGAGGTCGGTGGCGAGATAGACCAGGTCGGACCGCGCGGCTTCACGGGTGATGGCGTTGAGCTGTTTGCGCCGGTCCTCGTTGACGACGTACTCGGGCGCGAAATCGTGCTCGACGTCCACGCCGAACTTGCCCTTGCCGGGGTTCTCCGGCAGATCTCGGACATGGCCGTACGAGGCCAGCACCTTGAAGCCGTCTCCGAGGTAGCGTTCGATCGTCCTGGCCTTGGCGGGCGACTCGACGATCACCAGGTTCTTGGTCACGGCGGGGAAGTGTAGCAGCGGTGCGTCGACGCACCACCCGCCCCCACGAGGCTGGAGCTCATGCCTCGCGGATGCGGCGGAGCAATTCCGCGTCGGGTTCGAGCCGTTCCGGCGCGTCCTCGGCGGCGGCCGGAGTCCCAGCGTGGGCGGCGGGGGCCGGGGTCACGATGACGTGTGCTCCCTCCGGCACCGCCTCTGCCTCTGCCGGCAATGCCACCGGTCCGCTGGGCAGATCCTCGTCCAGGCCGGCCGCGTGGATGGCCGCGCGGGGGATCTCGATGAAGCGGATGATGTTGTAGGGCAGCAGGAATACCGAGTCCAGGAACTCGGTCGAGAGGGGCTTGCGGCCCTCGAGCGTGCGCAGGTTCGTGCACAGCAGGCCCGCGTCGGCAGCGGTGGGCAGGGACTCGATGTCCGCCTTCATGGGCTGTTCGCCATGGAGGTGCAAGATGACGTTCCGGATCATGGCTCCATCCTACGCTGCGACGACCGGCGTATTCCGCTGGGGCTCGGCGGACTCTCTCATGGCGCACGGTCGTTGTCCATCCCGGCCAATGGTCCCGCCGCCAGGTGGGTCACGCCATGGACCCGGGCCCAGCCACGCAGCTGCAGCATCGTCAGGGCCGCGGCCACCACCCCCGCATCGAGTCCCGTTGCCCGGCACAGTCCGTCCGTCGAGTGCGGGCCGCTCAGGAGCAGCCGCGCGACCGAGCGAACAGTGGGATCGAGCAGCTCGAGGGCGGCCGCCGGCGAGAGACGGGCGGGGGCGGCGAGAGACGGGCGGCCGTCCTCCCCTCCTCCTCCGGGATCGAGGTCGGCCAGCATCTCGTCGAGACCGACCAGGGGCCGCGCCGGGGACTCGCGCAGCAGGGCCAGGTTGCCCGCCACCCGAGGATCGAGCGGGCGGCCGGGCGCCACCAGAAGGTCGCGACCCTGTTCGAGTGCGTGTCGAGCGGTGATGAGAGCCCCGCTGCGGGCCGGCGCCTCGACCACGATGGTGGCCGACGCCAGGCCGCTGACGATGCGGTTGCGTCGGGGGAACGTGCCCCGCGTGGCCCGCACGCCCGGCGCCAGTTCGCTGACGACGGCGCCGTATGTGGCGATGCGCCGGGCCAGTCGGCGATGGACCGACGGTCCAGGCGCATCGAGTCCGCTGCCGACCACGGCCATGGTCTCGCGGCCGGCTTCGAGCGCGGCCAGGTGCGCCGCCCCATCGATGCCGACGGCCAGCCCGGAAACGACCGTGTAGCCGGCCTCCGACAGTCGGGTGGCGATGCGCACGGCCAGGTCCCGGCCGACCGCGGTCGGCCGGCGGGTACCGACGATGGCCACCGGCCGTGGCCCTTCGAGCAGGGCCTGGTCGCCCAGGCCGTAGAGCACCGGCGGCGGTTCTTCGATGGCATGGAGCCGCGACGGGTAGCAGGGGTCGAGGCGCGTCACGATCCAGCCACCCAGCGCTGCCATCTCCCGCTCGATGCGCAGGGGGTCGCGGGCAGCCGCGCGCACGCCGCGACACAGGCCCGGGCGGAGGCGCTGACCGAGCTCGTCGGCGAGGCGTCGGTCGGCCTGAGCCGGAGGCGATGCGGACACGGCCTCCAGCGCTGCACGCGCGCTGCCGTAGCGCGCCAGCAGGCGGGCGAAGGTGAGGTCTCCGACGCCGCTCACACCGGCCAGGGCGATCCAGGCCTCCCGTTCGTTCATGCAGCGATCTGCGCCTCCAGCGAACGGTCGCGCATGGAGGTGGCCGCGTAGACTTCGTCGGAGCCGACTCTCTCGTGTCCTCGCAGGTCGGCGATGGTGCGGGCCACGCGCAGCATGCGATGGACACCACGAGCAGTGAGCCCGAGGCTGGCCGAGACGTCCGAGAGGGTGTTCCTGGCGGCCGTGTCGAGTGCGCATGTGAGCAGCAAGTGCTGGCCGCGCAGGCCCGCGTTGGGCAACCCATCGTTGCGTGCGAGCGCCAGCTCCCGGGCCCCGCGGATGCGAGCCGCCACCACGACACTGCTCTCCGGCCGGAGGGGGGCCACGAGTTGCTCGGTCACCAGACGCGGCATCAGGACACGCAGGTCGATGCGGTCGAGCAGGGGCCCACTGACCCGGCGCTGGTACCTCTCGGGCTCGCGGAGCGGGCAGCGGCATGGGCGCTCAGCGTCGCCATACCAGCCACAGCGGCACGGGTTCATGGCCGCGATGAGTTGGAGGCGGGCCGGATAGCGGACCGAACCGTGTGCGCGCACGACCTCGACCTGGCCGTCCTCCAGTGGCTGGCGCAGGGCGTCCAGCACGTCGCGGTCGAACTCGGCCAGCTCGTCGAGGAAGAGCACCCCCTGGTGCGCCTGGCTCACGAGTCCCGGCCGCAGCCGCGGCCCGCCGCCGACCATGGCCGCATACGAGGTCGTGTGGTGTGGGCTGCAGAACGGGCGGCGCCGCCGGTCGGCGGCGCCGACATCGAGGCCGGCCACGCTGTGGATGACCGCGACCTCGTGGGCTTCGTGGTCAGTCAGCTCCGGCTGCAGCCCGGGCACGGCTCGCGCGAGCATGGTCTTGCCTGCCCCGGGCGGACCGATGAATAGCAGGTTGTGCCGGCCGGCCAGGGCCACCTCCAGGGCCCAGCGTGCCTGCTCCTGTCCCCGCACGTCGGACAGCTCGGTGACCTCAGACGTGTCAAGCGTGCTGGGGACCGCTGTGGGTCCCGATCCACCGGCCACGCGGATCGGTCGCCGGCGACGGGCCGCAGCTGCCTTCCGCCCCCGCGGTCCGGCCACCAGGCGAGCGACATCGTCGAGCCCATCGACCCCGATGACCTCGATGCCCGCGACCATCCGCGCCTCATCAACGTTCGGCTTCGGCACACAGACACGGGCATGCCCCGCCTCGCGCAGGGTGGCCACCATGGGCAGGACCCCCGGGATGGGCATGACACCGCCATCGAGGGAGAGCTCACCCAGCAGCGCCCACGGACCACCCGATGCCCGCAGCTCATCGGCGGCCAGCAGGATGCCGGTGGCGATGGCCACGTCGTAGGCGGCCCCGTGCTTGCGCCGGTCGGCCGGCGCCAGGTTGACCGTGATGCGGCTCAGCGGATAGGCGAAGCCGGCGTTGCGGATGGCGCTGCGGACCCGTTCACGCGCCTCCGAGAGGGCCGTATCTGGCAGGCCCACGATGTGGCAACTGGGCAGGCCCGGCGCGACATCGACCTCCACGCGCACGAGCTCACCGTGGAGGCCGCTGACGACGGCGGTATCGAGGATCGCGAGCATGCATTGAGCATGGCCGTGTCCACTTCACGGGACCTTCGCCGCGGCTGCGCGGGGACTGTCAGCGAGTGTGGACGAGTCGCTCGAACAGGCGGTCCGCCTCGACCTCGGGATCGTCGCAGATGCCGGAGTGGACGGGCGAGACCTGGATGGCCGTGCTACGCGGCGAGGTCAGCCAATGAAACCGCTCCGACGCGCTCAGGCTCGCGTGCGGCCCGGCCGCGGCGCCGCCGGCGCAGATGCGCTCGATGGCTTCGAGATGTGAGCGGATGGCCGCCACGTCCGCGTCCGGTGCCAGCAGCGCCAGCCGGGCCTCGTCGAGCGCGACCCGCGCCAGCAGTGCACCGTGGGACTTGGCGAAAAGGATGATGCCGGCGTTGAGGAACTCCGCCCGAGCCACGTCGGGCACGACACGCACGACGGCGTAGTCGTAGATGCAGGGCTCAGCCACGGGCCGCCTCCTCCACGAACACGTGCGATCCGGCCAGCCGGGTGGCGAGATAGTCCGCGTACCGAGCGCGGACATCGTGCGGCGTGGATCCGCCGTAGTGCTGGGCCAGCCAGGCGTCAGGCACGGCCGAGACGATGGCCTCGAACACCGAGCGCGAGAGTCGCTCGTGCGCGCGTCCATCGGCGGCCGCCAGGTCGCCCGCGAAGGGCAGCAAGACGTGCCGCGCCACGTGATCGAAGGGATCGGCCGCGCGTGCCAGCACGTCGCCCCAGTCGTGGTGGAAGTAGAGCGAAGCGCCGTGATCGATGAGCCAGATACGCCCGTGCCACTCCAGCAGGTTGGTGTTGCGGGCCGTCCGATCGGGGTTGGTCACGAAGGCATCCAGCCAGACGATGTCTGCTGCCAGGACCGGATCGGGAGCCGGCGGCACCAGCGGGTCATAGGTGATTGAGCCGGGCAGGAAGTCGAGCCCGTAGTTGAGGCCTGTGCTCGACCGCAGCAGGTGGCCGATCTCGTAGTCGATCTCCAGGCGACCGAAGGATGCATCCAGATCCACCAGCACGGCCTCGGGCACGGGCAGGCCGACGGCGCGCGCGATCTCCCCCGCGATGAGCTCGGCCACCAGGGCCTTGGGCCCCTGGCCGGCGCCGCGGTACTTGACCACGTAGGTGCCTTCGTCGTCGGCCTCCATCAGCCCGGGCATCGAGCCGCCCTCGCGCAGCGGCGCGACGTAGCGGGAGGCGCGGACGGTGGGCAGCATCTGGCGCGGACGGCGCTCAGGCGCCGGCGGTGCGCTCCTCGTCTTCGGCCGTATCGCTCGCGATGCTCAGTCTGACCGAGGCACCGGTGTCCAGCCCACTGTCAAGGAAGTTGCCCAGGCGCCTGGCCAGGTCTGTCAGCTCGAGCGGGAGGATGTACTTGGTCGAGGGGCTCGCGCCGAGCTCCTTGAGGGCCTCGAAGTACTGCAGCGTCATGGTGCGGTCGTCGATGGCCTTGGCGGCCTCGAAGATCCGGGTGAGCGCCTGGCTGTAGCCCTCCGCCTCCAGGATGGCCGACTGACGCTTGCCCTCCGCTCGCAGGATGGCCGACTGCTTCTCGCCTTCGGCCACGTTGATCTTCGACTGCCGCTCGCCCTCGGACTCGGTGATGACCGCGCGCCGAGTCCGCTCGGCGGTGAGCACGCGGTTCATGGAGTTCTGCACGTCAGGCGGCGGGGTAAGCTCCCGTATCTCGACCGTCGTGACCTTGCCGCCCCAGCGCTCGGTCTGCTCGTCGAGCTTGGCCCGGAGCACCCTGTTCACGTCGTCGCGCTTGGAGAGGACGTCGTCGAGCATCATGTCGCCCACCACCGCGCGCAGCGTGGTCATGGCGATGCCCTGCAGCGCACCGCGGAAGTCGGCGATGTTGATGAGGCTGCTCATGGGATCGATGATGCGCCAGTAGATGAGGAAGTCGATGTCGACCGGAGCGTTGTCGCGGGTGATGACGGTCTGGCTGGGGACCTCGATGTAGTCCTCGCGGATGTCGACCTTGACGGGGCGGTCGATGAAGGGGATGAGGAAGCGCAGGCCGGGATCGCGCACGAGCCCCTCATCGGTGCGGCCCAGTCGGAAGATGACCATGCGCTCGTACTGGCGCACGATGCGCACCGACAGATAGAGGATGACGGCGCCGACGACGAGCAGGAACAACGCAGTCACGATGAGTCCGCTACCGAGGTCCATGGTCAAACCATCCCTTCTGTGCTGTCGGCGACTGTTGTCATCTGCTCGACGATGAGCACCATGCCATCGTTGCCGGCCACGCGCACGGAGGACCCGCGTTCGACGAGGCGAGCATCTGCGGCCCGGGCCGTCCACTCCTCGCCGGCAGCGTAGACGGTGCCGGTGGGTTGCAGCGGGCTACGCACCTCTCCTGGAGTCCCGAGGGGCACCAGCGGCGAGGTGATGTGGCCGACGCCCACGGCCGTCTGGGGCTGTCGGCGTTGCTTCATGACTACGAACAAGACGCCGAGCACGACGAGGCCCGTGAGCACGGTCATGACCACGATGACGTCAGTCGAGACGCTCACTGATGGCGCCACCGGGTCGCCCGGCTGGGTGTAGAGCGCCGAGGCGCCCAGTACGAAGGCCACCAGCCCGCCGATGGTGAGCAGACCTCCGCTGGTGACCGTGAGCTCGAGTACGAAGAGCACGACGGCCAGGCCGATGAGCAGCAGACCGGCGATGTTCAAGGGCAGGCTGCCGAAGCCGATGAACGCGAGGATCAGCGCGAAGGCGCCGAGGATGCCGGTCACGTAGTTGGGGTTCTGGAGCTCGAAGAAGATGCCGTAGAACCCGAGCGTGAAGAGGATGAAGGCGATGTTGGGGTCGCTGAGCAGGTGGAGGAAGGCCTGGAACGGGTTCATGCCCAGCTCCTCGATCCGTGCTCCGGCGGTCTCGAGCACGATCTCCTCGCCGGCCACGTTCACGGTCCTGCCGTCGGCCTGTGCCAGGAGGTCCTCGATCGACTCCGCCTTGAAGTCGATGGCGCCGGCCGCAAGCGCCTGGTCGACCGTATAGGAGGCGGCTTCCTCGACCGTGGCCACGGCCCACTCCACCGGCCGGCCGCGCTCCTCGGCGATCGACGTGATCGTAGCGATGGTGTCGTTCATGACCTTCTCGCCCAGGTCGTCGGGGATGTCCGAGCCGTCGCCCGAGATGGGCGTGGCGGCGCCGATGTTGGTGGCCGGCGCCATGGAGGCGATGTGGGCGGCCAGTGTCAGGAACGTGCCGGCGCTGGCGGCCCGGGCGCCGGCAGGGCCGACCCAGACCATCACGGGCACCTCTGCGGACAGCTCGGACTGGACGATCTCGCGGGTCGATTCGAGCGAACCGCCGGGAGTGTCCAGCTCGATGACCACGGCGGCCGCGCCTTCGGACACGGCGCGCTCGATCCCCGAGCGCAGGTACTCGGACATGATCTGGTCGACCACGCCGCTGGTGGGCAGGACGATGACCGTGCTTCGCTCCTCAGCGCCGTCCTGGGCCAGCGCCGTGCTCAGGAGCAGGCTGATCGTGCCCACGAGCAGCAGGAGTGAGCGGACGACGGTCAGCGGCGAGAGTCGACGTGCCACGAGTTTCACCTGTGTCGATTATCCCACCGCCGGTTCGCGGGTCAGCCTCTCTCGATCGGGCTCGCCTGGCGGCCGGTGACGTGGTCGAAGAGGAGCTGGCTCCACGTCTCCATGCGCTCGTAGATGGGCTCGACCTCGCGGGGCAGCACGAACCGTCCACTGAGCTTGTCGATCTCACGAACCTCAAGCGCGCGTCCGGCGGCGTCAGCCTCGAAGACCACGCCCAGATGGACCTGGCCCACCAGCACGTCATCGTCGTTGAGCAGGCCCACCAGCCGCGGCTCGGGCTCCCAGTCGGCCACCATCTCCTCGTGGAACTCGCGCCGGAGTCCGCCCAGCACGCCCCCGTCCTGGGGGTTGAGGTGCCCCCCGATGCCGAGCGAGTAGAGATCGTGCAGGCGAACATCGCCACCGGCCCGGGTGCGCTGCATCAGGAACAGGCGCTCACCATCACGCATCAGCAGATACGGGATGATCTGCTTCCAGCCGGGGTCCTTCTCGGCCTCGCCACGGGGGCGGTACTCGCCCTCTGCCGCGATGAGGTCGAGGTATCCGTCGACCTCCGCAACAAGGATGCCGTTCCATGGACGGTCCCCGATGATGCGGGAACGCGGGAGCCCGAGGACGAGCTCCCGCTCCTTGTCGTTCAGACTGACGGGACCGTCTCGAGCGCGTGCTGGATGCGCTCCTGCGGTAGCTCGAAGTCCTCGAGCTCACCGTCCAGGTAGCGCGTGTACGAGGACGCATCGAAGTGGCCGTGGCCGCACATGTTGAAGAGGATGGTCGGGCTGGTGCCGGCCTCCTTGGCCTTCCTGACCTCGTCGATGACGACGGCGATGGCGTGCGCCGGCTCGGGCGCGGGCAGGACCAGCTCGGTCTGGGTGAAGGTCCGCGCCGCATCGAAGGTCCTCGACTGCGGGACGGCCTGCGCCTCGATGATCCCCTGGTCCTTGAGCAGGCTCACCTGCGGCGACATGCCGTGGTAGCGCAGGCCACCGGCGTGGATGGGATCGGGCACGAAGTCATGGCCCAGTGTGTGCATCTTGACGATAGGCGCCATCTGGCCGGTGTCGCCGAAGTCGTAGGCGTACACCCCGCGCGTCAGGCTGGGGGCAGCTGAGGGCTCCGCTGCGATGAAGCGGTAGTCGGCCTCGCCGCGCAGCTTGCGACCGATGAAGGGGAAGGTGAGGCCGGCGAAGTTGGAGCCGCCGCCGGCACAGGCCACGATGATGTCCGGGTCCTCGCCGGCCAGCTCCATCTGCTCCATGGCCTCCTGGCCGATGACGGTCTGGTGCAGGAGCACGTGATTGAGCACCGAGCCCAGCGCGTAGCGCGTGTCCTCGTGCGTGGCCGCGTCCTCGACACCCTCGCTGATGGCGATGCCCAGCGAGCCCGGAGTGTCAGGTGTCTCAGCCAGCACCTTGCGGCCGTACGCGGTCAGAGTGCTGGGGCTGGCCACGACGTTGGCGCCGTACATCTTCATGTGGTTGCGGCGTCCAGGCTTGGCGTCGTATGAGGCCCGCACCTGGTAGATCGATCACCTCCAGGCCGAACATGGCACCCGCCATCGCCAGCGCCGTGCCCCATTGGCCGGCCCCGGTCTCGGTGGTCAGGCGTGTGACGCCCTCTTCCTTGTTGTAGAACGCCTGCGGGATGGCCGTGTTCGGCTTGTGGCTGCCGGCCGGGCTGCCACCCTCGTACTTGTAGAAGATCTTGGCCGTCGAGCCCAGGGCCTTCTCGAGGCGATGGGCGCGAAACAGCGGCGACGGGCGGTACATGGTGTACGCCTGCAGGACCGGCTCGGGGATCTCGATCTCACGATCGGCGCTCATCTCCTGGGCGATGAGGGCCATGGGGAAGAGTGGCGCGAGGTCGTCCGGGCCGATCGGCTGCCTGGTACCTGGATGGAGCGGCGGGGAGAGCGGCACGGGGAGATCCGCGTTGATGTTGTACCAGGCGCGCGGGATCCGGTCCTCGGTCAGGATGAACTTGGTCTGCTGCAGCGCCATGGTCTTCTCCTCGTCGCCGCCGGGCTGGCGGCATGATTCCAGGCAGGTGCCTGCAGGGAGCCTACAACGCGACTTCAGCCAGCGTCTGGTAGCTCGCGCCCGAGGGCTCCAGGTGGCTGCGCACCAGCGCGACGCGGTCGACCGTCCACTCCACGCCCAGCTCGCCGTGTGCCTGGGTCCGCAGCGCTTCGATGACCGACCGGTCCGCGCGCCGCACTACCGTCAGATGGGCCGAGGGCGTGCGCCGTGGGGCGGGGCCATCGCTGATGTCGGGCGGACACGCCGCTGCGGCCTGCTGCGCCGTCTCGATGAGCTGGCCTGAACCCACGCTGAGGCCGATCCAGGCCACGCCGTCGCCCCGACCGACGCGGCCGCCGCCGCGCTCGACGCGTGCCCTGTAGGGCGCGCCTTGTTGTGCCACTTGAGCCATCAAAGCCTCGACCTCGGTAACTCGTGCGTGCTCGACCGAGCCGAGGAAGAGCAGCGTCAGGTGCCAGGTCTCCGGCCGGGTCCATCGCACGTCGAGGTGACGCGCGCGGTAGGGCGCGAGCTGCGCGTGGAGCTCGTCGCGCACGGCCGCTGGAACGGGATGAGCGATGAAGAGTCGCCAGCGCGCCGGTCGTCGCTCGCTCAGGCCTGATCCCCGTCGATCGATGCCGGCCGCTCCAGCCCGAGCAGATCCAGCAACTGCCAGAAGTCGCGGACGAGGGCCACTTGACCGGTCCCAGACCCGGCCCCGATGGGCGTGTCGATGCGGCCGCGGCGGTCGATGAGCACCGGTTCGATGCCGACTCGGCGTGCGCCGACGACATCGGCCTGGGGATCGTCCCCGATGTGGATGGCCTCATCCGGTCCCACGCCCAGCAGGTGGAGCGCGTGCTCGAAGATCGCTGGGTGCGGCTTCTGGTAGCCCACGCGAGCGCTGATGCTCATGACCTCGAAGTGGCGGGCCAGCTCCAGCGTCTGCAGCAGCTCCGGGGCGGCCCAGCCCCAGTTGCTGACGACGGCGAGACGAAGGCCTGCTGCCTGCATCACGTCGAGCGCGGGGATGACGTCGGGGAAGACATAGAACGCGGAGCGTTGCCGGAACGCGGCGTCGACATCGCGGAAGAACGACTCCGGCAGATCCGGATAGCCGAGCCGGTCGAAGACCAGCTGGTCGAGCTCCATGAGCCGCTGGAAGGAGGCTTCCTCGGTGGCCTCGAAGGGCCCTTCGTGTGCCCACTCGGCCCAGGCTTCGCGGAAGGCGGCCTCGAAGTCGTCTCCGTCGGCCTGGATGCCGTGGGGCGCGAAGACGGTGGCATACACGTCCCGCCAGGAGGGATAGGCCTTGGCCATCGTGTCGCCCACGTCGAGCAGGATGACGGAAGGGTCGGTCGCGAGGTTCACACGCCTGAGTCTAATGGGCCAGACCGGACTGAGGGTTCAGACTGGTCGCCGAGCCGGACCACCGGGTGAGCACTGGCCGAGTCAGGACGTCTGAGTCCCACGGCTAGATCGTGCCCCCGGCGGTCGGCGAGGACGGTCGAGATGGCTGCTGGGGTGACGTGCCGATGAGCACTGGTCCATTAGGGCGCCATGACCGCCTCCTGCGGCTCCGAAGCGGAGATGGAGGGAGCGATCGATCTTCATCGGCATCGACTGGGCCGAGACGCACCACGACGTCTGCGTGCTCGACAGCGAGGGGGAGGTGCTCGCGACCAGGCGCATCCCCGAGGGCCTCGAGGGCGTGGCCCGCCTGCACGCGCTGCTCGGTGAGCATGCCGACGAGCCGGCCGATGTGATCGTCGGCATCGAGACCGACCGGGGCCTGCTCGTGACCGCCCTGCTTGCGGCGGGGTACGGGGTGTATGCGGTCAACCCGCTCGCGGCCTCGAGATATCGCGAGCGCCATACGACGAGCCGGGCCAAGTCCGACCGGGGCGACGCACGGGTCCTCGCCGATCTCGTCCGCACCGACCGCCAGCATCATCGTCGGGTGGCCCCCGACAGCGAGCTCCAGGCAGCCATCAAGGTCCTCGCCCGGGCCCACCAGAACCTCATCTGGACGCGGGGGCGCCAGACCAACGCGCTGCGCAGCGCCCTGCGCGAGTACTACCCGGGGGCCATGGTCGCCTTCGAGGACCTCGCGCACCCCGATGCGACCGCGGTGCTCATGGCGGCACCCGATCCTGTGCGCGGACGCAAGCTCAGCCAGGCGAAGACCGTCTCGCTCCTGCGCAAGGGCGGCCGACAGCGGAACCTCGAGCAGCGGGCGAGCGAGATCCGCTCGGCCCTGCGGGCGCCACAACTGGCGGCTCCAGCGCTCGTGGCCGAGGCCCAGGCGGCGAACACCACCGCGCTCGTGGCGGTCATCAGGACCTTGAGCGAGCAGATCGCCCGGCTCGAGGCCGAGCTCGTCGATGCCTTCGATCGTCACCCGGACGCCGAGATCCTGCGAAGTCTGCCTGGACTCGGTGCTGTCCTCGGCGCCCGGGTGCTCGCGGAGTTCGGGGATGCCCCCGACCGCTATGCCGATGCTAGGGCCCGGCGCAACTACGCGGGCACCAGCCCGATCACGCGGGCATCGGGCACGAGCCACGTCGTCGTGGCTCGTCTCGTGCGCAACCGCCGGCTCGCCGATGCCACGTACCAGTGGGCCCTCTGTGCCCTGAGCGCGTCACCCGGTGCCCGCGCCTACTACGACGCCCACGACCCGGGACCACACACGTCCAGGACCGCCCGTCGCAAGCTCGCCAACAGGCTCGTGGGCATCCTCCACGGCTGCCTCACGCATCGGACCCGCTACGACGAGGAGACGGCCTGGGGTCGACCCCTCGAGCAGCTTGCTGCTTGACAGCTACGGGCCTGGGGTATCTAGCCAGTCGGGAGCAGACGGAGGCCCCGCTCTGCTCGACCGGCCGTGGCCTGGGTCACGGGTGCCTCACCCCGCTCGGCTGGGTCGATGAGTGCCTTGCGCAGGCGTGCCAGACTGTCCACCGGGGCCATGGGCCATCCTCCGCTGTCGATCTCGCCATCAACAGCTCGAGGGTATCCGGTGGCCCCTTCGAGTCCATCGATGGGGAAGTCGCGGCACTCGGCGGCAAGGAGCGCACGGGCGATGCCTTCGAGCGCGCCACCGGCCGGGCGACTACGATTGGCGGCCCAGCCACCCTTACCGGAGAGAGCACGTGAAACGACATCTAGCCTCGCGCCGGGTCGCCGTCGCGGTTGCACTGGCAACGCTCCTCATCGGGGCTGCACTCCCGGCCAGCGCGGTCAACATCCCGGAGGGTGGCGCCGTGACGCCCGGTAGTACGTTCCTCATCCATTTCCAGGTCACGTCGGGCTGCGATGGCCTGCCGACGAACGAGCTCGAGGTCACGGTACCGGAGAACGTCACCAATCCGACCCCGGAGGCGATGCCCGGCTGGGAGCTCTTCGTGGGCGTGCCGGCGAACGACGAGGACCAAGGGGCGGAGCCCGACGACGAGGGTGCGCTCACGGTGGTCCTCTGGAGCGATGGTTCGTTGGACGACGGGCAGCTACTGGAGTTCGGCCTCAGAGCCCGCTTCCCTGACGAGCAGGACGCGGTCATCGAATTCCCGGTAGTCCAGCGATGCGGCGACGTCGAGTCGGAGCACGCCCCGACCGTGACGCTGACGAAGCGCTATGGCCCGTCGGACGTCGGCGAGCTGAGTGCGACCGTCGCCCGAATCGACGCCGAGGTCCAGCAGCTCCGCTCGGATGTCGACCAGTTGCAGGAGCAGGTGGGTGACGTCAACGTGGTCAACGTGCGCAACCGCCTCAAGGACACCGAGAAGGCCGTCGAAGACCTGGACGAGCGCGTGACCGCGCTCGAGGACGCCGGCTCGGGGCAACCCGCGGAGGAGTAGCACGGCGCACGCCGTCGGCCACGACTGCGGGATACGCCGCTGACGCAGGCTGGCGAGAGAACGCTCACGACCGCGTCGGCTCAGGCCCAGGCGTACCGGCGGGCCCACGACCGAGCACGTATCCTCGAGCGACCATGCCATGCCAGAGCCGCCGCGGAGACCGCATGTCGTCGCAAGCCGGCTTCGCATCGTCCGAACAGCGCTGATGTGCCGGCTCATCCGTTTCGTCGCGCTGGTGGCGCTGTCCACCGGGCTGGCGCTCATCGTCACGCGTCTCGTTCGGGCCCCCGGGTCGTCCAGAACCGACCCCGGCGGCATCCTCATCGACCAGGTAGGTGCGTACGACCGGGTGACCGGCGTCCTCTTCGCGCCCTTCTTCGAATCGATCTCCGCCGACATCGTCACCACGGTCACTCCGGGCGCCAGGATCCTCGAGATCGGTTGTGGGCCAGGACATCTCGCGGGCCTCATCGCCGCTGTCAATGGGTTCGATGTCACCGGACTCGACCTTGATCCAGCCATGATCGAGCGGGCTCGCTCGAACGCACTCGGACGGTCCTCTGGCGATTCGGGGCCATCGGCCGACTTCCTTGTCGGCGACGTCGCGGCCCTCCCGTTCGAGCCGGAATCCTTCGACCTCGTCGTGAGCACCTTCTCCCTCCATCACTGGGCTGATCCCGGTGCTGGCATCGATGAGATCGCGCGCGTCCTGCGACCAGGTGGGCGTGTGCTCATCTGGGACCTCGGACCGAGTGTCTTCGCGCTCTTCCACGGCCATGTGCCCGACCCTGCCGAGCTGCTCCGCGAGAGCGAGCTGCGCCTCATCTCGGCCCGAACGTGGCGCTGGCCCTGGCGGATCAAGCTCTCGCAACGCATCGAGCTGGTGCGCGACTGACGGATCCTTCCCGGGTCGCCCAGGCACATGACCGGATGCGGATGACCGGTACGCGGCAACGGTCTCGATGTCGCCACGATTGCGCGATCGCGTGGGCGGCGGCGACCAGATATCACACTCTGCATATGGCGATTCGCGGTCGTGTTCGCGAGACCGGTGGACGACCGCGAGAGAATCGGGTGGAGCGGGAGGCGATGACGCGCGGCTCGTCGACCGTGGCCGCCCTGGACCGCGCCGAGCCACTGGCGAACCCGACCCGCTCGTTGGCACCCAGGAGGTACGGAATGCGTGCGATGGGAGCAGGCACGGTGGTCGTCCTCGAAGTGCCGGGGGCGTGGACCACTGCGGCGACCGCCGAGGAACCGGCCGACCCGACGGCCCGGGCCTGCGTCACGTTCGGCTTGGCGTCAGCCGGGGAGCGGCTGACGGCATGATCGACTGGACGAGCCGGGACGTCGTCCTGATGGAGCGGGCGGTGACACTGGCTCTTGAGGCCGAGGCGCGCGGAGACGTTCCCGTCGGCAGCCTCATCACCCTCGGAGACGAGGTCGTGGCCGAGGGCAGCGCCCGCGTCCTGAGCGAGGGGTACCAGCCGTTGCGCCACGCTGAACGCGAGGCGCTGGCGGGGTTACCTATCGACCTGTGGCCCAGTGCTGCCGAGATGACCTGCTATACGACCCTCGAGCCGTGCCTCATGTGCTTCGGCTCGCTGCTGCTCTGCGGCATCGGTCGCATCGTGTTCGGTGCCAGCGACACGCTGGGAGGTGCCCGCTTCATCTTCGAGGCCATGCCGCCCTACTACACCGAGCGCCGGGGGATGCCCGCCTGGGTTGGGCCAGTCCTGGCCGCCGTCTGCGATCCGCTGTACGACCGCGTCGACGCACGCTTCCGCGACCTTCCCTGCGGTTAGGGCGGGCCAGGATGCGAGCCGCGCGATCGAGCCACCTGGAGCGAAGCACGAAGGAGGATGCGATGGCAGACAGCACCTATCCGCTCGTCGGAGTCCCCGTCACCCGAGCCGAGCGTTATCCGCACGAGTTTGGGCCCGATGCCGACCCTGATGGGCATGTCGCGACGCTCGATATCACCCAGCTCGAAGTGGGGGCGCTCGTCACCATCGAACGGTTCGCCACCGACAAGCGACTGGTCTGGCTCTTCGTGACCTGGCTGACGTAGTCGCTCCGTCACGTCGGGTGGTCTGGGGCCAAGTGTGGTCGCGGCGGCGACCAGCGGATGCCGCCCTTCGCCGATCCACCTCTCAAGGTCGAGGTTCCGGCCTCGGCGGAACCCTTTGGGTATCACGGTCGATCGCAGACGCTCGTTCGACGTCTCGCACTGCGGCCCACAGTGCATGTCGCGCCTCGTCCATCGGGCCCAGATGCGCGCCCAGAACGTCGGCCACCATCACCGACACCCCACGCCCAAGGTCCTCGAGGATCGAGTCCGCCCATTCCTTCCCTGACCGACCAGCCTGCCAGTGCAGGAGGCGACCCAAGAGGAACGCGGCCAGCAAGCCACCGACGATGAGCACGGCCGGTATGGACGAAGACCCGGCCACGGCCAACTGCACCAACAGCCAGATGGCCCCGGCCAGCACGGAGGCGATGGCTGCGAGCCGCAAGAGCCCGATCACCGGCCAGAGCCTGCTGCTCGTTCCGTCGCCCCTGACCACGGGGCTACTCACCGCGGCATCGACGCCCATCGCAAGCTTTTCGCCGATGGATACGGGGTCCGCGGACGCGAGCAGGCTCGGCCGCAGTCGCGCGGGCAGGGTGCCGGCGGCCGCCAGCAGGACCTGCCGGATCGGTGCCATGGCTCGGTCGAGCGAGCCCCGTTCGCGCCAGCGCCGCAGGTAGCCCTCGGGATCGTCGCGCCGCGCTGTGATACCTGAGCCGCGATCGAGGAGCGTCCGTGCGCGCTGGATCGGTCCGCCGCCTGCCTCGGCTCGTACCGCCGCAGCCGCCTGAGCGCGCAATCCTTCAGGGCCGATGAGGTCAAGGATGGCATCGCGACTGGCGGCCACAGCTTCGGCCTGTGCCGCCGTCGTGGCGAGCGGGCCGGGCGCCGCGGCGTCGTCGATGCCGGCAGTCGCGGCCAGCTCCCTTACGGCATCGACAGCTCCCTGATGCAGTCGCGCGGTCACGACCGCCTTGGCGGATGCCCCTTCGAGCAACCACTCACGTAGCGGCTCCACATTGGCGATGGCGGACACGTCCAGCACCGGGACCGCCGGCAAGGCCTCCACCTTGAGTCGCTGCCGAAGGTCATCGCAGACTCGTTGCATGTCCTCGGGAGCCAGTCGGTCGGACTTGTTGACCACGAGCGCTTGGCGAGCGAGACGCGGCATCCAGCGCCGCAGGTAGCGATCGTGCAGGATGGCGTCGTCGTACTTCTCCGGATCGGTCACCCACAGCACCGCGTCGATCTTCGGTAGGACGGCATCGACCCGGGCGGCGTGGGCCGGCTCGATGGAGTCGAGATCCGGCAGATCCACGATGGCGACGGCGGAGCCCTCACCGGCCCATGTCCTGGCCTCCGCCCCACCCAGCCACTCGAGCAGCGGGCCGGCTTCGGCCTGGTACTCAAGGGGTAGCAGGGCGACGGGCGCTCTGGTGGTGGGACGACGTGCACCGGCAGGGCTGATGTCGGTCCCCGCGAGGGCGTTCAGGAGGCTCGACTTGCCAACGCCGGTCCCGCCGGCTAGCCCGAGCACATAGAGGTCGCTCGCATAGCCCTGGCGCTCGTCGATGGTCCGGGCCACCACCTGCGCCTCAGCGGTCCCAAGGCCGAGTGTCTCGGCGGCCTCGACGGCGCGCCCGAGCGCCGACCGGGTCGACTCGAGGGTCATCGGATCATGCCCCGACGGTTCGGAGTTCGTCTGCTAGCCGCTCACGCGCGGCGACATCCCCGAGCTGGACCTCGAATCGTCGCCGCTCCGCGGCCAGGAGTGCCTCCAGAGCATCGCTCAGATTCCGGCGCGCACGACCGATCATCGCTTGCACCGCTGCCTCACCGAAGAGGGCTTCGAGCAGCTTCTGATTGAGCAAGGCGGTGGCCGCGGCGATGCCGAATTCCGCGCCGCTGATTCCGCCGGTGCTGCTGAACGTCACGAGCATGAGCGTCACCGCAGCCGCGTTCACGCCCAGCGCCGCGAGGCGCGCGGGACCGCGCCGCCTAGCACCGCGTTCGGCCACGTCGTGCGCCATCGTCTGGATCCAAGCGTCCACCGCCTGGCGCGTCGCGGTCTCGAGCTCAGGCGAGCACGACCAGAGCTCCGGGTGAGCTTCGATCAGCAGCGCACCATCGGGGTCGGCCGACCAGCGTTCTGATGTCCGGCGGGCGGCTTCTGCGGTGTGACTCGCGACGAGCGCGGCGATGTCGTCGGCTGCGCCTTGCTGTACCGCCTCCACCGGCGCGCGAGGAGCCCGGCGCAGGAGCGCCGCCAACGTGCCGCGCACCCGGCCTACGCCCTTGGCGAAGTATCGCGTGACCTGGTCGGCCCCCACAAAGCTGTGCCAGTGGCGGATGACCTCCTCCCGCAGGAACGAGCCGGAGAACAGCCGTTCGCACATCGCGGCGTTCTCATCGGCGTAGGCGTGCCGGGCGTACTCGAGGAGCGTCTTTCGTGCCCGCACCTCCCGGTCGAGGTCGTCGGCCACGGTATGGGCGAGGGGCGTGACGCCCCGGAGAGCACCGGCCAGGGCATCCTCGGCGAGCGCACGCCGCTCGGCAGCGTCGGCCGACAATGTCGCCAGCCAGCGTGTGAGTGGCTCGACGGTCGACGGCACCAACGAGGCGCCGTCGTCCGCGAGGGCGCCGTCGGGAACGCTGATGATCTCGCGCACACGGAGCTCGGTCTCTGCCAACAGCGCCCTGATGTCCTCGAGCACGACCGCGGCGTCGTTTCCTGCGGGCATCCGGTTGACGATGACGATGAGGTTGAGATGACGCTCCTCGGCCCGCTCCAGCACGTCCCACGGGACGCGGTCTGCGTAGCGCGTCGAGGTCGTCACGAAGACGCCCACGTCAGCGGCCTCGAGGAGGTGGTCGGACAGGGCGCGATCGGCGCGCTCGACCGAATCGACATCGGGTGCGTCGACGATCACCAAGCCAGGCAGGATGTCCGCGACGTGTAGTTCGATATGCTCGGCAGGGAGGCCGGCCAGGGCGCCGACCTCGACGGCGCGCTCCAGGTCGGAGGCGTCGCCCACCGCGACGACATCTCGCGTGGTCGGTCGCAGCACGCCCGTCTTGCTCACCGCTGCGCCGGCCAGGGTGTTCAGGAGGCTGGACTTGCCGGAACCGGTGGGGCCGACGATGGCGACGAGCAGTGGCGCATCTAGGTCATGGGCCCGTGGCAACAGGAAGGAACGCGCATGGTCGCGCAGCTCACGGGCACGTTCGCGCGGTCCGCGTGCCGCCGTAGGCGAGACGGGGGCTTCGGGGTCGAGGCCGATCTCCCGCTGGGCCTCGGCGAGCAACTGCCAGCGTTGCTCCGCGCTCTGGGCCAGGCGCTCTACCAGCGCGACGACGTCGACCGGTTCGCTCATCGTCGGGCCTCTGGCACCCCGTTCATCGAGCCATCATGCCGCGATGATGCCGAGCGCGCTCGGTCGTTCGCGGGTCGGGTTCGCCAGTGGCTCGGAGCGACTCAGGCGGCCAGCGTACGCGAGTCGGACTTCACGGCCTGCCGCTGCCTTCGAGTCTCTGCCCAATGTCTACTCACCAGCTAACTCGCAAGCCGACGAGCGCTGACCGGCCACGACGCCGAGTTGGACGCCCTCCTCGACCGGCCCCGTGCTCGCAGCGGGCATAAGAAGAGGCCCGCCCCTCGCGGGACGGGCCTTAGGCGGTTGCCCGACCATGCCTCGACCGTGGGGTCACCGCCACACTCGGTCTTGCGCATTGTCAAGGGGGTTGTCCACAGGCGGTCAGACCACCAGCTCCTTCGGCCGAGGCGGATGGCGCGTGTGCTCTCGCCAGCGCGCCTCACATGCCGGGCACATGGCGCCGGCGCCGTGATAGTGGGGCTGGACGATGAGGTTGCCGCACAGGGTCAGGACCGAGCCGTCGGCCTGGCGAACGTGTTCCCGATGCCGGTAGCCGTCGCGGCTCCGCGCCACCGGGTCTCCGAGCGACGTAGCGGCCACTCCCTCTCAGCGGCACCGGATACCCGCCACGGCTCGGGGGCAGGCAGGCCGGTGCTCGGTGGACGATGCCAGCGCTTGCCCGTACGTTCAACCGGCTCGCCCACAGCCGTCGCGGATCCCCTGCCTGCTCCGCGGGCAGGCGACGGCCGGGGCAGCACCATGCTAGTCGCGCACGCAAGGGACCCGCGCTCTCGGCACGAGTGCCGAGGGTCCGGCGACTCCGCCTGCCTGGAGCCACCGGACCCTGAGTGAGAGCAGACTCATCAGCGAGCCGCCCACACATACGTAGAGGGAGGTTCGGCCCGCGGGGTTGCGTGGCCGAGCCGGTTGACTCGTGGATGGCCCGTCCTCGATGGCCGATGGCGCGGCTAGGATCGGCTCACCATCGCGGGCGTCACGCCCGACACGGGGACGGTGTTGAGTCCCGGTCCGACAGACAGCTCGCGGGGCATGCGGGTGGCCGTTGACCGGTCCCTGTTGGAGAACGCTGAGACATAGGTGGAGGCCCGCCCTCGCGGGATGGGCCTCGGTCGGTGGCTCGTCGGTGGGCTAGTAGACCTCCACCTCGATGAAGGCGTCGTCGTTCGAGTTCTGGCGGCGCTCGTCCAGGCCGGTCTCCGGATAACTGGCCGTGGAATCACCGTGCCTGCCTTCGCCATCGATGTTCGTATGGATGAGGTCGTCCGCCGAACTCTCACTGATCTCGCTGTTCGAGAAGCCGCGGGACTCGTTGTATCGATTTCGTCCTTGGTAGGACGCGACGTCCCAGACATGCGCCTCGTATTTGGCCGCGTCTTGAGCGAGGATGACGCGGCGGTGCTGCTCGACGCGCTGCTAGAGGGACGCGAGCCCGAGGACCTGACGCCACCCGGCCCCTGGGCTCCGCGGGCTCCTGGGCCCGTTATACCCGCCCGCGGCAAGCCCTACGCCAGCGGTCGGGTGCGGGCGGGGCCTTGTCGCGGAGTCGCTGGTGGATGTCAGGCCGTTGGCGCTACCGAGCTGCCTCCTCTGAAGCTGAGAAGACGTCCGCCCATCGCGGGCCGGGCCCGAGTCTGATTGCCTAGGACGGTCTCTCGCACGGGATAGTCGTCGGCGCCAAAGACGAAGAGGGCAACCGTCCCAATCGTCATAGCGACATCGGCGAACACCAGTGCGAACACGAAGTGTCGCACGCTCACTCTCGCTATCTCCCTCGTCACGGCTCTCCCCCGGTCACGGCACCGGGGAGGTGAGGCTCGGGCGCTCGAACAGCGGCCTGCGCACCTCGACCACGGTAGCACCCGTGTCGAGACCCACGAGCCCCTAGGACGGCCCAGGACGGCCGTTCAGCCTCAAAGGCGAGCCGCCACCACGACAGCACCCCTACATCGCGAGGCTGCGCGCTGAGCTTGGCACTCTATCTGGCACCTTGTGCCGGTGCCCGTCTGGGCCGTGAGGCCCCTATCGTGCGTGTGCGTACGTCGGCGGACAAGCACGTCTGTCAGTCGTTGTAGAGCCGCTCCTCGATGAGCTTCTCCATGACCGTGCGCCCGTTGGGGTCGAAGCAGGAGTACTCGAAGTACTTCTGGTATTCGAGATCGACCGCGGTCGTGCCACCACGGTTCTTCTCGACGGTGAGCACGACCCAGTCGCGGAAGCGCTGCGCCTGGTATGGGTTGAACTCGATGTTGACCTTGGCCACGATCTGGTACTTCTCGTTGAGGATGACGATGATGTCAGCCTCGTAGTTGATGGCTGACGAACCGCGAAGGTGGTGGTTGCGCAGGCGGGCAGCCTTCAGGCCCTCCTTGTCGGCCGCCACGATGGAGATGAGCGGCACCTCGTAGTTGAGGGCGAGGTCCTTCAGGCCCTGAACCACCGAGGTGACCTTCTCGACCTCGTTCGGGGGTTCGGGGTGGACCGGCACCTTCTGCAGGTAGTCGACCATGACCACGAGACGCTGGTTGCCGGCGAGCTCCTTGTACTTCTCCACCAGCGCAGCCATATTCTCGACCGTGCTGGTCGTCTGCGAACCGCGCAACAGGTAGAGGTTGGGCCCATAGCGATTGACGCGCTCGAGTGCCGGGCGCAGGCGTGGGTTGGCGCCAAGATCGGCGTTCCGGCCGCCGGTGGCCATCCATGTGCCCAGGATCTCCTGGCGTACGTCGGTGAGCTTCACTCCGCCGCTGCGGCTGGGCAGGCTGGGCAGCACCGACTCCTGGGCGATGATGCGATTGAGCAGGTACTCCTCGTCGTGCTCGAAGCAGATGTAGAGGACGCTGGCCAGACCGCTCATGACGATGTTGCGAGCCATCTGGACGGCCATGGTGGTCTTGCCCGTGCCCTGTGCGCCGCCGATGAGCAGCATCTCTCCGGCGCGAAGGCCGCCGCCGATGGACTTGTCCAGGGGCGTGAAGCCGAGTGGGACCGGCTGGTACTGGGTGACGTCGCCCTCGGCCACCTTGCCCGCCAGCGTGCTCAGCACCTGGGTGGCGCTGCGCGGCTCGATGTCGCCCAGACCTGAGTCGTACTTCCACATCTTGCCGCCGATGGATTCGTCGGTGGGCGTGATGGCGCTGGGCTGCTGCGGCGCCAGTGTCTGCTGCATCAGTCCGGGATCGAGCCCGATCTGCTGCGAGGTGGGGACTGGGCCGACCGGGGCGCGCGGGGCCGTCGGTTGCGGGGGGGGTGGGACCGGTGCCACGAGCGGGGCCAGCGGTGGCTGGGGGGGCGGCTGCGGAGTCGGGGCTGCCTCGGGCGCGGCGGGCGCGACTGCACCCGGGCTCTCCCAGGCAGGGGCATCCTCGGCGTTGGGTTGCTCGGTACCGGTGTTGGGGGCTTCGGGAACGGTCATAGCGGCAGGCGAGGCCGAGGCCTCACGTTCTCCATGCGACAGGCTTCCACGGAACGGACTCTAGCAACGTAGTGGTGCTGTCAAGGGCGACCCAACCCTCCTAGTGCACGGGACCCAGCGGTACTAGTCTGCCGCGAGCGCTTCCCAGTAGCGGGCGATGGTCCGAGCTCCACCTTCGTAGTTGGCCAGGACCAGCGATTCGTTCGGCGAATGGGCGTTGTCGTCGGGATTGGTGAAGCCGAGAATCACGATCGGCCGTCGCAGGACCTTGTCGAAGCTGGCCACGGCACCGATCGATCCCCCCTCGCAGATGAGGTACGGATCCTGCCCGAAGACCTCACGCAGGCAGGCTGCTGCGGTACGGGCGGCCGGGTGCTCCGGGCTGACCACGAACGGCCACATCTCGTCCAGTTGGCGGATCTCGACCTCGACGCCGGGGACATCGACCGCGAGGATAGCCTGGCGGACCCGCTCGTAGGTCGCCTTCGGGTCCATGCCGGGCGCCAGGCGGCAGGAGAACTTGGCGTGAGCATGCGCCGGGATGATGGTCTTGCTGCCTTCCCCGGTGAAACCCGACCAGATGCCGCAGACGTCGAGGGTCGGGCGCATGCCCTTCCGCTCGAGCGGGCTGTAGCCGGGCTCGCCGAAGAGCTGCGAAACGCCGATGCCCTCGGCAAAGGCGGCCTCGTCGAACGGCAGTCGTGCGAATTCCGCTCGTGCGGCGTCATCCAGCACCGGAGCCTCGTCGTAGAAGCCGGGCACGGTGATGCGACCCTCGCCGTCCCGGAGCGAGGCCAGGATCCGTACCAGAGCGTTGGCCGGGTTCTGGACTACGCCGCCGAAACCACCCGAATGAAGGTCCTGCGAAGGACCGTAGACGTCGAGCTGGATGTAGGTGTTCCCCCGCAGCGACACGGTCAGCGCCGGGTGGTTGCCTTCGTAGAAGCCGGTATCGGAGACGACCACGAGGTCACCCGACAGTCGGCCGGCGTTGGCGGCGAGCCAGGCCTCGAAGTGGGGCGAGCCGGCCTCCTCTTCGCCTTCGATGACGTAGCGGACGTTGAGGGGCAAGCGTCCCTGGGTCCGAAGCCAGGCCCTCGCCGCCCACAGGTGCAGATGGACCTGGCCCTTGTCATCTGCCACACCGCGGCCATAGATGCGGCCATCTTCGACCCGCGGCTCGAACGGCGGGCGTACCCACAGGTCGAGCGGATCGACCGGCTGGACGTCGTAATGGGCGTAGACGACCACGGTCGGTGCGCCTTCTGCATGCAGCCAGTCGGCGTAGACCACCGGATGTCCCGCGGTAGGCGAGACCTCCACGTGCTCGAGTCCGATATCGCGCATGCGCGCGGCGAGCCACTCGGCGCCGGCCAGGACGTCGGGCTCGTGCTCGGACATCACCCCGATGGTGGGGATACGCACGAACTCCTTGAACTCCTCCAGACGCTCCTCGGTCGTCGTCGCCAGGTAGGCCTCGACGGCCTCGATGGGCTTGCTCACGGGACCCCTCCCCCGGCTCTACGGTGCGGTCGTGCCGGGACTGCGCCCGGTCCTAGGCCGGCTGCGGTGTCGGCGTGGGCGACTCGGGGGCCGCGGGCGGCTCCTTGTCAGGCTGGTCCTTGGGCCCGGAGAGACCCACCAGCGGCGTGGCCAGCTTGGGCGTCGGCGAGCCGCCCGGCTCCTTCCGCGGATCGGGGATGTCGGCGAACATGGCCTCGAACTCGGCTGCTTCGATGGTCTCCTTCGCCACCAGCGCTTCGGCCAGCTCGGTGAGACGATCCTGGTACCTGGTGAGCACCTCGGTGGCGCGCTCGTAGGCCCGGTCCATGATGGCCCGGACCTCGTCGTCGATCATCTTGGCCACGTCGTCGGAGTAGTTGCGCTGCTCCCCCATCGAACGACCGAGAAAGACCATCTCCTCGTGCTTGCCCCACGACATCGGACCGAGCTTCTCGCTCATGCCGAACTCGGTGACCATGCGCCGAGCCAGGTCGGTGGCCTTCTCGATGTCGTTGGCGGCGCCGGTGGTGATGTCGCCGAACATCAGGCGCTCGGAGACGGTACCGCCGAGCATGCCCGCGATCTTGTCCTCGAACTCGGTCTTCGACTGCAGGTAGCGATCCTCCATGGGCAGGCCCATGGTGTAGCCCAGAGCCATACCGCGGCTGATGATGCTGACCTTGACCACGGGGTCGCACTTGGGCAGCACGCGCTGGACCATGGCGTGACCACCCTCGTGGTAGGCGATGATGGCCTTCTCCTCGTCGCTGATGATGCGGCTCTTGCGCTCGGGACCGGCCACCACGCGCTCCAGCGCTTCGTTGAACTCGGGCGTGCTGATGGTCTTGCGGTTGCGCCGAGCAGCCAGGATGGCCGCCTCGTTCACGAGGTTGGCGAGGTCGGCCCCGGAGAAGCCAGGCGACTGCTTGGCCACGCTGGGCAGGTCGATGTCCTTGTCGAGCGGCTTGCCCTTGACGTGGACGTTGAGGATCTCCAGGCGGCCCTTCATGTCCGGTCGGTCGAGGATGACCTGGCGGTCGAAACGGCCGGGGCGCAGCAGTGCCGGGTCGAGCACGTCGGGACGGTTGGTCGCCGCCACCACGATGACGTTGGTGTTGGTGTCGAAGCCGTCCATCTCCACGAGGATCTGGTTCAGCGTCTGCTCTCGCTCATCGTGTGACCCACCCAGGCCGGCACCGCGCTGGCGGCCGACCGCGTCGATCTCGTCGACGAAGACGATGCAGGGGCTGTTGCGCTTGGCCTGGTCGAAGAGGTCGCGCACGCGGCTGGCACCCACGCCCACGAACATCTCCACGAACTCGGAGCCGGAGATGCTGAAGAAGGGCACGCCGGCCTCACCGGCGACGGCCCGCGCGAGCAGCGTCTTGCCCGTGCCTGGCGGGCCCACCAGCAGCACGCCGCGGGGGATACGCGCGCCAAGCGAGTTGAACTTCTCGGGGTACTTGAGGAATTCGACGACCTCCTGCAGCTCCGTCTTGGCCTCGTCCACGCCGGCCACATCGCTGAAGGTGACGACCGTCTTGTTGCCCACGAACATGCGGGCGCGGCTGCGTCCGAAGCTCATGGCCTGGTTGTTGCTGCCTTGGGCCTGGCGGAACATGAACCACAGGAACACGCCGATGAGGAGGATGGGGAAGAGCATCGACAGCAGGAGCCCGAAGAAGGCGTTGCCGTCATCGGCCTGCTGACCGTTGAACTCCACGCGGTCACACTCGCTGCTGGCGTCGCACGTGGCGCGGATGTCCTCCTGCACGGTCGTGGTGAACTGGGCCGGGATCCACGACTCGAGGACCATGCTCTGGCCGTCGTCGTCCTTGGCTTTCAGCGTCACTTCCAGGGCTTCCCCGCGAGTCAGGACCGACTCGACCTCGCCCGCGGCCACGCGGTCGAGGAAGGAGGTCGCGGAGCCGCTGTACGGGATGGTCTCCGGTTCCTGGTCATTGAAGAGGAAGAGGTAGAGCAGCGCGGCCGTACCGACGACGAGTACGAGGGTCAGAAGCCCATTGCGCATGAAGCGACTATTCAAGGAAAGACCTGCCTTCGAGAGTGAGGCGCCCTGATGAGCGGGCCGGAGTCGTGATTATAGGCGGGAGCGCGGAAAGGCTTATCTCGAGACGGTGACATGCGGGGCCACCAGGCACCGCGCGCGGCCCGCGGAGGTCGCTGCGGATCTCCGCTTTGGGCTACCATGACCTGCGCGAACCCTGTGGCTGGGTAGCTCAGCGGCAGAGCAAACGGCTCATAATCGTTAGGTCGGCAGTTCGAATCTGCCCCCAGCCACCACTTCCGAATTCCCACCTTCCCGGTGTGGCCTGGCGCGCGTCCGCCGGTGCTTCCAGCGGCGGGCGGCCACGAGCAAGCCCCGGCCGTGGCACACTCGGGGTTGATGAGCGCCATTCGTACGATCCTCGCCCTGGTCAGCGATGCCCTGGCCGCCGACGGCACCATGATGCGCATCCGCTTCCGGGCGACCTACGATCAGGTCGTCACCCTGGGTATCGCGGTCCTGGCCGTAGGGCTGGCCGTGGGCTACCAGGTGCTGGGCCGCCTGGGCCGACGCTCGAATACGTCCGACTAGCACGGACGACGCTCGTGTCCATGTCAGGCGGTCCCGACTGGGAACCGAGCACCCCACCCCCAGCCCCGTCCGGGGCACGTCCACAGCCGATGCGCCTGGGCATGATCCTCGACGTGGGTGTGCGCATCCTCCGCCGGCACTGGTCGGTGATGCTGGTGCTGGCGCTGCTCTTCGCGGGTCCCGGCGCCCTGCTCACAGCGGCCACGGGCATCCGCTTCAACGAGGTCGCGCTGGACATCTTCCCCGGCATCAGCGACGGGGTCATCGACCCTGAGCTGACCATCGGCGGCCCTGAGCTGGATCGGCTCCTCGATGCGCTCGCGCCCTACGTCCTGGCCTCGCTCGTAGCCGGAGTCTTGGCCAGTCTCGGTGCTCTCGCCTTCAGCCTGGTGGTGGCCGACGACTACCACGCTCGCCCAGCCGAGCTGGGACCGGTCCTGCGTACGAGCCTGCGGCGCGTGCCCAGCGCGCTCGTGTTCATCCTGCTCACCTCGTTGCTCATCGTGGGCGTGGCCGTCCTCGGGCTCCTGGGCATGTCGCTGGCCACGACCATCCTGCCCACCGCTTCCATCGGCTCTGGTGGACCCGGGGTCTTCATCGCCCTGGTCATCGGGGTCGCCCTGGTGGTCGGAGTCGCCTACCTCACGATGCGTTGGGCGCCGGCCTTCCCGGCCATGGTCAACGAGGACCTCGGCTGGCGCGGGGCGATGTCGCGCAGCTGGTACCTCAGCGGGGACAACGTCTGGCGCATCTTCGTCATCGCCGTCTTGGCGGCTTTGATCACGGCGGTCGGGGCGGCCGTGCTATCGCAGCTCTTGGCACTACTGCTGGTCGGCGTGCTTGCGCCGACGCTGGGACTCGACGAACTGGTGGCGGAGAGCGTGGCCCTGGCGCTGGGCACACTCCTGTTGGCGCCGCTCGCGCCGGTGCTCACCGCGGTGCTCTACTTCGACCTGCGTGCCCGTCGCGACGCGGCCGCGCCGGACCTGGTCGACGAGGACAGGGACCGCTAGCACGGGCTAGGCGCCGAAGAGCAGCTCCATCCAGGCGTCGAATGGGGCCTTGGCGGGACCCTCGGCGTCGACCGGGCCGATGGGCACGATGGGGTCAGGCACGGGTGCGTTCGGAGGCAGTGCGAAGACCTTCTCGCCCTTCTCGCCGAAACCGACGGCACGTGCCTGCTGCTGGACGAAGTCGTCGCTCTGGATGAATGCCACTTCCGCATCGCCAGCGGCCACCCGGTCCTGCAGCAGGCGGATCTCGGCCCTGGCCTGCTCGGCCCGGGACTCGATGTCCGTCGAGCGCGTAAGTGCCCCGGTGAATACGGCGAGCAGCAAGACCACCAGCGCGAGCCCCACGAACAGGCCGAGGGCCCGTCGGCCCTGGAGCGAGGTCTGACGTAGAGACGACATCTGGGACGAGCCTAGAGAGCGGACCGATGAGGTGTCAAACGTGGACGGGGCCTGATAGACTCACTGCGCAAACCGAACGGATGGTCGTTTTACTCGAGGTCGTCGCGATGAGACTCCATCAACCGATGTCGGCGCTCGATGCGCTCGAACGTTTCCTCGCCGAGCCGGGGGTGGCGGAGGCCGTCGCGGCTCGGACCGTGCTGCCGGCGCAGGAAGCGACGTACGCTCCCCTGCCCCGATGGCTCGACCCGCGGCTGGTCCGGGCGGTGGAGCGCCGGGGCATCAGCGCGCTCTACAGCCACCAACGCGAGGCGCTCGACGCGCTCCACGCCGGGCAAGACGTGGTCATCGTCACGCCCACTGCCTCGGGCAAGTCGCTCTGCTACAACCTGCCGGTGCTGCAGGAGATCTGCGCCGATCCCGCCGCCCGCGCGCTCTACCTGTTTCCCACCAAAGCGCTGAGCCAGGACCAGCTGGCCGAGTTCCGTGACCTCTCCGAGCTGGCGGAACTGGACCTCTCGGCCGCGGTCTACGACGGGGACACGCCGGCGCCCATCCGGGCCGTGGTCCGCGAGGCCGGCCAGGTCGTCGTCACCAACCCGGACATGCTCAGCACCGCGGTACTGCCACATCACACCAAGTGGTTCCAGCTCTTCGAGCAGCTGCGCTACATCGTCATCGACGAGGCCCATACCTACCGCGGCATCTTCGGCAGTCACGTGGCCAACGTGCTGCGCCGGCTGTTGCGCATCTGCGCTCACTACGGCAGCCATCCACGCATCGTCTGCTCATCGGCCACGGTGGGCAATCCAGGGGAGCTGGCGGAGACGCTCACCGGCCGGCCATTCCGGGTCATCGACAGGAGTGGTGCACCGCAGGGCGAACGGCACGTGGTCGTGCTGGACCCGCCTCCCCTCGACCGGCGCACCGGCGTACGCCCCGGGCCGCACGGCCTGTCCTACCGCGCGGCGCTCTGCTTCCTGCGGGCGGGCCGGCAGACGATCGTCTTCGGGCGGGCGCGCGTGGCCGTGGAGCTGCTGCTGAGCTCGCTGCGCGAGGCCATGCGTGAAGGCCGCGGGCCGATCGATCGCATCCGGGGATACCGCTCGGGATACCTGCCCAGCGAACGGCGTGCCATCGAGTCGGGTCTGCGCAGCGGCGAGGTCCTGGGCGTGGTCTCGACGAGCGCTCTCGAGCTGGGCATCGACATCGGGGCGCTCGATGCCTCCATCCTCGCGGGCTACCCCGGCACCATCGCTGCCACCTGGCAGCAGATGGGTCGCTCGGGTCGACGTGCGGAGACGAGCGTGTCCATCCTCGTGGCCGGCGCAGGCGCGCTCGACCGCTACGTGGCCACGCACCCCCAGTACCTCTTCGAGGCGACCCCGGAGGAAGCCCGCCTGGACCCGGAGAACCTGCACGTGCTGCTGGCCCACCTGCGCGCGGCCGCATTCGAGCTGCCCTTCGCGCCGGGCGAGGTCTTCGGTTCCGCCCCGGCCGACGACATGCTGGCCTTCCTCGCGGAGGAGGCCCATGTCCGCCAGGCAGCCGACGGGCGCTGGTACTGGGCCAGCGAGAACTTCCCGGCCTCGGAGATCAACCTGCGCCTGGGCGCGCCGGAGAACGTACTCATCATCGACACCGGTCCCGAGCGGCCACGGGTGCTGGGCGAGGTGGACCTCTTCGCGGCCCGTGTGCTGGTCCACGAGAAGGCCATCTACCTGCACGATTCGCAGCAGTATCACGTGGACGAGCTCGACTGGGAGGAGCGCAAGGCCCTCGTGCGCCCTGTCGACAGCGACTACTACACGCAGGCAGAGCTGGCGGTGACGCTGAAGCCGCTGGAGGTCTTCGACGAGGCGCCACGGACAGCGGGCAGCCGCCAGCACGGCGAGGTCATGATCAGCTCCATCGCCACCATCTTCAAGAAGCTCAAGCTCGACACGCACGAGAACGTCGGCTGGGGCCATATCCATCTGCCGGAGATGGAGCTGCATACCACCGCCTGGTGGGTGGCCCTTGACCCCACCGCTGCTGCCGGCTGGAAGCGGGACGAGCTCGATGCTGCGCTGGTCGGCGCCGGTCGCGCCTTGCAGACCGTGGCCAGCGTGCTCCTGATGGCGGACCCGCGCGATCTGGGCATGGTCGCGCAAGTACAGTCGCCTCACGCCGAGCGGCCGGTCATCTACCTGTGGGAAGCAGCACCGGGCGGCGTGGGCATGTCGCCACGCCTGTTCGATCGCACCGAGGAACTTCTCGAGGGCGCGCTTGACCTCGTCACCGGGTGTGACTGTGAGATCGGCTGCCCAGCCTGTGTGGGCCCCCGCGGCGAGAGTCGTCTCGATGGTCGCGCTCTCAGCACCCGCCTGCTGCGGCTCCTCACCGGGGTCGAAGCGGTCGCGACGGGCATCGTGGCCGAGGCCGCGGCGTGACGAGCGAGCTGGCAGGGCCCGTCGAAAGGATGACGGCCATGGATCCCCTGGGTGTCGGACGACTCCGCCGCACGCGCCTCGAACGCCTTCGTGACGCCCGGGTGCGCGAAGCCACGGAGATGCGACGGGCGGATATCCCCGCACCGCGGCCGGACCGCGCCCGGGCTCTGGCGGCCGATGTCGGCGGACGTGTCGAGGAGACCTCGGACCGGCCCATCGTGGTGGTCGAGTCACGCCAGCCCATCGCGCGCGACCTCGACGGGCTGGCCTGGCTGCCGGTGCCTGTCGACCCGGCACGCCCGTTCGTGCTCTTCGACACCGAGACGACGGGTCTGGGCAGCGGGACGGGCACGGTGCCCTTCCTGGTCGGAGTGGGCACGTGGTCGGGCGACGAGTTCGTCACTCGCCAGCTGCTCCTGCCCGAACAGTCCGACGAGGCCGGCTACCTCGACGCCCTCGAGGCGCTCATTCCCGAGGATGCCTGCCTGGTGTCGTACAACGGTCGCGCCTTCGACTGGCCTCTGCTGGTCACGCGCTACCGGCTCCACGGCCGTCGGCCACCGGCCTTCGGAGAGCACCTGGACCTGCTGCCGCTGGCACGCGCACTCTGGAAGCATCGCCTGCCTGACGCCCGCCTGGCCTCGGTCGAGAGCGCGGTCTGCGGCGTCCGGCGAGAGCACGATCTGCCCGGAGGTCTGGTGCCGAGTCGCTACCTCGACTACCTCCGCTCGGGACACGGTGGCCTGCTCCGCGAGGTGCTCGAGCACAACCGCCAGGATGTGGTCTCGATGGCACTGCTGCTGCGAGTGCTGGCCCTGGACCTGGCACCCGTGGCGCGAGCGGGCCGCCCGTCCGGAGCGGTGCATCCGGGCGATCTCGGCGGACTCGGTCGGGCCTATCTCCGCAAACGCCGACACGAGGAGGCGCTGGCCTGCTTCGACTCGGCGCTGGAGCGGCTGCTGGAACCATGGGAGACACAGCGCTACGAGTCCATCGCCATGGATCGCGCGCGCACCCTGACGCGCATGGGGCAGCGACGCGAGGCGGAGGGCGCCTGGCACGCCATCGCCCTCGAGGGTGGCAGGCACGCGGCCTGGGCCTGGCTGCATGTGGCCAAGCACCGAGAGCACGACGCGCGTGACTTCCGCGCCGCCTTGCAGGCGACCGAGCGGGCGCGAGCCCTGGCTGAGCGCAGTCGTCTCTACGGGCAGCGGGATCGACATGTCGAACGCGACCTCGCCCGGCGCGTGCCGCGCCTGCGTCGACGACTGGCGGCTGCAGCAGCCTGAGGGCGGCCCGGCACTGGCCCCGGCGCTCACGCACACTCGCCGCCACTTGCGCTAGTGTCGCCCGACATGGATGACGCCACGGGTGCGGGCGCGGCCACGATCGAGTTCGATCACGTCAGCAAGCACTATGACGCCGCCACGCTCAGGAGCGGTGCTCCCGGTGCCGTGGAGGATCTCTCACTGATCGTGCCGGCGGGGCGCATCTGTGTGCTGGTGGGCCCCTCCGGCTGTGGCAAGACGACCACGCTCAAGATGGTCAACCGGCTCATCGAGCCGAGCGGTGGTCGCATCCTCATCGACGGTGCCGACATCGCCGGGACAGACGCCACCGAGCTCCGCCGCGGCATCGGCTATGTCATCCAGCAGGTCGGACTCTTCCCGCACCAGACCATCGCCCAGAACGTGGCCACGGTGCCCCGTCTGCTGGGCTGGAAGAAGTCGCGGCAGGCGGGCCGCTCCGACGAGCTGCTGGCCCTCATGGGGCTTGAGCCAGGCAAGTACCGCGACCGCTATCCCAGCCAGCTCTCGGGCGGCGAGAGACAGCGCGTGGGCGTAGCGCGTGCGCTGGCCGCCGACCCGCCGGTGATGCTCATGGACGAACCGTTCGGGGCCGTCGACCCGATCGTGCGTGAGCGCTTGCAGAACGAGTTCCTGCGTCTGCAGGAGAACCTGGCCAAGACCATCCTGTTCGTGACCCACGATATCGACGAGGCCATCAAGATGGGCGACCTCGTGGTGGTCATGCAGCAGGGCGGGAAGATCGCCCAGGCGGGAGCGCCGGCAGAACTGCTGGCGGACCCCGCCTCCGACTACGTGGCCCGTTTCGTGGGTGCCGACCGCGGACTGAAGCGGCTCTCGCTCTACCGGGTCGGCGACGTGGCCCTCGCCGACGCGCCGGTGGCGCGCGCGGGTGAGACCACCCAGGCCCTGCGTCAGCGTGCGCGGGCCGTGGATCTCGACTTCGTGCTGCTGATCGACGGATCGGATCGACCCATCGGCTGGGTGGAGCTGGCCGACCTTCCTCCTGACGGGCGCGTCGCAGAAGCCCATGCCGACCCTATGTCTCCCCTGCTCGACAGGCGGACGACACTGAAGGATGCGACCTCGCGACTGCTCGACGAAGAAGTCCGCAACGGGGTGGTGGTGGATCATGACGGTCGTGTGCTGGGGCTGCTCACCTTGCGTACGGTCATCGACTGGCTGGCCGACGACCGTTCACTGGACGTGCCCGACGACATCGCCGCGGCCGTGGCCGAAACGGTCGTGGAAGGTTCGCCCGCGTCGGGAACGTCGGCCTAGGTCATGATCGAGATCCGCTGGGACTGGATCGCGGATCATCTCGACGACGTCGCCGACAAGACGTGGCAGCACGTGCAGCTCCTGGTCATCCCCATGGTGGCCGGTTTCGTCATCGCCTTCGCCCTGGCCGTGCTGGCCATGCGCCGTCCGGGCACGGTGGGACCGGTCACGGCGGTGACCGGCCTCCTCTACACCATCCCCAGCCTGGCCGCCTTCGCCATCCTCATCCCCATCACGGGGCTCTCATTGATGACGGCCATCATCCCGCTCGCGACCTACACGCTGCTGATCCTCTACGTCAACACCGTGGCCGGCCTGCGCTCGGTCCCACCAGAGGTCAACGAAGCCGCCGACGCCATGGGCTACACCCACACATCGCGCCTGCTCCGCGTGCAGTTGCCCCTGGCCATCCCGCTGATCATGGCCGGAGTGCGGGTGGCCGCGGTCACGACCATCGGCCTCGTGACCATCTCAGCCATCGTCGGGGGACGGAACTTCGGTGGCTTGGGCCAGTTCATCACCGAGGGGCTGCGCGATGACTTCGATACCAAGATCTACCTCGGGGCCATCGGCTCGGTCATCCTGGCCTTCGCGGTTGACGGCCTCCTCGTCGGGCTCGAACGAGTTCTGACGCCGTGGTCACGCGCGCGCTCGGAGGGCCCGTAGGGCCGTGGAGCAGCTCGTGGCCTTCCTCGCCGACGGGGCCAACTGGCAGGGCGAGGCCGGCATCCCCAATCGGCTGGTCGAGCACCTCACCATCTCCTTGCTGGCCGTATTGACGGCTACCGCTATCGCCCTCCCGCTGGGCTTGTACATCGGCCACACCGGCCGGCTGCAGCTGCTCGGCATCAACATCGCCAACATCGGGCGGGCCATCCCTTCGTACGCTGTGATGGTGATGCTGTTGCCGGTGATGCTCGGACTGGCGCCGGTGCTCGGCTACGACCCGCGTCTCGGCCTGCGCTTCTTCCCCATCTTCCTGGCCATGGTGCTGCTGGCCATCCCACCCATCCTCGTGGCAGCCTACGCCGGATTGCAGGAGGTCGACACCGATCTGAAGGAGTCCTCACGCGGGATGGGCCTGACCGAACGTCAGCTCCTCACCGCTGTGGAGCTACCCCTGGCCCTGCCCGTGCTGGTCGGCGGTTTCCGGGTAGCCCTGCTGCAGGTAATCGCCACGGCCACCATCGGCGCTTTCCTGGCCGGTGGCGGGCTGGGCCGCTACCTCATCGACGGCATCGCGCGCCGGGACGACGGCATGTTATACGGGGGTGTGTTCCTCGTCGCGGGGCTGGCCATCGGTATCGACGCGCTGCTCTCATGGCTGCAACGTCGCCTCACCCCTCGAGGCGTGCGCGTCGCGACCGGCCAGGTCGGTTCCGGCGCGGGCGCGGCCATTTCGGAGCTCGAGTCCGCCTGAGGCCCCCGTTCGTGAGGCTCATCACACCCATCGAGCACGGGCTACGCTAGGGTTTGGCGTGATCGCAGTCGCCGCACGGCGCCCGGTCGCCCAAAAGCACAAGGGAGGTACCCATGCGGAGTACCCGCAGACTCGCCCTCGGGGCGTCGCTCCTGGCATCGCTCGCGATCGCTGGAACGGCGGGTGGGGGCGCGATCGTGAGCGCTCAGGAGGACCCGGTCTTCATCGTCGGAACCCAGGGCTTCGCTGAGGCGGAGCTGATGGGCGAACTGTATGCGCAGGCACTCGAGGCCGGAGGCTTCAGCGTCGACCGTGCCGGATTGGCCATGGGCGACCGCCCGGTCCGAGAAGCGGCCTTCGACTCGGGCCAGATCAACCTCATGCCCGAGTACGTCGGCTTCGGCCTGGAGTACTACACCGGCGCTCCCGACGCTGCCGAGGCCATCGCGGCCATCGAGTCGAGTGGCAATACCGAGACTGACGCCACGAGCCTGCAGCAGGTCTACGACCTGCGAGGCGTGGGTGCCACCATCCTGGCGCCCACGGCGGGCGAAGACACCAATGCCGCCGTGGTGCGCGCCGAGACGGCCGACGAGTACGACCTCTCGGCCATGAGCGACCTGGCCGCAGCCCAGCAGAGCCTGCGCTTCGGCCTGCCGCCGGACTGTGAGACGAACCCCGCCTGTCGCATCGCGCTGGAGGAGGCCTACGGTATCGCCTGGCCGCCGGCCCAGCTCGATCTGATCGCGCCTTGTGGCCCCGTCATGGCCGGCGCGCTCGAGGGCGGCGCCGTCGACGTCGCCTGGCTGTGCTCCACGCAACCGGTCATCGCCCTGAACGGCTGGGTCGTGCTCGCGGACGACCTCGAGACCCAGCCTCGCGGCAACATCGTACCCATCGTCAGGAACGACGTGCTCGAGCTGGTCGACGGCGGTGCCGACGCGGTGGCAGCCATCCTCGACCCCGTCTCCGAGGCGCTAACGACCGAGGTGCTCACCCAGCTCGGCGTGCGCATCTCCGTGGACAAGGAGGACATCGACGTCGTAGCCAGCGAGTTCCTCGCGAGCCTCGCCGAATAAGTCCCTCTCACCGGACCAGGAAGCGGCCTCGGGCCTGACCCGGGGCCGCTTCGTATGGCGCTAGAGACCGCGCTCGGCCAGCCA
This sequence comes from uncultured Chloroflexia bacterium, assembly GCA_963712745.1. Taxonomy (GTDB): domain Bacteria; phylum Chloroflexota; class Limnocylindria; order Limnocylindrales; family CSP1-4; genus JAFMJV01. The sequence goes on along the minus strand of CAVQJC010000004.1, from coordinate 177,590 downwards.
CTCCCGGTTGCGCGTGTGCAGCTCAAGCAGCGCCTCAGGCGTGTCATCGGGCTTGAGGAAGCGGTCCTGCTCGACGACCATCCAGCCTTCCCAGCGACGTTCCTTCAGCGCATCGAGGAACCCGTCCAGACCCGCCGTGCCCAGCCCCAGTTCGCAGAAGACCCCGCGGTCCCAAGCCTCCATCATGCCGCCGCCGGACTGACTCACCTCGTTGAGGACGGCCAGATCACAGTCCTTGATGTGGACGTGCCGGACGATGTCGAAGTAGTCGTTCAGCAAGGCGAGTGGGTCGGCACCGCCGAAGAGGGCGTGCCCGGTGTCGAGGCACATGCCCACGAGCGATGTGTCGAGCGCATCGAAGACCTGGTGGATCTCTGCGGTCGACTCGATGTAGCTGGCCGCGTGGAAATGGAGGACGGGGTCGAAGCCGCGCTCTCGGCACGCCTCGCCAGCCCGATGGAGATTGTCGATGAGCAGCCTGAAACGCTGAGGCGTCAGCGCCGCCTCGGGATGCTCGGGGATCGTCCCCGCCCAGCGCATGCGCTCGGGCTCGAGCGAGGCGTCCGCCAGGATGGCCTTGGGCATGACGCCATCGGGGCGTCCCTCGGCCATGAGCTCGAGGATGCCGATCATCGCGTCGCGGTCCGCCGGGGCGTGTTCCGCACGGCTGAACCGTTGCGGCATGAACGCGCCCACCAGCGAGAGTGCGCGCGTGCCGAGTCGCTCCTTGAGCTCCGCCGCGTCGCCGAAGTAGCCGGGCGGGCCCAGCTCGGTCCCGGCATAGCCGGCCGCGGCCATCTGGTCGAGCATCTGCTCCGGCTCCAACTGCAGCGGGTCACCTTCGGTCTGCTCGAAGACGCCCCAGGACACCGGGGCAGCGGCGACCTTGATGGCCCCTTTGTCGTTCGAGATCGATCGGCTCCCCCTCCCTATCACCGGCTCGCCCTTCCTATACGAACGTGCGCTCTCTGGCCAGGTTGGCTTCGTACTCCGTGCGCGCCTTGCGCACACGCTTGGACGTCGAGACCTCCGCCACGGGCACGTCCCACCAGCTGTCGTAGGCCGGCACCCCCGGCTCAGGGTTCGTCTCGACGACGATGACCGCCGGTCCGTCGGTGACCGCCCGGGCCGCGCGCAGGGCCGCCTCCAGCTCTGCGGGGGTGGCCGCGCTGAAGACCACCGCTCCCAGGCTGGCCGCGTTGGCCGCGAAGTCGATGGGCAGCACTTCGCCGGTGAAGGTGCCGGTCTGCGGGTCACGGGCGCGGAAGTCGTTGAAGGGGTTCTCGCCACCGCAGGCGCCCGACAGGTTGCGGATGCAGCGATAGCCGTGGTTGTCGAGCAGCACGATGGTGAGCGCCACACCTTCCTGGCGCGCGGTGAGGATCTCGCTCGAGAGCATCAGGTATGAGCCATCGCCGACCATCACGTGCACTCGCCGGGCGGGCTCGGCCATGGCCACGCCGAGGCCACCGGCGATCTCATAGCCCATGGTCGAGTTGCCGTACTCCATGTGGTAGCTGCCGGGGGTCTCCGGACGCCACAGCTTGTACATGTCGCCGGGCAGGCCGCCGGCCGCACAGACCACGATGCCGTCGTCGCCGAGGGCCTCGTTCACGAGCCGGATGGCCTCCGGCTGGGAGACGTGTATGTCCGCCGCGAGATGGCGCACGCGGTCGACCTCGTCGTGCCACTCACGGCGGAGCCGATCGAGACGCTCACGGCGCTCGGGAGCGGCTCCCAACCAGCCGCGGGCGTCGAGAGCGGCGTGGAGTTCGAGGATGGCAGCTCTGGCGTCGCCCACGAGCGGAAGCGCCGCGGCCTTGTGCGCGTCGAACTCGGCCACGTTGATGGCCACGAAGCGGACGCCCGGGTCCTGCCAGGCCGACCAGCTCATGGTCGGGAAGTCGGACAGTCGAGTGCCGATGGCGATGACCACGTCGGCGTCGTGGGCGACCGCGTTGCCGGCGCTGCCGCCCGTGGAGCCGATGGGGCCCAGGTTCATGGGGTGATCCCAGCGCAGCGCGCCCTTACCTGCCTGGGTCTCGGTGAACGGGATGTCGAAACGGCTCGCGAGGCCATCGAGGGCGTCGGCCGCGTCGCTGTAGACGACCCCGCCCCCGACCACGATCATCGGCCGCTCGGCAGTGGCGATGAGGTCGGCCGCGGCAGCCACGAGATCGGCGTCGGGTCGGGGCCGCGGGATGGCCCAGACACGCGGCTCCAGCAGCCGTTCGGGCCAGTCCCAGGCCTCGGCCTGCACATCCTGCGGCAAGGCCAGGGTGACGGCACCGGTCTCGGCCGGCGAGGTCAGCACCCGCATGGCCTGGGGCAGGGCATCGATGAGCATCTCGGGGCGCTCGATGCGATCGAAATAGCGCGAGACCGGGCGGAGCACGTCATTGGCGCTGACGTCGCCCACCTCAGGGCGTTCGAGCTGTTGCAGCACCGGCTTGACCCGGCGCGTGGCGAAGCGGTCGCCGGGCAGCAGCAGCACCGGCAAACGGTTGACCGTGGCGTTGGCCGCCCCGGTGGCGAGGTTGGTCGCGCCCGGTCCGATCGAGGTGGTGCAGGCGAACGTGCGCAGTCGCTTCGACTGCTTGGCGTAGGCGGCGGCGGTGTGCACCATGGCCTGCTCGTTGCGGGCCTGGTAGTAGCGCACGTCGTCCTGGGCTGCCTCGAGGGCTTCGCCCAGGCCAGCCACGATGCCGTGACCGAAGATGCCGAAGACACCCTCGAAGAAACGCCCTCGCTCGCCGTCGCGCTCGACGTACTGGTTGGCCAGCCAGGTCACGATGGCCTGGGCAACGGTCGCTCGTGGCATGTCGCTACCTCCTCGCTTGTTCCTTGTCCGCCGCGTGTCTGATGGGGGTGGCTAGGACTTGACGTCCGGGTCGGGGATGAGGAGGTCGTCGATGGTTCCCACCAGCTCCCAGTAGGACGACACGAACGAACGCAGCGTGCGCGCTGTCGCGCCGTAGGCTGCGAACTCGTCGACAGCCAGCCCCTCGGGTTCATAGGCCTTGACGAACTCCGGGCAGCGCTCGCTGAGCTCCCGCACGTAGGCTTCGGGCACGGGGTCCTCCCAGCGGTCAGTGACCTCCACCGCAGAGTCGTTGAACAGACGCTGCCAGCCGTAGGGGATGGTCATCGAGACATCGCCGCCGATGAGTTCCGACCAGTGCAGGTGATGCCGGTAGGCGGCCGCCAGCAGTCGCGTGCGATAGCCGCGCTCGCGGAAGATGGCTGCCGCCCGCTTGAACACGGCGATGCCGGCCCAGTCCGGAGCGGCCGGGTCGACCGTGATGCCCTCGCGCTTGTTGTAGACCTTCACCCAGTCGTCGGTGCGGCCGATCATGATGGTGCACACCGGTGCCATCCACGATGTGTCGTGGCCTGCCGCCTCGCGCTTGGCCAGGGCTCGCTCCATGGCCTCGCCGACTGCCAGTGCCTGGGCCACGGTGAACGAGACCGTGGCGTTGATGTTGAGGCCTTCTTCGGTCACGAGCTCCATGGCCTCGATGCCCGCCTTGACGGCCGGGAACTTGATCTGCACGTTGGGCGCGAGGGTGTCGAAGTGGCGCGCCTGCTCGACCATCTTGTCGACGGAGCGGTTGAGCGTCGGGTCGATCTGGATGGAGAGACGCCCCTTCTGGCCGTGATTGGCTTTCCAGATCGGCTCGAGCATCTTCCAGCCGCGGATGGCCATCTCCTCGATGACCTGCCAGGTGACCTGCTGGTCGGTCCAGGTCGGGTTCTGCGCGGCGATCTCCCTTACTCGGGGAGCCCAGATGTCGTACTCCTGCTGCATCACCGTGCCCACGATGGTGGGGTTGGTGGTCGCGCCCACTGCGCCGTTCTCCATGGCGTAGCGGAGCTCGCTCTCGTTGCACGAGTCGTTCCAGTAATCGGTCGGGAACTCGCTCGCGGTGCGCTGCAGCGGGGTGGGCGTCGTCATGGGTGCTCTCCTTGGGGTGTCATCTGGGCAGGTTCGGGTCCCAGTCCATCAACCAGGCGTGGTCGGGGTCGACCGTGAAGTGCCAGGCACGGTGATGGCCGGCCATCACGTTGAGGTAGTACGCGTCATAGCCTGCGGGAGCGCCGAAGGGATGGTAGCCGCGCGGCACCAGTACGACGTCGCTGTCGGTGGGCGCGAACGAGACGTCGAGCGATCGGTCCGGGGTGTAGACGCGAGCGAAGCCCCAGCCCTCGGGGCGCTTGAAGCGGTAGTAGTAGAGCTCCTCGAGATAGGCCTCGCGCGGCGGGTCCTCGGTGTCATGCTTGTGCGGCGGATAGCTCGACCAGTTGCCGCCGGGGGTGAAGACCTCGAAGAGGATGAGCCGGCCAGCCTCTACCGACGGCGGCAGCAGATGGTGGATCGTCCGCTCGGTGATACCCGAGCCGCGGGTCTCCACGAAGATGTCCGCCGGTTCGAAGAGCCGTGTGCGCCGGACCTCGGCGGCGGGCGCCTCGGCCACGATGAGGCTCGTTGGCTGCTCAGCCTCGACGGCCAGGTCGAGGCCCGGTTCCAGCAGTAGGACCGGCGGCGCCGGGCCGTCGAAGACGCTCTGACGGCTCCCGAGCGAGCTCCAACGGTCGCTGCCAGCGCGCACCGTGGCGCTCCCCTCGAGGACGACGACCGCTCGCTCCACGTCCGCCGCGGGGCGATGGACCGTCCCACCTGCGCCGAGCCGGTGATCGAAGAAGCTGACGAACTGCCAGCCGGCGACCTCGGGCGTGATGGCATGCACCGGCCCGTTCGCTGGGTCCCCTGCTTTGAGGTGAAGGCGTTCGCTCAACGACCCACTCCGCTCTGTCCTGCCGTGTGATCGCCAAAGAGCGCATATCGGCACGGTGCACGTGACAACACGAGCGCCGTAGGGTCATCATACGTCGAACGAGGTAAACGATTACAGGCATCCGCCACCTCGACGCCTCGGGGGACACGATGGTACGAGAGGGAAAGGCTGCCACGATCCGTGAGGTGGCTGCGCTCGCGGACGTTTCGACCGCCACGGTCAGTCGCACCCTGCGCCGCAGCGCCAACGTCGACCCGGCAACCCGGGCGCGAGTGGAAGAGGCAGCGAACGCCCTGCGCTATCGGCCGTCGGGCGTGGCCCGTTCGCTGAAGCTGCGCAGCACCCGCACCATCGGTCTCATCGTCACGGACATCGAGAACCCCTACTTCCCTCAGATCGTCAGGGCCATCGAGGACGCGGCTCGCGAGCGTGGGCACTCCGTGCTGCTGGCCGATGGGCGCCGCGATCCGGAGCGCGAACTCGAGTCATTGGATCTGCTCGCCGAGCGGGAAGTCGATGGGCTCATCATCGCCAGTTCAGAGCTCAGCGCTCGCCACCGCGAACGCATCCGCGAACTCCCCTGCCCCGTCGTCATCGTCAACAGTGAGTCGACCTTGGCTGCCGTCCCAGCAGTCGTCTCAGACAACGTGGAAGGCGGGCGCATCGCCGTCGGACATCTCCTCGCTCTTGGGCATGAGCACCTGGTCTACATCACCGCTCCGAGCGAGGACAACCGTGCCGCTGCGGAGCGTCTTGAGGGTGCCGTAGCCGGGTTGCGCCGGCTGGGTGTGCAACGACCGCTTGCGGTCATCGCGGCAGAGGCTGGCGCGGAAGGCGGCTCTGGTGCGGCCCATCGGGCGATGGAGCTGCACCCGGGGACGACCGCGCTGCTCTGCTACAACGACCTCACCGCCGTCGGCGCCATCCGCGGCCTCCGTGCAGAGGGCCGGGAGGTGCCCCACGACGTCAGCGTCATGGGCTTCGACGACATAGAGATCGCGGCCTATATGTATCCGGCCCTGACAACCATCCGCCAAGCCACGACGGAGATGGGCCGCTGGGCCGTGGAGAGCCTGTACGAGCGGATCGCGGCCGGGCGGGAGCCAGCGGCCAGCACCGCGGACCGGGCGTCGGGCGAGACCCGTCGGCTGCCCGTCGAGCTCGTCGCCCGGGAGTCGACCGCACCGCCTCGGGCGGACCGCCGGTCGTGATCACGTAGGGCAGGTGTGGCCTTGCGCGCTGTACCATTCGCCGCCGGGCGAGCGACCGCGAAGGAGGAGTCGTGATGCGAGTGGCGATCTTCGGTGCCGGCAGGATCGGTCCACTGCATGCGCGCACGCTGCTCTCCTCGGCAGCCATCGAGAGCGTCAGCATCACCGACCTCGTGCCCCAGCGCGCGGCTGACGTCGCAGCCGAGCTCGGGCTCGAGCACGTCGGGGCCGTGGATGCGGCCATGGAGCAGGCCGACGCGGTGGTCATCGCCGCTTCCACCACCGACCATGCGGCGCTTATCCGGGCGGCGATCGAGCGCAAGCTCCCGACGTTCTGCGAGAAGCCACTAGCGGCCTCGCTGGAGGAGTCGATCGCGGTCATGCTCGATGTCGAGGCGAGCGCCGTTCCCTTCCACCTGGGGTTCCAACGTCGCTTCGACCCGGCGCATGTGGAGGCGCGCAGGCTCGTGGAGAGCGGCGAGATCGGCGACATCCATTCGATCTCGATGCGCTGCCACGATCCAGCGCCCGCATCCGAGGCGTACGTCGCCTCGTCCGGGGGGATGTTCCGCGATCAATCCACCCACGACCTCGACGCCCTGCGTTTTCTCACTGCGCTGGAGGCTGAGGAGGTCTACTGCCTCGGCAACGCTCGAGGCTTTCCGCTGTACGAGACGTACCAGGACTACGCCAACGCCGTGGCCGTGATCAAGCTCGCTGACGGCACGCCAGTGACGGCAACCTGGGCACGCCACGACCCGCTGGGCCACGACGTACGCACCGAGATCTTCGGGTCGCGTGACAGCGTGGCCGTCGGTCTTGGCCCCCGCACACCGTTGCGCTCGCTGGAGACGGCCGCGTCGCCATCGGGCGGACCGCCGTGGCGTGACTTCCTTGACCGCTGGGCACAGGGCTACCAAGACGAACTGATCGCCTTCGTCGACGTCGCTCGCGGAGAGCGGGTCAGCCCGTGCACAGCTCGCGACGGGGTCGAGGCGCTGCGACTCGCGTCGGCACTGGCGCTCTCAGCGCGCGAGGGACGGGTCGTCGATCTCTCCGAGGTGCCCGGTCGATGACGTCCGGGAGGGAGCAGTCTGTCTCGCTTCTTGGTGACCACGGGCCCTTTGTCGCCGGTCCTCCCAAGCCGAACATCGCTACGATCGCAACGACGCGGCAGATGCGGTCAGCAGGCACCATCACGACCCAAGTCCCTCAAAGGAGGATCACACCATGACCGACCTTGCCATCCTCGCCGCCGCTGTCGAGTCAGGTGACCGTACGGGAGCCGCGAACGCGACACGTGCGGCGCTCGACGGGGGCGTTGATGCCAAGAGCGTACTCGACGCGATGGTCGCCGCTATGGACGTCGTTGGCAGGAAGTTCCAGACGGGCGAGTGCTTCGTTCCAGAGATGATGGTCGCCGCGCGTGCCATGAAGGCCGGCACCGAGATCCTCGAGCCGATCCTGGCTGAGAGCGGGGTGAAGCCCGAGTATCGTGCGGTCGTGGGTACGGTCGAAGGTGACCTCCACGACATAGGCAAGAATCTTGTCGGCATGATGTGGAAGGGCGGCGGCTTCGAGGTCATCGACCTCGGCGTCAACGTCCCGGCTGCTAGGTTCGTCGACGCCGCGCGTGAGCACGACGCCCACCTCATCGGGGTCAGCGCCCTGCTGACCACGACGATGCCCAACATGCGTGGTGTGGTCGAGGCCGTCCGCGCGGCCGACCTCCCGACCAGTGTCGTCGTCGGCGGGGCGCCCGTTACCCCGGAGCTCGCCGAGCAGATCGGTGCCGACGGCTTCGCCCCGGACGCTGGTGCCGCTGTCGACCTGGCCCGCGAGCTGTTGGCTTCCTAGCGGGGCCTGACCTGGATCGCCACAGGCGCCGGGGCACACCAACCGCAACACGCCGAGCGAGGAGGATCCGATGACAGAGAAGACACCCTGGGTCATGCCTCCAACCTACGCCAGCGGTACCCCATGGATACGTTACGACGACCTCGACTCGCCGCCCCCGGCTGAGGACGTCGCGGTCGTTCGCGAGCTGGCCGCCAGGGTCGCTGAAATCGCCGCACTGCCTGTCCAGCAAGACACGATCCAGGCCTGGAAGGACCTCAATGCGCTGCGCCCACAGCGGCCCATGGTCCAGATCGACGAGGTCCCCTGGCACGAGTTGAGGGACGACCCGGCACTGCAGAACCGATGTACCGACCTCTTCGCACGGAGCCTCGAGACGACGCTGCGCCAGACGCTCTACCAGTGGGAGCACATGCGCTGCGACATGGTGGTCGAACCGTACGTCGACATCAGCAAGGTCATCTACCACTCGGGCTTCGGGGTCTCGGTCGTCGAGGACACCATCAGCCAGGGTGAGGGCGAGGCCATCAGTTCACATCACTTCAGCGACCAGATCCCGGATGACGAAGCGCTCGCGAAGCTCACCGTGCCCGAGATCGAGCTGGAGGCCGAGGCGACCGAGAAGGTCGAGGTTCGCGCACACGAGCTGCTCGACGGCATCCTCGACGTCCGCATGCAGGGCCTCTCACCGTGGTTCTCGATGTGGGATGACATCGAGCAGCTGCGCGGCACCGAGAGGATCCTCTACGACCTCATCGACCGCCCGGACTTCCTGCTCAGGATCGCCGAGCGCATGACTGACGTCCGCCTCGCCGAGCTCGACCTCCTCGAAGAGAAGGGACTGCTGGGCTGGGGTCTGGACCGGATCCACTGCTGTGGCGCACACACTGATGAGCTGCCGCAGACGGATTTCGACATCGCCAAGCCACGGGCGGTCGACAACTGGGTCTACGGCATGGCCCAGCTGTTCGTCTCGGTTTCAGATGAGATGTGGGCCGAGATGGAGATCCCCGGCGCGATCCGCTACTACGGCCGCTTCGGTCTCGGGTACTACGGCTGCTGTGAGCCACTCGGCAAGAGGGTCGACCGCATCCGCGAGATCCCGAATATCCGCAAGATCTCGATGAGCCCATGGGCCGACATCGCCAAGGGGGCCGAGTCGATCGGCTCCGACTTCGTCTTCAGTCGCAAGCCGAACCCGGCCCTTGTCGCGATGGACGAGTGGGTTCCCGAGCTCGCGGAGAAGGACTTCCGCGAAGTGCTCGAGGTGACGAAAGCAAACGGATGTCCGGTGGAGTTCACGCTCAAGGACATCAGCACCTGCCGTCGCGACCCCCGGCGTCTTTGGGAATGGGCGGAGATCGCTGACCGTATGGTGCGCCAGTAGCAGGCCGATGGACGAGGTGCGACCTTGGCTGCGGCCTTGTTCGACCATGATGTCGTCGTTTGGCGACTCGGGGAGGCGACCGACCGGCGGCTGTTCAGGCTAGGCGAGATGCTGCCAGCCAGCGATTCGCCGCTCGATCTCCGCGAGGTTGTGCCGACTCGACTCCGCGGCCCGTTCCTCCCAGGCGAAGACGCACACGGTCATGATGCCGTCGAAACGCAGTTCTTCGAGCGTGCCGAAGAAGGTGTCCCACGGAACCTCGCCCTGGCCGATGTCAAGGTGCTGGTGCACCCGCACCGCGTTGCCTGGCGGGTTCGTGATGTAGCGCAACCCCGATGAGGCCCGGTGATCCCAGCAGTCGGCGACGTGCACCTGCGTGAGCAGGTCCCCAGCCGAACGCATGATCTCAGCCACATTCCCACCCTGGTGGAACGTGTGCGGCGCGCAATACAGGAAGCTGACACTCGGGGAGTCGATGCCACGAATCATGTCGACCGCCGCCAGACCGTCCTCGATGAAATCGTCGGGATGCGGCTCCAGGGCCAGGTGGATACCTTCCCGCTCGAAGATGGGGAGCAACTCCTCCATCGACTTCCAGAACTGCGCCTCCGAGATAGACGGGTTCTCCGGTCGGCCGTTGAACTCGGAGTTCATGACGTCCACACCCAGCTCGGCTGCGATCTCGATCGAGCGCTTCCAGTAGCGGACCGCTGCCTGCCGCTCGTCCTCGTCAGGGCCCGACCAGCGAAAGAGCGGCAGCAGCGAGACGACTTCGACCGAGGCTTCCTCGAGCGCCCGTCGGAAGGCCTTGATGGTGGCGGTGTCCACCCGTGGATGGCGGTAGAACGGGATGAAGTCCTCACGCGGAGAGAGCTCGATATGGCGATAGCCAAGGTCAGCCACCAGCCGAGGCAGCTTGGTCAGGGGTACCTCGCGGAACATGTAAGGGTCGAGTGTGACTTTCACGTCGTCTCCTCCGGCCGCCGGTGGGGCCCGACGGTGCCGCCTACCGATAGAGTGCCGGCTTGTCCATGTATTCGATGGTCACGCGCTCGCCACTCTTGACCGCCTCGACGCCGACCTCGACGACCTTGGTGGCGGCATAACCCTCCCAGGCGCTGGGACCGACGCACGCGCCTCGCTCGAGACCGGAGATCCACGCCTGGATCTCGGCGGTATAGGCGGCGCCGAACCGCCCGCGCCAGTCTGCGGGGATGACTTCCGTCGCGTGCCCGGCGGCAATCTCGGAGGCCAGCGCCGGGTTCACGAGCGAAGCCGTCCCCATCGAACCGACCACTTCGCAGCGGACGTCATAGCCGTACTGGCAGTTGGCAAAGAACTCCACGGTCGAGAGGATTCCGGTCTCGGTCGTGAACACGGCGAACTGAGGGTCCTGGAGATGCGGGAAGGCCTTGGGCGTCCGCTTTGGCGGGATGACCTGGACCGCCGTGATCTCCTCATCGAGGAGCCAGCGGCTCACGTCTACCTCGTGGATCATCGAGTCGGTCATGGTCATGAAGCTGGTGTAGGTCTCGGGGACGACCGAGTTGCGGTGGATGTTATGCAGGATCAGCGGGTCACCGATCGTGCCTTCCTCAAGCGAGGCTTTGACCTGCCGATAGCCGGCGTCATAGCGACGCATGTAGCCGACGATGACGAGCCGCTGCCCGAATGCGACCTCCGCTTCGATGATCCGCTCGCACTCGGGCACCGTCGGTGCGAGCGGCTTCTCGCACATGACCGGTTTGCCCGCGCCGATGCAGGCGAGCACGTAGTCGGCATGGGTCTCCCCGATGGAGGCGACGAGCACGGCGTCGACCTCGTCGCTCGCGATCAGGTCGAAGCCCGTGTCGAACACGCGCGCTCCGCCGAGCGTCTCGGCGACTTCTTCCGCCCGCTCTCGCCTGATGTCCGTGACTGCGCTCACGCTCGAGCCGCGGATGACGCCAGCCAGCCTCCGGCCGTGGTCCTCGCCGATGAGGCCTGTCCCGATGATGCCTACCCGGATGGTCATGGTGGAACCCCTCTGCTGTGATGAGATGTCGCGATCCGCTCGGTCAGTCGCGCGGGCGCCCGGCCCCCAGGCCACAGGTCTTGAAGTACTCCTCTGTACGCACCGCGATCGGGAGCGGGACGTCGGGTGCGCAGGGGTACAGGTCCTGCTCGACGATGCAGTAGAGCTCGCGATCGAGTGCGCCGAGCGCGGCCAGAAGCTCGGGCATGTCGGGTTCGCCGAGTGGCGGTTCTACCATGACGCCAAGGCGCACGGCAGGTGCGAAACCGAGGTTCTCCTCCCGCACCCGCGCGCGCACGGCCACGTCCACCTGCTTCAGGTGCACGTAGGCGATGCGCTCGGGGTAGTCGCGGATGAGCTTGAGGTTGTCGGCACCGCAGTAGGTGACGTGGCCGGTATCGAGGCAAAGTTGCACGGTCTGGGGATCGGTGCCATCGAGGAAGCGTTCGATCTCCTCCTGCGTGCCGACATGGCTGTCCGCGTGGGTATGGAAGGTGAGCACGGCGCCGTGCTTGTCAGCCACGTACACCCCCAACTCGCTCATACCCGTGAGCAGCGAGTCCCACTCGCCCGCGGTCAGCGTGGGCGAGGCAGTGACCCTGCCGTCGAGGTCGGTGTAGCCCTCCGGCAAGATGACTAGGTGTCGCGCTCCAAGCGGCCGGATGGTTGCCATCTCGGCGTCACAGTCCGCCTTCGCCTGCTCAAGCGCGTCCTTTCCCTTGTGCAGCGCCACGAACACGGTGCCGCCGGTGAGGCTAAGCCCACGGGCGTCAAGCTCGTCCCGTAGCCGCACGGGGTCCGTCGGCAGATAGCCGAAGGGGCCGAGCTCGGTCCACTTGTAGCCGGCGTCGCGCACTTCGTCGAGATAGCGGGACCAGGGCGTCTGCTTCGGGTCATCAGGGAACCAGACGCCCCACGAGTCGGGGGCCGTGCCGAGGCGGAGTTGTGGATAGTCAACGTGCTGGTTCACGGCGCTGGCTCCTTGCGTGCTGTGACGTACCGTCGATGGGGTCGGGCAGGCCCCTGTGACGCCTCAGACCGATGGTGTTCGATTGCGAGCCGGTCGTCAGGGGCCGAATGGTTGCTTGTCTCGGGACGTCGGGGAGCCGTCCCGGACCGCGGGCGGCCGACCAGTAGCGTTCATTTCCCTCGGTTCTTGCGCTCGTCGATGATGATGGCGGCAATGATGATCAGGCCCTGCACGACCATCTGGGAGAATGGCGAGACGTTGAGCAGGTCCAGGCCAGTACTCAGCGAGCCGATGATCATGGCGCCGATGATGGCTCCCCAGACAGTGCCGATGCCGCCGGCCAGGCTGGCCCCTCCGATGACGGCTGCCGCGATGGCTTGAAGCTCGATGCCGGTGGCGAGCGTCGGGTTGCCGGAACCGATGCGCCCCGACAGGATGATGCCGCCTAGCCCGGCCAGCAGGCCCGAGAGGATGTAGATCCACATCTTCACCCGCTTGATCTTGATGCCGGCGAGCTGGACAGCTTCCTCGTTGCTGCCGATGGAGTAGACGTAGCGACCGAACTTGCGGCGTGTCAGCAGGTACTGAACGGCTATGGCCACGATGACGAGCAGGATGATGGGGACCGGGATGCCGAAGGGTTCACCCTGTCCGAACCAGTTGTAGTCAGGATCGAGCCGGCTGACCGGACGTCCGTTGCTGTAGATGAGCGCAACGCCGCGCGCCGCCGTCATCATGCCCAGCGTGGCGATGAAGGGAGCCAGGCGGAAGTACGCGACGAGCGTGCCGTTGATGGCTCCGACTCCGACACCCACCAACAGGCCTGCGCCGACCGCCACGAACACGGGCACATCCAAGCCCGGATACATGAGGTTCGTTGCCTCGGGCAGCTGCGCGAGGCTCGTCGCGACCACCGCCGAAAGGGCCACGACCGAACCGACCGACAGGTCGATGCCGGTGGAGATGATGACCACGGTCAGGCCGATGCCGAGGATGGCGATGACCGAGACCTGCCGGGTCACGTTGATGAGGTTCTGTGGCTTCAGGAACGTCCCATCGGTCAAGACGGAGAGCAACGCTACCAAGCCGATGAGGATGAAGACGATGAGGTACTTGCGGAAGAACTCGCCGGCCCTGAAGCTCAACGTATCAGTCACGCCCGGTGTGGTCACTCCCCTGCCTCCCTCGTGCTGACACTGCCTCCCTCGCTGTCGTCAGCATGACCCGGCTGGTGCCCGATAACGCACTCCGATCTCGAATCCGAAGATCAAGCGCCGGGTCTGTTTCTGGGTCTTCATGTGACTCGGAGGCCCGCACACGCGGGCCTCCGATCGCTGACGTAGCTATGGCCGCAGGGACCGACCTTCGGCTCCCTGCAGCGACGGTTTCTACTACTGGTAGTCGGCCATGTTCTCCGGGCTGACGGGCTCGTAGGGGACATCCACGATGCCCATCTCGTCCATGTTGGGGACGGGCTCGCCGTTGATCAGAGCCACCGCGGCCTCGACGCCGCCACCGCCCTGGCCGTCGGCGTTCTGGAAGACGGTGACCTCGAGATCGCCGGCCTCCATCGCCGCGAGCGCATCGGCGGTAGCGTCGACGCCACCGACGATGACATCGTCGAGAAGGTTCGCGTTGCGCAGCGCCTCGATCGCGCCCAGCGCCATCTCATCGTTGTTGGCGCAGACGATGTCGATCTGGTCTCCCGACTGGATCCAGTTCTCCATGATGTTCAGGCCTTCTTCGCGATACCAGTTGCCGGCCTGCTCCTTGGTGACGACCAGCCCCTCGTGCTGGTCGACCACATCCTTGCAGCCCTGGGTGCGCAGGACCGCAGCCTCGTTGGCCGGGTCGCCGATGAGGATGACCACGTTGCCCTCGTTCCCGGCGAGCTCCGCGAGCATCTCCATCTCCACCGTGCCCGCGTAGAGCGAATCGGACCCGACATACGGGACGGACCCGTCGGTGGGCAGGTCGGACGGCCGCCGGTTGACATATACCAGCGGAATCCCAGCCGCCATTGCCGCCTCCGTCATCGGAGCCGCAGCATCGGTGTCGACCGGGATGACGAGGATGGCATCAACCTCGTTGGTGATGAAGTTCTCGACCTGGCCCAGCTGCGTGGTGACGTCTTCCTGGGCCTCGACGATGTTGAGGCTGACGCCGCCGATCTCCTCCGCCTTGTTCTCCATGCCGGTCGCGACCGTCTGGAGGAACTGGTCGAGGATCGGGAACGTGACGCCGATCTCGATCCCGTCGTCTTGGGCTGCTACTCCTCCGCCCAGGGACCCGACTAGTAGTGCCGTGGCCGCGAATGATCCGATCAAGCGGCCGAACGGGCGTTGTCGCATCTGGTGCTCCTCCTGCTTCGCAACGCCCCGTGGACCTGCGCCTACCTTCTGGCGCAAGATCAGTCCATGAGTCTGGCGCGCACGCATTACGCTAGCTGAAGTCTGGTCGAGGAGTCAATGGATTCCGCAGCGCCTCGGTGGGCGATCCCGGCCCTCGTGTAGTGACGTCGCACGACGAAGCCACGGACATCTCCCTAGTAGAGGGCCGCGCGCTCCTCACTTGTCACCGACTCCGGTTGCTTGCCCAGGATGATCATGCCCAAGACGTCATCAGGGGTGACCGCATCGTGCCTGACCGTGCCCACGATCTCGCCGTGATACATGACGCTGATGCGATCGGAGAGGTCGAAGACGTCATGGATGTCATGGCTGATGAGAAAGATGCCGATTCCTTCGTTCTTGAGCTGCTTCACGAGATCACGCACCTGCGTCGTCTCGGCCGGACCCAGCGCGGCCGTGGGCTCGTCCATGATGAGCGCCCGGGCCTGGAAGTGGACGGCTCGGGCGATGGCCACGGCCTGTCGCTGTCCACCGGAGAGGGACTTCACCGGCTGCTTGAAGTTGGTGAAGTTCGGGTTCAGCCGACCCATGACGTCCCGGCTAGCGTTCTCCATCGCCTTGTCATCGAGCGCACCCGTGCGGCTCGTCATCTCCCGGCCGAGGAACATGTTGGCCGGTGCGTTCTGGTTGTCGGCCAGCGCCAGCGTCTGGTAGATCGTCTCGATGCCGAGCCGTTGGGCATCGAGAGGCGCGTGGATGTGCGCGAGCTTGCCGTCCACGAAGATCTGGCCGGAGTCAGCCGGGTGCGCGCCGGACAGTACGCGCATCAGCGTCGACTTGCCGGCACCATTGCCGCCGACCAGACCGACGACCTCTCCTGGGTAGAGGTCGATGCTGACGCCATCCACCGCGTGCACGCCGCCAAAGGCGACCTTGATGTCCCGCATCTCCACGAGCGGGGTCGTACCCTCTGGCCTCGGGTTCGTGGACGAGTCTTCGGTCATGAGTGTTGCCTCCCGGTGGTGCTGCCGGTGCCGACCGCCTCCGACCGGCGATCGTGCCCATGATACGCATCGGTGGAACCCGTTCAAATACCGTGCCCATGGCATGCCGGCCCACGGCGTTGCGGGTTCACGGCCGGCCGCTGATACGGGCGAACAACTGCCCGAACGTGGGTACCGAGTTCATGCCCGGGCCCTCCACGAGCAGGCTGGAGGCGGTGGCTCCGACGTAGATGTCCCGGCCCAGGAGCCGAGCCTCGTCGCCGGCTACGAGGCGGGCGGCCACCAGGCCGGCGAGCATCGTGTCGCCAGCTCCGGTCGGGTCGATCTCGCGCTCCGAGGGCACGCTGGGATAGGCCCGGGCCGCGATGATGCGGCCATCCCGGAAGCGCATGAGTATGCCCCCGAGGAGACCAGCGGTGAGAAGCACGTCGCAATCGTCGCCGACCCAGGCGCCGATATCTCGGATGGGCAGATCGCTCGGGACATCGTGGCGGCTGAAGGCGACGATGTCGGCGCGTGCGAGGAACGGCGACGGGCCGGGCATCTTGGGGCGCACCTGCTCGCCAGGCACGAGCTTGCGCAGGATGCCCTGCCAGGCGAACGCGACGCAGCTGTCGAGCGGGGGGACCGCGGCCCAGGCTTCGGGCAGCTCGGAGGCGATGGGGGCGAAGACCCAGGCCTTGGCGTCGCGCCACTCGTCGGGGAGGTTGGCCACGGGGATCGGGTCGCAGTGGGAGTCGTAGAGTTGGATACGTCCGGCGAGCGTCTCGATGTTGGTGAAGATCGGCCCACTCGCAAGTGGCACCTGCACGACCTCCGCTCCCGCACCTCGAATGAGCTCGAGTTCCGGGGCCGTGGCCGCCTCCTTGTCAAGTCCCAGTACGACGCCGGTGCGCAGCCCCAGCCGTGCGAGCGCCAGCGCCCCGAAGGTCACGCCCCCGCCGAGCATCCAGCCTCGCGGATCGGCATCAACGATGTCGCGCGTGGCCGCGCCCACGATGACCACGTCAGGTGCCTGCATGCAGCCTCACTCCCGCTCCGCTCCGACCGGTCCCTTCGGCCGGGCACGTGAGAGAGAAGCCTATACTCGGACTCGTGACTGCGCGCGACGGGGATGCACCCCCCTACTACTTCTACGAGCTCCACGAGAGCGACACCGACCTGTTCGCCGACGTCCTGCTGGCCCATCGGACCGAGTTCGACGAGACCGAGTTCCTCGAGCTCGTGCTCGACACCCGCAAACGGATCATCGACGACTTCCGCGAGGATTCGCTCATCGAAGCCGTGGCGGCCGATCTCGCCGAGAAGGCCGGGTTCCTCATCATCGACGATTCCCAGCTGCGGGTGGCGGTGAACGTCTCCGCGGATGAGGACGGCACGTTCGTGTCCGATGTCGAAGAGGCCGGTCGTCTCGGTGGCCGACGCGACGATTTCCGCACGATGGTCGTCGACGTCGAGCCCGATGATGCGGTCTGGGGCGTGCCCGACGGCACCCGCGTGAAGGACGACCGGCTCGACGACTAGGAACGGAGCTGTGCCTAGGGGGTCCGGTCGAGGTGCTGCGCGTCCAAGAGGATGACCTCGGGCGTCTATCTACTCGCTGGCTACCCGGATCTCGGAGGGCGCCCCGGCCAGGCCACCGGGCCATAACGACGCAGAGCATGCGCCGCCGGATGCCCGGCCGACAGCCCGCAGGGGACCGCATCGGTACCGCGGTCGAGCTGGGGTCGGGATCTCGAGGGCCCGCGGCTAGCTTGGTCCATGCTTCTCGGGGGCCATCCCGTCGGCCAAACTAGGCGCCATCAGCGGCGATCAGCGCGTGCCCAGGGCCTCCCGGCACCGATTCGCGGCGTCGGCCAACGAGGACCCGCTGGCACGATCACAGTGAGCATGGCTTGGGTCGCACACCTCCACCTCCCAGTCGACCACGCCATACCGATAGGTGATGGGGCCCTGTGCGTCGATGGTCCAGCCGGTGGGCACCGCCTCGCGGAGTCGAATCATCGCGTGGCCGTCACGCCCATCCTGGGTGTTCAGTGCATCCTGAGCCGTCATTACCAAAGCCTGTTCCTCTGCCCCCAGATGGTCGTCACCGATGGGCTGCGGCGACCACCGCAGGGCGCGACCGTGAGAGGTAAATGTACAGCGTGGTGGTATGCGTTGTCTAGCCAAGCCCAAGAGAAGGGGCCCGCCCCTCGCGGGACGGGCCCTTTGGAGCGGCCCCGCTCGCTTCTTGGGCAGGAGCCGCTACCCGCTACGTCGTACCCTGCCAGGCCGGCTGGCACTCTACCTGGCACCTTGTGCCACCGTCCTCAGGACCCGCATACAGGCCCCATCGTGCTTGAGCGGACGTCCACGCACGAGCGCTGCGCCTAGACGTTGAAGAGCACCTCGATGACGTCGCCATCCTGGACCGCGTAGGTCTTGCCCTCCGAGCGCAGCTTGCCCTGGCGCTTGGCTTCGCTCATGGACCCCAGCTCCAGCAGTTGCTCCCAGCCGATGACCTCGGCCCGGATGAAGCCCCGTGCGAGGTCGCTGTGGATGGTCCCGGCTGCATCGACCGCCGTCGCTCCCCGTCGGACCGTCCAGGCGCGGGTCTCGTCCTCGCCGGCGGTGAAGAAGCTGATGAGCCCGAGCAGGTGATAGCTGGCGCGGATGACGCGCTCCATGCTCGAGTCTTCCAGCCCCAGGTCGTCGCGAAAGACCTGTGCCTCCTCCTCGTCGAGTTGCCCGATCTCCATCTCGATCTGGGCCGACATGTGAGCGACCTCGGTCTGCTCGTGCTCGATCGATGCGGACAACTCCTCGGCCAGGGCCCCGGCCCGTCCAAGGTCGCCCTCGCCCACGTTGAGCAACACCAGCACCGGCTTCTCGGTCAGGAAGCGGAAACCGCGGATGCGCAGGGCCTCGTCCTCAGTCAAGCCCACGTCCCGGATGGGGCGCCCTTCGGCCAGGGCCGGATGGATGCGCTCGAGCACGACCTGCTCACGCTCGTTGGCTTCGCGCTCAGCGGCTGTGCCATGCCGGCCCGATTGCCGCAGCTTCTCGAGTCGCTTCTCGACGACGCCGAGGTCAGCGAGCGTGAACTCCAGCTCTAGCTGCTCCACGTCGCGAGCGGGGTCGATGGAAAGCAGTGGATGCGGTACGGCGTCGCTCTCGAAGACGCGCACCACGTGCAGCAGGGCGTCGGCGTTGCGCAGGCGGGCCAGCTGATCGGCCGGGATGTCAGCGTGCGGCTCGCCCTCGGCGCTGGTGGCCGATGCCGGCAGGTCGACGTAGGTGACGTCCGCGGGGACCTCCCGCTTGGGCTTGAAGAGCTCGGTCAGACGGGTCAGCCGCTCGTCGGGCACCTTGACCACGCCGGTATTGACGGTGAGCCCGCCAAAGCCGCCGGTCGCGGCATCGCCCCTGGTGAGTGAGTTGAAGACGGTCGTCTTGCCCGACCGAGCCAGCCCGACGATGGCGATCTGCATGCCTAGTACCCTGCTTCGGGGTCGACGAGATTGAGCATCTCACGCCCATCACGGAAGCGCGCGAGGTTGTCACAGAAGAGCTCGATGCTGCGGTCGAGCACGCGCCCGCTGGACCACGAGGTGTGCGGCGTGATGATGAGGCCGGGGGCATCCCAGAGCGGCGAGCTCGGCGGCAGCGGCTCTTCCCAGATCGTGTCCAGGATGGCGCCTTCGAGGGGTCCGCTACGGAGCGCCCGCAGCAGCGCGCGCTGGTCGACGAGCTGGCCACGGGCGATGTTGATGAGCCAGGAGCCCGGCTTCATCATGCCCAGCCGCGGGCCGTTCATGAGCTTGTCGGTCTCGCTGGTGAGCGGCACGGCCAGGACAACGAAGTCGGACTCGGCCAGGAGCTCGGGCAGCTGCTCATGGTCGAGGATGCGGTCGAGGCCGTCGGGGATCGGCTCGGTGAAGTCCTTGCGCAGGTCGGGCTCCTTGCGCGTGCCGATGACGCGTGCCCCGAAGCCAAGGGCCAGTCGGGCGACGTTGCGGCCGATCGATCCCAGGCCCACGATGCCCACCGTGACCTGCCGCATCTCTCGGGCCGGCAGGGGCTGCCAGGTGCGCTCCTGCTGCAGCTCGATGAGCTCCGGCAACCGGCGCAGCACCGACAGGATCATCATCATCGTGTACTCAGCGATGGGCTCGCTGAAGACGCCCCTGGCGTTGGTGATGATGAGCCCGCGAGCGGCCGCGTCGGGCGTCAGCACGCGCTCGACCCCGGCCGTGGCCGAGTGCACCCAACGCAGCTGCGGGCAACGTGCGAGGAGCCGGTCGAAGGTGGCCGTGGGCATGGGCCCGCGCAGGAGTACCTCGACATCGTCGAGAGAGCTGTCGGATAGGCCCTCGAGCGAGACATCGACCAGCCGAGCCCCGGGGGCAGCAGCCCTGATGCGGGCGAGATCCTGTTCGCGGTAACGCGCCGAGAGGATGGGCGTGAGTGCGATGGCAGCCGGCTCGCGTCCGCGACGAGTGGCTTCGGTCATGTACCTCCCCCTGGTTCGAGTGCGCCGGGCAGGACGCGCCGCACCCAGAGGGCCGGATCGTCCATCTCCTGCTCGGTCGGCAGTGTCTCAGGTCCGTCCCACAGGTGATCGATGGCAGCAGTCCCACCGACACCATAGACGCCCGCGACGAAGCGTTCGCCCCGACGATACTGCTCGAGCTTCATGTCCATCCCGGTGAGCCGGGCCATGATGCGGTCCAGGGTGCGCCGTCGTTGCCCGCGCCGGGCTTCGAAACGGCGGCGGATGGCGGTGACGTCGGGGAGTACCTCCGCGCCGACCTCGTCCATGACCCAGTCGCTGAACCCCTCCATCAGGCTCATCACCAGCTGCGTCTCCTTGGCCAGCTTCAACTGCTCCGGTCCCAGCAGGCCGCGCCACGAGCCCTGTCGGGCCGCCCTGCGCCAGCGCCGTGCCAGGTGCGCGAGCCCATGGTTCTGCAATCGTCTGGTTTCCTGAGCGAAGAGCGCGACCTGCCGCTCCAACCGTCCGCGCAGGTAGGGCCGAAGCCAGGGGTGTGCCTCCAGCTCGAAGGCATGCGTGGTCTCGTGCAGCGCCACCCACAGGCGGAAGTCGTCGACCGGCACGTCCACCAGGCGCGCGGTGGCCCGGATGTTCTCCTCCACGTACAGCAGACGCCCCGGGTCCTGCTCCGCCGACAGCAGGGCTACGTCGTACTGGCCCAGGACACGGGACCCGAGGTAGCCCAGCAGGAAGCCGACCTGGCCGGTGGTGAGCAGCCGGTTCGTGGCTGCCGCCAAGCCCGCGCGCACACTGCCTTCGGGCAGGCGCGGCGCGAGAACTGGCTCCAGATGGCTGACCAGCGCCTTGAACGTCTTCATGTTGGCACTCGCCCATCCCGCCCGGCTCACGACCGCGTGGCGTTCCACGACTCCCGGCAGCTCGGCGCCCAACCGTTGCTCGAGCAAGGGCACGACCCGGTCCATGTGACGGGCATAGGCGCTCTCGCTCGCGCGCAGCTGGGCGGCGGTAAGACGCCCGGGCGCCGCGTCGAGTCGACGGCGTGCGATGCGCTCGGCCTTGGCCCAGTCGACGAGGCCGGGCGGCTGATCGGCCACGGCACGGCCCGCGATGGCACGAGCGGTCACGCCCAGGCCGATGGCCACACCGACCCGCAGGGCCCGGCTCGAGCGGAGACGGTTGGCGGTAGTGGCCAGGGTCACACCGGTCCTCCGACCGTGTCACGGGCGCCGCGAAGGACGATGGCATCAACCGGCCCGAGCGCTTCTCTGAAGAGCCTGGTGGCGGTCGCCTCGAAGGCCCCGACATCGCCCGTGGTAAGCATCAGGTGGCGACCCGGCGAAACCTCGGGCGTGCCCAGGGCATGGACCTCGATGAGGCTGGCCAGGGCACTGGCCGTGGCGGAGGCCGAGTCGATGACCGCGATGGCATCGCCCACGATCTCGCGGATGGCCGGCCGCAGCAGCGGATAGTGGGTACAGCCCAGCAGCAGCGTGTCGATGCGGGCACCTGGTGCCTTGGGGAAGACGAACGAAGCCTCTCGGGATGCGTCCGGCGCGTCATCGCCGCCGACTTCTGCTCCCAGCAATGGCGCCAGCGACCGGCGGATGGCGGCCTCCACGACCGCGTCATCGAGCCGACCGCTCTCGACGAGTGGCACCAGTTCCGGTGTCGAGTGCTCGAAGACCTCGACGAATGGGTCCTCCTCCTTGATAGCTTCGAAGTAGGCATGAGAGCGGACGGTGGCTGGGGTGGCGATGACACCGACCGCGCGTGTCCGCGTGGCCAGGGCCGCGGCCGTGGCTCCGGGTCGCACCACCCCCAGGATGGGCAGCGCATAGCGGCGCCGCAGCACCGGAAGCGCCACGGCCGAAGAAGTGTTGCAGGCGACGATGATGGCCTTGACGTCGCGCTCGGCGAGCTCGTCGAGGCACTCGATGCTGAAGCGCACCACCTCGTCGTCGGGCCGCGGACCGTAGGGCGTCCGCTCGTTGTCGCCGAGATAGACCGTGTCCTCGGAGGGCAGGCGCCGGATGACCTCACGCAGGACGGTCAATCCGCCTACCCCCGAATCGAAGAAGCCGATGGGTCGAGGGTCGCCCATCGAGGTCAGCCGGGTGACTTGGTCAACGGAGCGGCCGCGGCGGCGACGGCGGCCGGGTCGGGCTGTGCGGTGAGTCGCTGGACCATGCCCACGATCTCCTGGCTGGCCCTGGCCTTCGGCTGGGCCAGGACGAATGGGACACCTTCCGCGGTGGTGGCCTTGATGAGCTGCTGGTCGTCGGGGATCGCGACATCGGGTAGCCGGCCGAGCTCGGCGCCCATCTGTTCGGGCTTGATGCCCGGGCTGCCGGCTCGGTTCATGACCAGCATCATCTTGTTCGGCGGCATGCCGGCGGCGATGAACGACTGGCCCGCCAGGCGCGCGGCGCGCACGGACTGGCGGTCGGGCGTGATGACGCTGATGATGCTGTCGGCATCGTCGAGGTAGGCCAGCGTGGTGTCGGTGATGGCCGGTGGCGAGTCGATGACCACGACGTTGTAGATGCGACGCAGCAGCGAGATGACCTTCTCGACGTCGCGTGCGGTGATCATCTCCGCCTGTTCGACGCGCGGGGGTGCCAGCAGCAGGTCGATGCCCGATGGATCGCGCCAGAGCACCGAGGCGAGGTCGCTCTCGGCGATGCGGTCCGTGGGCAGCTGCAGGATCGAGGGTGCTGTGTCGGGCACGCGCAACAGACCGCGCAGATCGCCGAATTGGAGATCGCCGTCGATGAGCACCACGCGAACGCCGGCCATCTGGCCGAACGAGACCGCCAGGTTGTAGGCGATGGTGGTACGACCGACGCCGCCCTTGCCGGAGTAGACGACATACGAGCGGGACATCGCGCTGGGTGCGGTCGCGCGGTAGCGTGCGCTCGAGTGGCTGAGAGCGTTCATCAGCTCGTAGCCCGAGAAGGGCATCGAGAGCACCTCGGTGATGCCCATGCCTTCGCCGGCCTTCACCGGCTTCTGGGGAACGGTGACGATGATGATGGGGATGCGGATGCCCGCCTGGCGTACCTGCTCGGCCACCTCGAGGCCGTTGACCTTGCCCTGCAGCAGGGCGTCGACCATCAGGGCGTCCGGCCGGAGTTCCCGGATCTGGTCCATAACCTGACGTCCGTCGGTGACGGTGTCGAGCAGGCGAACCTGCTTCTGGTGCTGGAGTAGGTTGCGTACGTATTGCGACACCTGCGGGACGTCTTCGACGAGGAGCAGGCGGATCTGTTCGTCGGTAGCCACGGCGGGACTATACCAATCGCGCGACACAGATGGCCCGGTGACTTCCGGCACCATAGGGGGTAAGCAGATGGTCCCCCCACAGGTCGACCTGCCCGAAGCCCGCCTCCTGGACCAGCTCAGCGAGGTGTTCCGCGCTGATGAGATGGAGCAAATCGGTCTTGACCACGCGCGACAGCGGACCGCCGTGGGCCGGTGTCCACTCGTAGATCTGGGTCAGCTCCATGGTGCCTGCCTCCGGGTCGTGACGTGCGCTGATGGACTTGGTGACCTCGTCACCGGTGACCGGGTCGGTGCGCAGCCACTCCTGCTGGAGGCGGCGGTCATAGCGCGCCAGCTCAGCCTGGTCTGGAGTGCCGACCTCGATGGCGGCCAGGCCTCCCGGCCGCAACGACTCGCGCATCGTGGTCAGGATGGCCAGGCGGGCCGCGTCGTCCTCGGCCAGCAGGAAGGTGTTGACCGCGATGAGCGTGAGCCCGAAACGAGGCTCGGTGCGAAGGTTGATGAAGTCGCCTTCGACGGCGGTGAAGCGGGTGGGGTCCAGACGGCCGCGAGCCTCGGCCCAGGCCGCCCGGGCCCGTGCGAGCATGGCTGGGTCGAGATCGACCCCCACGACCTCATGACCTGCCAGCGCCAGCGGGATGGCCAACCGCCCACTGCCAGTGCCTAGCTCGAGCACCGGTCCACCGGCCTCCTGGGTCAGCTGCTGGTAGAGCTCGGCATCGTAGGAGATGTCGAGGAAGTCAAGGTCGTAGTAGCGGGCCAGGCGTTCTGCCCGCTCGGCCGCGCCGATGGCCGCGCTCATGCGGCGGGCCCGAACCGCACCGGCTGTCCCGCCCGCTTCCGGACGGCCAGCGCGCTCAGCGCCTCCATGGCCACACGATGGGCAGCCATGGCCGTGACCTCGGCGTGGTCGAAGGGGGGTGCCACTTCCACGATGTCCATGCCCGCGAGTCTCACCGAGCCGACGATGCGCCGAACGGCGCGCAGTAGTTCGCGCGTGAGCAGGCCACCGGGCTCGGGCGTGCCGGTCCCGGGGGCCATGGCCGGGTCGAGCACATCTATGTCGATCGAGAGGTAGATGAGTCCCGGTCCGTCGAGCGCCTCGGCGATGGCGTCGTCGATGACCGCCTCCGCGCCGCGTTCCTCGATCTCCCGCATGAGGTGCCAGCGCATGCCCTGCTCGGCCATCCAGTCGAGGACGTCCCGTGGCGGCCAGTAGCCCCGCAGGCCGACCTGGACGAAGTTGTGCCCGGCCACCGCCCCGGACTCGATGAGCCGGCGCATGGGCGTCCCGTGCCCGGCCAGCACACCCCACGAGCTTTCGGCCGTGTCGGCGTGGGCGTCGAAATGGACGATGCCGATCGAGCGTGGCGCCTGGACCTGGGCCACGGCGCTGGCAGCGGGCCAGGTGATGGAGTGGTCGCCACCGAGGATGATGGGCACCGCTCCACTGGCGGCGACCTCGAGGACCTTCTCGAAGATCACGGCGTGCCCGCGGTCGAGCCAGGCCGGCACGATATCGGCGTCACCGGCGTCCACCACGTCCAATCGCTCCCAGACGTCGACGTCCAGTTGCAGCGACTGGGCGCCAGCCTGGTAGGTCCCCGCCCGGATGGCGCGGGGCCCGAAGCGAGCACCCGGGCGATGGCTGACCGCGTCGTCGAATGGAGCGCCCACGACGGCGACGTCCGGCCCGCGCGCACGCAGCCCCTCGGCGGTCTCGATGAGCGGTCGCTTCCCGAAGGTCGTCGAGCCCAGGTAGGTGGGCCGGTCGTCCTCGCTGAAGCGGGGGAATCGGGCGTCCCAACCGTTGATGGCGGCGAAGTCGGGTCGGGCCTCAGGCATCGGTCAGGTCCATGGTCTTTCCATTGTGCGCTCGCTCCCGGTCGCGCGCGGCGGCTGCCCAGTCCGGTGCTGCGGCGAGCGTGCCGACGCAGCAGAACCAGACATACTTCTCGTAGCTGGTCCGGTCGAGCCGGGAGAGGCGGACGGAGACCGCGAGGACGGGCCCTGCCCGACGAAGGCGATCGCGCCCCACAGACGGAGACACCATGAGCATGGCCATGAGCGAGGATAGGCAGTCGGCAGCGCCGCACCCTGCCGACAGCCACGGCCTGATCAGCGTCCAGGGGGCCCGGGTGAACAACTTGAAGGACGTCAGCGTCGAGATCCCCAAGCGCCGCCTGACTGCTTTCACCGGCGTCTCGGGATCGGGCAAGTCGTCGCTGGTGTTCGGCACCATCGCTGCAGAGTCCCAGCGCCTGATCAACGAGACCTACAGCGCCTTCGTGCAGGGCTTCATGCCCGCGCTGGCCCGCCCCGAGGTCGACGTGCTCACCGGGTTGACGACCGCGATCATCGTCGACCAGGAACGGATGGGCGCGAACGCGCGCTCCACCGTCGGCACCGCCACCGACGCCAACGCGATGCTGCGCATCCTCTTCAGTCGGCTTGGGCAGCCGCACGTCGGCTCGCCCCAGGCCTTCTCCTTCAATGTGGCCTCGGCCCATGGGGCCGGGGCCGTCACCGTCGAGCGTGGGTCGGGCATGGCGGTGAAGCGGAGCTTCTCCATCAGCGGAGGCATGTGTCCGCGTTGCGAGGGCATGGGCACGGTGACCGACATCGATCCGACCCAGCTCTACGACGCGAGCAAGTCCCTCGCCCAGGGCGCCATCAACATCCCGGGCTACAAGGCGTCCGGTTGGTCGGTGCGGATCTTCACCGAGTCGGGCTTCCTCGATCCGAACAAGCCCATCCGAGACTACTCCGACACCGAGCGGCACGACTTCCTGCGGCGCGGCCCGACCAAGGTCAAGGTCAACGGCATCAACCTGACCTACGAGGGACTGATCCCACGCCTCCAGAAGTCGTTCCTGTCCAAAGACCGGGAGGCGATGCAGCCGCATATCCGGGCGTT
Organism: uncultured Chloroflexia bacterium; assembly: GCA_963712745.1. Lineage (GTDB taxonomy): Bacteria > Chloroflexota > Limnocylindria > Limnocylindrales > CSP1-4 > JAFMJV01. The sequence goes on along the minus strand of CAVQJC010000004.1, from coordinate 151,303 downwards.
CGTCGACCGGGCGGTCACCTTCAGTGCCTGCCCTGAGTGCGACGGCAGCCGGCTAGGCGAAGTCGCGCGCTCCTCGCGGATCGGGGGCATCAACATCGCCGACGCCTGCGCCATGCAGATCAACGATCTGGCCCAATGGACGCGCGGTCTCGACGAGCCGTCGGTCGCTCCGCTGCTGGCGACGCTGCAGCAAACGCTGGACTCGTTCGTGGAGATCGGTCTGGGCTACCTCTCGCTCGAGCGGCCGTCGGGCACGCTCTCGGGCGGCGAGGCGCAGCGCACCAAGATGGTCCGGCACCTCGGCTCGTCGCTCACCGACGTCAGCTACGTCTTCGACGAGCCCACCATCGGCTTGCACCCCCACGACATCCAGAACATGAACGACCTGCTGCTGCGACTGCGGGACAAGGGCAACACGGTGCTGGTCGTGGAGCATGAGCCGCTGACGATCGCCATCGCGGACCATGTCATCGACCTTGGCCCCGGTGCGGGTGCAGCGGGCGGCAGTGTCTGCTTCGAGGGCACCGTCGAGGAGTTGAGGTCAAGCGACACCCTCACCGGCCGCCACCTTGAAGACCGGGCCGCCCTCAAGGGGACGGTGCGGACACCGTCGGGAGTGCTGCAGGTGCGCGGTGCCAGCACCAACAACCTGCAAGACATCGATGTCGACATACCGCTCGGCGTGCTGCTGGTGGTGACCGGCGTGGCCGGGTCGGGCAAGAGCTCACTGATCCATGGCTCGGTTTCAGGCCGGGACGGAGTGGTGTCGGTCGACCAGGCCCCGATCCGTGGCTCGCGGCGGAGCAACCCGGCCACGTACACCGGCTTGCTGGAACCGATCCGCAAGGCGTTCGCCAAGGCCAACGGCGTGAAGCCGGCCCTGTTCAGCGCCAACTCGGAGGGCGCCTGCCCCGAATGCAACGGCGCCGGCGTCATCTACACCGACCTGGCGATGATGGCCGGCGTCACCTCGATGTGCGAGGCATGCGAGGGCCGGCGGTTCCAGGCGGCGGTGCTGGACTACCGGCTCGGCGGGCTCGACATCGCGGAAGTGCTGGACCTGTCCGTCGAAGACGCGCTCGGCTTCCTCGGCTCCGGAGAGCCGCGCGCACCCGCCGCTCACGCCATCCTCGAGCGCCTCGCTGACGTGGGGCTCGGCTACCTCACCCTCGGCCAGCCGCTCACCACTCTGAGCGGCGGCGAGCGGCAGCGGCTCAAGCTGGCCACTCACATGGCTGGGGAAGGTGGCGTCTACACCCTCGACGAGCCCACGACCGGGCTCCACCTCGCCGACGTCGAGCAGCTGCTGGGCCTGCTCGACCGGCTCGTCGACTCCGGCAAGTCGGTCATCGTCATCGAGCATCACCAGGCGCTCATGGCACACGCCGACTGGATCATCGATATCGGCCCCGGTGCCGGCCACGACGGCGGCACGATCGTCTTCGAGGGCACGCCCGCCGACCTCGTGGCCGCCCGTTCCACCCTCACCGGCGAGCACCTCGCGGCCTACGTCGGGAGCTGACCGAGGGCCTCGCGGCTTCCATTCCTCGCGGGCGCAGGTCCCCGCGTCCGGGGTGTCTTGGCGCGCGGTGAGGGCCCCACTCATGGGGCCTCGTCCTAGCGCCGGAGCATGAAGGCGACCTCCACCAGCACCGCTGCCACCACGATGAAGATGAGCAGCGGTAGCGCCACCACATCGATGGCCCGCAGCACCACCAGGACGGAAACGACCAATCCCGCGAGTGCGCTACGGCGGGCAGAGGTGGTGATGCCTCCCGGGACCTGCCGGCTGGCTGACCAGAGCAGTGGCCAAAGGGTCAGGCCGACGGCCGAGCCCAGCGCGAGAGCGCCGAGCAGCTGGGCCCCCGCGTCATCCTCGGGCGAGATCATCGTGAACACGATGGCGACCACGAACCAGGCCGCGATGGCAGCACCGACGAGGATGAGCGTGACCGTGCGATCTCGGGCAGACACCGGCCGGAGTGTAGCCCGCTGCCTCAGGGCGCGGCCGGGCAGATCCGCCGGTACGGACACCAATCGCAGGCCGGGTAGCCGGGGCTGGCCTCGAACCCAGCGGCACGGATGCCGGTGGCAGCAGTCTCCACCTTCTGCCGGGCGGCCTCGAGCTGCCGGGCCGTTGGGCTGACACGACCGACCACGCCGCCCTCCAGGAAATGCAGCTCGACCGCGTCCGGTAGCTCCCCGTGCTCTGCCTCCCAGGCGAGCGCGTAGATCCGCAATTGCAGTGAATTGCGGGCACGCTGCCGGGCGCGGTCCGGGTCGCGTATGTCGCCGGACTTGTAGTCGGTGACGACGATGCCCGAGTCGGTGCGCCTGACCAGGTCGTATCGGCCGCGGACCCGGTCCCTGCCGATACGCACCGAGAACGGCTGCTCGACCGCCACGACCTCGTCGACCGCGCCGGCGAGGCGCTCCCTGAACCGGGCCAACGCCGCCTGGCCGGCTTCGAGGCGAGCGGCCTCGTGCTCCGCTGACAGGAAGCCCTCGCCCCGCCAGTGCAGTCCCAGGGTCTCCTCCAGCACCTCCAGGCGGACGATCTCGCCCCGCTGGCGGGCCTTGTTGGCGACCGCCACTGCCTGGTGGATGGCATTGCCGAAGACCAGAGCATGGTGAGGCGGGGTCGGGACGTGCAGCACGTGACGGAGGCGGTACTTGAGCGGGCAGGAAAGGTAGTCGTCGACCTGCGTGAAGCTGAGCGTGAGCGCGTCGTCGGCTCCCCGGGCCGTCTCCGCGCCGGCGCTCCGAGCCGGCTCGGTGGGCGGCTCCAGCATCGTCAGTGCCGCAGCTTCCGGCCTGGCCTCGACCTCGTAGCCCAGGGCCTCGGCGAGAAACTGCGAAGGTCTCCGGCGGCGCCCGTTGTCGCGTCCTGCCGAGGCGTGGCTGAGCTGCAGCTCGTCGCGAGCGCGGGTCATGGCCACGTAGAACAGGCGCCGCTCCTCGCGACGGTGAGTGTCGGGGTCGTCAGAGCCGCTGAGCTCGCACAGGGCGGCGGGCAGGGAGAGCGTGTCTCGTCGGGCACGCAGCGGGAAGCGGCCTTCTGCCACGCCCACGACGTAGACGACCTCGAACTCGAGCCCCTTGGCCTGATGCACGGTCAGCACCGAGACCGAGGCGCCGAGCTCGTGGGCGTCAGGCGTGACCGGGTCGTGGCCGGCATCGAGCAATGCGCGCAGGGCTGGCACCACCGATGCAACCCGGGGGTCACGCATGATGTCTGCCTGCTCCTTGACGATCTCGAACAGACGGGCCACCCGGCGGAGCGGGCCGTCGTCACCCCGCTCAGCCTGGGCGACGAGCTGTTTGAGCCAGCCGCTGCGGCCCAGGTGCTCGTACATGACGATGGGCGCCGGGCGCTCGTGGGCCAGTGACATCGAGTGGCGCAGGTCCGAAACGGCCCGCTGCAAACACTTCCGGGTGTCAGCCGAGAGGCGCATGAGACCAGGCTGCTCGACGAGTTCGCTGACCACCGCCCAGAGGCTTCGGTGACGGCGATTGGCGGTGTCGCAGATGAGCGTGAGGTCCTCTCCGCCGAGTCCGTATGGCGCTGATGTCAGGAGCGCGTACAGGTCCTCCGATGAATCCGGTGCCGCGATTGCTCGCAGCAGGCTCACCACGTCGCGGACCTCGCGATGCCCAAGCAGGCCCGATGCACCAGAGAAACGGCGCGGGATGCCCAGGACGTCGAGGCTGGCCAGGACCGGGCCCGCGTCGGCATTGGTACGCACCAGAACAGCTATCGAGTCCGGCGGCTTCCCCCCATCCAGGCGTTGCCTGATGTCAGCGGCCACCGCATCAGCCTCGTCGGCCGGGGTGCGGTAGACACGGTGCGTCACCATCGCCGGCCGACGGGAGCGGCGCACCGCGGTCAGCGTCTTGTCCAACCCGCGCTGCACCTCGAGACGCTCAGGATCGTTGTGGCGGATGAGGCGTCGGGCAGCCTCGAGGATGGGCTTTCGGGAGCGGTAGTTGCGTCGCAGCACGACCTCCCTGACCGAGTCGTAGCTCCCGTCCAGCGCGGCCAGCCCCTGCCCTACCGCTCCGCGGAACGAGTAGATGGCCTGGTCGTCGTCGCCGACGAAGGTGACGTTGCCGGCGCTGCCCACCAACTGCCTTACCAGGCGCAGTTGCTGGGGATTGGCGTCCTGGGCCTCGTCCACCACGACGTAGCGGAACCGGCGGCGTAGGGTCAGCCGCACCACGGCACGCTCGTCGAGCAGGCGTACGGCTTCTGCCACCTGGTCCCCATGGTCGACGAGGGAATGCTCGATGAGCAGTTGCTGGTAGGCACGGTAGGCTCGAGCCAGCTCCGCCTGGACGGCAGCTTCGTCAAGCAGTGCCTCGAGAGCCTCACGGGCCTGGCCGCGCTCCGCGCCGGCCAGCGCCGCTTGCGCCCCGGCCTCGAGTTCGACGGCGTACGCGTCGAGCTCGTCCGGCGAGACGCCTTCCTCCTTGGCTCGACCAAAGAGGTCGACGAGAGCCCCCAGGAACCTGGTCGGGTCACCCAGTGGCAGGAAACGCTCCAGGCCGAGGTCGAACACGTTGTCGCGCAGCAGCACCAGGGCATGCGAACGTCCGATGACACGCGGGTCGTCCGGACGCCCGATCTGGTGACCATGCTCGCGCAGGAGCCAATCACCGAAGGCATGGAACGTGGAGATGGCCGTGTCCGCCTGCCCGTAGGGCACGAGCACATCGACCCGGGCCTGCATCTCGTCCGCCGCTCTCTCGGTGAAGGTGAGAGCCAGGATCTCCGAAGGGCGCGCTCGCTTGCTCGCGATGAGCCAGGCTATCCGCCTGGTGATGACCTCGGTCTTGCCCGTGCCGGGGCCGGCCACGACCAGGAGGGGCCCTTCACCGTGCGTCACGGCCTGTCGCTGCCGCCGATCGAGTCCCGCAAGCAGCTGTCGGACGCCATCGATCACGACTGGCCCGAGGGGGCTGGAACCTGGTCGCGCAACCTCGCTTGACGAGGGCAGAGATGGGCGGATGGCTGTCATCTGGCCCATCGTCGGGCCGGCTCGTGACAGCTACCGTGTCACACGGTCGGTGTGATCCCGGCATCCCGCAGTGCCCGTTCCTCCTCGCCTGAGAGCGGGGAGTCGGCCACACCGCGTCGGATGGTCTTGACGTATACCCGGGTCGTCGGCCGCGAGTGCAGGCTGGTCAGGACGATGCCGTCCCCGTCATCGTCGACGAGGGCGAGTGCGAACGACTGTGCGCCGCCCGCGTCTTCGAAGGCATCGAACCGGATGAGGCCGATACGCGAGATCGCCGCTGTGCCGCGGGGCAGGGGGCTGGCCACCATGGCTGCCTCTGGCATGGTCCCGCGCCGCACGGCGTCCATCTCCGCCTCCACGGTGCCGATCCGCTGTCCGAGCTGGCTGGCGTACCGCTCGAGGTCATGTGTCCGGCCACCCCCCGGGGAGAGCTCGCCCGAACCACGCCGCAAACGCAGTACCAGGACCACCGCCACACCCGCCAGGACGAGGGCAGCCAGGGCCAGGATGAGCGCGATCGCCTCCATGTCTCGATCGTAGCAGCGGTCGCGGCGGCGCTGTGGCCGGACCCGATGCTATCCTCGACTCCGGTTCTCACAACAACAGGACGAGGAGATCACGTGGCCAAGCGGGTTCGCGGCAGCCGCTCCACCCACCTACCCGGTGGCAAGGGGCCCACTCGCAGCAGGAAGACGGCGGATGGGTCGACCAGTCCGGCCGAAGACGCTGCGCGGGAAGGGGCCACTCTCGATCTCGAGCCCATCGACGCCAGCTACAGCGAGGTCGAAGTCGACGAGATCGCCGCCTCAGCCGTGGCCGCGACCACGGCTCCTGCACCGGCGCCGGCGCCAGTCGAGAGCAAGAGGCGCCGGCGAGCCCAGCGCCAGGCCAAGTCGCGCCCGGCCGACCTCGCCGCGCGTGCGGCCGCCGAGGACGTCTGGGTGCGTGAGGACATCCGCCGCATCGGCGTGGTCTCGCTGATCCTGATCATCGCCCTCGCGCTCGCCTGGGTGGTGTTCGTCGCGCTGGACGTCCTCAGCCTCTACTAGCCCGCCGCTCAGGCATGACAGAACGACCGGGTCGGTTGACCCGGTCGTTCAGATTCCGGGGCCCGTCAGTGTCCGCCTTGCTACTTCGTCTTGAGGACGTTCACACGCAGCCAGCCCCAGATGGCCAGCACCACGATGGCGCCGAGGATCGAGCCAAGCAGGCCACTGATCTGGAAGTCGAGGTTGCCGTTGATGAGCAGATTGAGGATGGCGCCGCCGACGAACGAGCCGATGATGCCGGCCACGAACAGCTCCCAGTTCTGGAAGCCCTTGTTCTTGCCCACCAGGAGGTTGGCTACGAAACCTGCGACGAGCGCGATGACGGTGAAGGCCAGGAGGAGCGAGATGGTTCCCATGCGGTGTCTTCCTTAGTGCTGGTGCTTGGCCAGAGTCTAGGGCCTGCGCCGACTGCAGTCCGCCGACTTCTGTCGGCCGCCGCCGAGGACGATCACGAGCGACGATAGCGCGCGTTCCTGCACCGGAGGTGGCCACTCGGCACGCACGGCGCGACCACGTACTGAGATTCTCCCGTCGCTGGCAATCAGGGCGGGCCTGATACGAGTGGACCCCGCTACCCTCTCGCCATGACCGACCAGCACATCGAGGAGACCAACGCCATCGTGGCCGAGCTCGAGCGCGCCGGCCTCATCACCGTCACGACGCGCGAGGACGGCGAGCCGATCTACACGCTCACACCGCAGGGCGAGCAGGTGTCGCGGCAGCTGGCGTTGTCGAGCGAGGACGACGCGGCGGTGCTGCGGGACGCGCTGCTGGCACACGCCTTACCTGCGCTGCACCCATGCGAGCACCCGAGCCGATCGGGGTACTCGGCCTTACCGCGTGGACCGTTTCCGACTCCCCTTCTCTCTCGCTGCCATCAGCCCGTCCATCCGCTCGCGGATGCGAGCCTCCCAGCCCTGGTCCGAAGGCTCGTAGTAGCGCCTGCCGACCAACTCGGCAGGCAGATACTGCTGGTCGACATCGGCACCCTCGTAGTCGTGCGGCAGCTTGTAGCCGACGCCGATACCGTGGCTGCGCATCCCTCGGTGCGGCGCATTCAGTAGGTGCTTCGGGACCGGCAGAGAGCCATACTTGCGCACGTCCTCCATCGCAGCCCAGTACGCCTGTCCGGAGCGGTTCGACTTGGGCGCTGTGGCGATGTACACGGCGGCTTGGGCCAAGGCGTATTGGCACTCCGGCAGCCCCACCCAGTCGACCGCCTGCGCAGCGGCCATCGCGATCTGTAGAGCCCGAGGGTCAGCATTGCCCACGTCCTCGCTGGCCGAGATGAAGAGCCGCCGGGCGATGAACTTGGGATCCTCCCCCGCTGCCACCATCGTGGCCAGCCAGTAGAGCGCCGCGTCAGGGTCGTTCCCTCGCACCGACTTGATGAAGGCCGAGACCGTGCCGTAGTGCCCGTCGCCGGCGCGGTCGTAGGCGAGCACACGTTGCTGGGCGGCGGTCTCGATGTCCTCCAGGGTGGGCGAGACCGGGGTCGGGGACTGGGGGTCGTCGGCGCCCGCCATCGATGCTGCCGACTCCAGGATGTTGAGCACTGCGCGCGCGTCTCCCGCGCTGATGGCGATGAGGTGCTCGCGAGCATCGGCCGCGAGCGTGACCCGCCCGCCGAGCCCTCGCTGGCTGGCCAGGGCCCGATCGACGATGGCGCCGAGGTCCTCGTCGGAAAGGAGCTCGAGGCGGAAGACGCGCAGTCGCGAGAGCAGGGCCGAGTTGACCTCGAAGTAGGGGTTCTCGGTGGTAGCCCCGATGAGCGTGACCACACCCTCCTCGACATGCGGCAGCAGCGCGTCTTGCTGGGCCTTATTGAAACGGTGGATCTCGTCGATGAAGAGCACGGTGGAGCCGCCACCGCGCCCGGCCCAGTCGCGGGCCTGGGCCACCACCGTGCGCACGTCCTTGACGCCGCTCGATGTGGCCGACAGCGTCTCCATCGGCGCATCGACCGCCTTGGCGGCCAGCCTGGCCAGGGTCGTCTTGCCCACGCCCGGCGGCCCCCACAGCACCATCGAAACCAGTCGCCCGCGCTCGACCATACGGCGCAGGGCGCCGCTGCGCCCCACCAGGGGCTCCTGGCCGACCACGTCCTCGAGCGTGACCGGGCGCATGCGCGCGGCGAGCGGCACGTGCCCGGTCTCGACCGGCAGTGACAGGGCTTCGGGACGCACAGCAGAGTGCGGGTCGGATCGGGCGGGGGTCATCCGCCGAGTCTAGTGCGCCGCGCATCGCTGACGGCTACCATCTAGGCATCCAGTCCAGACCAACGCCGACCCATCATGCCCAGGCCCAGCGAGGAGACTTCCGTGCCGCCCCAGTACCTCCGCATCCCCGGCCCGACTCCCCTGCCGGACGCCGTCCGCCAAGCCGGTTCGCTCCAGATGGTGGGCCACCGTGGTCCCGAGTTCATGGAACTGGTGACCCGCTGCAGCGAAGGGATGCGCCCATTCTTCCAGACCACCAGCGATGTCATGATCCTGACCTCCTCGGGCACGGGCGGACTGGAGGCGGCCATCGTCAGCTTCCTCTCGCCGGGCGACCCGGTGCTCTCGGTGAGTATCGGCAACTTCGGCGAGCGCTTCGCCAAGATCGCCACGGCCTATGGAGCTGACGTGACCATGCTCGAGTTCGAGTGGGGCCAGGCAGCCGATCCCGATGCCATCCGCGACGCCCTCCGCGCCATGGCTGCCCAAGGACACAGCCCCAAGGCCGTGCTGGTCACGTTCAATGAGACCTCCACGGGAGTCACGAACCCGCTACCAGAGCTGGCCGCGACCATCCGCGCCGAGGCTCCCGAGACGCTCATCCTCGTCGACGGCGTGAGCGCGGTCGGTGCCATCCCCACGGAGATGGACGCGTGGGATCTCGACGTCGTGGTGACCGGGGCTCAGAAGGCCTGGATCGATCCCGCCCGGCCTGGCCATGGCCGCAGCCTCCGAGCGGGCCTGGGCGGCGGCCGCGTCGGCGACCATGCCGCGGTTCTACTTCGACCTGCTGAAGCACCGCGAGGCGTTACCGAAAGGGCAGACCCCGTGGACGCCGGCGGTGGGCATCTTCTTCCAGCTGGACGCCGCGCTCAAGCTCATGGAGGCCGAAGGCCCGGAGGCCATCTACGCTCGCCACGCTGCCTGCGGCGCAGCTGCGCGTGCGGGGCTCGAGGCCATGGGTTTCGACCTCTTCGCCGACGCTGCCCATGCCTCCGACACCGTCACCTCGGCGCTCGTGCCCGAGGGCACGGACTGGTCCGCCTTCAACAACGAGTTGCGAGCCGGTGGGCTGCAGTTGGCCGGTGGCCAGGGGATGATGAAGGGCAAGCTCTTCCGTATCGGACATCTCGGTGACGTGAGCGTCGATGACATCGTCAAGGCCATCGAGATCATCGAGACGGGTGCCGTCGCGGTCGGCCTGATGGTCGAACGGGGCGCGGGGCCGGCGGCAGCTCGCCGCGCCGGCGAGGCGGCCTGACCATGCGCGTGTTGGTTGCAGAGAAACTGGCGCCCGAAGGCGTGGCCCTCCTCCAGGCCGAACACGACGTCGACGTGCGCGTGGGGCTGGAGCGGTCCGACTTCCTCGCGGCCCTGCCCGAGTACGACGCCTTGCTGGTACGCAGCGGCGTCAAGGCCGACGCGGAGGCCATCGCCGCCGGCTCCAGGCTCATCGTCATCGGCCGCGCCGGGGTCGGTGTCGACAACATCGACATCCCCGCCGCGACCGCGGCCGGTATCACCGTGGTCAACGCGCCCACGGGCAACACCACCGCCGCCGCCGAGCACACGCTCGCGCTGCTCTTCGCCCTGGCCCGGCGGATACCCGCGGCCGATGCCTCGATGCACGCGGGCCAGTGGAACCGTTCGGCCTTCGTGGGCCGTGAGCTCGTGGACAAGACGCTCGGCGTCATCGGCCTGGGCAAGATCGGCATGGCCGTGGCCGACCGCGCCCGCGCCCTGGGCATGCACGTGGTGGGCCATGACCCCTACGTCACGCCAGAGGCCGCCGGGCTGCACGGCATCGAGTCCCTGTCGGTGGCTGAGATCCTCAAGGTCGCCGACGCGATCACCGTCCACGTCCCCAAGACCAAGGACACGGCCAACCTCATCTCCACCGACGAGCTGGCGTCGATGAAGCCCGAGGCTTACATCATCAACGTGGCCCGCGGTGGCGTAGTCGACGAGGCCGCGCTGGCGGCCGCGCTGGCGGCCGGCACCATCGCCGGTGCCGCGGTGGACGTCTACTCGTCCGAGCCCCCGGCCGGGGACGATCCACTGCTGAGCGCGCCCAACATCATCCTCACCCCGCACCTCGGCGCCTCCACCGCAGAGGCGCAGACGCGCGTGGCGGTCGAGGCTGCCGAACAGGTGCGCGAGGTCCTGGCCGGACGGTCCGCTCGCTACGCCGTCAACGCCCCCCTGCTCACGCCGGAGACGGCCGATGCGCTAGCGCCCTACCTGCCGTTGGCGCGCACGCTGGGCCAGTTCTACGCGCAGTTCTCGCAGGACCTCGCCGGCCTCACGCTCGAGGTCGCCGGCCAGCTGGCCGGGTTCGACACGGCGCCGCTGGTCGCGGCCGCCCTTGGCGGCATCCTCGAGCAGCACACCGAAGAACGGGTCAACGTCATCAACGCGCCCGCCCTGGCCAAGGCCCGGGGTATCAACCTCTCCGTCCACAAGACGCCCGATGCCGGGCGCTATTCATCGTTGCTGACGCTCTCGGGTGATCGCTCGGTGTCCGGCACCGTGTCATTCGGCGGCGAATCCCGGCTGGTGGCACTCGACGGCTATGAGGTCGACCTTGCGCCGGCTGCCAACATGCTCGTCTCGCGCCACCAGGACCGGCCCGGCGCCATCGGCCTCGTCGGCGGGGCCATGGGTGAGGCCGATATCAACATCAGCAACATGCACCTGGGCCGCTCGGACAAGCGTTCCATCGCCTTCATGGTCCTCGCGCTCGACGAAGCGGTACCCGAGGCGGTGGCCGACAAGGTCCGCTCATACGACGGCATGCTCGACGTCTGGCTCATCAGCCTCGATCTCCCGGCGTGAGCCGGCCGACGATCCTCGCGCTCGTCCGCCACGGCGAGTCGGAGTGGATCGCCGAGGGTCGCTTCCAGGGCCATGGGGATCCGCCGCTGTCCGACGCCGGCAAGCGACAGGCTGCAGCGGTCGCGGAGCGCCTCGCTGTACCAGCCCGGATGCCGTCGGTGCCGGTGCCAGACCGCGCGCCTGCGGCCATCTGGCACTCTCCCCTGCTCCGGGCCGCCCAGACCGCCGAGGCCATCCATGACGCTCGGGCCGCCGATGCACCGCTGCGCCCGCTTGACTCGCTCATGGAGCTGGGCCAGGGCGAGTGGGAAGGCCTGAGCCACGATGCGGTTCGCGCCCGCTGGCCGGCAGAGCTGGCGGCCTGGCGGTCGGACCCCCTGCATAATCACGCCCCCGGGGGCGAATCCCTGCAGGACGCACTGCTGCGGGCTCGTCTGGCGCGCCAGACGATCCTGGGTGCGGGAGACGTGACCAGTGCCGATGAGGGTGCAGGCAAGGCTGCGGCCGAACCCGTCCTCGGCTACGAGCGCACGTTTACGGGCGGTGATGAGCCGGAGTGGGTCATCGTCGTGGCCCACGACGGCGTTCTGCGCCTGCTGATGCTCGATCTGCTCGGGATCGGCATCGAGCACTTCTGGTCGTTCCCGCTGGCCCTGGCCTCGGTCAGCGTGCTCGACCTTTCGGCCGGTGTCGTGCAGCTGCGGGCTCATAACCTGGACGAGCACATCGCGGTGCTATCCCGGCCGGTGTAGCGGTTCCCGTCAGCCCTCAGTCCCGCTGCTCCGGCCGGCGGGTGAGCCGCAGTGAGAGGCGCAACAGTGCCGTTCGGATGCGGGCGTACGCGCGCCTCAGGGCGCCAATGTGCTGCGGGTCGAGATGGCGCCGCCCATAGCGGGTCTCGACTCGCGCGTCGGCCACCAGGTGAAGGTCGTCGCGCACCGAAGGGATGGCCTCCGACAACGCTTCCGCGTACTCGTACTCGGTCTGCGAGGGATGCGGCCCGTAGCCCAGGCGCGTGGCCAGGCTGACGATGCCGCTGTAGGCAAGCCCGCCGTCCGCGCCCGGCATCCGCCGCAGTCGGAACAGCAACAGGACACTCGCGAGCGCGAGCGCGAGCGCGACCAGGCCGGAGATGCTGATGACGAGGATGCCGGTGTCGAGATCACCCGAGCCTCCAGTCGGTCCCGCCCCCGGGATAGGGGATGCGGTCGGGTCCGGCTCGAACGATCCATCGGGCTCGGGCGAGAAGTCGACATCCGGTGGCAGCGTCTCGCCCGGACCGATCTCCGGCCCGTCCTCGAAGCCCGTCCGCTCCTGGCCCAGCCCACGCTCGCCGGGAGTGGGGTCGAACCGGATCCAGCCGTAACCGGGGAAGTAGGCTTCGACCCAGTTGTGGAATGCCCGCTGGGGCACGGTGACCACGCCGTTCGCTCGCTCACCGGGCAGGTAGCCGGTGACCACGCGTGCCGGGATCCCCAGCTCCCGCAAGACCATCGTCATGGTGGTCGCGTAGTGCTGGCAGAACCCCTGCTTGACATCGAGCACGCACTCGGGGATCGACTGGTAGGAAGCGCAGATCGAGCCCATCTCGGTCTCATATTCCCAGCTTCGCAGCCGGTCCTGAAGCAGGACCGCCGCGTCGTAGGCGTTGTCCTTGCGAGCGGCGATGCGCGCGGCTTCGGCGCGAACCCGATCCCCGTTGATGCTTGCGTCGCCGGCGCCCTGCAGGTAGCGATCGGTCCACAGCGGGTAGAAGTCGCCGGCCGCTCGCAGCTCGTTGGCCGTCGGGCTGGTGCCGCCGCTGCCGTAGTCGCGCACCAACGAGTCGACGACCACTTCGTCTCCGGACCGCAGCGGCTGGCTGTATGTCACATCGCCGATGCCCCCGCCGTCGTCGATGCGGTACGCCGTCACGGCCCTGTCGATGACGCGCGCCTCCGCGGGGCGGAAGACCATCCCGCCGACGTAACCCGTGTCGCCGAGCGTGATCGTGGCACGTACGGGGTCGCGCCCGCCGGAGCTGGCCTCAGGCGCGACCGGTAGTGGCTCGCTCGGCAGCAGGTCCAGCCCGCTCTTCTGCGAGGTCGACCAGCGGAAGCCGTCGAACTGGTCGTCCGCCCAGCCCCACCAGTAGTTGCCGCGCAACTGACCCTCCAGGCGGGCCTCGAAGGCGGTGCCGGTGGCGCGATCCTCGTCCCATCGTTCCTCGACCGTCCAGTCATCGTCTCTTGTCGTACGGGCTTCACGCGGCGCGGGTCCGGCTACCACCGGCAACCATCGCGCCAACTCCTCCCCCAAGTCGTCAAGCGCATCCTCGAGGCCGCCGACGTCGAGCTCCTGTGCGTCGACCGTGGCCCACGTCGTCAGCGAGCTTGCACCTAGCACGGTCAGCAGCACGAAGACGAGGCCGGTGCGCAGGAAGAGGCGGCTGACCTCGCCCGTGTCGGAGATATGGCGTCGGGCCCACTGCAGTCGCTGCTGCATCAACTGCAGGCGCATGAGCAGCAGCATGGCCAGCGCCGCGAAGATGGCCAGCACGGGGACGACCGGCAGTCGTTCGGCGTCGGCGACGAGGGACTCGAGGCCCACGTTGAGGAAGAGCACCGTTCCGATGGCCATGACCGCGGGGCCACCACGGTCGTAGCGGAATACGCTGAAGGCGCTGAACTGCGCCGTGGTCCAGCAGACCGCTCCGAAGACGAGGAACGTGGCCACCGTCGGCGCCAGACCGCCGCCTGGCTCGTCCTCGGCGAGGTAGTCGACGATGGCCGCGACGTCGGAGTCGAGCCGGCCCCAGACGGCTTCGATGCGCTCGGTCACCGCAGCCCAGCTTGCCAGCGGGGTGGCGGCCTCACCGAGCAGCGACCCTCCGGCCACGAGCAGCAGCAGCATGGCCGCTGCCGTCGCGCCCAGGACATGTGCGCGCACCACCCCCAGCGAGCTGCGTGCCAGCAGGTAGCCGATCAGCCCGCCCGCCAGCATGAGCACGGGCAATGCGTCGGTCGGCGGGGTTTGGCCGGGCACGAGCACCAGCGGCCGTCCATCCGCGATCGAGAGTCCCAGCAGCAGGAGCAGGCCCAGCATCAGCAGCAGGCTCGACCAGCCCTGCTCAGGAGCCCCCAGGAGGCGCGGCCAACGCCGGCGGCCCGTGCTCATGACACGCCCGCCCGGAGACCTTCGCGGGTGGTGACCAGCTGCTCCCCCAGTGCGATGTCCGGCTTGATCAGGTAGGCGCGCACATCGTGCTCACCCAGCAGGTGCAGGAGCGCCCGGAGTTGCTGCTCGCGTGGCTCGCGTTCTGAGGGCTCCGCGGGGGGCTGGCCGGCGGCCGCCTGACTGGCGGCCTCGTGGGCCAGCGGATCGACGAGGCAGACGATGGGGGCCACTCCGACGCCACGCATGGAGGCCAGCGGCGCGACCCACGAGCGATCGAGCGAAGGCGTGATGGCAAGCGCCACCGTGCCCCGGCGCATGCGGCTCGAACCCTCCACGATGACCTCAGCAAGCGGTGTCGCTCCTTCCGCCTGGGCCACGGCCAGCAGACTCATCACCTTGTGCTGTTGACGCGCTCCGCGGTCGGTCGCGATGACGGCACGCCGCAAGCCGATGGCTTCCAGGCCCAGGCCCCGGTCATCGGTCAGGGCATGCGAGGCCAGCGCAGCGGCCGTAGCCACGACGGTCTCGATGGTGGATGTGGCTCCGACACCCGTGTGCACGCTGCGATCGAGGTCAAGGAAGACCCACAGGTCGGCCGAGGGCTCGATGTCGAACTCCTTGACCTGCAGCTCCTGGTGGCGGGCACTCGAGCGCCAGTGGATGCGGTTGAAGGCGTCGCCGGGCGTGTAGGGACGAACCGTCGTGACCAGGGGCGTGAGGTGTGGGCCGTGCACGGCGCGTGCCGAGGCGCCCTCGATGGCGGAAGGCGGCAGTGTCCAGGCCGGCAGGGGCTGCACCTGCGGGTACACCAGCAGCGCCGACCCGGGGCCGACCGAAGCGACAGACTCGAACAGGCCGAAGGGGTCGCCCGTGCGCACCACCATGGGATCGACCCGGTACTGGCCACGGTGCGTCAAGTGCACGCGTGAGGCCCAGGTGCGGGAGGTGCGCGGACGCAGCGAGATGACGCGGCCGGGGATGGCAACGGGCAACGTGGACGGACTGTGGGTCTCCAGCCACGGCTTGGGCAGGCGGGCTGAAGAGCGCAAGGTATAGGTGACCGTGAGCGTGTCGCCAACCGTGGCGTGCTGGCGATCGAGCCACGAGCCGGCTTCGAGGTTGGTCAGCCCGCGTCGCGCCAGCAGGTAGGCCAGGCCGACCACGACCAAGCCCAGATAGAGGAAGAAGTAGACCTCCGTGGAACCGGTGATGGCCGCGGCCGTGACGACGAGCCCGACGGTGACGAGGAACCCCAGGTTGCGCAGCATGGCCGCCTCGTTGCGCTCCGGCGCGCCTACGCCTGGCGCATCCCGCGTGCCTCCGCACTCGGCCGCGGAGCCTGGATCGGAACCGACATCAGCATCTCACTCACGATGTTGCGCGGCTCCACCCCGCGGATCGAGGCCGCGGTCTTGAGGATGATGCGGTGTGCCAGCGCCGCCTCCGCCAGCGCCTTGACGTCATCGGGGATGACGTAGTCGCGGCCGGTCAGGGCAGCGAGGGCCTGGCTGGCCCGGTACAGCGCCAGCGACCCCCGCGGCGAGGCGCCGAGATAGGCGTCGGGGTGCGAGCGCGTGGCGCTCACCAGCCGGACGATGTAGTCCGAGATGGCCGGATCGACATACACCTCTCGCACAGCGCGCTGCATCTCTAGCACGGCCGGCCCATCGGCCACGGGCGTGAGGCTGTCGACAGGGTGGGCACGCTTCTGCTCGTCGAGGATGAGCATCTCGTCCATCGGCTCGGGATAGCCCATGCGCAATCGCAGCAGGAAGCGGTCGAGCTGCGCCTCGGGCAGCGGGAACGTGCCCTCGTACTCGATGGGGTTCTGCGTGGCGATGACCATGAACGGCTCGGGCAGGGGGCGCGTCACCCCGTCGACCGTCATATGCCTCTCTTCCATGGCCTCAAGGAGAGCCGACTGCGTCTTGGGCGTAGCGCGGTTGATCTCATCCGCGAGCACGATCTGGCTCACCACCGGGCCCGGCCGGAACTCGAACTCCTGGTTCTTCTGGTTGTAGATCGAGAGCCCGGTGACATCGGTCGGCAGCAGGTCCGGTGTGAACTGGATGCGTTTGAACGTGCAGTCCAGACTGCGGGCCAGCGCGCGGGCCAGCATGGTCTTGCCGGTGCCGGGGACGTCCTCGATGAGCAGGTGTCCCTGGCAGAGCAGAGCCGCGAGTGCAAGCCTGACCTCGCGGTGTTTGCCCACGATGACACGTTCGACGTTGGCGGCGACGCGTTCCCCAGATTCCTGGATCTTGGCCACTGGCTGCAGGTCCTCGTGTTGGGCTGGGTCCGGACGATGCGGGACGCTGTGGTCCGCGAATGGTAGCCCACGCCCGGCTTTGGGCAAACAGGGTGGCCCCCGGGACCATAGGTGCACGTTGGCGTCGGTACCCCCGTGCTGGTAGCCTGCAACCGCTACTTGCCGATACTCTGCACCCACATCCACCCTCATCCGACTCCGAGCCTGCCCGAGGGAGAAGCGCCGCCGCGCCATGACCGACAACGTCCTCCAGTCCTTCTGCGAGCGATGCGGGACGCGCTACACGTTCACCGCACCGGAACCAGAACCAGCTGCCGAAACGAGTCGCGGCGTGCTGGGTCGGTTCGGCCGGCGTGCGCCCGAGACGCCCAAGCAAGAGGGTCCGTCGCGACCGGCGACCGCCTCCCCTTCGAGCGAACAGTTCGAAGGCACCTTCCATTTCTGCCTGGATTGCCGGCAATACGCCTGCAACAGATGCTGGAATCCGGAAGCCGGATACTGCCTCAGTTGCCGACCCCCGCAGGCTGCGGAAGAACCGGCGTCGCAAGCACCAGCGAAGGTGAGGCCGTTCGCGCCCAGCGCCAGGTCGACCAGCGAGCAGCCGCTCTTTGGAGGCGACTACAGCCATTCGCGCGGCAAGGGCGCATCGCAGCTCGACGAGTGGGGCCGTCCCCGGGCCGAGGAGCCGGCGCCCGGGCCGGATACGCCCCTGGTCTTCACGCCTCCCTCTGCCGATGCCGACGGCGAACTCGATCCCTGGCGAGGTGTCGTCTTCTCCAGCGACGAGGGGGCTGAAGGTGGTGCCACGAACGCACCTCCTGCCTCGCTGGGACCCGCACTGCCTCAGACGCCCTCCCCCACCATCGACTTCGGCTCCGACCGTGGAGTGCCACCGGAAGCGGAAGCATGGCCCGTCGTCGACCGTCCGCCGCAGCAGCGCTCCGTCGAGGCCGCACCGGGGGCCTGGCCCGCGGCTGGCGAACAGGTCGAGGGAGCCGAGTCCACGACGGCGAAGGCGCCGACGGAACCCGAGGTCGCGGCTACGTCCGAACCCGAACCCGTGGTCGAGGCGGTGCCGGAACCTGCCGCCGCCGAACCCGAACCCGAGGTCGCGGCTACGCCCGAACCCGAACCCGTGGTCGAGGCGGTGCCGGAACCTGCCGCCGCCGAACCCGAACCCGAGGTCGCGGCTACGCCCGAACCCGAACCCGTGGTCGAGGCGGTGCCGGAACCTGCCGCCGCCGAACCCGAACCCGAGGTCGCGGCTACGCCCGAACCCGAACCCGTGGTCGAGGCGGTGCCGGAACCTGCCGCCGCCGAACCCGAACCCGAGGTCGCGGCTACGCCCGAACCCGAACCCGTGGTCGAGGCGGTGCCGGAACCTGCCGCCGCCGAACCCGAACCCGAGGTCGCGGCTACGCCCGAACCCGAACCCGTGGTCGAGGCGGTGCCGGAACCTGCCGCCGCCGAACCCGAACCCGAGGTCGCGGCTACGCCCGAACCCGAACCCGTGGTCGAGGCGGTGCCGGAACCTGCCGCCGCCGACCCGTATGAGGTATACCGGGATCTCACCGCAGAGCCCGCCCCCGAACCGGCCGTCCCTGGATCAGAGCCAGAGCCGACGGCCCTGGAACCGGAACCCGCGCTGGCTGCCAACGCGCTGGCCGCCGACGGGTCCGCGGCTGACGCAGGGGTCCGTGCCACCGAGCTTGACTCCGCAATGCCGGAGCCGTCCCCGCAGCCAGAGCCGGCGCCCCCCGTGGGCGGCCTGGATCCACCTTCGTCGTCGCCAGCGGAGGCACACCCACCGCTCCGGCCGCTCGATCCGCCGACCCCCGTTTCGCAGCCGAGCATCGAGATCTGGGCGACACCCTACGGACCAGGGCCCTTCAATCAACCCTTCGAAGCGCCGACCCAGTCACGTCCCACTCCGGAACAGCTGCCTACGCCCACGGCACCGGAGACGGCTGCGTTCACCGCTACCCCGGCGCTACCGACCGAGACGCCCACCCCGGGTGCACCCGGGGTCCCGCCACCTCCACTGGCGCCGCCGCCCGCCGTGCCGCCGCCAGCACCTGCCGTGGCCCCACCAGCGTACGTGGCTCCCCCAGTAGCGGCCCAGCCGGCTCGGCCCACGCCGCCGCTCCCGGCCGCGCCCGGCACGCACGCATGTCCCAGTTGCGGCTTGATGCTCTCGGCGAAGGCCCGCTTCTGCCGCCGCTGTGGTGCCCCGCAAGGCTGAGCCACGGGGTGCTGCCGACTAGAGGCGCGGTGCGCCCCTTCTGACCCGGTCGCGATCGCGACGAAGGCGGGCGAACGCGGCCCCGTAGATGAGTGCCTGGAACACCAGGTTCAGCCAGATCAGCGCGATGAACACGCTGCCCACGATGCCCAGGGCCAGCCAGTGGCGAACGAGCAACGGCGCGATCCAGCCGAACAGTGCGGTGAAGAGGCCGATGATGAGGCCGATGACGACGGCCGGCCAGAAGGCCTGGCGGAAGCTGGGTCCATCCGGTGGCACTACCACGTAGACCATCAGCACCAGCAGGAAGGCGACGCCCATGGCGCCGACGACGGCGACGGCGCCGGTGACCTGCGCGAAATCGACGGCGCAGAGCCGTTCGATGACGATGAGGTCGAGCGCAACGAGGTCACGGCATTGCGTATCGAGCCACTGGTTCACATACGGCAGAGCGAAGATGACGATCACGGCGATGAGCAGGACGCCGAGCACGGCCACCACCGTGACGATGCCGCGCAGCCGGGTGCGCAGGAAGTCTCGCGAACGAGTGCCGGGAAACATGCGTTGCATGGCGCCCTGCAGGGCTCCGTAGAACCCGCTGGCACCCCAGAGCAGGCCGAGGACGCCGACGATGGTGCTGGTGCGACCGCTCCCGGCCAGGCCGCCCAACAGCTCCTCGGCCAGGTCGCGGATGGGGTCGATCTGGTTGACCAGGCCCTGGATCAGCTCCTGGCGGAGACCCTCATCCTCGACGATGACGCCGAGCAGGCCCACGAACAGGAGCAAGGACGGGACGATGGTGAAGAAGGCGAAGTAGGCCAGCGCGCCCGCAAGCATGCCGCCCCCGCCGCGGTCGTAGGCACGCATGACCTCCAGGAGCGTTCGCATCGGAGGTGAGCGCAGGGCCGACCGCTGTAGTCCCTCCAAGCGCGCTCGCCAGCCCAGTACCGGTGGCTGGCGCGGTGGGGGCCCAGCCCGGTGAGGAGGCTCAGCGTCTCCGGCGGTCAACCCTCGAGGTCCTCGAACAAGCCAGGCTGGACATCGGTCGCCTTGACCCCACGCCGTCTCTTTGGCCGCAGCATCGCCCGAACCTGGGCTCGGCGGACGTAGATGTTGCGGCCGGGCTGGATCGACTGAAGCTTGCCCGAATGCGCCCAGCGCGCCAGCGTCGAGCGGCTGACGGGCACGTTGGCGTCGGCGAAGATCCTGGCCGCCTCGGTAAGGCTGATCCAGTCGGATGCGACACGCGGCATGCTCGGAGCCTCCCCTAGTCCGACTTGGCGCCGCCGGAGGAAGCGGCCTTGTCGCTGCTTCCAGCACCTTCCGCGCTGCCCTTCGCGGAGCGGTCGCTGGCGTCGCCCGACTTGGTCTCGCCCTTGGCGGTCTTGCCGGAGGTATCCGTCTTGGCATCGCTCGACGCCGGCTTGGGTTTCCTGGCGCTCGCGGCCGCGTCCTTCTTGGCCCAACCACTGCCCTTGAAGTGGATGGCCGGGGATGAGAGCGCCTTGCGCATGGCTCCGCCGCACGACTCGCAGACCTCTGGGCCGGTCTCGTGGATGCCGTGCATCACCTCGACCTCACGAGCGCACTGCGTGCAGCGATAGTCGTACAGCGGCACGGCCTAGCCTCGCAGCAGGCGCATGCCGCACTTGGGGCAGAAGAACGCGCTCTTGCCGACCTGCGCGAACTGGCAGTGTGGGCAAACCAGTCCCGCGCCCGAATCGGGCGGCAACGGACGGTCGAGCTCGACGAGCTCGGCGGCACCACGCGTGCCCACGATGGCGACGAGGAGGGCACTGAGCATTCGAGTCGCGTTGCGTTCGGTGTCGCCTCGCACGCCCTTGCCGCCCCAACCGACGATGCCGCGCACCATCTGATCACCGGTGACCTCGTCCCAGTACGAGGCCACCGCGCCGATGATGCCGGTGTAGTCGGGGTAGCCGGCCGAGTCGAGGTCGCCGTCTAGCAGGCACAGAGCGATGGATTCGAAGGCCGGGTCGATGGCGTCGAGCGTCTCGAGCACCATCAGGCCATAGCGCGTGACGGGTGAGCGATGGTGATGCGCGTTCAGCCACTGCGATGCCTCGATCGTGCGCATGACCGCGGGGTTGGCATCGGCGAACTGCGGGTCGAGCGGCTCGATCAGCTCGATGGGCGACTTGGCGAATTGCTCGAGCATGTGCGGCAGCGAACCGACCGAGCCTTCGCCCGGCCCGAAGCGCACGCCCTTGCTGCTACGGGCGCGGTACGTCAGCTTCAGCTCATAGTCTTCAGCCGGCGGCTCCTCGGTCAGGATGCCCGGGTCGGGCAGCCCGAGGGAACGTGGTGGGCCCTTGGGCTCATCTTTCTTGCGTTTGAGGAAATCGAAGGTCACAGGCAGGTCCTTTGTCACCAGCAAGATGAGGAGAACGGTCCCATCGTAGCGCCTCGCCGGTGGGGCAGCGGCAGTACCATCCTCCCGCGCCGGGTAGCGGTCTCCGGTCGGCTGTTCAGCGTGCCAGATGCTCGCGCAAGCGTTCGACCAGCTCCTGCAGCTCGGCCTCTTTCGCGCGCACCCCGTCGACCACCGAGGCGGGGGCCTTGGCCACGAAGGCCTCGTTGGCCAGCTTGGCGCGGGTGGAGGCGAGCAGCCTTTCGGTCTCGGCCAACTCCTTCTGGAGGCGGGCTCGGTCACGCTCCCGGTCCTCGGCCTTGACCGACAGCCGGGCCTCAGCCCCGGGACTCACGACCACGAGTGCGGCGGTATCAGCCTGAGGCTCGTCGCCGGCCACGGTCGGGCGCACCCGCGCCAGCCGGGCCACCACGTCAGCGATGGCCTCGAAGGCCACCGTCCGGTCATCCTGCTCGAAGCGCAGCTCGGCATCGAGCCAGGTTGACGGTTCGATGCCTGCATCGGCACGCGCATTGCGCATCTGCGATACGAGCTCGAGGATGTCAGCCACGGCGGCTGCTTGAGCCTCGTCGGCCGCCGAGCGCATGCCCTCCACGACTGGCCAGCCCGCGGTGATGAGCATGTCGCCGTCGTCGGGACGGTGGGGCAGCCGGCCCCAGATCTCCTCGGTGATGTGGGGCATCACCGGGTGAAGCATGCGCAGATAGCGGTCGAGCACCCAGGCCAGTACCTGCCAGGTGGCCGCGCGGATCGCGGGCTCCACATCGGGGGCCAACCGGACCTTGGCCATCTCCAGGTACCAGTCGCAGTACTCGGACCAGATGGCCGCGTGCAGGACGCGCGAGGCCTCCGCGAACTGGAAGCCGGCATAGGCTTCGTCCGCATCCACCAGGGCTGCGTGGCAGCGCGAGAGGATCCAGTGCTCGGCTGGTCCCAGGCGGTCGCCGTCAGGCAGCGTCAGCGCCATCTCGTCGGGTAGCTCCTCCGGCTTGGCTCCGAGCACGAAGCGAGCGGCATTCCAGAGCTTGTTGGCGAAGTTGCGGGCGCCCTCCAGGCGCGAAGGGGTGAGTCGCAGGTCTGCCCCGGGCGCGGATCCGTTGACGAGGGCGAAGCGCAGCGCGTCAGCGCCGATCTCATCCATGACCTCGAGTGGGTCGATGACGTTGCCCTTGGTCTTGGACATCTTCTTGCCGTAGGGGTCGCGGATGAGGCCGCTCAGATAGACGACCTTGAAGGGCTCCTCGTTCATGAGCCACTCGCCGAGCATCATCATGCGCGCCACCCAGAAGAAGATGATGTCGTGGCCGGTCTCCATCACCTGTGTCGGGTAGTAGGTCCGGAGATCGTGCGAATGCTCCGGCCAGCCGAGCGTCGAAAACGGCCATAGCCCGCTCGAGAACCAGGTGTCGAAGGTGTCCTCGTCCTGGGTCAGCTCGTAGGAACGGCATTCCAGGCAGCGGCCGGGACCGGTCTCCTGGTCTGTGACCGTCACGTGGCCCGAGGGGCAATACCAGGCCGGGATGCGGTGGCCCCACCAGAGCTGACGACTGACGTTCCAGTCGTAGATGTTCTCGAGCCAGTCGAAGAAGACCTTCTCGAAGCGTTCGGGTATGAAGACAGTGCGCTCCTCTCGCACCGCGGCCATGGCACGTTCGGCCATGGGCTTGACGTCGATGAACCACTGCGTCTTGAGCCGCGGCTCGACGATGTCGTCACTGCGCTGGCAGCGGCCGATGGCCATCTCATGATCCCTGACCTCGACCAGGTCACCGACCGCCTCGAGGTCTTGGAGGATGCGCTGGCGGCACTCCTCGCGCGACAGCCCCTCGTAGGGTCCGGCGTTGGCATTCATGGTGGCCGCATCGGTCATGATGTCGATGCGCGGCAGTCCGTGCCGCTCGCCGGTCTCGAAGTCGGTGTGGTCGTGGGCCGGCGTGACCTTCACGGCGCCGGTGCCGAACTCACGCTCCACGAACTCATCGGCCACCACCGGTACGTCGCGCTCCACGAAGGGGATACGCACGGTGCGCCCCACCAGGGCGGCGTAGCGCTCGTCGTCGGGATGCACGGCCACTGCTGTATCGCCCAAGATCGTCTCCGGCCGGGTCGTGGCCACGGTGATGGTCTCGTCCGGGCTGGGCGCGGATCCCGCTGCCGCGCCTTCAGGCAGCAGGTGGTAGCGCACCGACCACAGCTTGCCGTCTTCGGGAGTGCCGATGACCTCGAGGTCTGAGACGCTGGTACCGCAGCCGGGACACCAGTTGATGAGCTTCTGGCCGCGGTATGCGAGCCCATCCTCGTACAGCCGCTTGAAGGCGACCCGGACCGCGTGAGCGGAACGGTCGTCCATGGTGAAGCGCTCGCGGCTCCAGTCCGCCGAGATGCCCAGCCGACGCTGCTGGCCCATGATGACCGGCCGCGTCTCATCCATGAAGCGCCACATGCGCTCGAGGTACTTCTCCCGACCGAGATCCTCGGGCGTCGTGCCTTCATCAGCGAGCACGCGGCGCAACACCCACTGGGCTGCGATCGATGCATGATCCACGCCCGGCAGCCACAGGGCCGGTCGATACTGCATCCGCGCGCGACGGATCATGAGGTCCTCGGTGGCGGAGCGGGCCGCATGGCCCAGGTGCAGCGCGCCCGTGACATTGGGCGGAGGCATGATGATGGTGAACGGTTCGGCCGTGGAGCTCGCGCGGGAGCCGACGCCGTCGGGAGCGAACACGTCCGCATCCAGCCACCGCTGGTAGACGGCCGGCTCTACCTCGGCAGGCTGGTATGCCTTCGCCATCGGTGACGTCCCATTCGGAGCCGCTTCGCCCATGCCTGCCCTTCCCCTGCCTGCCATACGGACGGCCTCGATCGTCCCATCGAACGAACGAGGCCCCGGATGAGTTGCTGCCATCGAATCGCCACGGTGTCGAGCGTGCCGCGGTCATCGAGTCTAGCGCAGACTTGCGATCCCACTCGTGTCGAGGAGGCTCCAGAACCATGTGCTCCGACCCCGCAAGTCAGCCACCTGTCGAGCCCGCGCGAGGGCGGTCGGCGCGGGGCCTGCGTCTACAGCTCCGTGCGGCCGACGGGAACGACTTCGCCGTCTTTCGAGCCGAAGCGCTCGAGCCACGCAACCTCGGCGTCCTTGTCCTGCCCGACTACGGCGGCCTGAGCGGGTTCTATGAGCAGCTCGCGCTCCGGTTCGCGGAGGCCGGCATGGACGCGATGGCGCTGGACTACTACGGTCGCACTGCTGCGCTACCGCCACGCGAGCGGACGTTCGACCACGTCAGGCACGCGCGGCAGACGACCTGGACCGACCTGCGGTCGGACATCATCGCCGCGGCTGCCGCTCTGCGTGCCGAGCGCGACCTCGATGCCCTCTTCTCCATCGGCTTCTGCTTCGGCGGGCGCACGTCCTTTCTGCTGGCCACACTGCCCGAACTCGACCTGGCCGGTGTGATCGGCTTCTACGGCTGGCCCGCGGGGCCGTTCCTCAACGACCTGCCGGCCCCGGCCGACGTAGCGGGCGACATCCGATCGCCCCTGCTGGCCATCTTCGGAGGAGCTGACCCCAAGATCACGGCGGACGACGTGGCCTCGTTCGAGGCGGCGTTGCGAGCTGCGCAGATCGACCATCGCGTCGTGGTCTACGAGGATGCGCCGCACTCGTTCTTCGACCGGCGGGAGCCTGCACACGCCGCGGCTGCGGCCGCCGCCTGGAGCGAGGTGCTCGAGTTCATCGCTGCCCGACCGCGGCAGGCGTCGGGCTAGGCGCCCTTCTCCATGAGCTCTTCGTAGTTGGTCTCGTCCACACCCTGGTCGAGGTCGGCCTTGGTCAGCAGCAGCGGTGCGCGCCCGTCACGGATGACTTGCTGGGTGATGATGCACTTGCGCACATCGGAGCGTTCGGGGATGTCGTACATCACGTCGAGCAGCGACTCCTCCACGATCGAGCGCAGAGCGCGGGCTCCGGTCTTGCGCGCCAGCGCCTGCTCGGCTGCGGCCTCGATGGCCCCGTCGGTGAACACGAGCTCCACCTTGTCCAACTCCAGGAAGCGCGTGAACTGACGGGTGACGGCGTTCTTCGGCTCGGTCAGCACCCGCATGAGGTCATCCTGGGTCAGCGCGGAGAGCGTCACCGTCACCGGCAGGCGTCCCACGAACTCGGGGATGAGCCCGAACTTCAGGAGGTCTTCGGGCATGAGTCTCTCGAGGACCCGCGCTCGCTCCACGCGGTCAACCTGTGACTGGGAGCCGAAGCCCATCGACTTGTGCCCGACCCGCTCCTCCACGATCTGCTCCAGGCCCTCGAACGCGCCCCCAAGGATGAAGAGCACGTTGGTGGTGTCGATCTGGATGAAATCCTGGTGGGGGTGCTTGCGCCCGCCCTGTGGGGGCACATTGGCGACCGTGCCCTCGAGGATCTTGAGCAGTCCCTGCTGGACGCCCTCACCGCTGACGTCGCGAGTGATCGAGGGGTTGTCCGCCTTGCGCGCGATCTTGTCGATCTCGTCGATGTAGACGATGCCACGCTGGGCCCGGGCGACATCGAAGTCGGCCGCCTGGATGAGGCGCAACAGGATGTTCTCGACGTCCTCACCGACGTACCCGGCCTCGGTCAGCGAGGTCGCGTCGGCGATGCAGAAGGGCACATCGAGCACGCGGGCCAGCGTCTGGGCCAGCAGGGTCTTGCCCGAGCCGGTGGGCCCCACCAGCAGGACGTTGGACTTCTGCAGCTCGACCTCGTCTACGAGATTACCGGCGTTGACGCGCTTGTAGTGGTTGTAGACCGCGACCGAGAGCACACGCTTGGCGCGATCCTGGCTGATGACATACGCGTCGAGCGCATCCTTGATCTGGCGGGGATTGGGGAGCTTCGCCGCCTTGGGCTTCTTGGCCGCCTTGGGCGCGTCGAGCATCTCCTCCTCGATGATCTCCTGGCACAGCGCGATGCACTCGTCGCAGATGTAGACACCCTGTCCTGCGATGAGCTTGCGAACCTGCTCCTGGCTCTTGCCACAGAAGCTGCAGCGATACGGGACCTTGGTGCCCTTTCCTGAGCTGCTGGCCACGGATCCGCTCTCCTTCTCGAATGCTCTCTCTGGACCTAGCCCTTGCTCTTCGACTCGCTGATGAGCGACTCAGAGCGTTCAGCGTAGACCTCGTCGATGATGCCGTAGGCCTTGGCCTCGTCCGGAGCCATGAAGTTGTCACGCTCGGTGTCCCTGGCCACCTTCTTGGCCGTCTGGCCGGTATGGCGGGCGAGGATCTGATGGAGTCGCTGGTTGAGGTCCTCGAGCTCCTTGACCTGGATGAGCACATCCGGCGTCGAGCCACGGAAGCCGCCCGAACCCTGGTGGATCATGATGCGGCTGTTGGGCAACGCGTAGCGCTTGCCCTGGGCGCCGGCAGCCAGGAGCACCGAGGCCATGGAGGCGGCCATGCCGATGCAGATCGTGCTCACCGGTGCGCGCAGGTACTGCATCGTGTCGTAGATGGCCAGGCCGGAGGTGACCACGCCACCGGGCGAGTTGATGTACAGGCTGATGTCGCGGTCAGGATCCTCGGCTTCGAGGAAGAGCAGCTGGGCGATGATGAGGTTGGCCATGTGGTCCTCGATCTGGTCACCCAGGAAGATGATGCGGTCCTTGAGCAGCCGACTGTAGATGTCGTAGGCGCGTTCGCCTCGGCTCGAGGACTCGATGACCATGGGCACGAGCATGGCCGTGGTCTGGCGGGCTGCCTCAGCCGCTTGCGAGGCGCTGGGGATGCTCGGGTGTCGGGTCATGCCTCGTCCCTCCGCGCGGCAGTCGCCCCCTCTTCGGTGACCTCCTCGACGACCTCGGCGACCGGGTCGACCGCGGTCTCCTCGCCCTCCTCTTCCTCGTCATGGCTGTGGCCGTGCTGGTGCTGCACGCTCTCGTACTCCGGATGTGCTTCGATCCAGCGGTCAGCCAGCATCTCGACGGTCTGTGACCGGCGCAGTTGTGACCGGATGTAGTCGCGGCCGCGGTCGGAGTCGAGGTACTCCTTGATCGAGTCACTGGCGTTGGGATCGACCAGGACCCGGTCGATCTCAGCCTGGATGTCTTCGTCCGCGACCGTGACCTCCTCCTTGTCGGCGATCGCGCCCAGCACCAGCAGCGTCTTCACGCGCTGCTCCGCACCTTCGCGGTATTCCTCGCGCAAGGCGGCCTCGTCCTTCTCGGTCACCCGCAGGTAGTCCTCGTAGGCGATGCCCTGCTCGGCGGTACGCACCTTGAGCTCATCGATCATCACGCCGATCTCGCGCTCGACCAGGATCTCCGGCAGGGTCACGGTGGCGTTGCCGTTGGCGTACTCGATGATGCGGTCCACGAAGTGGTGGCGGGCCCGGTCGAGCGCGTTGATCCTCATGCGCTCATCGAGATCCGCCCGCAGCGCCGCCATGTCATCGTACGGACCCACCATCCCGGCGAAGTCATCATCGGCCTGGGGCAGCTTGCGCTCGCGGAGCTCCAGCAGCGTGGCCGTGAACTCGACCTCCGCACCCTGCAGCGACTCCTCGGCGTAGTCCTCGGGGAAGGTCACGCTGAAGGTGCGCTCCTCCGCCTCCTTCATGCCCAGGAGGTTGGCCTCGAAGCCGGGGATCATGCGTTCCTTGCCCACGATCAGCGGGAAGCGGTCCGACTGGGCGCCCTCGACAGGTTCACCGTCGCGCCGGCCTTGGAAGCTGATGACGGCATAGTCATCGTTCTCGGCGCCGCGGTCCTCGACCGGGATGAGCGAGGCCTGCTGATCACGCAGTTGTTCGACCACCTGGTCGATCTGATCTTCGGTGACCTCTTCGATCTCCGGTTCGAACGGGTAATCGGTGTAATCGCCGAGCTCCACCTCAGGGCGAACGGGAAGCGTTACCTGGTACGTGGCGCCGACGCCTTCCTCGAACTGGGTCCACTCCGGCTCGCGCGGCAGTTCAAGTACGTCCCTGCCCGATTCGGTCACGGCCGTGATGACGGTGCGCTGGTAGAGGTGCTCGCGAGCCTCGTCGTAGACGGGATCGGGGGCGTCAGGATCGGTGCGGTCCACGCCAAGGGCGCGCTCGACGATCTTGCGGGGTGCCTTGCCCGGGCGGAAGCCGGGGACCCGCGTACGGCGCGCGAGATGACGGACACCCTCGTTGATGGCGCCCTGGAGTTCCTTGTCGGTGATCTGGACCTCGAGCAGGATGGTGCTCTGGCCCGCTTCGCGGATGTCGGTGTTCACGGGTTCCTTGTCGGTCGGTTGTTTTTGGAGAGTGCCGCACGAGTATACGGACGCGACGGCGTCGACGTGGCGCCCAGCCCTCGGATCTCAGCGACCCGGTGTGGTCGGGGCACCAGATCGGTGCGTGGTGCGGGCGAGAGGACTCGAACCTCCACGACCTTTCGGTCAACAGCTCCTAAGGCTGCCGCGTCTACCGTTCCGCCACGCCCGCGAGAACGCGGCCCATTATGGCTGACACCCACGGGCGCGCACCTGGTGGGAGGCGCTCGGGTTCAGGTGGCGTTCTTCCTGGCCTCGGCGCGCTCGATCTGGCGCTCACGCAGCTCCGCGCGAGCTCGGGCCCGGTCCCGATCGGCCTCCATCAGCCGGCCGACCATGATCCGAGCACCGGCCGTGCCCAGTGGTCCGGCCACCTTGTCGAAGGTCCGCCAGAAGCTGGCTGCCGGGTTGGGCTCGTCCTTGCGTGTACCCTTCTTCTTGAGGTACTCCGCGAAGTCCGCGTTGAGCGCTCGGCGGATCTCGGGATCCTTGGCCACGCCCGAGTCCTTCAGGACCTTCTCGATCTCCGGCGGGAGGATCCTGCATGGGGATCGGGACGCTGTGGGCGGATCCGGCGACCGACCATACGCACCACACGTCGGGGGCCTCCCACCAGCACGAAACCGGTGCCGCCGACGAGGGCCGCCGTCCTGACCGGGTTGCGCCTGACCTTGGCCGGGATGTCGAGTGCCGACTGCGCAGCGGCCACGAGGTCGTCGAGCGAGTCGGCAAGGCCGGCCCGGGCGGCCTCCACCTCGGACATGGCGTCCACCACCTCAGGCGTCGGCTCGTCGTGCTTGGCCAGCATGCGCTCGAAAGCTTCATCGTCGTCGGACTCCCGGCGACTGGTCACGTCCTCGGTCATCGGCCCATCATCCTGCTCTTCTGGCGCTCCCACTGCTCGAAGACGAACTCCTTGGTCCGGCTGAAGGCGGCGATCGATTCACGCGGCAGCAGGTTGGCATAGCGGGCCTCCGGGTCGAAGCCGTTGCGAGCGGTCAGCCAGGCGCCGGTAGCGATCCACACGATCAGGCCGATCATGATGGCCAGGCCGAGCACGCCGTCCGGCGCGTCGTAACGGGTGGGGAGGTAGATGGCTCCCACCAATGCGAAGGTCAGGATGAGGCCTACCACGGCCCACAGACGAGCCCTGCCATCCAGGCTTGCTCGCCAAGCCACGATGAGGCCGCCCGCGAGACCGATCAGGCCGCCGAGGACCAACCCGCTCAGGAAGACCAGCCACTCGTCGCCGAAGGGCAGGTCGTCTGTCTGGAATTCCTCCACCAGGAAGCGCCGCACCCACTCCCCGCTCTCGTTGCCCACGTTGCTGAGCAACAGGATGGCCAGGGCGACGGTGACGATGACGCCGATGAGTGCGCCCCAGCCGTAGCCACGGACCTCTCCGCCGGCCAGGTTCAGGCCCACGTACACGATGACGGCGGCGCCGATGAGCGTGCCGTGGATGATGCCCCAGCCCATGGAGCCGAAGAGCAGCTCTCCGAAGAACAGGAAGCCACCGACATACAGCAGGATCCCGACCAGGATGGCGATCGCCAGCGCGCCGACCGCGAGGCCGACGATGATGGCCAGTTCCTTGCCGGTGAGCTCGAGCTCGGCGCGCAGCAGACCGAGGTGGGCCTCGAGCATGCGCCTGAACGCCGCACGCACGCCGCCGATGGCCTCACCGACGCCGGGTTTGGCCGACTCGTCTTCGCGGCCGCTGTCGGGCGCGCTGCCGCCACCGGCCGTCGCGTCAGCGTCGTCGCGAGGAGGGTCTGTTGGATCGGGTGTCGCGGTCAGCGGTCAGCCTCGTCTGCGGCTCGGGCCAGGTCCGGGGTCGGCACGTCTCCCCCGGTGTACCCGTCCAGCATACCCGAGCATGACAGCAGCAGGCCCGGCCAAGTGGCCGGGCCTGCTGCTGGGGATGGAAGTGAAGCCGTAGCTCCCGGCAGTCCGGCTAGAAGCCGCCCATGCCGCCCATGCCGTCCATGCCACCCGGCGGCATCGCCGGGGCAGTCTCGGGCTCGGGCTTGTCGGTGATCATGGCCTCGGTCGTGAGGACCATGGCGGCGATCGAAGAGGCGTTCTCGACCGCTGAACGGGTGACCTTGGCCGGGTCCACGATGCCCTCGGCGATCATGTCCACGTACTCGCCGGTGAGGACGTTGAGACCGATCTTGTCGGACTTCTTCTCCGCTTGAGCGCGGCGCACGTTCTCAAGGACGACCGAGCCGTCGAGGCCGGCGTTCGCGGCCAGCTTCTTGAGCGGCATCTCGAGTGCGCGGGAGACGATGTCGACACCGGTCTTCGCGTCGCCCTCGAGCTTGATGTCCTTGAGCGCCTTCTGGGCATTGAGCAGGGCCACGCCACCACCGGGCACCAGCCCCTCCTCGAGGGCCGAACGCGTGGCCTCGAGCGCGTCCTCGACGCGATGCTTCTTCTCCTTGAGCTCGACCTCCGTGCCGGCGCCGACCTTGATGATGGCCACACCGCCGGCCATCTTGGCCAGGCGCTCCTGCAGCTTCTCGCGGTCGTAGTCCGAGGTGGTCTCCTCGATCTGGGCCTTGATCTGGGTCATTCGACCCTCGATCGCGGCCTGATCGCCCTTGCCTTCGACGATGGTGGTGTTGTCCTTGTTGGCTACGACGCGGCGGGCCACGCCCAGGTCCTCGAGCTCGACCGATTCGAGCTTGCGGCCGACCTCCTCGCTGATGACCGTGCCCCCGGTGAGGATGGCGATGTCGCGCAGCATCTCCTTGCGGCGGTCGCCGAAGCCCGGCGCCTTGACGCCGAGCACGTTGACGACCCCTCGGAGCTTGTTGACGACGAGCGTGGCGAGGGCCTCGCCGTCGATGTCCTCGGCCACGATGAGCAGATCCTTGCGGCCGGTGGCGATGACCTTCTCCAGCGCGGGGACCATGTCAGCGATGGCGCTGATCTTCTTATCGGTGATGAGGATGTGCGGCTCGTCGAGCGCAGCCTCCATGCGGTTGGCATCGGTCACGAAGTACGGGCTGATGTAGCCGCGGTCGAACTGCATGCCCTCGACGTACTCGGTCTCGAAGGCCATCGTCTTGGACTCCTCGACCGTGATGACGCCGTCCTTGCCGGTCTTGTCGAAGACGTCCGCGATGAGGTCGCCGATCTCCTTGTCGGCGGCGCTGATGGCTGCCACCTGGGAGATCTCATCGTGGCCGGCGACGGGCACGGCCGCAGCGCGGATGGCGTCGGACAGCACCTGCTCGGCCGCGTCGATGCCGAGCTTCATCTGCATGGGGTTGGCCCCGGCGGCCACGTTCTTGAGGCCTTCGTTGACGATGGCCTGGGCCAGGACAGTAGCGGTGGTAGTGCCATCGCCGGCCACGTCCTCGGTCTTGGTGGCGGCTTCCTTGAGCAGTTGCGCGCCCATGTTCTCGAAGGGATCGTCGAGTTCGATGTCGCGCGCGACCGTGACGCCGTCATGCGTGACGGTCGGCGCACCGTACTTCTTGTCCAGGGCGACATTGCGTCCCTTGGGGCCGAGCGTGGTGCTGACGGCATCCGCCAGCGCGTCGATGCCGGCCTTGAGTTTGCCGCGAGCTTCTTCGTCGTAGGCGATGAGCTTGGCCATCGTTCCTCCTGTGTTGCGCGTCGTGCGCCGGTCTGCCACGTGCCGTCACGCTGGCAGGCGACGTCTTCGCGCCGGTTTGGTGACCCCTTGGCAGGAACGTGAGGTCGCTCCTGCGCGGTGGTTAGCACTCTCAGTGATAGAGTGATAACACAGATTGCCGTGCTGCGTCAACCGGCGGGTGTCTCGTGGCCGGCGATTCGACCTCAGGCCCAAGGAGGGCCCGGCTCCTCCCCGCAAGGCGTCGGCCGGTAGACTCGCTGGACATGCCTGATCATCACCCGACGCCAACTCGCATCGCCACCGCGGAGATGCTGGCCATCGGCGCCGAGCTGCTGGTAGGCGAGACACGCGACACCAACAGCGGCGACATCGCGCGCGAGCTGAGCGCGCTCGGCGTCGAGGTGGCGCGCATGAGCCAGCTGCCCGACGATCTCACCAGCGTCGGCGAGGCGCTGCGCGACGCACTGGCGCGGGTCGACCTGGTGGTCACCACGGGCGGCCTGGGCCCGACCCCCGACGACCTCACCCGGGAAGCGATCGCTTCCACGCTCGGCGAGCAGGCGCGGGTCGATCCCGAGCTGGAGTCCTGGCTGCGTGGGCTTTGGGCCCGGCGCGGGCTGCCCTTCTCCGAAGTCAACCTCAAACAAGCCTGGCTCATCCCCAGCGCCGCTCCCCTGCCCAACCCCAATGGCACCGCACCTGGCTGGTGGGTCGAGCAGGAGGGCAAGGTCGTCGTGGCCCTGCCCGGACCGCCACGAGAACTCCATCCCATGTGGCGCGACCACGTTCTCCCGCGGCTCAGGGCCCGCGGGCTGGGTCTTGACCGTGCTGCGCGTACGCTGCATCTCACCGGCATAGGCGAGTCGGCGGTCGTGGACCTGGTGGGCCGGCAGCTGCTGGAGACGGCGAACCCGCGCATGGCCACGTACGCGCGTCTCGACTTCGTGGACCTGCGCGTGAGCGCAGTGGCCGAGGGGGAGCGGGAGGCCGTTGAGATGGTCGAGACCGCCATCGCGTCGCTCAGCCCACGCATCGACCCCTACGTCTTCGGGCGGGACGAGGGCGACGACTGGGTCAGCGCCCTGACCCCGCGCCTCGGCGGTCGCACCCTGGCCACGGTCGAGGTCGGCAGCGGCGGCTACCTGGCCCTGCTCCTCGGCACCGGCGCGTTCCTGCTCCATGCCGAGCTGCGCCCGGTCGGGGGGGCGAGTGCGGTCGAACTCGCGACCGCGGTGCGCCGTCGACATGGGTCGGACATCGGCCTCGCGGCGGTGTGTCGCGAGGCGGGTGATGACATGACTGTCATGGTCGGACTCGACATCGAGGGCACCATCACATCGGTCGAGCGGACCGCCTTCAGAGGTGGTGAAGCGGGGCGCCGGCGCTCCGCCAATGCCGCCATCGCCGAGCTCTGGCGGCGCCTCGGCCAGTAGGTCGCCTCAAGTGATGGTGAGGGTGGGGGTCTCCACCGTGGCTTGCATCGAGACGCGGCCGGCCACGGCCCGCGCCACCTCCCGTAGCACCTCCGCCGCGGGACCCGGCTCACGCTGGGCCACTGCCGGGACGCCGGCATCACCACCCTGCCGCATCTTCACGTCGAGCGGGATGCCGCCGAAGAAGTGCAGACCATGCGCCTTCGCGAAGCGCTCGGCGCCGCCGCGGCCGAAGATCTCGGTGGCTTCGCCGCAGTGCGGGCAGATGAAGGCGCTCATGTTCTCGACGATGCCGAGGATCGGAACCGACATGCGCTCGAACATGTTGAGTGCCTTCTCCACGTCAGCGAGGGCGACGTCCTGCGGCGTGGTCACCAGCACCGAGCCGGTCACGGGCACCGACTGGGCCAGGGTGAGTTGGGCATCTGAGGTGCCCGGGGGCATGTCGACCACGAGGTAGTCGAGGTCGCCCCAGTCCACGTCGCGCAGGAACTGCTGGATGGCCCCGCCGACGAGCGGACCGCGCCACACGATGGGCTGGCCCTGGGGCACGAAGAACTGGATGGAGATGACCTTGACGCCGTAGCGCTCAAGGGGCTTGATCTTGCCCTCCGGCGTAGCCGACGGCTGTCCCTCGATGCCCATCATCTGGGGGATGTTGGGGCCCGTGATGTCGGCGTCGAGCAGGCCCACGCTGGCGCCCTCGAGCGCGAGCGAAGTGGCCAGGTTGACCGAGACGCTGCTCTTGCCCACACCGCCCTTGCCCGAGGCCACGGCGATGATGTTCTTGACGCCGGGAACGAGGTTGCCTTCCTGCTTGCCGGGGACCGCACGCCGCACCGAGGCACCCCAGGTCAGATCGATCTCTGTGGCACCGAGCGCCTGGAGCTTCTCCTCGATGTCGGCCCCTATCTGGTCCTTGAGCGGGCAGGCCGGTGTGGTCAGGTCGACCTTCAGGGCCACGGCCGTCCCGTCGACCCTGATCTCCTTGACCATGTCCAGGCTCACGATGTCGCGATGGAGCTCCGGATCCTGGACACTCCGAAGAGCCTCGGTGATGGTGGTGTCGTTGAGCATGTGGATATCTTACCTACGCGGTCGGGATTGACGCGTGAACGCCCCTGAAGGCTGCCATCAGGCGTGGGGACAGGTCGCCGCCGGGACCCCGAAGGACCCCGGCGGCGATGCTGCTCGACGTCGCGCCGCAAGGGCGCGCCTTGTTCTCTATGGTACCGCCGGATCCCGAGCTAGGCCTTCAGCGCGGCCGGGACCGGCTTGTGGCGCTCGGGGGCGGAGATGTACTTCTCCACGGTGGCCCTGTTGCCGGGGATGCCGAGCTGCTCGAAGAGGTACTTCATCTTGGCCTGCTGGCTGGCGATGATCTCGTCCTTGGTCTCGAGGTCCCACAGCTCGCGCTTGATCTCACCGAGCGCCTTCTTGCGCGTCTTGTACACGAACTGGGCGTCGGTCTGGCCCTCGGAACGCTCGTCGCTCAGGTTGTCGAAGCAGTACTGCTCGACCTTCGCGTACAGCTCGGCCGGGAAGGCGGGGTGCTCGTAAAGCGCGTTCTGGAAACCGGTGGCCAGATGGATCTCGGCCGTCTCGGCCTCGGGGAAGCGATGGAATAGCTCATCGGGCAACGTTGAGGCACCGTGCTGGACCGCCCCGGCAAGACCGTATTCGCGGGCCACGACACCCAGTTCACGCAGGACCTCGAAATCGAGCTTCACCTCGGCGACCTTGCCATCCGCGGTGGGCACGCCACCGTGGGAGGTACCGGTCTGCACGCTGACCTTGGAGAGGCCGATGGCGTCGTCGCCGGCGCGAGCCTTGAACTCCTTGTTGAAGCCATCGAGATAGGCGCGCAGCTCATCCGGCGTGGAGTTGTCCTTGCCGACCTCGCCGATCTCGCCGCCGATGGAGATGACGAGCTCCTCGTTCTCGCGGATGATGGCCGCCAGCTCGGCGGCGCGGGTGTAGTTCTCCTTCTGCTGCTCGTCGAGCGAGCCGAACGACAAGTCCACGAGCGTGGAGGAGTCGATGTCGATGTTGCCGTACCCGACCGACAAGGCATCGAGGGTCGCTTCATGCAGCGCACCGGTGACCTTGCCGGGGTCCTGGGCGTAGTTCTTGGCGTTCCACTGGTAGTGGTCACCCTGGATGAAGATGGGACCTTCCCAGCCGGCGTGGATGGCGCCGGCGAGGACGCTGGTGATGTACTCACCGGGACGCTGGTACGTGTAGGCCTGCTCCGAGCGGGCGAGTTCCCAGATGGGCGAGCCGGCGCCGAGCTTCATCGCCGCCCGACAGCCCGCGGCAGCCATGTCGAAGACCTGCGTGCGCAGGTTGATGGCCGGCTCCGTCCAGCCGCTGTACTCATCGCGCGAACGCGCCATGTACAGCTCGTGGATGCTGGCAGACGGGCAACCGAGCTCCTGGGAGGCTTCCCAGACGATCCAGCGGGCGGCCTCGACGACGGCCTCATCCTGGCTGAAGGTAGCGCTCCAGGCCACGTCCTTGATACCGGAGGCGCGGAAGGTCTCGACGTCGTCGATGACGAGGCGCTCGCCCTCGAGATGGCATATGCCGTCGAGACAGGAGACGAGTTCGCCGACGGACGCGGCGACACGAGGGGCGGTCATGTGGAACCTCCAGTGGGCGTCGAGCAGACGCAAATGTGCTTTCTGGTGTCGATGCTACTCCCTGCAACCTAGTCACACCCGTGCCCGTTGACCCGCTCGAGTCGGTCCAGCGGTCACGAACGTGTACGACGCTGGCGTGACTTCCGGCCGGGACCGATACTTGCCCCCTAATGCGACCCCTACGGACGCTCGTGCTGCTGATGGTGACCCTGGCCCTGGTCGGCCTCCCGGCCACCGCCGCAGCGCAGTCCGATGAGGGGACGCGTGGGGCCGCGCCCATGGCCCGACGACCGGACGGTGCGCTCCCCTTGGAGGGCACCCCCTGGCGCCTGCGCGCCTACCGCTACAAAGGCATCGACCGCGAGCCCGGTCCCGAGGTTGCCGCACGTATGACCCTCGCCGATGGCCGGCTGGAGGCCTCCGGCGGGTGCACGGCGTTCCGCGGCAACTACGGCCAGGTCGGCGCAGCCATCTCGTTCTCGCTCAAGCGCCTGCAGAAGAACGACTGCGCCGAGCAGACCACCGTCGTCCAATTGGGCCTGCAGGACGGCCTGCGCAAGGCTGCCAGCTACGAGATCCGCCGAGCCCCCGGCGCTGGTGAAGACGAGCTGGTGCTGCGCGACGCGAGCGGTCAGGAACTGCTGCGATTCGGCCTCGACGAGATCGGGGCCCTCGGTGCGGCCGAGTGGCGGCTGGAGTCCTACACCACTGGCGGAGCACGCGTCGCAGCCATGACGGACCTGCCGGCGGTCGCGTCCTTCCGGGTCGCGAAGGAGAACGAGGCGCGACGCTACAGCTCGGGCCGACTGAGCGCCTCGAGCGGCTGCAATGCCATCGTTGGCGAGTTCTTCCGCCACGCCGACGTCATGAGCCTCGGCGAGCTCGACAGCACCGGCGCTCCCTGCTCCGAGACGGCACAGGCACAGGAAGACGCGATCGTGGCCGTCCTCGACGCGACGGCCCTGCGGGTCGAGCTCAGGCCGGACCATCTTCGCCTCACCTCGGCTGACAGCGGCGATACGCTCGAGTACGTCAGTACCCAGCCGCTCGAGGGTTCCACCTGGGTGCTTGCCAAGTCGCGGGCCACAGGCTCAGGGACGCCCGTGGCGCTCTGGTTCGATGGCGGGACCGCCGGCGGCGAAGGACCGTGTGGCCCGATCTCGGGATCGTACGTGTCCGATGGGCTGTTCCTCACCTTCGCGGACATCAGCGGCGCCGGCGACGTGGACTGTGCCGCTGCAGAGGCCGAGAAGAACATCCTGGCTGCGCTCCGGGCGACCGTCCTGCTCGACCGCGACCAAGCCCAGTTGCGCTTCCTCGATGCACGCGGTCGCGTGGTTGCCCGTCTGAAGGCGCCGACCGGCCCCTAGGAAGGCGCCCACGGGGGCTGGGCCCTGACCAGCAGCAGGGCCTGCTAGTGGGGATCTGTGAGGCCGCCGTGGAACGGCGAAGATCGGGCCGGGGGATGCTTCGGAGCCGGGACTCGCGGGGGCTCGGTCGCGAGATATGCCGAGACCCGCACCCCGAAGTCGACCGGGACACTCCGGACCAGGCCCTCGAGCAGGCGGGCGCGGTCCGCCTGCCGTTCCTCCAGGTCCGCCTGGGAGCGGTCGACTCGGTCAGCCAGCTCCGGGGTGATGCCCCACGCGAAGTCTTCATGGGCGTCTGCGCCCGGGTCCCAGGCGGACAGGACGGCCGGAGGACGGCGCTGGACATGGCCCTGTGCGTCACGTTCGGTCGGCCGCAGATAGTGCACGACCCGGCAGCGCAGGCCGACCGTCGTCTCCTCGGCGATGACGACCACGCCTAGCCGGCGCACCGCGTCTTGGGGCAACCCACCTGCCTCCAACCGGTCGATGACATCTTCAAGACGACTCGCCGCCAGGGTGATGCCGAGGGCCACGCCTCCACGCATGATGGCCGACAACCGATGCGTGGAGATGTCGTCGGCATCTCCATCGAGCACGATCCACTTGCGGGACGGGTCGACCGCCAGCAATGCCGCCGCCAGCTGCACCCGTTCGGTTCGCGGCGAGTGCCCGGCCACCAGCAGGGGCACGCCACCGTCGACCAGCAGCCAGACCAACGCGGCCGTTCCGGGGGCGAGGGCGCCGCGCTGGAGCAGCGCGGCAGCGTTGGGCGCATCCATGGCGCAAGTATCAGCCACATCGGTTCGACCCGGCCACCGAACGATGCGGTCAGATCCACTGGCCCCAGGCATGGACGGCGTCCACGCCCCAGCCTTCGGCTGGCTCGAGCATCGCCACACATTTCGGCCGGTCCTCGGCGTCACAGAGCGCCCCTATCGCGGCACAGCGGATACGCTAAGGCCACCATGCCACTGCTGGCTGCCCGACTCGCCCATCAGCCGCCCGGCATGTGCAAGCGGGTCGGCTGATGGACACTGAGCGTATGGACCCGGTCGTACCTGCCTTCTCCAGTCTGGGCTGGACGGCGGACCGCGCCAGGAGCTTCGCCCCCCACGCGGCCGTCGGTCTGCTGCCGGGGCGGGTCATCAGCACTGGCGGCACGACCCTGGCCGTGATCGAGCCCGGCCCCACCGAGGTCATCGTCCAGCGCCGCTTCGCCCGGGAGGCGGGCGACCGAACCTCCCTGCCGGCGGTGGGTGACTGGCTGGCCCTCGAGCCACTGTCAGAACACCCACCACAGACGGCACTGCGTGCGGTGCTGCCTCGCGGCGGCACCTTCATGCGCCAGCGTCCCTCCGACGGCCGGCCCCAGGTCCTGGCTGCCAACGTGGACGTAGCCTTCCTCGTCTCGGGCCTCGACCACGATCTGAACCTGCGCCGCATCGAGCGCTATCTCGTACTCGCGCTCGACGGCGGCGTGACCCCGGTGGTCGTGCTCAACAAGGTCGACATCGCCCGTGACCTGCAGCGAGCCGTGTCCGATGTGCATTCGGTCGCCGCCGGCACCCGGGTCGTGGTCACCAGCGCTATCGACCGCACCGGTCTCGAGGAGTTGCGTGAGTACCTGTCGCCCGGCCTCACTGCCTGCCTGCTGGGCTCGTCCGGGGTGGGTAAATCGACCATCACGAATGCCCTTCTGGACGAGGACCGCCAGGTCACTCGAGAGCTGCGCGAAGACGACAGCAGGGGCCGCCACACCACGACGCGCCGCGAGCTGTTCGTCCTGCCCGGCGGTGGCCTGGTCATCGATACCCCCGGACTCCGCACCGTCGGGATCCTCGGCGAGAGCGGGTCGGTGCAGGCCACCTTCGAGGAGGTCGAGACCCTCGCTCGCGCCTGTCGATTCTCCGATTGCCGCCATGAGACCGAGCCGGGCTGCGCGGTCCGAGCCGCGATGAAGGCCGGTACCCTGTCGCCGGAGCGGCTGTCGAGCCATCAGAAGCTCGAAGCCGAGCGGTACAGCGCGGAGCTCCGTGCGGACGCGCGCGCCCGTCGCGAAGCCGACCGCAAGCTGGGCAAGTTCTTCAAGCAGCACAAGAGGGAGCTCAAGCAGCGCAAGGGTGGGAAGTACTGAGACGATGGACAAGACCAGCACCCGGCTCGACATCCCCGATGCGCCCCCTATCCCTGGTCTCCGCTTGCGTGCCTATGGCGGCGAGGCCGACATCCCGGCCATGGTCGAGGTCGCCAATGCCTTCAACGAGGCCAACGGTGAGACCGAACGCTGGAGCGTCGAGATGATGCGGAACGAGCTGGGCAGTCCCTCGCACGTGGGTCCGGGAGAGGCGATGGTGCTCGCCTTCGTCGGCGACCGCCTGGTGGCCTATTCGTCGATCGAGTACGCCGATACCGCCGACGGCGAGCGCCACTACCGAAGCCTCGGGATCATGCACCCGGACTGGCGACGCCGAGGGCTTGGTCGAGCGATGATGGCCCAGGCCGAGACGCGATTACGAGACCTCGCGGCCCGTCAGGCGTACCCCGGGCCGTGCAAGCTCACCACCTGGCTCGACGATCCCAACACCGGCGGCATCGAGCTGGCCCGGCAGCGCGGATACCGCAAGGTGCGTGTCTACCACCACATGACGCGGCCGGACATGGAGGACATCGAGGTGGCACCGCTGCCGGACGGCATCGAGGTGCGGCCGATCACGCGCGCCATGCTGCCGCAGATCTGGGCCGCCGCGAGCGAGGCCTTCCGTGATCATTTCGGCGGACACGACTTCTCCGCCGGAGCGTACCGGCGATGGGCAGAGGACCCGCTGATGGAGCCGGAGCTGCTGGTCATCGCCTTCGATGCAGATGAGATCGCGGCGGGCGTCCAGGGAGCCATCGATCCCGACGAGAACGAGGCCAACGGATACCTGCGCGGATGGACCGACCCCGTGTTCACCCGGCGCCAGTGGCGCCGGCGGGGACTGGCCTATGCCCTGCTCGGGCGCTCGCTGCGCCAGCTGAAGGATCGGGGCATGACCTCTGCCCAGCTGGGCGTCGACTCCGAGAACGCCAACAACGCCCTGACCCTCTACCAACGCCACCGCTACGCGGTCGACCGTTCGGCGTCCGAGTGGCACAAACCCCTGCCGTTGGGCGATGACTGAGCCTCTGCTGCCCCGCGTCCGGGCCGTTCCCGGCCTCCACTTCCGTCCGTACCGTGACGAGGCGGACATCCCCGCGATGGCCGAACTGATGTCTGTCAGCTTCGCCGCGGATGGTGACACTACTCGCGTCGAACCCGAACAGCTCAGGGTCGAGACACGCCACCTGACCAACGTCGACCCCAGCCAGGACCTGATCCTGGGCTTCATCGGCGACCGCCTCGTGGCCCGGTCCCAGTTGACCTGGGCCGACACACCCGACGGCCGCGCCCGCTACTACCAGTCGTGGGGAGACGTCCATCCCAGCTGGCGGCGGCGCGGCATCGGGACCGCCATGTGGCGGCGCAACATCGATCGGCTCACGTCCATCGCGGCCGGCCACGATCTCGCGGGTGAGAGGCTGCTGACAGTGCCCTGGCTCAGAGGCGGCGACAGCGGAGGCATCGCCCTCGCCCGCCGCCTGGGATATCGGCAGGTGCGCCTCTATCGCCACCTGACCCGCGGGCGGCTCGAGGACATCGAGGTCCCACCGATGCCGGCCGGCCTGGAGGTTCGGCCGGTGTCCGACGTACACCTGCGGGCGATCTGGGACGCCTTGATCGAGGCCTTTCGCGACCACTTCGGCGCCGAGGACACCAGCGAGGAGAGCTTTCGCGCCTGGGTCGAGAGCCCGACCACCGAACCGTCGCTGATGATCATCGCCTTCGATGGGCACCAGATCGCTGGCGGCGTGCACGGAGAGGTCCATGCTGCGGAGAACGAGTCCAACAGCTATCTGCGCGGCTGGCTGGACCCGGTCTACGTGCGCCGGCCGTGGCGCCGACGCGGACTCGCGTCGGCGTTGCTCGCCCGAGCGCTCCTCCGGCTGCGGGAGCGCGGGATGACCTCGGCCCAACTCGACGTAGACACCGAGAACGCCAACCAGGCCCTGACCCTCTATGAGCGCCACGGGTTCGTCGCGGACCGCATCGCCACCGAGTGGCACATGCCTCTCGCGCCCTGATGGGCGTCTATCGCGCGGGCGGGGCCGGAGCGTGTAGGCTTGGCCGGTTCCGCGGACCCATTCGAGGTCAGAACATGCAGCAGACGATCTTCGAGCGCAACGGCGGCTTCGCGACCGTGCGCAAGGTCGTGTCGACCTTCTACGATTACGTCCTCGAGGATGAGGTCATGGCGCCCTACTTCGCAGGCATCGACATGCGCCGGCAGATCGACCATCAGTCGAAGTTCATCTCCACGGTGATGGGCGGCCCGGGCTCCTACAGCGACGATCATCTGCAGCGGGTCCATGCCCGGCTGGGCATCACACACGAGGCCTTCGTGGTCATGAGTAGCCTGCTCAAGGAAGCCATGGAGGACCATGACATGCCTCCGGCCGATGTGGCCACCGTGATGCACGAGATCGTCATCCGCGAACACCTCGTCGTGACCGCATGACCACCGAGCAGCCGGTCGACACGACGGCCAGCGAGCAGGCAGCCGAACTGGCCCAGTCCTCCGAGCCCATCTCGCTGTCCGACCTGGCTCTACGCTCCATCGGCAGCGCGGTCGCCATCGTGGACCCTTCGAGCTGGGCGATCCTCTACGAGAACGGGCTGTTCTTCGAGTGGTTCGGGCCTGAGGCGGACGTCGATGCCCCGCTGGGCGAGCGCATGCCCGGACTCGACCTCGACGCGGTCACGGGCAAGCTCGAGAAGGGTCGTCGTTTCAGCTGGGAGACCGATGTCACCAGCGGCGCCCGCACCGTGACCACGGAGATCGAGGTTCGGCGGCTCAAGCACGAAGACCGCGAGGTGGCCCTGGTCGAGGCCCGCAACATCAGCAAGCGCAAGGAGGCGGAGTACCTGCTCGACTCGTACTCGCGCATGGCGGAGAAGAACGCGCGCGACCTGCAGCGCGAGAAGGAGCGTGCGGAGAAGCTCCTGCTCAACATCATGCCGCGCGCAGTGTACGAGGAGCTGCGCGACTACGGATCCACCACGCCCCAGCGTTTCGAGTCGGCCAGTGTGCTGCTGCTCGACTTCGTCGGCTTCACCAACATGGCCGTCGCCAACGACCCTACCTCGACCATCGCCGAGCTGAACGACATCTTCAGTGCCTTTGACCGTATCGTCGAGCTCTATGGCTGCGAGCGCCTCAAGACGATGGGAGATGCCTACATGGCAGTCTCGGGCCTACCCGAGTCCAACCCCGACCATGCCGCGAACCTGGCCAAGGTGGCGCTGCGCATGCGCCGCTACATCGAGCGGCGCAACGCCGCCCACCCCGAGGCCTGGCGTTGTCGCATCGGTCTCCACAGCGGCCCGATCATCGGCTCGGTCGTGGGCGTGCAGAAGTACGTCTACGACATCTTCGGGCCTGGCGTGAACATGGCCGCCCGCATGGAGACCCTGGCCGACCCCATGCAGATCGTGTTGAGCGCGGACACCTGGGCGCTCATCAGGGACGAGTTCGCCTGCAGTGACCTTGGCGAGGTCGAGGTCAAGGGGTTCGGGACCCAGCACGTCTACTCGCTGGACTCGGAGGCCTCGGGCCGGTTCGCCTGACGCCTCTCCGAACGGGCCTGCGGCCGCGCTGCCAAGCCCCGGCTGCGCTGCTGACTAGAAGGGCAGCTTGTGCTCTTGCGCTACCGTTTGCAGCCACGCGCGCTCGCGGCCGATCGTCGTTTCCGGACCATGTCCGGGCAGCACGGTCAGCCCGTCCTCGAGCGTCGCCAGGCGCGAGAGCGAATCGACCATCGCCTCGGCATCCCCGCCGGGCAGGTCGGTCCGGCCCCAGGCGCCCGCGAAGAGGGTGTCGCCAGAAAGCAGCACACGCTCGTCGTGGCTGACGAGGCAGACCGAGCCCTCGGTGTGCCCCGGCGTGTGCAGCACTTGGAGATCGACATCGCCGAACCTGATGCGCGAACCCTCGGCCAGGTCGAGGGCAGGTAGGCTGGGCGGGATGGGGAACGGGGCGGCCATGGGGTCGGGCCGCTCGAGACCCGGGCGGTCCGCGCGGTGGACCGCCAGCGTGGCACCGGTCGCGATGACGGCCTCGGCGTTGTCGCCGATGTGGTCCCAATGGCTGTGTGTGGTCACGATATATCGCAGACTCCAGCCCTCGTCGCCAAGGGTCTGGGTAAGCCAACGGACGGACGGCGTGGCCGTATCGACGGCGATGGCCTCGCGTGTGCGCAGATCACCAAGGACCCAGACGTTCGTACCCACCGGCCCGGTGGTCAGTCGCAGCACCTTCATGCCCGCCAGCATAGCGACTGCAGGCCAGCGTCTTGAGTGGCTAGGATGCTCATGTCATCCCTGAGCGCGACCGGAGGAGACCGATGAGCGAGGATCTAGGGTTCCGATTCACCTGGTACGGTCATTCGGCCGTCCATCTCGAGACCGCCGCCGGGACGCGCATCCTCATCGATCCGTGGCTCGGCAATCCCCGCTCGCCTGCGGGGCCGGAGGCCATCGATCGGTGCGACGTGATGCTCGTCACGCACGGCCACCACGACCATCTCGGGTCCATGCCCGGCGAGGTGGCGTCCGCCGATGCCCTGACCATCGCGCGGCGTACGCGGCCGGCCTGGCCCTGCATCCACGAGTTGAGTCTGTGGCTCGGTGCCCAGGAGACAGGCGCGGACGTCATGGGCATGAACAAGGGCGGATCGGTGCAGCTCGGTGACGTGCGCGTGAGCATGGTCCATGCCGACCACTCCGCGGGGGACCTCCTGCCGGACGATGGCGTCCCGCTCTATCTGGGTGAAGCGGTGGGCTTCGTCATCGAGCTCGAGAACGGTACGCGTGTGTACCACGCGGGCGATACCGCACTCTTCGGCGACATGCGCCTGATCGGTGAGCTGCACCGGCCCGACGTGGCCTTCCTGCCCATCGGCGGTCACTTCACCATGGATCCCCCGGCTGCGGCCCGCGCCGTGGAACTGCTCGGCTGCTCCACGGTCGTTCCCATCCACTACGGCACGTTCCCGGTCCTGGCCGGGACGCCCGCCGAACTGCGCGAGGAGCTCGAGCACCTGGGATTAGGCGACGTCAACGTGCTGGTTCCTGAACCGGGAGTCGTCACCGGCTGAATCGCCCTGGATCGAGCGCGAAGCGGGCACGAACCCGCCCCCCGCGCGATGCGTGCACGGGCATGCTCGAACGCGGTGCCCAGCGTCTCGCGTAGCTCAGGCGCGTGGGGTCCAGGCCACGATGCCATCCTGCATCGAGGACCAGTCGAGCGCCCATTGGTGGTCGCGCTCGGTGGAGCGCTCCTCGATCAGCCGCACGAGGCGCCGGTCCTTGGCCGAACCGGGTCGCAGCCA
This sequence comes from uncultured Chloroflexia bacterium, assembly GCA_963712745.1. Classification (GTDB taxonomy): domain Bacteria; phylum Chloroflexota; class Limnocylindria; order Limnocylindrales; family CSP1-4; genus JAFMJV01. The sequence continues at coordinate 106,317 of CAVQJC010000004.1, read as the reverse complement.
TAGCTGCCTTCGCGCGGCTTCGAGCAGTTCTGCACGTGTGTCGTAGCCCCAGGTGCCGCGCTGGGTGAGGGTGACTTCCGGAACCACGCCCCGAGCGAACAGGAGCGTGACCAGCTCCTCGAGCATCGGGTAGGCGATGCGCGGTTCGCCATGGATCTCGTGCCACAGCAGATGCCCCGCAGCGGTCGCACTGCTGCAGCGCATGATGGCGAGGCATCGGCCGGATACCGCGGCCTCGGCCGCGTCGAGGAACGCCGGGAAGCCCTCGATGTCGTAGCCGACGTGGGCCATCAGTGCGACGTCGGCCGGCGGGCACTCGCGCTCGAGTGGCCAGTGACCCTCGTAGATGTCGATGTTGTCAAGGCCGTGCTCCAGCATGCCCTGGCGCAGGACAGCGAGCATCGACGGGGATGGCTCCACGGCCAGGACGCGCCGCGCCAGCAGCGCCAGCGGCAGAGAGTACCGGCCACCGCCGGACCCGATATCCAGCCAGGTCTCACCCGGCCGTGCCATCCCGCGCAGGACCTCCAGGGCCGGCTCATCGGTGCGGTGGGGATCCTGGCCGAAACGCTTGGCCATGGGCGCGTAGAAGTCGTCGGGATCCTCGACCTCGCGCAGGCGGTGCAGCTGCTCGCGCTGAGCGCCCACACGCCGGCTCCACGCCTCCGACGCTGCAGCCTCGCTCGGCCGAAGCGCATCCGGTTCGGCCGGCCCCCACGTTCCCATGACCCGAGCGTAGCGGGTGGGGCACTTACATGGTGCTGACATCCAGCGCGGACATGCGCCGCATCACCGCGGCTATGCTCCCGCGGTGAAGACCATCCTCGTCGTCGATGACGAACGCAACATCATCGAACTCGAGCGCCTCTACCTCGAACAAGCCGGATACAAGGTGGTCGAGGCGCGCGATGGCCAGGAAGCGCTCGACCAGCACGATCGCATCGACCCCGATCTCATCGTGCTCGACCTGATGATGCCCAAGCTCGACGGCATGGAGGTGACGCGTGAGGTCCGCCGGCGCGGGGAGACCCCGATCCTCATGCTCACCGCCCGCAGCGAGGACATCGACCGCATCGTCGGCCTGGAGCTGGGCGCGGATGATTACCTGACCAAGCCGTTCAATCCGCGCGAGATGGTGGCCCGGGTCAAGGCCATCCTTCGGCGTGCCGATCCGGCCCTGCGCGGCTCCCGGCCGATGGACGTCGGCAACCTGCGGGTCGATCCCCGCCGCCGCGAGGCCTACGTGGGCGAACGCCGGCTCGAACTGCGGCCCCGCGAGTTCGACCTCCTGGCCGCCCTCGCACGGGATCCGGGCGTGGTCTGGAGCCGGGACGACCTGCTCTCATCGGTGTGGGGCACGGACTTCCCCGGCGAGACCCGCACCGTCGACGTCCACATCTCCGAGCTTCGGCGCAAGCTCGGGGATGATGCCCCTCCCATCGAGACCGTCAAGGGCATCGGCTATCGCCTCGTGCCACCACCCCGGGCGCGCCCCGGGTGAGGACCCTCCGCGGCCGCATCGGGCTCACCCTGCTGGTCTTCGCACTGGTCACGCTCATGGCCATGGGTGGAGCGGTCTGGGTCTCCCTGCGCGACCTGCACCAGGACGCGGCCGCGGGCGCCCTGGCCGAGCTGACCATCCCCTATGCGGTGCGGGCCGGACAGCAACTCCCGGCCGAGGCGCTCCGTCGGCGCAGTCCGAACGATCGGCCCACGCGGGAGGTCGTCGACTGGCTCCGCGACAGCCAGGCGGGAGGGCGCGCGATCGCCGAGTTCACCGCCTTCGTGCGTGAGGCGCAGGACGAGATCGACGCCGCGGGTATCACCGTGATGCTGGTCCAGGACGGCTCGTCCGTGGTTCGTTCGCCGGCCAGTGGTGAGATCGGCATCGTCGATGACCTCTCGCCCCTGACGTTGCCCGAGTCTGGCGGCGAAGTCGTCACGGGCAAGAGCCAGATGGCCGAGATCGGCCCGGTGCTGTACGCAGCCACCTCCATCCGCCGCCCACGCGCGGACCGCGAGCTGCCGGTGCTGGTCCTCATGCGCGAGGACAATTCGGCGGCCCTGGCCACGGCCGACCTGGTCCGTGCGCTCACGCTGGCCGGCCTCGTGTTGCTGGTGGTCGGCATCCCCATGGCCGTGGGCCTGAGCCGCTCGGTCACGCGACCGCTGCGACGACTCTCCGCCGCCACCGCCGACGTGGCCGCCGGCAAGGTGCCTGAGCCGCTGCCGACGAGCGGCCCACTCGAGGTCGCCGAGGCCAGCACCGCCTTCAATGCCATGGCCGCCGAGGTGGATGCGACCCGCGAGGCGCAGCGACAGCTGCTGGCCGACATCCGCCACGACCTGCGCACGCCCCTGACCGTCATCGCTGGCTTCTCCGAAGCACTCCGGGATGGGACCGCCAGCGGCGAGTCCGCCGTGAGGGCGGCCGAGGCCATCTCCGACGAAGCCGGCCGCCTCGAGCGGATGCTCGATGATCTCGACCATCTCACCGTCCCGGGCGTGGCCAGCCCGCCACTGCGTGTCGAATCCGTCGACAGCCTCGAGGTCGCTCGAGCGGCCGTGGATCGATTCGCGGCAGAGGCCGAGAGCCGCGACCAGCAGCTGCTGGTCGCTGATGATGCCGCCGGAGGCACCCTGACCGCGGACCGCGACGCTCTCGATCGCATCCTCGGCAACCTCATCGACAACGCGCTGCGCCATGCCCCGGCGCCGGGCGGGCACGTCACGCTGGAGCTGACGGCGTCAGCGGGGGAATCACGCTGGCGGTGTTGGATGACGGCCCCGGCATCCCCAGTGCCGCCCTCCCCCACGTGTTCGACCGCTTCTACCGGGGTGACCCCTCGCGCACCAACCGTGGTTCCGGCTTGGGCCTGGCCATCGTGCGTGACCTGGCGGAAGCCCTCGGCGGTCAAGTGTTCGCCGAGAACGTGGTAGACAAGGGCGCCCGGGTAGGCGTGCGCTTCCCGGCCGCAACGATGGCTCCGCCGACCGCAGGCAGGCTCGGTGCGGCGTGATGGCGACGTGAGCGCACCACGCGAACCGGCCACCGTCCCGGCCAGGCCCGTACGGGGAAAGCACGGTGCCGTGGCCAGCCCCCACCACCTCGCCACCCAGGCCGGATTGCTCGTGCTCCGCACCGGTGGCTCTGCCGTCGACGCCGCTATCGCCACGAACGCGGCGCTCTCCGTGGTGGCCGGCCACAGTTGTGGGCTGGGGGGCGATGCCTTCTGGATCATCTGGGATGCAGGCCGCGCCGAGGCGCTGACCCTCAACGGCAGCGGCCGCGCTGGGAGCGCGGCCACCATCGAAGCTGCCGCCGAAGCGGGTTTCGCGACCATGCCCGAGCGCGGGCCGTGGTCGGTCACGGTTCCGGGCGCTGTCCACTCGTGGGGCGAAGCACACAGGCGCTACGGCCGGCTTGACTGGAGCTTCCTGCTGACACCGGCCATCGACCTGGCCTCTGGCTTTCCGGCTTCTCAGGGCTGGCTCGATGCGGTGGAGCACTCCGCGCACGTCTTCGGTACCGAGGGCGACTGGGCAGCCGTGTACCGGCCCGATGATCGGGCCCTGCGACCCGGCCGACGCGTTCATCTGCCCGCGCTGGAGGGGACGCTGCGCCGGCTGTTCGCCGAAGGGGCGGAGGCTGCGTACACCGGCTCCGTGGCCCAGGACACCATGGCCTACTTCGCCTCGTGCGGCGTGCCCATCACGGCTGGTGACCTGGCCGCGCACACGTCCGACTGGGACGTGCCCCTGGCCGTCGACTACCGCGGCGTGACCTCACTCAGCCACCCGCCGAACAGCGTCGGCGTGGTGGCCCTGCAGACCCTGGGCATGCTCGGCCGCTTCGCCGCACCGGACCGGTCTGCCTGGGACGGACATGGCTGGGCCGATGCCGGATGGATCCACCTTGGGCTGGAGGCCTCAAGGCTGGCCCTCACCGAGCGCGACACTTGGGTCACCGACGCGGCGCACATGGCCGCCGGCGAGGTGCAGGCCATGCTCACCGCAGATCGTCTCGACCGCCTGGCCGGTCGGATCGATCCAGCGCGCGTCCGCTCACTCCCACCCGGGACGTTGCCGAGAGGTGGCGGCACCGTGTACATCGCCGCCACCGACCAGTGGGGCAACGCGGTCAGCCTCCTGCAGTCGAACTACCAGGGGTTCGGCTCTGGCCTGGTCGATCCCGCCACCGGCATCGCCTTCCACGACCGCGGCGCGTTCTTCCGCCTCGATCGGGCCCACCCCAACGCGCTGGCCCCGGGCAAGCGTCCGACGCATACGCTCGCGCCGGGCATGCTGCTACGGGATGGCCATCCCTGGATGGTGCATGGCTCGATGGGTGGGGAGATCCAGCCTCAAGTCTTCGCCCAGTTCGTGTCGGCGGTGGTGGACGGTGGGGCCGACGTAGCGACCGCGGTGGCCGCTCCACGCTGGGCCGCCATGATGCGTTCGCATCTCGGACCGGCGGACCTGGCCGAGATCGAGTCGCGCGTCCACCCGGCGGTCCCGGCCGCGCTCTCCTCGAAGGGGCACGAGGTCATCGTGGTCGAGCCCTGGGCACCCTCAATGGGCCATGCTCACGCCATCGAGATCATCCGCGACGAGCACGATGAGGTGGCCTCGTATGCCGCCGCGGCCGACCCACGCTCGGAGGGGTCCGCCGCCGCCTGGTGAAGGCCACCATCTATACTCGAGACCTGGCCGGTCGCGCAGCGCGCAGCCCTCACGGCTGGCCGTTCCCACAGCCCAGGAGCCACCGTCCATTGAGTTCGAACGTCAGCCAGAGCTACCCCTACAGCAGCGAATCGGAGGATGAACGCGCGGCCGCCGTCGCGCAGGCGTTCTCTGACAACGAAGGCCTCGAGGACCGGGTCGCCGCAGAGGCATCCCCGCTGGGTGAGTCCGATCCCGGCGAGAACGGGGCTCCGGTCAAGTGGTGGACATGGGTCTGCCCAGCCTGCATCGAGGGCCGGCTGCACATCGTGGGCTACAACCGCGAGCGACATGGCCTCTACACCGTCTGCGACACATGCGGGAGTACCTTCCCCCGCTGACCTCCGGCACTGAGATCGCCCTACCTCGTGGGCAAGGTGGGCCGGGATCGCAAGACCTTGACCCACGTTCGGCTGAGACGTCCCCGTACTGAGCAGAAGCCGCAGCAGCGGCGACGCGAAGGCGGATGGACGAAGAGCTCGTGATCCGGGCGCAAGAGGGCGACCAGGCGGCGTTCGCCATGCTGGCCGTCGAGGTCGGGGCACGCTTCCACGCGGTCGCCTACCGCATCCTGCGAGACGTGGCGCTCGCCGAGGATGCCGTCCAGCAGGGGCTGCTCCACACGTGACAAGATCTGCCCCGCCTGCGCGATCCAGCTCGCTTCGACGCCTGGTCTGTCGCTTGCTGGTGTGCGTCTGCTACGCGATGGCGCGGAAATCCAGACAGCTTCTCGAGGTCGAATCGAGCGACACCGACGTCGGTGCACCACGAGACGCCTATGCCGCTGTCGCGGACCCTGAAGATGGAAGCGGAGCCCCTTCTCGGGACACATACCATGTAGAGGCGGCGCTCGACCGCCGTGAGCGAGTGGGGGCATGGACAGCAGTCTGGTGGTCCGGGCACAGCAGGGGGATCGCGGAGCCTTCAGCGACCTCGTCGATGCCATCGGCGGGCGTCTCCATGCCATCGCCTACAGCGTCCTGCGCGATCGGGAGCTGGCCCGCGATGCGACCCAACAGACACTGCTGACCGCGTGGCAGGACCTGCCGCGCCTGCGTGACCCCGATCGGTTCGAGGCCTGGACCTGCCGCATCCTGGTGCGCAACTGCCACGCGGAGGCGCGTCGTGCCAGTCACTGGCTGCCGATCTCCCTCGAGCGTCCCATGCCCGAGCCATCCGTGGCCGACGACACGGCCACGGTGATCGCTCGAGACCGGATCGAGCGGGGTTTCCGGCGGCTCAACGTGGACCAGCGCCTGCTCGTCGTCCTCAACTTCTACCTCGATCTGCCACCGGCGGTCATCGCCGATCAACTGGGGATGCCCGTGGGCACGGTCCACTCCCGGCTCCACCGTGCCCTGCACTCACTGCATGCGGCCATAGACGCTGATGAGCGGGCACTGGTGCTCCAGTGCCCGCCGTCACCGGTCAAACAGGAGGCCACGCGATGAATCACGTGACCGACGAACGCACCGACCGAACCCTCGGCCGCGACCTCAGCGATTGGCTGGAGCACTCCATCGAAGAGCTTCCGGACAGGAGCGAGCTCCCCTCGCCTATCCGATCGGACGTCCTGAGTCGACTCTCTGGCACGCCCCAGCGCCGGCGCTGGTGGCCATTCAGGTGGTTCCCCTTCGGGATCGGCGCGACGCGTAGCGCCGACGCGAAGGACCCACGACCAGAAGGGAGATCCAAGTCCATGTTCACAGTCGCCCGCATCGTCGCCGCGATGGCCATCCTGGCATTGGTCAGCGGCCTGGCCGTCGTGGCCGTTCCCACCCCGGAGGGTCGCGCGCCTCTCCCCGGGGCTTCCATGCACGACATCGATCCTGCCGACTTCGGAGGCTTCACCGGCACGATGAAGTGTCGCCAGGGGGAATACGGGACTACCTCGCCGACCGACTGGGGCTCGGTCGTGGAGGGCGAGACCTACTCACACTGCCCTGTGGAAGTCGGCGACCACCGATTCACCGGCAACATGTACTCGGTGCACGACTACTACAAGTACGCCGGCTTACCCACGTGGGGTGTGCGCAATGTCAGTGCCGTGCTCACCAACGACGACGGGTACTGGGTGTCGACGACGGACTGGGGCTACCAGCAGCCCGAGGACGGAACCATGGCCTACGCGATGCAGTGGCGTGGTAGGGGGGCCTACGAGGGCCTGTCGGCCCTTACGATCCTGTCGCAGGACGCGTGGGGCCTCAACATGGACCTCGAGGGAATCATCTTCCCCGGCGAGCTTCCCGAGGCGCCGGAGCCGCCCATCGAGGCGGCACTAGCCGCCGAATGACAGCAGCAGCGCAGCGGGCAGCGTCGTTCGAGGGGCGACGCTGCTCCCCTCCATAGACGCCTGTGCTGTGTGGTCCGGCCCGCCGCCCTCGCCCGGCGGTAGCATGCGCAGCGATGCGCCAAGACGTGAGCTTCCTGCGTGACCCGGGACGCCTCCTCGCCATCCTCATCCTGGTGGCCTGCGGCTCGGCCATCGCGGTCTGGATCATCGTAAGGGGTGACCTCGTAGGTGCAGACGCCCGAGCCTACTGGGGCGGTGTACGGCTGTGGCTCAGTGGCGGCGACCCCTTGAACCCTCCGCCGCCCTACATGCCCTATGTCTACTGGTCCTGGTCCCTGCCCCTGTTCACACCCTGGGCGGCCCTGCCCTGGGAGACCGCGTGGTTCGTCTATCGGGCCGCCAACATCCTCATCTTCGCCTGGAGTGTGGCCTGGGCCTACCGCCAGCGCCCGCTTGCGACAGCGATCCTCGTGGCCATCATCACGATCCCGCTGGCCGCCACCCTGGACACCGGCAACATCACGCTCCTCTGCGCCATGGGCATCTGGGCTGCGCACTTCGTGGGGCCACGCCTGGGTGGGTTCATGTGGGCGCTGGCCGCGGTGTTGAAGTGGTTCCCGCTCGTGCTCTTCCTCATCCTGCCGCCGCGTGCACGGCTCTGGGGCGCCGCCTGGATGCTGCTGTTCGGCATCCTCACCTTGGCGGTCTGGCCAGAGGTCGTACGCCAGCTCGAACTGGTCATCAACTTCCCGCGGCCTCTCCGCATCGACTACGTCCTGCTCATCTGGGCGGCCGTCCCCTGGCTGTGGGCGCATCCACGCTGGTTCGAGTGGCGCACCTGGGGTGTGCAGATTCGCGAGATCGCCGACATCGTGACCGGTGCCGTCGAGGTCTGGTGGCACTCACCGCGCCGACTCGCGAGCGCCCAGGAGGCGGGCATCCATCAGGGCCGCCACTTCTTCGGCCTCGATAGCGACGACGTCCGGCCTGGCACCGAGGACTCCAGTACAGGCGTCGCGGAAGCCGCCCGATCGACCTCGACCTGATCGCCGAGCCGCAGCGCCGGCCCGGACGGCCCCTCCGCCCGTAGACCCGGCGTTCGCGGTTGCGTGAGCCGGAACCAGATGGGGCCGGGCGGGCGCCCGAGGCATCGGGCATGGTGATCCGGTGGCCACCTTCAAGGTTGGCCGCCAGATCGAACGCGCCTCGCCCCAACACCACTGTCCAGCGCCAGCGCGCACGCGCGTGGCGCCGGTTGGTCCGGTGACCAGTCGTGTTGGGCGGGATGGGACCGCTCTTCTCCGCGGTCCCATCCCTTGGCTGAGACTGCACTCCTCCACAGCTTCAACCGTGTCACCAGCCTCACCCCGTCTGGACGACTCCACAAGGCGCTCTCATCAGTACTCGGTGCCACCGTGCAACCCCTGAGGCCTCCTAACCATGACTAACCCCACCGCACCGCCCAAGCACCATCAGCGCCGAGGCCGGGAAGCTCTGGCGCACGGTGCGGCAGAGCGTGTCGCGCTCGGGCGTCAGGCGGGACCCAGGACGTATCCCTTGTAGGCCTGCCTGAAACCGAGCCCCGTCAGACGCTCCCGATGCTCCGAGTCCCCGATGGCCACACCGTCGACGCGCTCGAGCTGGAGTCTCTTCAGCCGACCGTCCGCGAGGAGGCCCGCCAGCGCTCCGACGGCGGCGGTCGCGACCGTGTCATCTTCGAACGGGGCGAAGGTCTGCAGCGACCTGGCCCCGCGCTCGAGGTAGAGCACCAGGTCCCCGTCGAAGAGCACGACGTACGCGCCCGCAGAGCGGCTGGGCGAGCGCCGACGTTGGTCGTCGGGACGCGGCCAGGCCAGTGCCGCGCCGTAGGGGTTGGCCGGGTCGGAGGCCGCGAGCAGGACGGCCCTGGCGTCCTCGCTGTGTGACGCACCGGGCTGGCGGCGCATCGCGCGGAGGCGGTCCACCGCCCCGGCGACTGCGAACTGAGCGCCGCCCAGACCTTCAACGAAGTAGCCGCGCCTGACGCGCCCGCGTTCCTCCATCTCCCGGTAGACCGGGTACACCGCGCCGAACCCGCCACGAACGCCCTCGGCGGCGACCGTGTCCCGGGTGACCACGCCGTAGCGCTCGAGGAGCGTGGATGCCAGGGCCGCACGCTGCTCGGTGGGGCCCGCTTCGCCTCCGTCCCTTAGTGCAGCGGCGGTCCCGATGGCGTCAGCCACCAGCGACCAGCGGCCCGCCGCCTCTGGAGGCCCCATGCGCTTTCCCATCCGCGCGCGTGGCAGGGCCGGTCGGCGGGTGCCGCCGCGACGGGGCCAGCGCAGGGCACGCAACGGCGCGAAGGTGTCATTGGTGATCTCGCCGGCCCAGACCAGGTCCCACAGCGCATCGAGCATCTCGCGCTCGCTCGGCCGCCGGTGACCGCCGGCCTCCGCCGCCTCGAACGTCGCGGCCAGCAGTTCGCGGTGGAAGGACGCGCCGCGTGCCGCAAGTCGCTCACCCAGCGCTTCATGGATCCAGGAGGAGGTCCTCGTCTCCGCCCGCCTCGTCACCACCGCGCGTGGGCAGCAGCAGGGCCAGGCGATCGGGCCGGTAGAGCGCGATGCGGCCGTCGTCCCTGCCCAGACTGCCGGCTCCCGCCCACACGACCTCGCCGGCTGCCCCAAGCTCGTCGAGCATCTGCGGCGTGTAGCCGCTCACGCGCGCGGGCAGGACGTCCCGCTCGAGCACACTGGCCGGCATGGCCACACCCTCGAGCTGCCCGATGACTTCGGCCAGCCGGTCCAGGCCGGCCAGTCCTGCACCGATGCCGTGCCAGGCGGGCAGGAAGCGCGCCAGCGCACTCGCCTCGACCGGTTCGATCTCCCGCCGAAGGCGTGCCAGCGAACGCCGGCGGATGAGACGCAGCACCTCCGGGTCACACCATTCGCGTTCCACGCCGCCGGGCCGGAACTCGCCCCGCAACAGCATCCCCTCGGCCATCAGCGTCTCGAGCGCGCTCTCAACCACGCCCCGCGGCAGCTGCCAGCGCCCCGCCGGCTCCTCGGTGTGGAACGGTCCGTGCCCGCGCGCCCAGCGAGCGAGCAGCGACCCGAGGGCGCCCATGGCGGGGACGAGATACTCCTCTGCTACGCCGACCGGCGGGGAGACGCCGATACCATCGCGGTAGCGGCCCACATCCTCGGCCGCGATCCAGCGCTGCTCTCCGGCGACCCTGACGCTCAACGCTCGCCGGTCGGCTACCAGCGCCCCGAGCCATTCCTGCGCAGCGGCTGCCCGCGCCCGCGCGTCGGCGCCGCGCACGCGGGCAGCGATCTCATCATCGCTCAGGTCGCCGAGGCGCCGAAGCAGGTCGTGCACCTGGTCGACCGAAGCGGCGGCCCGCTCCTCGGTGAGTGCCTGCAGCTCCAGCTCGATCTCCGCGAGCGCGTCGGCGTCGAGGAGCTCACGCAGCTGCTCCGCCCCCAGCAGCTCACGCAGCAGATCGCGGTCGAGGGTCAGCGCCTGTGCCCGGCGGTCCAGCAGCGGCGCGTCGCCCTCGTACATGTAGGTGGCGATGTAGTCGAACAGCAGCGACGAAGCGAACGGCGATGCCCGTGACGTCTCGACGCTCACGACGCGGATCTCGCGACGCTCGATGGCAGAGAGGATGTCCCGCAAGGCCGGCAGGTCGAAGACGTCGCTTAGGACCTCGCGGTAGGTCTCGAGGATGATGGGGAAGGAACCGTATCGGCTGGCCACGGACAGCAGCTGCGAGGCCCGCTGGCGCATCTGCCACAGTGGCGTGCGCTGGCCAGGGCGACGCCGTGGCAGCAGGAGTGCCCGGGCCGCGTTCTCCCGGAAGCGGCTCGAGAAGAGCGCCGAACCTCCGACCGTCTCGGTCACCAGGTCCTCGATCTCGTCAGACGCGATAAGCACCGCCGACTCCGAGCTCTGAGCCACTGACACGGCGGCCCCGGCCTCCATCGAGCCGTCGGTCGAGGGCAGGCGGAGCACGATGCCGTCATCCGACCAGATGGGCTGGATCTCCACCCCCAAGGCCTCGCGCAAGCGGGCCTCGATGGCCAGCGCCCAGGGGGCGTGGACGCGGGCGCCGAAGGGGGTCAGCAGGCACACGCGCCAATCGCCCAGCTCATCGCGGAAGCGCTGGAGGACGATAGTCGTGTCGGTGGGCAGGGCACCAGTGACCTCACGCTCTTCTTCGAGGTATCCGAGCACGTTGTCGGCGGCCATCTCGTCGAGGTCGTGCGCCTCGCGCAGGCGGGCCAAGGCCCTGGCCCGCCCGCCCCGCTTGCCCTGCGCCAGTGCCGAGATCTCCCGCGTGAAGGCGCCCAGGGCGCGACCCAGTTCGACCGGCCGACCCACCCCATCGCCCTTCCAGAACGGCACCTTGCCCGACTCGCCCGGGGCCGGGCTGACGAGCACCCGGTCGTGCTCGATCGACTCGATGCGCCAGGCGCTGGCGCCGAGGAGCACGACCTCGCCCTCTCGGGTCTCGTAGACCATCTCCTCGTCGAGCTCTCCGACACGCCGGCCACCGCCACGCGCCGATCGGGTGTGAGCACCCGGAGCTTGCCCGGCACCGTCGTCATCGGCCAGGAAGACCGGGAAGAGCCCTCGGTCGGGGATCGTCCCGCCGGAGGTGACCGCGACCGTGCGCGCATCCCGGCGCGCCGCGATTGTGCCCGCGACGCGGTCCCACACGACGCGCGGCTTCAGTTCGGCGAACTCGTCGGCTGGATACTGGCCGGCGAGCATGCCCAGAGTCGCCTCGAACGTGTCTCTGCCCAGCTCTGCGTAGTTCTCCGCCCGCCGCACCGTGGCGAACAGCTCGTCGACCGGCCAGCTCCGGTCGACGGTCATGGCCACGAGCTGCTGGGCCAGGACATCGAGTGGGTTACGGGGCACCACCGTGGGCTCGATGGCGCCGTCGCGCATGAGCCGGGTCACCACCGCCGCCTCCAGCAGGTCCCCACGGTACTTGGGGAAGATGACGCCCTTCGACGGCTCCCCGACCCGGTGCCCCGCCCGGCCCACCCGCTGCAATCCGCGGGCCACCGACATCGGCGACTCCACCTGGACGACCAGATCCACGGCGCCCATGTCGATGCCGAGCTCGAGCGAGGAAGTGGCCACGATGGCCGGCAGCTGCCCCTGCTTCAGGCTCTCTTCGATGATCAGCCGCTGCTCACGTGCGATCGAGCCGTGGTGCGCACGTGCGATGTCCTCCCCTGCCAGTTCGTTGAGATTGAGCGCGATGCGTTCAGACAGACGGCGGCTGTTGGTGAAGACGATGGTGCTGCGGTGGGCCCGGATGAGCTCGAGGATGCGTGGATAGACCGAGGGCCAGATGCTGGTACGGGCCTCGGGGCCCGCCATGGGGCCGCCGGGCGTTTCCTCGAGCGGGATGACCTCGCCCAGGCGACCCATGTCCTCGACCGGCACGACCACGCTCAAGTCGAGCTCCTTGCGCACGCCCACGTCGACGATGGTCACCGCTCGCGGCGCGCCGGCTTCGTCGGTGGTCGTGGGCTGGCGGCCGCCGAGATAGGAGGCCACCGCCGACAGGGGCCGCTGCGTAGCCGACAGCCCGATGCGCTGCGGCGGCTGCGCGGTCAGCGTTTCCAGGCGTTCGAGGGAGAGGGCGAGGTGCGCCCCACGCTTGGTCCCAGCGAGCGCGTGGATCTCGTCGATGATGACCCAGCGCACGTTCCGCAAGGCCTCGCGGGCCTGTGAGGTGAGGATGAGGTAGAGCGACTCGGGCGTGGTGACCAGGATGTCCGGCGGTTTCCTGCCGAAGGCGCGACGCTCCTGGGCCGGGGTATCCCCGGTGCGCATGCCGACTCGCACGTCCCTGGCCGGTGCCCCCAGTCGATCGGCCGCCAGGCCGATGCCAGCCAGCGGCGCACGCAGGTTGCGATCGACATCGTGGACCAGGGCCTTGAGGGGCGAGACATAGAGCACGCGCAGGCGCGCGGTAGGATCAGCCGGCGGCTCCTCGGTCAGCAGACGGTCCAGGCACCACAGGAACGCGGCCAGGGTCTTGCCGCTGCCGGTGGGTGCGCAGATGAGCGTGTGGTCGCCCGCGGCGATGGCCGGCCAGCCCTGCGCCTGGGCGTCCGTGGGCCTCGCGAAGGCGCCGTCGAACCATGCGCGCGTGGGGGCCTCGAAGGCAGCGAGCGGGTCCGTCCGGGCAGTCCGGGTCGAATGGGGCACGGGACCGGCATGCTACCACCATCGGGCGTGAATAGCACATCCGTTCTAGGGTTGCCGGGAGATGTCCCGGCCATGCGAGCGGTCTGTGCTCGGACCAGGAGGGAGGCCCAAGTCGAGTTCACGTGCACCGTTCAAGTTCAGCTACTTCCAGCTCACGTTCGGCCAGGAAGAGGCCTACAAGTCGCCCCATGTCACGTCCGAGCGGCTGAAGCGCTGCGGCTATGACGCCAGCGAGATCTGCCCGCCCAGGGGCCGCTACGGCCTGGGTGTCTCGATGGAGGACTACCTCGCGACACACCAGCAACTGAAGGCGGACTTCGACCTCGAGGTCTCCAATGTCAACGAGTGCTGGGGCCAGATGTGGGACCCCTACTCCCCCGACTACAAGACTCTGACCGAGCCCAAGACGGCCGAGCTGGCCGTCTTGGAGACGAGGTCGACCATCGATTTCGCGGCCGAGCTGGGGGCCCTGTCGGTGACCATCGCACGGCTATCCATGCGCCCATCACGCCTGACAACGTCGACGACGCGACTGCCGTCGCGGTCGATTCCCTCCGGCGCATGGGCGAGCACGCGGAGACGCGCGGCATCAAGCTCGTGTTCGAGGCCACCAAGCATCTCGAGATGGGCAAATTCGTCAACACCTCGCTGCACCATCGAGAGCGCGCCCATGGTGCCCAGCTCCGACCGCTCGCGGAGGACGGCATCGCCTGCCTCAAGCTCGCGGAGCGGGTGGCCGAGTATCAGGTCAGCGCCGAGTACCCCAACGGCTACGCCATCCCGGGTGCTGGCTGGTAGGTCAGCCTACTCGTCGCGCAGGCGACGGTAGGTCGACTCCGAACGTCTGGCGACACGCAGGACGACGACCCGACGCTCCGTCTCGTCGATGACATATATCACTCGCAGGTGCCCTACGCGGATGCGCCAGAAGTCCGTGCCCCGCACTCGCACGGCGCCAAATGGTCGTGGCTCGAGGCCGAGAGCCAACACTGGCCCACGCGTCCTCGCCGCGTCGCCTGGCGGTAGTCGACGGAGCTCGCGTTCGGCTGCCGCTGAGTACTCGACGACGTGTGACTCGGCTTCGTTCACACCTCCGAGGACTCCTCCTCATCTGCGCCGTAGCGTGCCCGTGCCTCCGCCGCCAGGTGCCGGTAGACAACCGCCGCGGACTCCCCGCCATCGCGCCGATACTCTTCGAGCGCGGCCTGCGCCGAGCGCAGGTCCTCCTCGTCCTCCCGGTGCTCCAGCCAGCGCTCGATGGCTTCCGCGATGAGGTCGCGCACACTGCGATCGTTCCGGGCCGCCTCTACCTTGACCGCGCGATAGAGCTGCTCATCGAGATCCACCGTTACCTTCATTGTGACAGGATACCAGCATGCTTGCTTGCTGGGTTCGAACCCCGCAACAGAAGGGCAACGCAAAGGTCACCGCCCTACGTCGTCATTCGGACCGAGGCCTCCGCTACCGTCGAACCGGATGACGCCGGAGGAGGAACCGCAGACGATGCTTGAGGTCCACGAGCTGACCGCCGCCGGGGAGCCGATCGATCGGCTCCCGCTGAGCTGGGAGCAGCGCCGAAAGAGCCGCCTCAAAGCCACCACCGCGAAGGGCAGGCCCATCGGTCTGTTCCTGCCACGGGGGACGATCCTTCTCGAGGGCAGCCTGCTTCGTGTCTCGGACGGGACCGTCATCACCGTGGAAGCCGCGGCAGAAGACGTCTCCACCATCGCCTCCCCGGACGCAGTGCTGCTCGCGCGCGTGGCCTATCACCTTGGCAACCGGCACGTACGCACCCAGGTCGGGCCGGGCCTCATCCGCTATCGCCACGACCGAGCCATCGACGAGCTCGTGCGCAAGCTGGGGGCAGAAGTCGTCGTAGAGGAGGTCCCGTTCGAGCCCGAGCGCGGCACGAAGTACCACATCCGTGATCATGACCTCGCCTCCTAGCCGGCGTGACTCACTCCAGACCCACCCTGCGTGTCGGCATCGGCGGACCGGTCGGTTCGGGCAAGACCACGCTGGTGGCTTCGCTCTGTGAGCTGCTGCGGGATCGCTTCGAGCTGGCGGTGGTGACCAACGACGTCAACGCGCACGAGGACGCCCGGATGCTCGCTAGAACGGGCCTGCTGGCGGACGATCGCATCATCGGGCTCGATGCCGGTTCGTGCCCACACACGACGGTGGGCGACGACGCGGCCATGAACCTGGCCGCGGTCGACGAGCTCATCGCCCGGCACGCCGGCCTGGAGGTCGTCTTCGTAGAGGGTGGCGATGACCTGGGCGGCTCCACGTTCGACCCTGAGCTGACCGATCTGGTGCTCTATGTCATCGATGTCGCCGCCGGCGAGAAGGCCGTCCGCCGCGGCAACCCTGGCATCTCCGAGAGCGACCTTCTGGTCATCAACAAGAGCGACCTCGCCCCCGCGGTGGGCGCATCGCTGATGAACATGGAGCGCGATGCCATCGCCGTGCGCCAGGACCGGCCCTACGTCTTCACCAACCTCAAGGGTGGCGACGGGTTGAGAAAGGTGGCCGACTTCATCGTCGAGCAGGGCATGCTGGAGTAGTCCGAGCGCCCGCGGGCCGCGGCTGGCCCGCGGGCGCGACGCTCCTGGTGTCTACTGGAGCGGTGGCGGGTCCCCCTGGTAGATGAGACCGTCGAACTCGATGAAGTTGGGCCCGCCATCGGTCGAGCCCCGGAGACAGTACGAGAGGCCCTCGTAGGCGTCTTCGCCCTTGAGGCAGCCCGACATGTACGTGTTGCTGCCGTACCAGTAGCCGCTGACGGGTCCTTCCCAAGCACCGTCGTCGTTCTCGACCCTCATGGTGCCCCAGTTCGGTCCCATGCCGCCGTGGTCGTGGGCGTTCTGGGTGTATCGGTACGTACCGCCGACTCGAGGGTCGCTCATCTCCGGCGTGGCATCACTGATGTGTCCCTGGAGCGTGGCGACCCCGTCCTCGGCCGGCTATACGACGCCTCGGCCAGCCCGAAACCTTCCCTCGGCATGCTGGGTCCATCGGATCGAGGGCCGCCCGTGAGCTCCGCTGGTCCACGGACGCCCCCGAGCGAGGGCATCTCCGGGCTTTCGGGCAACGTCCCGCCCACACAGGCGCCTTCCATATCGTCGATAATCGATGATTGAAGGACACCGCACCCCTTGCCCGCCGGGCAACGCGGACATGCGCATGGAGGAACCAGCATGGGTCAGCTGGACAGGTTCAAGCTCGATGGCCAGGTCGCGTTCATCGGTGGCGGAGGCGGGGCTATCGGTGGCGCCATGGCCGTCGCCCTCGCAGAGGCCGGTGCGAAGATCGCCGTGACCGACATCAGCCAGGAGCTGGTCGATGCCACCAGGGCCAGGGTGGAGGCGGTCGGTGGCGAATGCCTTGCCGTCGCTGGCGACATGACCAAGCGCGACGAAGCGGACGCGGTCGTCGACGAGGTGGTGAACCACCTGGGCAGGCTCGACATCATGGTCAACGCTATCGGCGGCGGCGCCGGGAAGGTCCTCTTCGAGGCCCAGGACTACCCCGACGACGCCTGGGACTGGATCTACGACATCAACGTGCGCTGCACGCTCGTGCCCACCCAGGCCGCGGTCAAGGCCATGATCGAGGCGGGCAACGGCGGCAAGGTGCTCAATATCAGTTCGGTGCGGGCCGCCCTCGGCATCAACGCCGGCTACTCGGCGTATGTCGCGGCCAAGGGCGCCATCAGCTCGCTCACGCGCCAGTGGGCCACCGAGTGGGCCAAGTACGGCATCAACGTCAACGCCATCAGTCCCACCTTCGTGGACACGCCACAGGTGGCCATGTTGCTCGAGGATCCAGAGTTCAAGAAGGGCGTGGTGGCACGCATCCCGCTCGGGCGCGTGGGTGGCACGAGCGACCTCGTGGGCGCGGCCATCTTCCTGGTCTCTGACGCGTCATCGTTCATCACCGGCCAGATCCTGGGCATCGACGGCGGACTGACCGCGACCCAGTAGCGCGCCGGGCCAACTCAGTACATACCCCCGGGGAGGAACCGCGACCTTGAAGCCGCCCATGGAGCAGGTCACTGCCAACGTCTACTCGAACACCAGGATCCGTGGCTGCAACCCCAGCTACGTGGTCACCTCGGACGGGGTCGTCGTGGTCGACACCCCTCAGCTGCCGACCAAGGCGGTGGCCATGCGCGAGCAGGCCGAAACGCACGGCCCCATCCGCTACGTCATCAACACCGAGCACCACGTCGACCACATCTTCGGCAACTACTACTTCAAGCCGGTGCCTGTGGTCCACCACAAGGGCGTGGCCGACAACTACATGGTGGTCGCGCCGATCCTGGACCCCTTCGCCTATGCCGAGGAGGCCCTTCCGACCGACGACCCCGAGGGCGTGGCCATCTTCCCCGAGCGCGAGGAGTACTACCGCGAGCCCAACGACGGCGCCATCGTCTTCACCGGCGATCTGAAGCTGCGGGTGGGCGATACCCACTTCGACCTCATCCACGTGGCTGGCCACACGCCGGGCCAGATCGCCGTGCATGTGCCCGAGGAGGGCGTCGTCTTCACCGGTGACACCATCTTCAACCAGTGTCAGACGTGGCTGATGACATCCGATGTGGACGGCTGGCTGGCCGCGCTGGAGACCATCCGCGCGCTCGACTTCGATCACCTGGTGCCGGGCCACGGACCGCTGACCGACCGCTCGTCGCTCGATGACCAGCGCGCCATCCTGCTGGAGTGGAAGTCACGCGTCGCTGCGGCCGTGGCCGAAGGCCTCTCCCGCGAGGAGACCCAGGAGCGCGTCAACCTCAAGGAGCGCTTTCCGGTCGACATCGGTCAGGAGTACATGATGGACTACATCATGTCCCACAACGCCGGCGCCCTCTGGGACCAGATGACCGACAAGAAGGACTGATACTCACCTCCACGCCCCAGTGGCCCCAGCGCACCGCCCCGCCGGTCCATCCGGCGGGGCTTCTTCATATCCTGAGTGCTCGGTGGTGGTGTCCGTGCGACGACTCTCATCGACACACGGGAGGTCCGGCCCTCGTGGAGCTGGCTTGGTCCAGCCGGCACGGTGCGGCGCCAGTCGGCAGTCGGAGATCGTTGACCGGAGCTACTGCGATCCCGCCGGCCCAGGGATCGGACGCGACAGGATGGCACCCGTGGCGGTCCCAGGCCCCGTGTAGACGATGACCGCCGTCAGCCCTTCATCGCCTCCTTCCCCCGAGAGCAGAAGAGAGTGCGTCCCCTCCTCGATGGGGGCTGCTGTCTCGCCGAACTGCTGGATGCAGCGCCGGGTGCCGCCCTCGTTCTCGATGGCGTTCGTCTCGGTGGAGATGGCGATCCCATCGGCAGCGAGCGTTCCAGACGTACCCATTCAGGACGCCCGCTCAATCACCGCGTCCGGTGCGCGAGTCTCGCTGCACGCGGAGGGCAGTCCGTCATTGACGGTTGACGCGCGGCGATGCGACGGCGGCTCAAAGACGCTTCCTCGAAGGGCGATGCGATGAGGCCCGCTTCAACCGCCCCAGTTCGGCTGGCCGGTCGTGGCGAGGACCGCGCGCCAGATGTCGCCGTCGGGTGACATGTTCTTACGTTCGGCGACCGCAGCAGCGATGGGCACCCAGATCGTGGCCTGGTTCCACGAGCCCACCATCACGTCGGTCTTGCCGGCCATGGCCGCGTGCACGGCGTTGCGCGCCATGCGGTCGGTGAGGATGCGGTCGAAGGCATTGGGCGGCACACTGCGGATGGCGTAGCTGGGATCGAAATACTTGACCGTGACCGGCATCTCCCGCTCACGGAAGTGCTGGCGGATGCGGTCGCGCAGGAAGACGCCGATATCCCGATAGCGGCGGTTGCCCGAGGCATCGACCGTGGCGTCGCCGCTCTCGAACAGGTGCTGACCGGCCCCCTCGGCCACGGCCACGACCGCGTGGTCCCGCTCGATCATGCGTCGCTCGAGCACCTCGAGGAAGCCGGAGGGGCCGTCGAGCGGAAAGGGGACCTCCGGGACCAGCACGAAGTTGGCCTCCTGGCTGGCGATGGCGGCGCCGGCCGTGATGAAGCCGGCGTCCCGGCCCATGAGTTTGACCAGGCCGATCCCGCTTCTGTGGCTCTTGGCCTCCACGTGCGCGCCTCGCAGGATCTGCGCTGCCTCCTCGAGCGCGGTCGCGTAGCCGAAGCTGGTGTAGACGAAGGGCACGTCGTTGTCGATGGTCTTGGGGATGCCCACGATGGAACGCTTCCCGCCGCGAGCGCGCACCTCCTGCTCGATGCTGTGGGCACCACGCTGGGTGCCGTCACCGCCGATGCAGAAGAGGATGTCGATGGCGTGCGCCTCGAGGAAGTCGACGATCTCTGCTGGGTCGCGGCCGCCACGCGAGGTTCCCAGCACCGTCCCGCCCAGGTCGTTGATGTCATCGACCATGTCTGGCGTGAGCACGATGGGCTCAAGGCCCTCGGACAGCACCAGGCCCTGGTAGCCGTTGCGGATGCCGAGGACGCGCTTGACGCCGTAGTTGTGAAGGAGCTCGTAGAAACCCGAGCGGATGGTGTTGTTCAGGCCCGGGGCGAGACCGCCACAGGTGACGAAAGCAGCCGTCGTCCCGGCTGGGTCGAAGTACAGCTTCTCGCGTGGTCCGGCCTTCTCGAGGAAGAGGTCCTCTCCCTCCAGTTCGGCCGAACCCTCTCGGGCCTGGTAGCGGACACGCAACTCAGGGTCCGGGAGTCGCCGGCCCCTGGCCACGAGCGGCGAATCGAAGCGGGCGGACCCCAGCGTCGCGACTTCGAGCTCTGCTTGCGTCGGCATGGTTCTCCCAGCGTAGCGGCTCGTGCGTGTCAGGCGCGGCCGGCCGCGACTTCGTCCTCGCGCGTGCGGCCGGCCAGGCGGATGAGATCCTCGTGCAGTTCGAACCAGACCCCGTGGTAGCTGTCGACCCGCGGTGAGGCGATGTACATCCCGTCGCCGGCGGCAGCCGCCTCTGCCGCTACGTCCAGCCGCTTGCCGTAGGCCACCAGCCGGGCCAGCCCGGCATAGAGCGGCGCGATCCAGGCCGTGGCCTCGACGTGGAGCGCGGCCAGCTGCGAGAGGACGCCCGCGTCGTACTCGGCGTCGGTGTGATCGTTGAGCACCTGTTCACCGCCGACCTCCTTCATCTGCCAGGCGGTCACGATCGTCTTCATCTGGCTGTCGAGCACAAGGAAGGCATCGAGCGCGGCGAGCGCATTCTCCGCACCCCAGGCCTCGCGGTCGGCCGCGATCATCTCGGTTCCCAGGGCCTTGCCGTCATCGGTCAGGCTAAACATGCCACCGGATTCCTTGACGATGCCGTCCGCTGCCAGCCGGTCAAGCTGCTGCTGTGTCTCATCGGCGCTGACGCCCAGCGCAGGCGCCAGCATGTCAGGCATCACATAGCCCTTGATCGCGAGCACGCGAACGACATCCTCGGCTGCCACATCGCCCTCACCTGCAGAGACCACGGCGCTGCCCTCCTCCGACTCATGTGGCTGTGCGATCTCGATGCCCAGCTCCCGGGCCCAGGCGATGAGCATGGCAGCTTCGGGCACCACCGTCGTCATCGACTCGACCGGGCCTCCGTAGACCTCCCCGGTGCTGCCGTCGATGCTGATGACGTCCCCTTCTCGGTAGAGCGTATCGGCGATGGCGACGCCGCCTTCGCCCACGACCACGCCGATCGCGCCGACCACGGCCGGGATGTCCCAGCCACGAGCGACCACGGCCGCGTGAGAGGCAAGGCCGCCGGTTGAGGTCAGGATGCCCACCGACTTGGCCATGCCGTGCACATCGTCCGGCGAGGTCTCCGCGCGGACCAGCAGCACGTCCGTGCCGGCCGCGGCCATGCGAACGGCAGCTTCGGGAGTGGTGGCGATAGCGCCGGTCGCCAGCCCCGGCGAGGCTCCCAGCCCGGCCGCCACGATCTCGACGTTGCCGCTCATCTCGGCGGCGATGACCGGCGGATCCACCAGGATCTCCCGCACGCGTTCGACCGCCTCCGGTCGTGACAACGGGAAGGCCTCGTCCTCGGCCATCTCGACCGCGGCGCGGCAGGCTGCCTGCGCGGTGCGCTTGCCGATGCGGTTCTGGAGCATCCACAGGCGACCTTCTTCGATGGTGAACTCGATGTCGCAGATGTCGCCGTAGTGATGCTCGAGCTGGTCGGCGTAGGAACGCAGCTCCATGGCCACGCCGGGCAGCCGCGTTTCGAGCGCCGAGATCGGTTCGGTCGCGTGCGTGCCGGCGACGACGTCCTCGCCTTGGGCACCGAACAGCAGGTCGCCGTAGAGCGTGTTCTCGCCCGTGGCCGGGTTGCGCGTGAAGAGCACACCGGTCGCGGAGTCGGGCCCGCGGTTGCCGAAGACCATGGCCTGCACGACCACGGCGGTACCCAGGTCGGGCGCGATGGACTCGCGTTCGCGATAGCTGCGCGCCCGGTCGCTGTCCCAGCTGCGGAACACGGACTCCACGGCGGCACGCAGCTGGGCCCACGGATCGGCCGGCACCTCCTCGACCCCGACGATGTCACGGTACATGGCCTCGAGTCGCTTCCGGCAGGCACCTGCGAACTCAACGTCACCGGCGGCTTGCCCGAGACCGGCCGTGGTCTGGTCGTTGAGCCCGAGGTTGAGGATGGTATCGAGCATGCCCGGCATCGATACCGGCGCCCCCGAGCGCACGCTCACCAGCAGGGGATCGCCCGCGTCGCCGAAACGACGGCCCACCTGCTGCTCGATGCGCGCCATCTGTACTCGCAGCTCATCGTCGAGGCCGGGGGGCCAGCCATCGCGCATGTAGGCCTTGCAGGCGTCGGTGGAGATGACGAAACCGGGTGGCACCGGCAGGCCCAGCTCGGTCGTCATCACCGCGAGGTTCGCACCCTTGCCGCCGAGCAAGGCTCTCAGCTCGTCGGCGCTCAACTGCGGCGGACGATCGAATGCGAACGACCAGTTCATGTCCAGCTCGTGCTCCCCTGCTACGGCTTGATGGTGATCTTGATCGCCCCGCTGGAGCGATCTCGGAATGTGGCCAGGGCCTCGCCGAAGTCAGCCAGCGCGAACTGGTGGGTCATGATCTCGCGCAAACGGATGCGCCCATCAGCGATGAGCGGCATCACCCGGCGCATCTCACCGGCAGAGGCGCGCGAGCCGGCGATCTCGAGTTCGTAGAGCACGAGCTCTCGCATGTCGATCGTAACGCCTTCCGCGGGGATGCCGACCGCGGCGATGCGGCCACCCTTGCGCAGGGCCGCCAGGGACCACTGCAGCGTGGTCGGCGTACCGGCCGCCTCGATGACGACGTCCGCGCCGAACCCGTGCGTGAGCTCACGCACCGCCTCTGCCGGCTCCACCGCGTTGCTGTCCAGGCCGATGAAACCCATCTGCAGAGCCTTCTGCAGACGCGGCCCGCGTCCGACCACGATGACCCGGCCCGCGCCCACGGCCAGGGCCGCGTCAGCCGCCAGGAGACCGACCGGCCCGGCGCCCATGACGACCACGCTGTCGCCGGGGCAGATGCCGCCCCGCCGGGCGCAATGGAGAGCCAGCGATGCGGGGTCGATGACCGCACCCTCCTCCCAGCTGACCGTGTCGGGCAGGGGGAAGATGCATTTGACGCCGTGGACCACGTACTCGGCGTCGGCCCCCTGGTAGTTGTGGCCGTACTGGCGATGGAGGTCCATCACGCCGTAGTTCTCGCACAGGTTGTAGCGGCCCTCGACGCACGGTTGGCAGACACCACAGGCGTCGTGGCTCGTGCCGGCCACGCGGTCACCCAGCTGCCAGCCGGCCTTCTCCGCTCCCGGGCCCAGCTTGACGATCTCACCGGACCACTCGTGCCCGGGGATGATGGGGAAGGCCGGCGGCCAGAAGCCGGGGTAGTCGCCGGCGATGAGGTGCGAGTCGGTGCCGCAGATCGACACCGCCTTGACCCGGCAGAGCACTTCCATCGGGCCGGGCTCGGGGACCGGGACCTCCCCGATCTCGAACTTCTCGGGTCCAAGCACGACGAGTGCCTGCATGGTCTCGGTCACGGGGCGATCGTGGTCATGGTCTGACTCCAGCGCAGGCGGGGGGCGGCCTGGTCGGCAGCGGGCGGACGGCGCGAGACCGCGTCAGGGCTTGATGATGATCTTGATAGCACCGCTGCCTGGGTCTCGGAACGTGGCCAGGGCATGGGCATAGTCGGCCAGGGCGAACTCGTGGCTCATGACCTCCCGCAGCCGCATGCGGCCGTCGGCCACGTGTGGCATGACCCGGCGCATCTCGCCGGCCGAGGCGCGCGAGCCGGCGATCTCGAGCTCGTAGAGCACGAGATCGCGCATGTCGATCTCGACACCCTTGCTGGGGATACCGACGGCCGCGATGCGGCCGCCCTTGCGCAGCGCCGCCAGGGACCACCTCACGGTGATGGGCACTCCCGCGGCCTCGATGATCTTGTCCACGCCGATGCCCCCGGTCATCTCACGCAGCCTGGCGCCGGCGTCCCCGGCCGTGGAGTCGATGACCTCGAAACCCATGTCCAGGGCCTTCTGGCGGCGCAGCTCGAGCGGCTCGACGATGATGACCCGGCCGGCGCCGCGGATCTTGGCGGCCTCGCCGCCGAGCAGGCCGATGGCACCCCCGCCCATGATGCCGACGTTGTCGCCCGGCTGGATCTGGGCACGGTTGGCCACGTGCAGCGCGATGGATGCGGGGTCGATGACCGCACCCTCCTCCCAGCTGACCGTGTCGGGCAGGGGGAAGATGCATTTGACGCCGTGGACCACGTACTCGGCGTCGGCCCCCTGGTAGTTGTGGCCGTACTGGCGATGGAGGTCCATCACGCCGTAGTTCTCGCACAGGTTGTAGCGGCCCTCGACGCACGGTTGGCAGACACCACAGGCGTCGTGGCTCGTGCCGGCCACGCGGTCACCCAGCTGCCAGCCGGCCTTCTCCGCTCCCGGGCCCAGCTTGACGATCTCACCGGACCACTCGTGCCCGGGGATGATGGGGAAGGCCGGCGGCCAGAAGCCGGGGTAGTCGCCGGCGATGAGGTGCGAGTCGGTGCCGCAGATCGACACCGCCTTGACCCGGCAGAGCACTTCCATCGGGCCGGGCTCGGGGACCGGGACCTCCCCGATCTCGAACTTCTCGGGTCCAAGCACGACGAGTGCCTGCATGGTCTCGGTCACGGGGCGGCTCCTTCCGGGTTCGACTGGCTGGACTGGGCTAGATGGCGGCGACGGGATCGACCATGGATGCGGTCGCGCCCTTGATCTTGATGGGCAGCGCGATGAAGGCGAACTCGTAGAGTTTCTCGCGAGCCAGCTCCTCGAGGTCGAGGCTTTCCATGAGATAGATGCCGTTGTCGATGAGCAGGTGCTTGTGGACCGGCTGCGGATTGCCCTCGGGGCCCAGGTCGGGCGCCGGCTGGACCTCGTAGGTCTCGGTATCGGTGCCGGTCGCGACGACGCCTTTCTTGAGCAGCCAGTCCGCCGCGCTGATGTCCGGGCCGGCGGTCTTGTTGGCCATCATCGCGTCGAAGTCCGGCCACAGGCTCATGTAGCCGGTGCGGATGACGACCACGTCCCACTGGCGGACCTCGACGCCCTGCGCCTTGGCGATGTCCTCCAGCTCGGCCGCATCCACGACCTCGCCGTGCTTGAGGTGCGGGACACCGCGATGGTTGGGCACATCGAGGAAGATGCCGCGGGTGAAGAACGGGGGCATCTTGCTGGCATCGCCGAAGTTGGGACCGTGGTCGGTGAGGTGCTTGTCCGCCTGGCCGCCGCCATACCAGTGCATGTCCTCGCCGATGGTCATGTGGGCGAGACCGTCGATGTGGGCACCCGAGTGCGAGGTGCACATCAGGTACTCGGCCATGTAGCCGAGGTTGGCCTCGTTGACCGGCCCCCAGGGCTGGCGACCCTGGTTGACGATGCCGCGCGGGCTGACCGCGTTGAGTACCTGGAAGGGCGGGTGTCCGGGGAACAGCGGCATGCCATCGAATCGCGTTGCCGCCAGCGAGATCATCCTGCCCTGCTTGATCATGGCGGCGGCCTTGACCACCTGCTCCGCGGGCATGTCCTTGATGGGACCGACCTCCCCCGGCCTGGGCATCTCTTCTGGCCTGGGCATCTCTCTCCTCCTCGTCCTGGTGCTGGCTAGGTGCGGGTCCCGCCTTGGTCCGTGCGCGCGTCCCGCAGGCACCGCCACACGTGCTCCGGTGTGAGGGGCAGCTCCCGGATGACGACGCCCGTGGCATCGGCCAAGGCTGCGCCCACCGCAGACTGGACCGAGAGCAGTCCGCCCTCGCTCACGCCCTTGGACCCGTACGGTCCCGGCCCGTCCTCGTTCTCGATGGCGGCGCTCTCCATGTGCCTGGGCAGGTCCATGGAGGTGGGGATGCGGTAGTCGATGGCACCGAGGTTCCGGATGGCGCCGTTCTCGTCGAGGATGATGTGCTCCATAAGCGTGTGGCCGAGGCCCATGATGGCCGCACCCTCGTCCTGGCCCGTCACCTGGCCCGGGTTCAGCGACTTGCCCGTGTCACCCACGATGACGTGCTTGTGGATGGTGATGTGGCCGGTGTCCTCGTCCACCGACAGCTCGATGGCTGTGCAGTTGAACTCGTAGAACGCCGGGCTGCCGCCGAGCGGGTGGTCCGGCTCGACCTCCTTGCGGTACATGCCGTTGCCGATGAGCTCACCACCCAGCTTGCCCAGGCCGGCCCTCGCCACCTCCAGCATCGTTACATCGCGATCGGGCAGGCTGACGACGCCCTCAGCCACCACGATCTGGCTCTCGGGCACGCTCTCCGCGGCGGAGGCCATGGTCCGAACCTGGGCCTGGATGTCGCGGCAGGCGCGCATGATGGCGTTGCCCATGAAGACGGTCGAGCGGCTGGCCGAGGTCTGCTGGTCGTAGGGCACGACGGCGGTGTCGCCCATGATCACGTTGACCCACTCGAGCGGTGCGCCCAGTTCGTTGGCCGCGACCTGGGCGAAGATGGTGCGGGCTCCCTGGCCCATGTCGCTGGTGCCCGCGTAGACCACCACGCTGCCGTCGGCCAGCAAGCGCACGGTCGAATACGACAGGCCCGTAGTCGCACTCGACTTGATGCCCACGGCGATGCCGCGTCCGTGGCCCTCCGGCAGCGGCGACTCCCAGCCGATGAGATCCATGGCCTTCTCCACGGTCTCGGGCCAGAGGCCGTCGGCGGGCGTGTCGTTAGGCACCACTTCCTCGCCGCGTGTGGCGAGGTTGCGCAAGCGGATCTCGGCGCGGTCGATGCCCAGTGCCCGCGCGCCGGCGTCCACGTTCGACTCCACGGCCCAGTTGACCTGGGGCGTGCCGAAGCCACGGAAGGCACAGGCCGGCGTGGTGTGGGAGAGGATCGAGCGCGCGCTGATGCGCACGTTTGGCACCTTGTAGGGGCCGGCTGCGGTGTACTGGCTCTTGGCCACCACCCGTTCGGCGATGTCGGCGTAGGCACCCAGCAGGTAGTCGCTTCGGATGTCCTCGAAGAGCAGACGGCCATCGGGGCTGAAGCCCGTGCGGACCCGCACCTCCGCCGAGACTCGACGAGCGGCCTGGAAGGACTCGTCGAGGCTGAGCACGAGCCGAACCGGCCGGCCCGTGTCGAGCGCCATGAACGCGACCAGCGGTTCGAGCTTGATGTTCTGCTTGCCACCGAACCCGCCGCCGGGGTCGGGAGCGTAGACCCGTACCTTGGACAGGGGCAGATCGAGCAGGCGGGCCATCAGCTTCTGCAACAGGTACGGATGCTGGATGGTCGACCAGATGGCGATGCCGTCCTCATCGGGTGCGGCCGCGAAGGCGTGCGGCTCGATGGCGAAGTGCGTGATCATGGGGAACGAGTAGGTCTCGTCGATGACGCAGGCCGCTTCTGTCTCGGCCGCCTCCACGTCACCCCAGCCGTAGACGCGCGTGGTGAGCACGTTGCTGTCCCGCAGTGGATCGTCCGCGGGGCGCAGCTCCGGTTCGCGCACGAGCGGCGCATCGGCCGCCAGCGCCTGCGCCACGGTATAGACGCCGGGCAGCTCTTCGTACTCGACCCTGACCAGGCGCGCCGCTTCCTCGGCCACGTCCCTGCTGTCGGCGGCCACCGCGGCCACCGGCTCGCCGTGGAACTTCGTCTCGCCGACTGCCAGCACGGGCCGGTCCTGGTACTGCGGCCCGTAGCGCGGGACCGGCTGGGGCAGGTCGTCCGCGGTCATGACCAGCCGCACGCCGGGCACAGCCTTCGCATCGCGCGTGTCGATGCTGATGATGCGGGCCCGGCCGACCGGGACCGTGACGAGCTTGGCATGCAGCACGTCGGCGAAGTGGATGTCGGCCAGATAGGCCTGGGCGCCGGTGACCCGCTCGTAGCCACCGACGCGGTGGGGCGAGGTACCGATGAGGAGGTCGCTCATGCCCGCGCCTCGCGTGCGGCCTGGCGCACGGCTGCGAAGATCTGCTCGTAGCCGGCGCAGCGGCAGAGGTTGCCCGCCAGCGCCTCCTGGATCTGATCGTCGCTCGGATCGTCGACCGTCTCGAGCAGGGCCGTGGCCGACATCAACTGGCCGGGGATACAGAAGCCGCACTGGGCCGCGCCCTCGTCGAGGAAGGCTTCCTGCAGCGGACTCAACTCGCCATCCTCGGCCAGCCCTTCGACGGTCAGCACCTCCGCCCCATCGGCCTCCACGGCCAGCATCAGACACGAGTTGACCGAACGCCCGTCGACCAGCACCGTGCAGGCGCCGCACTCGCCGACCACGCAGCACTCCTTGGTGCCGGTCAGGCCGACCTCGTCGCGCAGTACCTCCAGCAGCGTGTGGTGGACGGCGACGTCCAGCTCGCGCGCGCGAGCGTTGATGGTGAGGTTGATGGTGAGGCGATCGGCCATCAGGCGGTACTCCCCGAGCGGCGTTCGATGGCGGAGCCGAGTGCGCGCATGGCGAGCACGCGCAGCATGGCCAGGCGGTAGTCGGGACTGGCCCGGATCGAGCGTGGCGAGGGCGTGGCCTGGCTCAACAGCTCTTCCAGCACGGCGGCCCGGGCCCCAGGCGCCGCGTCGGGATCGGCGAGAGTCCCGCTATCGTCACGCACCAGGAAGGCGCGCGGGCCGACGCTGCCGTAGGCCAGCTGGGCAGTCCCTTCCCCGTCGACCGAGACGGCCATCGTGACCGAGGCCAGGTCGGTGCCGCGCCGTCGCACAAGGCGCGTGTAGGCGGCCCCGAGACCGGGCTTCGGGAGCGGGACCTCGATGGCGGCCACGAGCTCGCCGAGCCGCAGGTCCACCTGCCTGGGGCCGAGCACGAACTCATCGATGGGCACACGCCGCTCCCCATCCGGGCCGGCCACCACCACGGTCGCGCCGTACACCAGCTGGGGCGGTGTCGTATCCGCGGCCGGGGACCCGTTGCAGATGTTGCCCGCGAGCGTGGCGCGGTTGCGGATCTGGACCGAGCCCACCACCCGCGCGGCCTCGGCCAGGGCCGGCAGGCGGCGCAGCACCCCCGCATCGTGCTCGATCTGGCTCATCGTGGCCAGGGCGCCGAAGGTGATCGCCCCGTCGCCCGCCACGATCGGCGGGTCGGCGAGGTCCTCGACCCACTTGAGGTCGACCACCACGGCCGGCTTGATGGATCCGTCGCGCAGGCCCACCACCAGATCGGTGCCGCCCGCGAGGATGCGCGCCTCCGCGCCCGCCTCCGCCAGGAGTCGGGTCGCTTCGGCCAGCGTCCTGGGACGCTCGTAGGCGAACCTGCGCATCGGCCTGTTCCGGGATCTGCCTAGAGGACCCTGTCGACCTCGTCCATGAGCACCTGCGGGGTGGCTGCGCGGACGAAGTAGAAGGGCCGGTCACCGAACTTCTGAACGAACCGGGCTCGGTCCCGCCGCAGCGCTTCGGTATCGGTCAGCGGCATGGGGAAACCCGGCGCCAGCAGCTCATTGGTGAGGAAGTAGTTCTGCAGCGAGTGCAACGCCTGGAACTGCGACTCGAACTCGCCCAGCTCCTTGGTGCTGGGGTCGAAGTTGCCGTCGATGGCCGGCAGCACCACCACATCGATCTCGCTGACGTCTGGATACTCGTTCCAGGTGGGCATGTCGCCCCAGAACTTGTTCACGCCCTGGGTCGGAGCGGCCTTGTCAGCACGCTCGGTGCCCTTGGCCCGCTTCTCGCGCAGAAAGACCGACTTGGAGCCCATGACCGCCTGCACGTCCTCGTCGATGATGGTGGTCTCGGTGCTGATGAGCAGGCCGCCGCGCCGGCAGGCCTCGATCTGGCCCATCGACTTGCCGTGGTTCGACTCGCCGCCCAGGAAGAGGATCGACTTGTCCTGGTACCGCACCGCCGAGGAATGTGAGGGATGCAATCCCTTCGCCTCCAGGCGCAGGGCCAGCATCGTGACCAGCACCTTCTGGATAGCGCCCACGCTCCAGTCCCCCGACAGGCGCATGGTGTGGCCGTCGTAGCCGATCTCCTTGTCGGCCCCGACATCCCAGAGCACGTCCGGCTCGGCGAGGGTCACGGCGTCTTCCATGGTCACCGCAGCCAGGCGGTAGTTGAGGAAGTCCATGTCGTCGACGATGCTTTCGCGGGCCGGGCCGCCGAGCACGTCTACGCGGAGTCGCGCCGGACCCGCCGACATCTCCTGGCTGAGTACAAGCTCTGGGCTCATGGTGTCCTTTCGCGTACTGGGGCTAGATGGCGATGGCCGGCATCTGGTCCGGCGTGCGGGTATCGGTGGTCTGGTCGCCACTGTGGTTCGGCCAGACCTCGGCCAGGGCCGCCGCGGCAGCCTCGAAGTGGACCCGGAAGGCCTCCTCGATAAGGACGGGGTTTTGCCGGCGCAGGGCTTCGATGATGGGGATGTGCCGATCGGCCACCGCGCGTCGGTCGACACCCGGCGAGACGATCGTGATGTACGTGCGCAGGAACGGTTCTAGCGTCGACCAGACGCGCTCGAGGGTGGCGTTCCCGGAGCGTCGCATGATCAGCCGGTGGAACTCGGTGTCGGCGGTGGCCTCGCGGAAGGGGTCGCCCGCGATGGCTGCCTCGCGCATGAGCTCGATGAGCTCGCTGAGCCGGGCGAGCTCCTCCTCGGTCACGTTCTCCATGGCCAGCACGGCACCGTGGCCTTCCAGGATGGCGCGAACCTCGAAAGCCTCCAGCAGCTCCTCAGTGGTCGGTTGGCGCACGCGAGCGCCCTTGAACGGAGCGGTCTCCACCACGCCGAGCGCCTCCAGGTCTCGCAGAGCCTCGCGCACCGGAGCCTGGCTGGTGCCGAACTCCTTGGCCACGCGGGTCTCCACGATGCGGGCGCCCGGCGGGTAGCGACCGTCAAGGATCGCCTGCAGCAGGCGACCCTTGACTTGCTCGCTCAGGACACTGCGCGTGATCCCGGCGTCGTCCGTCATGGCCGCGGCTGCTCGATCCTCTAGAGGATCTCGACCACGCCGGCGTTGCCGTCGACGCGGAGACGGTCACCGGTCTTGATGTCGTAGGTACCGGTGGAGGTGCCCACGACCGCGGGGATGCCGTATTCGCGCGCCAGCACCGCCGGGTGCGAGACGGTGCCACCGGCGTCGGTGACCACGGCGATGATCTTGCCGTAGAGCACCTGCCAGGCGGGGTTGGTCATCTGGCAGACCAGGATCTCGCCCACCTGCAGGCTGTCGAACTCGGCCTCCGAGTTGACCACGCGCGCGATACCTTCGATCACGCCGGGCGAGCCGGCGATGCCGCTGACCTGGCCGGCCACCTTCTCCTGGGAGCGATGGAACTTGTCGGGGAAGCCCCACAGGTTCAGGTACGGGAAGGCCAGCTGCACCTCGGTGGCGGTGCCGACCCAGTCCTTGGGCTGGACCGCTTCGGCAGCGTGCCACTTGGCCCAGGCTTCGGCCGCGATGGCGCGTCCGTCCATGCTCTCAGGAGCCCCGATGAAAGCGCGAAGCTGGTTGTAGCGGAACATGACCACGTCGTCGGCCTTGTCCAGTGCGCCGGCCTCGACGAGCTTCTCGCCGATGGCGATGAGCACCAGGCGGACGTGGGCATTGGCACCCTGGTCGATGTAGAAGTGGTGGTCGGGCGTGAGCGGCGCCATCTTGAGGTTGATCTCGTTGGCGGCTCGCATCTTCTCGAGCGCTTCACCGTC
The DNA here is from genome assembly GCA_963712745.1 of uncultured Chloroflexia bacterium. Classification (GTDB taxonomy): domain Bacteria; phylum Chloroflexota; class Limnocylindria; order Limnocylindrales; family CSP1-4; genus JAFMJV01. The sequence goes on along the minus strand of CAVQJC010000004.1, from coordinate 74,932 downwards.
CAGCCCTTCGAGGATCTCCACTGCGGCCGCGTCGATATCGGCCTTGAGGTCGTCGATGGCCTTGTTGAAGTCGTAGTCGGACGCGTACTGGTCGCGGATGAGCTGGATGATGGGGGTCATGTCCTCGCGGAAGGTGGGGAACACGAACTCGTGGCTCCAGACCGCGTGCCACCCGAACTCCATCTGGTACGGCACCACGCGCTCCTCGATGAAGCGCTGGCCGCGGCCGCTGGCCTGCAGCGCGGGTACGATCTCGATGGCCGTCTCGGCAGCGAAGATCTGCGACATCTCCGCGTCGCCCTTGACCTCCTCCTTCATCTCCCAGAGGGCGCGGATCTTGTCCCAGTTGCGGTCGTTGGCCGAGTTCTGCAGTCGACCGAGCAGGACCTCGTCGGCCGCGCCGTGCGTCTCCTCCATGACCGCCCGCAGGTTGAGCGTCGCAGACAGCTGCGCGAAGTTCAGCATCCAGTGGATCTTCCAGTGGCGGTCATGCATGTCGATAGCGTCTTCGAGGAGGACCGCCAGGTCGGCCAGGCTGAGCTCGTCCTTCTGCTCGAGCATGCCCTCGATGTAGTCGAAGTTACGCTGCATCTCGGGCACGAAGCGCGTGCGCCACCAGGTCACGAAGTTCTGGCCGTAGACGCCGAGGGTCGCATTCAGGTACGCGCCGATCTTCTCGGCGTAGTCGGCGTCGCTCGACTCCGGCACGATCGGGTTGGTGCGCAGGTTGTACTCCTGCGTCTCGACGTTGATCCCTGCCTCGGCCGGGATGGCCGCGGTGTAGAGGTAGCCGTTGATGTTCTTGTAGATCCAATCGGTCGCGAAGGGCGTTCCGAAGCGGCGGAACATGTGGTCGCAGGACAGCCACCAGCCGCCGATGTCCTCGTACATCGGGCTCAGCGGCTTGGGGCAGTGCAGGTCGTCATAGACCCAGAAGAGACGCTTCTCGGTCTCGGACGTCCACTCGATCGGGAACGAATCGTCCCCCAGGAACTGCCCGAGGACGTCGTCGTTCATCAATCCCATCTGTCGTTCGCCTCCTTGGTATGCCGATCGTCCTCCACGACCGGTCCCTGACATCGGCTCCCTCCGAGCCATGGTGTACGCCCGTGGCCCCGGCCCCTCAGCCCGAGCCGAATCACGACAGGTGCGCCAGCGGCAACCCTCCACCCCTGTGTCCGCCCGGGCGGTGCCGGGCCGGACTCATAGATAATCGATTACCGATGACCATACGCGTCCCAGCCTACGACCGTCAAGGAATCGTGCCCGTGCTCGTGGTCATGCTGAGGACGGGCCTGACGGCCCCTTGGCCCGTGGCTCGGTGCCCGCTTTTCCCTGCCCGGTTGCGGTTCGGCTATACGCTTGGGCCGGATGGCCCCCCGATGCGGGTCCGCTTGACATTGGCTTGCCCGAAAAGCGTATCCTCGATAATCGATTGTGACGGTTCGTGGAGGGACCGACGCTGCGAGAACAGGTGGCACAGGGATGCAACGAGGTGCACTGATGATGAAGCGCGTGTCACGCGGGGAGGCCGAGGTCTATCCCCTCCCCGGTCGTGACTGGCATACGTACCTCGGGCCCGAGAACATCGCCACCGAGCGCATCTCATTCGGCGTCTCGGTCTTCCCCGCAGGCTCTGCGCCGGAAGGACACGTACACGACATCCAGGAGGAGACGATCTACTGCGTCAGTGGCCGCGGCCGCATCGTCACGCCCGATGGGGTGGCCGAGATGGAGCCCGGGGTCGCGGTCTGGGTCAGTCCCGGGACGCCGCACGCCACCGAGTCGGACGGGCCCGAGCCGCTCGAGATCGCCTGCTTCTTCAGCCCACCCGTCGTGCCCGGCTCCTACGAGAAAGGCAACGGGTCGGCATGACCGCCGATATGGCAGCCGGCAGCGTGCCGGCCGGCGAGATCGCGCGCTTGGAGGACATGGCCCGGCGCATCCGTGTGGCGGTCATCCGTACCGTCGCGGAGTGCAAGGTCGGCCACGTGGGCGGGCCCCTCTCGGCTGCCGACATCCTGGCCGCGCTGTACGGCCGCATCCTGCGCATCCGCCCCGGCGAGCCCGACTGGCCAGATCGCGACCGTTTCATCCTGTCGAAGGGCCACTCCGCGCTGGGCCAGTACGCTGCCATGGCGCTGGCGGGCTATTTCCCGCTCGCGGAGATGTCGACCTTCAACAAGAAGGGCGCGCGCCTGCAGGGCCATCCCGACATGAACAAGTTGCCCGGCATCGACATCTCGACCGGCTCGCTGGGCATGGGCCTGTCTGCCGGTCTGGGCATGGCCCTGGGCGCGAGGCACCTGGGCCAGGAGTTCCTGACGTACGTGTTGCTCGGTGACGGCGAGTGCCAGGAGGGCCAGGTCTGGGAGGCCGCCCACGTGGCGCCGCGCTACAGGGCGGACAACCTCATCGCCATCGTCGACCACAACAGGCTCCAGCAGTTCGGCTGGCGTGGCGAGTCGGCCACCGACCGCCTGCCGCCCGAGGAACCCGGCGACCTGGTGGCCCGCTTCACAGCCTTCGGCTGGCGGGTGCTAGAGATGGACGGCAACGACATGGTCGAGGTGGTGCGCGTGCTCGAGGCCGCCGCTGAGCCCACCGGCCGCCCGACCGCGGTCATCGCCAACACGCTCAAGGGCTATGGCGTCAGCTACATGGCCGGCAATTACCAGTGGCACATGGGTGTGCCCACCGACGAGGAGTTCGCCATCGCCATGGCCGAGCTCGGCGAGCCTGAGGGAGGTGCTGCATGACGCTCCCAGAAGGCAAGCCGCTGCGCCTCGTGTTCGGTGAGACCGTCACCGAGCTGGCGGCCCGCGATCCGCGCATCGTCGTGCTCGACGGGGACCTCGGCAGCTCGACCCAGGCCAAGCTCTTCGAGGACGCCTACCCCGATCGCTTCTACCAGATGGGCATCGCCGAGCAGAACATGCTGGGCGTGGCCGCGGGCATGGCCAAGGTCGGCCTCGTGCCCTTCATCAGCACCTTCGTGGCCTTCGCCCTGCATCGGCCGCTGGACCAGATCCGCGTGCTCATCGCCCAGACCGGGGCCAACGTCAAGATCACCGCCGGCTACTGCGGGCTCTTCACCGGCAAGGCCGGCAAGACGCACCAGATCGTCGACGACATCAGCATCGCGCGGGCCATGCCCGGCATGGTCGTCATCAGCCCCGCCGACGAGGTCGAGACCAAGGCCGTCCTGGCCTGGTCGCTCGAGTACGACGGCCCGGTCTTCATCCGTCTCGTGCGCGACGTGACCCAGCAGCTCTTCGCGCCGGGGCACAAGTTCCAGTTCGGCAAGGTCAAGGTCGTGCGCGAGGGCTCCGACATCACCTTGATCAGTACCGGCACCCAGACCCCGCGCGTGGTCGACGCCGCCGACATCCTCGCGGGGAGCGGCATCGAGGCCCACGTCGTGCACGTGCCCACCATCAAGCCGCTCGACGTGGCCGGCATCGTCGAGGCCGCCGGGCGCACCGGGCGCGTCGTGACCGTCGAGGAGCACACCGTCATCGGCGGCCTCGGCGGGGCCGTGGCAGAGACGCTGTCCGAGCACCGGCCCACGCGGGTCGACCGCATCGGCATCCAGGACCACTACACCGAGTCGGCCACCGACGAGGAGCTGCTCGACATGTACTGTCTCTCCGCCGAGCGGGTGGCCCAACGGGTGCTCAAACTGCTTGCCAGCGACGGACCGGTGACGAGTTGCGATTGAGGTCGATGACCGAGTGACCGAGATGGTGCGATACGAGACACGCGACCTCCGGCCGGTATCGACCGCGTGCGAGCGGGCTGAGCGCTGATGGACTTCATCGCGCAGTCGGTCGTCATCGGCCTCACCGAGCATGCTCCGCTCGTGCTGGCGGCCATCGGCTTCGCGCTGATCTATCGCCTGACCGGCCTCATCAACGTGGCCTACTCGGAGACGATCACGCTCGGCGCGTACTTCGGGATGTGGCTCAACACGACCTTCGAGCTCGACTTCTTCGCCGTCCTCATCCCCACCGCCATCCTCAGCGGCATCCTATCGGTCGCCACCTACCTGCTCATCTTCCGCCCGGCCAAGCAGCGCGGGGTGGGCGCGCTCGAGATGATCATCATCTCCTTCGGCCTCTCCATCTTCCTGCGCCACGGGCTCCAGTTCATCTTCGGCTACCCGCGGCGCTTCTTCGACGTCCCGCCGGCCGACACCATCTACATCCTCGACGTCGGCATCTCATCGTTCAGACTCGTAGCACTGGTGACCGTCATCATCCTGGCGCTGCTGATCTATCTCTTCATCCGGCGCTCGAAATACGGGCTGCAGGCACGTGCGCTCGCTGCCGATGAGAACCTGGCCCAGGTGAGCGGCATCCGGCCCCTGACGGTCACGATGATCATCTGGTTCGTGGCCGGCGTCGCCGCCGGCCTGGCGGGTGCGTTCTACGGCGTCAGCTCGTCAGTGGCTCCGCTGCTCGGCTGGCAGCAGTTCCTGTTCATCCTGCTGGTGGTCCTCGTCGGCGGTGCGTGGGGCCTTGGAGGTGTCATCGCCGTGGGCCTCGCCACTGGCATCGCACTTACGGCCATGGCGCTCACGTTCGAACACATCCTCTATTCACACCTGGTGTTGATCGTCGGCTTCATCCTCCTGCTCAAGTGGCGGGGCCACAAGCTGGCTGAGACGGTAAAGGTGTAGCGCCGTGCTCGACTGGCTCGACTCCTTCCTGATCACCGGCCTCTTCCAGGTCGTCATGGTCACCGGCCTGGCGTTGCTGCTGCACCTACAGCTGGGCCTGACCCGTATCGCCAACTTCGGCGTGGTCGGCTTCTGGGGCCTGGGCATGTTCGTGTTCGGCGTGCTCTACGTCCAGGTCGACTGGCCCTTCGGCGACCCCTGGCAGTTCCTCGTGTGCACCGCCATCGCCACCGTCGTCACCGCCATCGCCGGTGTCATCGTGGGCTGGTTCATCTCTGACCAGGACACCGACGGCGTGCTCGTGACCACGCTCGGCTTCGCGGCCGCCGTCCAGATCCTGGCGACCACCGAGGACCAGTGGACCGGCGGATCTCGCGGCCTGGGCGGGCTTCGTATCCCGTTCGACGTGGGCAAGGTCAAGGAGGACGAATTCGCCTGGCTGCTCGTGGTCACTGCGGTCGTGGTCGTCATCTTCCTGTTCGCCAGACAGGTCCATCGATCGCCCTACGGCCGACTGCTCATCGGCATGGGCTCCAACGAGCCGCTGGCGAGAAGCCTGGGCAAGTCCACGTTCCGCGCCAAGGTCGGCCTGTTCGCGGTCACCTCGGGCGCGATGGGGCTGCTCGGGGCGCTGGCGGGCGTCCAACTGCGCTTCCTCGACGTCGGTCAGATCGGCGTGGGCGTGACCCTGGCAGCGATGGTCGGGCTCGTGCTGGGCGGGAGCGCGCGCGTCTGGGGTGCCGTGGTCGGCGTCGTCCTGACCGTGGGGCTCTTCGACATCCTGGTCCAGTCGTATCTGCCGCTGCCCCGGGAGTGGTACACGCAGACCATCCCGGTCATGCGGGAGGCGATCTTTGGTGCGGCCCTCATCGTGGTCCTGGTCTTCCGGCCGCTCGGCGTCCTCGGCGACATGCGTCGAGACAAGCTCATGAGGAAGCTCCATGGCAAGTGACGCCGTCGCCACCCCCGCCGCCGTCACGCGTCCGCGCATCCACGTGAAGAACGCAGCCAAGTCCTACTCCGGGCGTGTAGTCGTGGACGTCGATGATCTGACCCTGGGCGAGCAGCCGATCGAAGGCCTCATCGGGCCCAACGGTGCCGGCAAGACCACGCTGATGCGCATGGTCATGCACTCGATCCCCCTCGACCGGGGGAGCGTCACGCTCAGCCTCCCGAGCGGAGATCAGGTCGTGCTCTCATCGCAGCCCGCCCAGCGGATCGCGCACCATGGCGTGGTCAAGTCCAACCAGGTCATCATGGACTTCGACAAGCTGACCATCTGGGACTCGCTGCTGCTCTCGGTGACCGAGTCGAGCTTCGAACAGCCCTACCGCATCCTGTCGGAGAAGACGGTCTTCAAAGCGCACGAGGAGGAGATGCGCTACTACCTCGACCTCTTCGGCTTCGACGACCCCACCACGTACGCCCTGTCGGCAGGCGAGAAGAAGCTGCTCGACATCGTGCGCTGCCTGCTGCTCAAGCCCACGTTCCTGCTCATGGACGAACCGACCGCGGGATTGCCGGAAGATCTGACCGAGAAGGTCATGGACGAGATGCGTGGGCTGGCGGCCGAGGGCACCTCTGTGGTCATCGTCGAACACGACCTCAACGTCATCTGGAGCGTGTGCGACAAGGTCCACTTCATGGCCGAGGGCAAGGTCGTCCTGGATGGCCCTCCCGAGTCGATCCGTGAGCATCGCACGGTGGTGGAGAAGTACCTGGGAGAGGGTCATGTCTGATCCCACTACGCAGCCTCTCATCGAGGTCGCTGACCTGCGCAGCGGCTACCACGGTGTGACAGTGCTCAAGGGACTCGAGTTCCAGGTCAGCCACGAGGTCTTCACCGTGCTCGGCGCCAACGGAGCCGGGAAGACCACGCTGCTCGCCACCCTTGCTCGCCTCATCCCGCTCATGGGCGGCTCGATCCGGTTCCTGGGCCAGGACGTCTCGAACGTCCCCGCGTTCGAGACCGCGGCCCGAGGCATCGCCTACGTCCCCCAGGAGCAGGGCGTCTTCCCGGAGCTGAGCGTGCTCGAGAACCTGCAGGTGGGGGCCATGATCGGCACACGCTCGCAGGACGAACGCACGGACGAGGTGCTCGAGCTCTTCCCCGATCTCAAGACCAAGCTCAAGCAGTCGGCGGGGACCCTGAGTGGCGGCGAGTCGCGCATGGTCGCCTGTGGGCGTGCCCTGATGCAGGACCCCAAGGTGATGCTCCTCGACGAGCCGACGGCGGGCCTCTCGCCCCTGTACGTCGATCTGTTCATGGACAAGATCCGTGAGATGCACGATTCTCGTGGGGTCGCGATCGTGCTCGCTGAGCAGAACGCCACCAAGGCCTTGCAGGTAGCCGACCGGGTCATGGTCCTCAATCTTGGAGAATCCACCGCGGTCGTAGACGCCGCAGACATCACGACACAGCAGCTAAAGGAGGGCTACCGGATCTGATACGCGCATGACCTCGGTCCAGGCCACAGCAGGAGGATAACGTTCATGAACTCCAGGACTAAGCAAGCAGGCCGCCTCGCGGCGTCGATCGCCGGAGCGACCCTCCTCGCCACGTCGCTCAGCGTGGGCGTCGCGGCGCAGGAGGAAGCTGATCCGATCGAAGTCTGCGAGCTCGCCTATTACACCGGAAGCTTCGCGTCGTACGGGCCCAGCCTGACCAACGATGTGCGCTTCGTCATCGACGAAGTCATCAACACCGACCCGCCGCTGGGTCGCCCCTGGGTGCTCATCTCCGAGGACATCGGGGACGACATGGAAGGTCAGGCGGCGAGGACGTGCATCGAGAAGCACGGTGCCGAGATCATCGTGAGCATGGCCCACCAGTACCGCAACTACCGTGACTACATGCTCGAGCAGTGGGCAGAGAACGACGCGCCGCTCGCGCCGACCATCCACGGCGGGGCCATCCCGGGCAACCTCGGCGGAAGCGTCGAAGAGCCGCTCTTCCGAGCCCAGGGTGTCGACGACATGCTCGGCGTCGCCGGGGCTCTGTACGCCGACTCGATCGGCGCCGAGGACGTCGTGATCTTTGCCACCGAGGTGGAGGGCTTCCAGCTGGCGGCGAACGCGGAGGAGAAGGCTGCGGAGGCCCTCGGCCTGAACGTGTTGGAGCGGATCGACGCCCCGGCCGAGCAGGCGTCGTACCGGGCCGAGGCCCAGAAGATCTTCGACCTGGAGCCGGACGCCGTCCTCGTCCAGGCGGGATCGGTGGAATCCGCCAACCTGATCAAGGCGGCGGCGGAGGCCGGCCTGGCGCTCAACTGGATCGGTGAGACCGGCTGGAGCGAGGCCGAGTTCATCGGCTCACTCGGGACTGATCCGATCCCCACGCAGGAGGCCATCGGCTTCGCCGCCTTCGCGCCCAATTTCGATTCGCCGGGCTGGCAGTTCTACGAGGAGCTTTGGAACTCGCAGGAGGGTTGCACCGAGGGCGTGGCCGAGTGCCCGCCTTACGATGCGACGACCCCGTACGCGTTCTCGGGCTACGACCTCCTGGTCCATACGGCTCTGGCCATCGAGCAGGCCGGATCGTACAACGTTAGTGACTGGGTGCCGGCCATGTACGCGGTCGGTGACGAGTCTGGCGAGGCCTGCTACCTGTACGCCGACTGCCTGGCCCTCCTGCGCGAGGGCAAGGAGATCAACTACGAAGGCGCGACCGGACCCGCCACCTACACCGAGACCGGCGTCAACGCCGTGACCCCGGCGTACACCCCCTTCAACGACGATGGGACGAAGGGTGACATCGTGTACCTCGATCCCCAGCAGGGCCTCGAGATCCTCGATATAGCCAAGTCCGAAGCCGAGTGCGACGACGATGGTGTCTGCACCTGGTAACAGGCTGACGAGCGCTTGGACGCTTGAAGTCTGAGGAAGGGCCCCGCCTCGAGGCGGGGCCCTTCCCTGTGCCCGATACTCACAGGCGATGTTTGATCCCCGCCTCCCCCATCTCCCCGACGACTGGACCGTGTGGGCCTTCTCGGACTCCCACGGGGTCACGTCGGGCCTGATAGGCGCGCTGCAGGAAGCGGGCGTCGTCGATGAAGATACTCACTGGAGCGCACCCCCGCGAACGGCGCTGGTCGGCTGTGGCGACTACATCGACCGGGGTGGCGACATCAGCGGCATGGTGGCGCTGCTCCGGCGACTCCAGGCAGAGGCCGCCGCGGCTAGCGGTGCAGCCTTGCTCGCGCGCGGCAACCACGAAGTGATGCCGTTGATGGTGCGGCGTGGCGAGCATGAGTGGCTGGAGACCTGGCTCGAATACGGCGGCGAGGCGACCGTCGAGTCCTACGGCTGCGTGGGCCAGGACGCGACCGACCCGGGACTCGTTGTCGCCGCCATGGAGACCTGCGCCCCCGGCCTGTTCGAATGGTTCGACTCGCTGCCACAGGCGGTGCGCTGGCGTGATGTCCTCTTCGTCCACGGGGGGCTGGCGCCGGGCCATGGCCTTGACGATCTCGGCCTCCGCACCGAGGAGCACCTGTGGATCCGTTCAGGCTTCTTCGACACGCCCTGGGGTGGCAGAGAGTTCGAGGCCTACCGCGCCGCGGGCATCGAGCGCGTGGTCTTCGGTCACACGCCGCAGTGGCACGGCCCCACGTTCCACCACGACGGTCGCTCGCTGGGCATCGACACCAACGCCGTGGGCAACCCCCAGATGCCGGACGGCGCGGTGCAGGAACTGACGCTCCTGGGGTTCACCGGCGATGGCTCGTTCGAGGATGCAGGCATCATCAGCGTGCCCACGTCCGATGCGCCCGACCGCATGCAGCGGCGGCCGGCTCCTTAGCATTTGGTCTGCAGCCGCAAGGACTGCAGGAGGGACTCACGCGCGCGCGTGAGGTTGCGCGAGACGATGATGTCGGGATCAGGCGCCACCGTGCGCGGCGGATCCACCATCTCGACCGGGGGCGGCCCCTGGCCGAAGGCCTCCGCGGCCGCTGCCCAGCGCTCACGCCAGACCTCCGGCGTGTGGGCCGGGACCGGCCGGTGCGCCTGTGCCAGCCACACCAGGGCCCACGAGCGCGGCACCACGCTGAAGATGTCGTAGCCGCCACCGCCCGTGGCGAACCAGCGACCTTCCGCGTGCTCGTGAGCGAGCCCATCGACCAGCGCGCAGGCGCGCACGTAGGAGGCGGTCGACAGGCGCAGGTGAGCAAGCGGGTCCAGCACGTGCGTGTCGCAGCCGTGTTGCGAGACGATGAACGACGGCTTGAACATGTCCGCCAGCACCGGCAGCATGAAGTCCACCACGGCCCACCAGGACTCGTCGCCGACACCGTGATCGAGCGGGGCATTGACGGCGAAGCCCTTGCCTTTGCCTTCGCCCATCTCGGCGAGCATCCCGCTACCGGGGAAGAGCGACCGGCCCGACTCGTGGACCGAGAACGTCAATACCTGGGGATCGTCCCAGAACAGCGCCTGGGTACCGTCGCCGTGGTGCACGTCGAGGTCGATGTAGAGGACCCGGTGGCCCGCATCTCGCGCGGCTGCCACGGCCAGCGCCACATCGTTATAGATGCAGAAGCCGGCCGCTCGGGTGCGCATGGCATGGTGAAGGCCACCGGCCGGGGAGAATACGTGCTGCGCCTCGCCCGCGAGGATGCGCTCCACTCCGCTGATGGACCCGCCGGCGATGAGCGCGGAGACTTCGTGCATGCCGTGGAAAGCAGGGACGTCCCCGGTGCCCACCCCCATCGCGGCTGGCTGCCAGGGGTGGTCGGAGAACGAGCGCACCTGCTCGATGTAGTGGCGCGCGTGCAGCCGCTCCAGGGCCTCGTCGGAGGCCTCCACCGGCTCCAGCATCCGCTGCGCTCCCATCTCTCGCACCAGATCGACGCCAGGTCCGAACCGTTTCGGCGTGAGCGGGTGGCCCGGTCCGAAGTCGTAGTGGCAGAGCTCCTCGCTCCAGACGAGGATCGGTTCATCCGTCTCCGGCGCGAGCGCGACATCGCCGCGACCGGCGAGCCAGGCGTCACTCAAGCGAGGGCTCCCAGGCGCTGTCGCCCAGCGCTGCAGAGAAGGCGGAAGCCGGGCTCTCGCCCCGGTCAAGCCGGATCGCGTATTCAGCCACGAAACCAGCGAACTCGGCATCGTCCGCGGCAACCACGACAGCATCCTCGACGGCGTCGGCATCTTCGGTGGCAGGGCGTTCGAGGAGGGTCACCTCCGGGCCCAGGGACTCGGCATCGACCAAGCCGGCCGCGGCCACCATCACCACTGCCGCGGCGTGGAACTCAGCCGCCTCGAGCGCCATGCGGAGGGCCTCGGGATCGAGCTCGGCCCCGATGATCAGGACCCGGCACTCGGGCAGGTAGCGCATGCCCAACTCTACGTCGGCCGCCTCCAGGCGCGGCAGCGGGCGATCGCCGGGAGACTGTCCCACCATGGGCGTGCGCGTGGCCGGGTCTCGCAGCAGGGCAGCATGGCCCACGCCGGCGCGCCCAAGCTCGACCACGATGCGGTCCCCCTCGGGATCGTCGCCGATGGCGCCGACGAGCTCGACAGCGACCCCGGCGCGTGCGGCCGCGAGAGCGAGCTCCACGGCCAGCCCGCCGGGGGCAAGCTGACCGTCGGGCTCGGGTCGGTAGACCCGCGGTCGACCCAGCACGACGATCATCGTGCGCTGTCCCCGGCGCTCCCTCCCCCATCGCTGAACCCCTCGTCGCGGACGACCTCGATGTCGCCGTAGCCGGCCTCGCGCAGAGCCGGCTCGAAGACCGAGACGTCACCGACCACCACGATGGAAGCGGAATCGGGGTCGATATGCGCTCGTGCGGCCGCCTGCACGTCCTCGGCCGTCACGGCCGCGATGCTGGGCCGGTAGCGGTCGAGCTCGTCGTCGGGTAGCCCCTGGACGACCAGGCCGGCCAGAGCGCCGGCGACCTGGGCCGAAGTCTCGAACCGCAGCGGGAACACGCCGATGAGGTAGTCGCGGGCAGCATCGAGTTCCGCCTGCTCGACCGGTGCCTCACGGATCCGTTCGAGCTCGGCCAGGATGTCCGCCACCGACGGAGCGGTGACCGCTGACTCGACCGCGCATCGCACCGCGAACGGCCCCGCTGCCCGACGCATGTCGAAGCTCGATTGCACCCCGTAGGTATAGCCGTGCTCCTCGCGCAGCAGCATGTTGAGCCGGGAGTTGAAGAGCCCGCCCAGCAGGGCGTTGGCCACCGCCAAGGCGTGGAAGTCCTCGATCCGCCGCTTGGTGCCAACGTGACCCACGCGGATCTCCGACTGCGGCGCCCCGGGTCGGTCGACCAGCACGACACGACGTCCTACTGCCGCCTCGTCGGGGGCATCCGGGAGCGTCACGCCGAGATCGTGGGCGACGCTCCAATCGCCGAAAGCCGCCGTCACGATGCCGTCGAGCGGGAGGTCCTGGATGTCCCCGCAGATCATGAGCGTGGCGGCGTCGGGCCGCAGCAGCGCAGCGTGGCGGGCGGCGAGCACGTCACGGTCGATGGGAGCGACCGTCGCCTCCACGCCGCCGAGCGGCCGCGCGTAGGCCGCCCCCTCCGCGTAGATGGCCGCCGGGAAGGCCTTTTCCGCCCGGCGCCGCGCATCGGCCATGACCTGCTGAAGGTCATTCAGTCGCTCATCGCGGAGGCGCTCCACCTCGTGGGCCGGGAAGCTGGGCTGCAGAGCCAGCTCAGCGAAGAGCGACATGGCATCAGCCAGGTGTGAACGTGGCACCTCGACGTGCACCGCAAGGCTGTCCCAGCCGGCCGCCGCGCCCATCTCCGCTCCGAGGCGCTCCGAGGCCTCGATGAAGGCCACCGCATCTCGCCGCTCCGTGCCCTCGGACATCGCGCGCGCTGTCAGCACGGTCGCCCCCGCGTACTCGGGATCCTGGCTGGTCTCACCGCCACCGGCGTCACCGCGGATGATCAACTGCGCCTGCAGCAGCGGCCGACCGGGCACATGGGCTCGCAGGACGGTGAGGCCGTTGGCCAGCGAGTCACGTTCGAAGTCAGGGAAGTCGTAGGCGCGTGGTTCACCTGGCCCCGGGCGCCGGTCGAGGACTGCCAGCGGATCGCCGCTCATGCTGCGGCCTCGGCGGTGTCGCGGGGCACGTAGGTGATGGTCGCGCGTTCCCTGCCAAAGACCTGGGCACAGACATCGCGCACGGCCTCGACGTCGACGTCGAGGTAGCGGCCCAGCTGCTCGTTGACGAGCTCCGGGCGGTCGAAGTAGGTGGTGTACATCGAGAGTCGGTCGGCGATCTCGTCCATGCGCGAGAGAGCTGAGAGCTCCGACGACTCGATGAGCGCGTGGGCGCGGGCCAGTTCGTCGTCGGTGACCGCCTCATGCGCCATGCGTGCCAGCTCCTCGTCGAGCAGGGCCGCCACGGACGCCGCGTCCGACTCCGGCCGGGCGGTGACCCAGCCGGCAGCGATGGACGAGCCAGCCACCAGCGGCAGGGCGAAGAAGGCCACGTCCTGCGCTGCCCGCTCCTCACGGACGAGGCGCTTGTGCAGGCGGCTACCCCGACCGCCTGCCAGGATCTGGGCAGCCACCTCCAGCGCGTCGAACTCGCGGGTGCCGTAGGCCGGACTGCGGTAGCCCACGTGTACCCGCTCGAGCGGCACATCGTCGGGCACCACCTCCTGATGCGCCGCGACAGGCGCGTCGGGCGGCCGCCGGAACGCCGGCAACTCCTCGTTCGGCTCGATGGGCCCGAAGTAGCGCTCGACCGCCTCGATGACCGGAGCTTCGTCGACATCGCCGGCCACCGTGAGCACAGCGTTGTTGGGCACGTAGTAGGTGCGGAAGAAGTCCTCCACGTCGGCGAGGCCGGCCGCGTCGAGGTCTTCCATCGAGCCGATGGGCGTGTGGTGATAGGGATGACCCGGCGGAAACACGGCCGCCATCAGCTTCTCGTAGAACGAACCATACGGGCGGTTGTCGTACGACTGGCGCTTCTCGTTCTTGACCACGTCACGCTGGTTGTCGAGGTTCTCCTGCGACATGGCATCGAGCAGGGTGGCCATGCGGTCGGCTTCCAGCCACAGGCCCAGCTCGACCTGGTGACTGGGCAGCGTCTCGAAGTAGTTGGTGCGGTCGAAGTAGGTGGTCGCGTTCAGCACCCCGCCGGCGCCTTGCACGATGGCCAGGTGCTCGGCCTTGGCCACGTGCCGGCTGCCCTGGAACATGAAGTGCTCGAACAGGTGAGCGAAGCCGGTCTTACCCGCCTGTTCGTGCTTGGATCCGACGTCGTACCAAAGGTTGACGGCCACCACCGGCGCCACGCGGTCGGGCGCGATGTTGACGCGCAGGCCGTTCGAGAGCGTGTGCTGGCTGAAGCGGACGTGCGAGGTGCCGCTCACGACGGCATCGCGATGGGGTTGATGGGCATCGCCCAATCCTAGCGGGGAAGCGGTCACGTAACCCTACTCCGGCTGGTACTGGATCTCGCGCGCCGCCGGCAGCGCGTACGGATGCTGTTCTTGCAGGAAGGCGATGAGCTTCTCACGCACGAGGCAGCGCAAGTCCCAGGCATTGCCCGAGTCGGGTGCACTGAAGAGCGCCCTCACCACCATGGAACGGTCGTCGTTGTCGGTCACCAGCACGGACCAGGCCTCCCCGTCCCACAAGCCCGATTCGTCGAGGATGCGCTTGTACTCGGTACGGATGGCTTCGACGGGCGCGCGGTAGTCAAGGCGGAGACTCACCGTCGCGAGCAGGTCGGTCGTCTGCCGCGTCCAGTTTTCGACGGGCTTGTTGACGATGTCGGAGAGCGGCACGATGAGCCGGCGCTTGTCCCAGATGTAGACCACCACATAGGCCGCGGTGATCTCGCCGATGGTGCCCCACTCCCCTTCGATGACGACCACGTCACCGATCTTGATGGGCTGGGTGAAGGCGATCTGGACGCCGGCGATGAGGTTGCCGATGAGTGGGCCGGCGGCGACACCGAGCACGATGCCCACGACCCCGGCACCAGCCAGCAGGCTGGCGGCGAGAGGCTGGACACCAGGGATGGTCAGCAGAGCGATGGCCACCGCGATGAGCCAGATGATGATCGACCCGAAGCGCTGCAGGACCGCCAGTTGAGTGCGGAGCTGTCGCGCCTCGAGGTCGTCGACCTCGTCCGGGAAGCGCTCGCTCGCAATGTCCTCGCCCACGCGTGTGAGGGAGACCGCCAGCCAGCCGAGACCGAGGATGCCGATGAAGATGACCGCTCGACGGACCCAGTCGGCAGCCTCGTCGCCCATCAGGAGGGTCGACAGCAGGACCGTGGCCAGCACCACGAGCAGGCGCATCGCATTGACCGTGCGGTGGACGATGAACTCATCGAGCCGAGAGGGCGTGCGGCGGATGAGACGGAGCGCGACTTGCCAACCCACCCAGTGGATGGCCAGGCCGATGAGCACCGCGATGATGATGATGCCGACGGCGCTAAGGTCGCCCAGTGCATCACGGATCTCGATCACCACATTCGCACCTCCGACTTGCCTCGCGCACTGCGGACCAGGCTGCGGCTCACCATAGCGGGGTCCCGTCCATGTCGGCGTCTCGGAGGTGCAGGATGGCGGCATATCCTTCGCGGGGCAGGCGCGCCAGGACATCCGGCAGCGCCTCTCGATGCCGCCGCACGACGGCCTCGGGCACCGAGCGTCCTGGGCGAGCGGCGTTCTGCTGCAGGCACCGGTCGAGCGAGATGTCGAAGACGACCACGACCGTCGGGCGCCCAGCCTCCCCCGCCATGCGCCGCAGCGAGCGCCGCGCCCCCGCGGTCAGATTGGTGGCGTCGGCCACCGTCAGCAGGCCGCGCCGGAGGCGAGCCCACGCCACGGTGTGCAGGACCTTGAAGGCATCGGACGTGGCCGACTGGTCGGAGGCGTCGCCAGCCACGAGTGTTCGGAACGCATCCGCTGAGAGCACGGCCGCGGGCGCGAACCGTGCTCCCGCCCACGTCGACTTGCCCGCGCCCGCGGGACCGACCAGCAGAACGAGCGCGTCGTCGGGCAGGCCGTCGACGAACGGGTCAGCCATGCCCGCGACCGCGAAGGAGCCACGACTCGAGCGAGCGCACATCGCCGATGCGTGTCTGCGCCGCCGGCTCCAGCGCGTGAGCCGCTGCGATGGCAGTTTCCATGGTGGTCATGCAGAGCACGCCCTCGGCGATGGCCGCGTGACGCACGGCCGCCGCGTCGAGCACGGCGCCGGAGCGCGGCATGGGCGTGTTCACGATGAGCGAGACGCCACCCCCGGCGATGACATCGAGGATGCCCGGAAGATCGGCCTGGTCGTCGCCGGCCATGGCCACCTCGCGCACCTCGTGGCCGTGTTCGCGGAGGGCAGCAGCGGTGCCGGGTGTGGCCGTGAAATGGTAGCCGGCGGAGGCCAGCGCGCCGGCTAGCTCGCCTATGCGCCCGACATCGCGCGGCGCCACAGAGATGACCACTTCCGCTCCCTCGGGCCCGGGCAGCGGCGGATGGAGCGCAGCCGAGAGCAGCGACTTGGCCAGGGCCACACGAGCATCGTCATGCAGGCCGATGACTTCGCCGGTCGACTGCATGCCCGGCCCCAGCGAGGGATCGACTCCGCGCAACTTGGCCGTCGAGAACACCGGGGCCTTCACGGCCACGAAGGGCGGCTCTGGCAGCAGGCCGTCGGGCCAGCCCAGCTCCCGCAGGGTGGCCCCGCCGCCGACGCGCGTGGCCAGGGCCACCATCGGCACGCCGGTCACCTTGGACAGGAAGGGCACCGTGCGGCTGGCTCGGGGATTGACCTCGAGGATGTAGACGCCGTCTTCACGCACGATGAACTGGGCGTTGACCAGGCCGCGCACGCCCATCTCCAGGCAGACCCGGCGCATGGATCCCACGATGAGTCCCTGATCGGCCGCCGAGAGCTGCTGCGGCGGGAAGAAGGCGGTGCTGTCGCCGGAGTGCACGCCGGCGCGCTCGACGTGCTCCATGAGTCCGGGGATGAGCACGTCGGTACCGTCGGTGACCGCGTCGACATCGACCTCCAGGCCTTCGAGGTAGGCGTCGATGCGCACCGGACGGTCCGCGGTGATGACGGTGGCTGCGGCCAGCTGGCGCGCCAGGTCGTCGGGCCCGTAGCAGAAGTCGATGGCCAGCCCCCCGATGACGAAGCTCGGCCGCACCAGTACCGGATAGCCGATCTCCTCGGCCACGGCCAGGGCCTCGTCGAGCGAGGTGGCCATCCCGCCCCGCGGCTGCGGGATGCCCAGCGCCTCGATCATGCCCGCGAAGCGGGTCCTTTCCTCGGTCCGGTCGATGGCGTCGACGTCGATGCCCGGCAGGGGCACGCCGCCTTCCTCGAGCGCGACCGCCAGGTTGAGCGGGGTCTGGCCACCGAACTGGATCAGGGCCGGAAGCCGCTCCTCGCCGTCGCGGGTCTCGGCGTCGATGACCTCCATCACGCTCTCCTCGTCGAGCGGCTCGAAGTAGAGCCGCGAGGAGGCGTCGAAGTCGGTCGAGACGGTCTCGGGGTTGGAGTTGATCATCACCGCCGAGGCACCGTCCTCGCGCAAGGTCTGTGCCGCCTTCACCGCGCAATAGTCGAACTCGATGCCCTGGCCGATACGCACGGGACCGGAGCCGATGACGAGCGCGGCCGGGCGCTCCACCGGGGCAGCCTCAGGCTCGGAGCCGGCCGCCGCGTAGGTAGCGTAGAAGTAGGGCGTCTCGGCGGCGAACTCGGCGGCACAGGTGTCGACCATGGCGAAGCCGGGTCGCAAGCCCAGGGCATGCCGCCTGGCCCTGACCTCCCGCGCGGGGATGCCGCTGACGGCCGCGATGTCATGGTCGCTGAAACAGGCGCGCTTGGCCAGCACGAGCAGTTCGTCGGTCACGGCCGGACCCTCGACCCGCAGGCGATGCTCGAGCTCGGCCAGCCGCTCCATCTCGGACAGGAACCAGGGCGCCATGCCCGTGATCCGTTGCAGGTCCGCCGCGGGCACCCCTCGCCTCAGCAGCGCGAGGAGTCGCCACAGGCGCGAGTCGGAGGGGCGCAGGAAGCGGGTCAGGAGCGTGGCCCGCGAGGCGGGTACGGCTCCCTCCCCTCGCCTCACGATGAGCCCATCGTCGTCCATGAGCACGTCGGCGAACGCTTCGACCTGGCTCATGGGCGCCTCGGGGATGGGGGCGTGCTCGCCACGACCGCCGGCCGCCCAGCCGGCCAGCACCTCCAGCGTCGGCCACCAGGCTGGATCCTCGGCGAGGAAGCCGGCTCCGGCTTGCTCGAGACCACGCAGGGCCTTGTTGAGGGCCGCGCCGAAGGTACGCTCGATGGCCATGACCTCACCGGTCGCCTTCATCTGCGATCCCAGCCCGCGGTCGGCGCCGGGGAACTTGTCGAACGGGAATCGCGGCAGCTTCACGACCACGTAGTCGAGAGCGGGCTCGAAGGCAGCCACGGTCGTGCCGGTGATGGCATTGGGGATCTCGTCAAGGCGCCGCCCGATCGCGATCTGGGCGGCCACCCGGGCGATGGGGTAGCCGGTGGCCTTCGAGGCCAGCGCCGACGAGCGGCTCACGCGCGGGTTGACCTCGATGACCGCGTAGTCGGTCGAATCGGGGGACAGGGCGAACTGGACGTTGCAGCCGCCCTCGACGCCGAGCGCGCGGATGATGTCGAGCGCCGCTGTGCGCAGCCGCTGATGCACCGGATCGGGCAGGGTCTGTACCGGCGCCACCACCGCCGAGTCGCCAGTGTGCACGCCGAGCGGGTCGACGTTCTCCATCGAGCACACCGCGATGCAGGTGTCGGCCCCATCACGCATGACCTCGTACTCGATCTCCTGCCAGCCGGTGAGGTAGCGCTCGACCATGACCTGGCCGATAGGACTCAGGCGCAGGCCGGCCCGCACGCGTTCCTCGAACGTCTCGCGAGTGTCGACGATGCCACCGCCGGTGCCGCCGAGCGTGAAAGCGGGCCGGACGATGGCCGGCAGGCCGATATCACCGAAGGCGCGCTCGAGTCCGGCCGTCCGTTCCTGCTCGGTACCACCCTCGATGATGACCGACGGCGCATAGGGCTGGCCGATGGAGTCGAGCAGATCGCGGAAGCGCTCGCGGTCCTCGGCCATCTCGATGGCCTCGATGGGGGTGCCCAGCAGCCGGACGCCCGTGCGCTCGAGCACGCCTGCCCGCGCCACGTCCATGGCCAGGTTCAGCCCGGTCTGACCGCCGAGGCCCGCCAGGATACCGTCCGGCCGCTCGATCTCGAGGATCCGTTCTACGGAGGCCACGGTCAGTGGCTCCAGATAGACCACGTCGGCCACGCCGGGATCGGTCATGATGGTGGCCGGGTTGGAGTTGAGCAGGATGGTGCGGATGCCCTCCTCGCGGAGCGCCCGGCAGGCCTGTGTGCCGGCGTAGTCGAACTCCGCGGCCTGGCCGATGACGACCGGGCCAGAGCCGATGATGAGGACCGAGCGGACCTGGGCGGTCACGGGTGCGTCAGACTGGCGTAGGCACGCACGTGACCCAGGAAGCGGTCGAAGACCTCGGCCGCATCGAGCGGCCCGGGAGAGCCCTCGGGGTGGTACTGCACCGTCTCGATCGGCAGCGAGTGGTGGCGCAGCCCCTCCACCGTGCCGTCGTTGAGGTTGCGCTGGCTGACGTAGAAGCCGGACGCCCCGGGCAGGGACTCGCCCACGACTTCGACCTCGTGGTTCTGCGCCGTCACCATCACCCGGCCAGACGTCTCGTCGCGGACGGGATGGTTGGCGGCGTGGTGCCCGAAACGCAGGCGCCGCGTGTTGGCCCCGGCCGCGCGCCCGACGATCTGGTGGCCCAGACAGATGCCCAGCAGCGGCCGGCCGTCAGCCACGATGGCGCGCGCCAGGGCTACCTGCTCGTCGAGCATGCCGGGGTCGCCCGGGCCGGGCGAGATGACGACCCCATCCACGTCGGGGGCAAGGACCAGCTCGGCGCCCGCGGTATGGGGCAATACGCGGACGCGCGCACCCCGTCGGCGGAGGGAGCGCACGATACTCGTCTTGAGGCCGAGGTCCACCACCGTCACCACGGGCCCGCGGTCGCCGACCTCGTAGGGCGCGGCGGCCGACACCTTCGAGACGAAGTCCTGGGCCTCCCAGGCCGGCACCGCCCGAGCCGCGGCCACGGCTGCATCGGGGTCGGTCTCGCCGGGGGCGGTGATGACCCCGCGCAGGGAGCCACTCTCGCGCAGGTGCCGCGCCAGCGTGCGCGTGTCGAGCCCGGCGATGGCGGGGACGCCCTCGGAACGCAGCAGATGCACGATCTGGCGCGCCCGGCCCAGCACACCCGCGGTGGCGTGGCCCACCACGAGTCCGTTCAGCCAGGGGCGTTCCGACTGATCGTCATCCGCGAAGCGGCCGTGGTTGCCGATGAGCGGGAAGGTCATGACCACCACCTGACCCGCGTAGCTGGGGTCGGTGCAAACCTCCTGGTAGCCCGTCTGGGAGGTGTTGACCACGAGGTCGCCTCCACCCGAACGGGTGGCTCCGAAGGCCACCCCCCGGAAGATCGCCCCGTCCTCCAACGCCAGCAGGCAGGGGCCGCTGCTGCCGATGCGGGGATCGACGACGGCGTCGGCGGGGAGCGGCAACGTCGGCGCCGGCTGCAGCGCCTCGCGAGTCATGGCTCGGGCATCCTCCTTGCTGGCCTCACCGGACCGGGATCCCGGCCTCACGGGACCGGGTTCGCAAGAGGCGCCAAGCGTACTACCTCCCGATCGCGACGAGAGCCTGGTAGACGCGGGGGCCGATGACCTCTACCCAGCCCGCGTACTGCTTGGCGGTGGGGTACGGCCCATCCCCGACCACGAGGCTCCGGTCGGCCAGGGCGAGGTCGTTGACCTGGCCGATGTCGACGACCTCGATATCACGCGCGGCGGCGACCTCGGCCAAGGTGGCGTTCAGTTCGGCCACGGCCACACTGCCGTCCTCGCGCGGGCCAAAGGCGTCGCCCCACTCGGTCAACGTGTGGTCAGGCGTGGTGACCGCGAAGATCCGGTCGGGCCCCAGGATCGCCAGCAACTCATCGAGGATGATCTCGACGTTGTCGTGGTACCAGTCGGTCTCGTGCGCGATGATGTCGTTGACGCCGACCTGCAGCGTGACCACGTCCGGCTCGAGCGAGGCGACCTGGCCCAGTTGCTCCTCGATGAGCTGACTGCTCGTGTGGCTGGGCTCCGCGAGGTTCCACAGCCACAGTGACAGACCGCTGCGCTCGAGCGACTCGACCAGCTGCGATGGCCAGCTGTCGCGACGCGGGGCGGCGGTGTCGGTGCCTCGGGTGTAGGCGTCTCCGAGGGTCACTATCCGCAGCGGTTCGCCTCGCTCCTCGTAACTGGCACTGGTCCCGTCGACCGGCTCCTCCACGGCAGTGGTCGCAGACCTGGCCGAGGCATCCGGGGAGGGCGCGGCAGGACCG
Organism: uncultured Chloroflexia bacterium; assembly: GCA_963712745.1. Taxonomy (GTDB): domain Bacteria; phylum Chloroflexota; class Limnocylindria; order Limnocylindrales; family CSP1-4; genus JAFMJV01. The sequence continues at coordinate 53,842 of CAVQJC010000004.1, read as the reverse complement.
TCCGCGGCGCACGCACCCGCGGCCAGGGCGGCGACCAGCGGCCAAACGGCGAACCTTCTCATCGTCGAGCGAGGATACCGTTCCTCGGCGCTCGACCCCGCTGTGGGGGGGCGGCTAGGCATACCCCGAGCGCGGCGCTATGCTTTCGCCCCTGGCGGACGCCGCTCGTCCGCACCGCAAGGAGTACGCACATGCCACGCGCGATGTGGCGCGGCGCCATCCAGTTCGGCCTCGTCACCATCCCCGTCCGGCTCTACCTCGCGACCGAGTCGCGTGGGGGCCTCTCCTTCAACATGCTTCACGCCGAGGACCTCAAGCGCATCGGGATGAAGGTGCATTGTCCCGACCACGGCGAGATCAAGCGCTCCGACACGGTGCGCGGCTACGAGTGGTCCAAGGGCCAGTACGTCGTCCTCGAGGAGAGCGACTTCGAAGCCGTGCCACTCAAGACCGTCCGCTCCATCGAGATCGAGCAGTTCGTGCCGGCGCGCCGCGAGGACGCCGGGGGGCGCTTCGTCAAGCAGTCCTACTACCTCGAGCCTGAACCGGTCGGACGCAAGGCCTTCGCCCTGCTCAAGAGCGTGCTGGCTGACAGCCAGCTGCAGGCGGTATGCAAGATCGTGCTCAAGGACAGGGAGCAGCTGGCGGCCCTCGACCCGTTCGGCCCCACCATGCTGCTGTCGACGCTCTATTGGCCTGACGAGGTGCGGGACACTGCCGACCTGGACATCCCCCAAGGGGAAGCCGACTTCAAGCCGGCCGAGCTCGAGATGGCCCGCCAACTGGTAGACGCGCTTACCGGCGAGTTCGACGCCGGGCGCTACAAGGACGAGTACCGCGAGGCGCTGCTCAAGGTCATCGACAGCAAGGTCGCCGGCCAGCCAGTGGAGGCGCCGGCACCGGAACCCGAGACCAGCAGGCTCACGGACCTCATGGCCGTGCTCGAAGCCAGCGTGGCCGCCGCCCGGGCGGAAGGGGTCGGCGCTCCCGCGACGAAGGCCGGGGAGCCGGTGTCGGTGGAGAAGGCGCGCAAGGCCCGTGCGCGCCAGCCCAGGGCCACCAAGGCCAAGGCCACCAGCGGGTCCAAGTCCCGCTCGAAGTCCAAGACGGCCGCCCCGGCAGCGCGCCGCAAGACCGCCTGACCCGCAGCCAGCCGAGGGGGAGCCGGCCACGATGACGGCCAAGGACCGTGCGGCCGAGGGACAGCTGCCGCTGTCGTTCGCGGCCGAGGCAGGCCCCCGGGATGGGGCCTTGCCCGCGCGCATCGCACTGCCGGAGCCGAGCGATGGACACGGACCCTTCGACGATGAGGGCTACTTCTTCGAGCCCTGGTGGCCCGGCGCCCATGCTTCCATCCGGCGTGAAGGAAACAGCCTGGTCCTCGCCACCGAACACCTGGCCGACCCGCTCTCGGCCTTTCCCGAGCTGTCCGCCCTCCGCGCTCATCTGTCGGCGGACGGCCTGATCGTGGAAGGGGTGATCCTTGCCCTCGACCACGAAGGACGGCCCGATGAAGGGCTGTTGCGACGGCGCCTGCGAGCCGGCGCCGTCACCGACGAGCCTGCCGAAGGCGCCTTCGTGGCGACCGACCTGCCCTATCTCGAAGGCGAGTCGCTAGCGCGGATGCCGTTCGTGGAACGACGACGACGCCTGGCCGCTGCCCTCGAGGACTCCGATCACTGCGTCCTGAACCGCGGCATCGTGGGCGAGGGACGGATGCTCGGACGAGCGGTGGCCTCGCTCGGCCTGCCGGCCATCTCCGCTCGCAGGCTGGACGCCCGCTGGAAGAGCGGACCCGCGGGCGAGACCTGGTTGCGCCTGCCCGTGATCGAGTCGCCGTCGGCGCAGACGACACCGTTCCTCGTGCTCATGGAGCGCTTGCCTCTCGGCGACTAGGGCGTCCCAGGCTCCGCTGTCGGCACCCGACCCGGTGCCGGGGCGCCAGCTGAAGCGCCGCGGGCGCCCGCTACAGCCAGTTGGTGGCGACCTCACCCCAGCCGCGCATCGACCAGCCCTGCAGGACGTCGTCGACGATGCGCTCGGCGAACTCGGCGTCGAGGGCGCCACCGAACATCAGCCGCCAGTACACCGGGCCGACGAGCATCTCCGTGGCCACCTCCGGGTGCACGTCTGGCCGCAGATCGCCACGCCTGACGCCTCGGGCGATGACCCGGGCAACCTCATCGCGCCGGGCCTGTACGACCGTGGCCCTGAAGGGATCGCCCAGCTCGGGGTTTCGCGCGATCTCCGAGAGCAGCGCGCGGATGACCGGCCCGAAGTCCGTTTCGGTCAGGGCCCGCATCGGGGCCAGCACGGTCGCCAGCAGCTCGATCCTGGTGTCGCCCACGTCCGGGACAGCGAGGTGAGGCGTCGCCAGTTGCAGCAACACCTCCAGCGCCAGGGCCTCCTTGGTGGGCCAGTGGCGGTAGATGGTGGCCTTGCCCACGTTGGCCCGCGCAGCCACGTGCTCCATGCGTACCTTGCCGAAACCCTCTTCGATGAGGAGTTCCCGGAAGGCCTGCGTGATGTCCCGGTGGGCCCGGTCGCTGCGTGGCCGTCCGAGCTTGGCGGTGCGCCTCACGGCATCGGACGGTGCTTCCTGCGCGATGAGCTCGTCCAGCGGGTCGCCCGCGGCCGCGGCGTCCTTTGCCTCGACTGTCATATACCGACCATCCTACGAGACGGTCCGTCTCATTGGCAACCCTGCACTCGGTTAAGAAATAACGACACGGACCGTCTTGCAATGCTCTGCCAGTCGTTGTACGATACGGACCGGATCGAAACACAGAGCCGTGGCGAGATCCGCTAAACCCGATCGAACAGCCAAGCCAACCAGGAGGTTGCTAGCGACATGACCCACACGCAGGTCCCCGGGCTCGCCGCCCGTCCGGGACCCTTCCTGACCGAGCGCGAGAACCAGCGCGCGGTCGACCTCATCGAGAGGGCGGAACGCTCCGCGCCCTACTGCAACTGCGGCCGGCACATGCTCGCCGTCGCCGACAGCGGGTCGGTCTGGCTCGAGTGCTCCAGCCGCGGCGAGGACAAGACCGGGCTCTCCGGGCTGGTCGGCCGACTCACGGCCTTCAGTCACACGCGCAGCCTGATCATGGAGCTCCCGAGCCAGGGCTGAGGACTCCACAACCACATACGAGTGCGACCGGGGTCGGTCTTCCTCCACCTCCTCCGCCGGCCCCGATCGAACTCATCGCAGCCCGCTCCGGCGAGCTGTTCACTCCCCCGGCCTGACTCCCTTCAGGCCGGGGGTTTCTCTGTGCGTCCAGCGCACCAGTGAGCTGTGGTGCGGCCTGTGGCCAGGCGCGGATGGCGGAGGATGGCCCCCGGGCCGGGCGACCGTGGCAGACGGACCCTGGCCGAGGCGGCCGTGGCTGGCGACGGTGATGCGTTCCCCGACCTGACCTCAGCACCAGCCAGCCGGATGGACGCCGTCGCTCGCCTCATCCTGCGACGGGGTCGTTGCCGCTGAGCGTCGCCGCTCAGCGCACTAGTACCATCGCGTGGGTGCACGCAGGCACCGACCGGACAAGACTGGACCCCTCCGAACGGTTCGGAGGGGTCGTTGTGGTCGGGATGGTGAGCCGCGAAGGATTCGAACCTTCAACCTAGTGATTAAGAGTCACTTGCTCTACCGTTGAGCTAGCGGCCCGCGATACGGCAACTGTAGCAAAGGTTCGCAAGAACCAGCAATAGTCCCCTCCACCCCGCACCAGCACGGGAGGACACCACGTCCGAGCTGCCCTTACGCCGGCCCCGCATCGGAATCTCGGAGAATGTGCGAGGCTACGCTCCGAAGGGCAGGTTTCGCCCCGCCATCCTGCCGAAGGCGAGCCGCGGAGCCCCAGAACCAGAGGTCGTATGAGTCGTCGCAACACCTCCACCCTCAGCCAGCACCCTGTGGTCCGCATCGTCGGGCTTGGATCGGTCCTGCTCCTGGCGTTCGCGCTGGCCCTGCCGGCCATGGCCTCCGCCCAGGATGAGCTTCAGGCACGTGATATCGAGTGGGAATGGCAACTCCTGAAGTACCGCGACACCAATGGCGACGTGGTGCCCGTGCCCGCGGGCGTGGGAGCGACCCTGTCGCTGTTTGCCGGACTCGCGTTCGGCGAGGCTGCCTGCAGCACGTTCGAAACGAACTACACGGTCTCCCAGCAGACGATCTTCATCGACCCGCCGGCAGTCGAGCGGTTCGACTGCGACCCCAGCGCCCAAGCCTTCGACGAGGCCTTCTACGCCAACATCGACCAAGCTGCCTCCTTCACCGGCGCAGATTTCGATCCTGGTCCTGCAGGACGCTATCGGCGACCCGATCATGACGCTCACCCGCGCGGTCATCGAGGACGACCCGACGGTGGCCCGCTGGGACCTGGCCCGCATCGCCGACGCCGATGGGTCGGTGGACCCGGTCATCCAGGGCCTCGACCCGTGGGTCGAGTTCCTGCGCGGCGGTCGGCTGGTGGGCAACACCGGCTGCGGCGCGTTCCTGGGCTCATACGTCGTCAACGACGGCACCGTCCGCATCTCGGACCTGGCCTACCGCCTCGAGTCATGCAGCGAGCAGGCTCGGGCGCAGGCTGCTCGCCTCATCGACACGCTCGGTGAGATCACCGACTTCAAGGTGCTGCCGGCCGGCCTGGCCCTCCAGGATGACCTGGGCACGACGCGCCTGGCCCTGATCCCGGACGTCGACCTGGGGCGACGGACCTGGACACCGGTGGCCATCTACGATGTCGATGGTGAGATCGCCTGGGGCGAGAGTGAGCTGAACACGTCCGCGGTGAAGTTCACCGGCACAGCGGCCGAGGGCCGGACGATCTGCCGCGCCTTCAAGGCGGAGAGCCTGCGCTCGGGCCTGGCCGTCAACGTGTCCGACATCCGTCTCGCCAACAAGGGCGCCTGCCCCGTATCGAGGGCCAAGAACCCGACCCCACTCCAGGACATCGAGGACGACTTCCTCGGCGCCCTGCGGGAAGCCGCATCCCATGCCCTGCGCGGCGACGAACTGGAGCTCAAGGGCGTCAGCGGCGCCACCCTGATGCGCCTGCGGCCCCAGGCCGACCTGGTGGGCCCCACCTGGGTGCTCGATTGGATGGACGTCTCGCCCAAGTCCGGCAAATCGACCATCCGACGTCCCATCGAGGGCACGACAATCACGGCCTCGTTCGAGGACATCGAGGTCGTGCTCGGGGAGACCGGTGCGGTCGACCGGAACGAGGTCAACGTCTACACGGCCGACTACCGCACCCCTGCGGCAACGCGCCTCCAGATCGGCAAACCGACGCCGCAGGGCCGGGCCTGCGCCGGCAACAAGGCCAAGAGCAAGAAGTGCAAGCAGCAGCGGGAGTACCTCAAGACCCTGCCGGCGACGGACAGCTACATCGTGCTCGATGACTCGCTGCGCCTGCTGCGTGGTACCCGCGCCATCATGCGTTTCGTGCCCGAATCACTGGGAGCCGAGCCCGAGTCGGACTCTTAGGCGCCCTGCCCGGGTCCGCCGCCCTCACCGCCCTCGCGGCCCGCAGCTGAGGCCTCGGCATCAGCGTGCTGATAGGCGCGCGTCACCGAGAGATCGACCACGGTGGCCGCGCGATCAGGGCCGCTGGCAGGGTTCGGCTGGAACTGGAACTCGAAACGACGCAGACGAGCCAGTGGCATGAGGGCGATGGCCAGCAGCACGAGAGTGGCCAGCAGGATGCCATCGAAGGCCCAGGCTTCAGCGGCAGCGGCACCGACCAGGGCTCCGATGATCTGACCCAGCGCGAGGAACACGCTGTAGAGACCCATCACGGCGCCGCGGTCAGACGGGAACGATTCGGACATGTCGGCGAGCAGGCCCAGGGCCGCCGGAGTGGCCCCGGCCAGCATGAACAGTCCCGCCAGCAGCCCACCCAGCCAGAGCATCCGGGTGAGGGCAGCCTCCTCGACGGTGTGGTTGAGCAGCAGGGCGGAGACGACGAACGCCGCCCCGCCGACGATGCCGTAGAAGATGATGGTGGTGCGTCGCAGCGACCTGAAGCGTCCGCCCCAGTAGAGCAGGCCCAGCAGGAACACGGCACCACCCACCAGGAACACCAGGGTCACCAGCAGTGCGTCGAAGCCGCCCACCAGCCACTGGTTGGCGAACCGCTCATCGGGCACCCGCACCAGCTGGAAGAGCGTCTGTGAGGTGTACAGCCCGAGAGCCGCGTTGAGCGCGATCCAGGTCGGCGCCAGGAGCCAGACACGTGTCCGTCGTAGCAGGCGGCGATAGCGGAGCCAGTCGAGCGACATGGAGGCGCCCTGCATGACTGGCATGCCCACGGCGGGCACGTTCCAGCGGTAGAGAGCGAAGGCCACGACGTAGACGGCAGCGTTGGCCACGAAACCGGCCGGGCCCAGCAGGGTCCAGACCGCGCCCGCCGCGGCAAAGCCGAGTGTGAGCCCGGCGATGGTGGCGGCCTCGAAGCGAGCCGCAGCCTTGCCCCGCAGATCCTCGTCGCCGCTGGTGATGACGGCCAGGAAGCCCAGCACCGAGGGCACGCTAGCGGCGGTCGAGGCGCCTTCGAGCAGGCGGGTCATGCCCAGCAGCACGAGGCTCCCCAGCAGGAGCGGGATGGCCAGGGTCATGCCTCCCGGCAGCTCGATCTCGGCTGTCAGGGCCGTCACCAGCACGGCCACCAGGCCGAAGAGCGGGCCGACCTGCATGACGCGGTTGTGCCCGATCCGGTCGGAGAGCAGTCCGAACGGCGGCGAGAGGACCAGCTCGGCCGCGAAGAAGAGGGCCGTGAACAGGCCGATGACGAACGGGCCGACCTCCGGGCCGCCGTACTGGGGATAGTCCGCGAGCAGGAAGATGAGCAGCGCCCCGGTCAGGCCGGTGGCGAATCGCAGCACGAACGTGGCGACGGTCACCGTCCAGACGCTTCGTTCCATGCCCGGCGAAGGGTACCCGCTGGAGGACGCGATATGCTCGGACCGTGTCGGACCCGTCACCGCCCCCGGACATCACCACGCTGGCCGAGGAACGCTCGGCCGCGCGTGCCGCGCGTGACTGGGCCGCCGCCGACCAGCTGCGCGCTCGCATCGAGGCCGCGGGCTGGCGAGTCGTCGACCACGGCATCGACTTCGAGCTGTTGCAGGCCAGGCCGGCAGACCTGGTCGAAGACGGCAACACCGTGTACGGCGCAGTCGACTCGGTGCCCTGGCGGCCGGAGCAGGCGCCGCCCACCGTGGCCACCGTCGTGGTCATGGCCGGCGACGGCGCCTCGCCTGATCCCGCGCTCCGGTCCCTGGCCCAGCACCTGCCCGTAGACTCGCAGGTGCTGGTGGTGGCGGACCGCGCGGTGAGCGTGGAGGCCCACAGCGATGAAGTCATCCGCACCGTGGAGGCGTTCAGCCCTGGTGACGCCCTCTCGGCCGCGCTCCGCCGCGCGAGCGGCACGGTCGTGATCGTGCTCGACACGGATCGCCGGGTCGAGGGCGACATCGTGGGCCCACTGTGTGACGCACTCGAGGATGACGACGTGGCCGTGGCCGGGATCGAGGGACTCGTATCGGTCGACCTGCGCCGCTATGGCCCAGTGGGCCCCGGCGATGCGACGACCGTGCGATCAGGCTGCTATGGCTTCCGGCGCCGCGACGCCCAGGCGCTGGGGACCCTCGACCCAAGGTTGAACCTGCCCGGCAGCCTGGCTGCCTGGCTCGGCCTGCGACTCCGCGACGTGGGACCCGGGCCCGGACCCCGGCGGGCCATGGCCGTCGACCTGCCGGTTCGGCGCGACGAGGTCGAACTGCCGGCGGACCACGCTCGACGCGCTCGCCGCGACAACTACCGCATCGCCCACGCGTTCCGTGACCGCCCCTGGCTGGCCGGCGAGCAGCCACCAGATGGGCGGCTCGTAGGTGATGGGCCCGATAGCCACGAGCACGACCACGACTCCGACGATGGCGGCCACGCCGGCGACACGTAGCGGCCTGGTGCGCACGGCCGGGGCCGCCGGACGAGCGGTCGGGGACTGTGGGCCGGTCGACGGCCGCGACCAGAACGAGCCCAGCAGCGCCCCCTGGGGGACCAGCAGGAAGCCGAGCACGGCACCGGCCAACAGGCCGCCGATGTGGGCGGCGTTGTCGATGTTGGGCACCGTGAAGCCGATGACCAGGTTGATGACGATGAGCAACCCGATCTGCATCGTCAGGTTGCGGGCGTTCCGGGTCAGGGCCGGCTTGTGCACCCGGTCGGCCACGAGTAACGCACCGAAGAGGCCGAACACGCCGCCGCTGGCACCGACCCCGGGGTTGGCTGAGGTGGCGTAGCTGGCGGCAGACCCGGCCGCGATGCAGATGAGATAGATGGCCAGGAACCGCCACGGTCCATAGAGCGATTCGACGATGGGCCCGATGATCCACAGCGCGTACATGTTGAAGAGCAGGTGGATGATCGAGCCGTGCACCAGCGCCACCGTCAACAGACGCCAGAACTCCGCGTCGTAGTAGACCGCGCCCTTGTCCAGCCGCAGCGATAGCCCGAGCTCCTCGAAGCCGAACAGGATCAGCAGGCTGAGGATGGAGGTGATGGCCAGGATGCCGTAGGTGACGTAGGGCTGGGCCACGCCGGGCGCACGCGTACGACTGAAGGCGCGCTCGGCGCTGCGATCGTCGCCCATCTCCTTGCTCAGCCAGCCGATGCGCGACTGGAGCTCCGCTTGCTCGGAGGTCGGCGCCCGGCGAGCGGCTTCGCGGTAGGCCCGCGCTGCCCCGGCTACGTCATCGTTCCGCACGCGGGCCGCAGCCAGCGACTTCCAGGCCCGCCAGGTCAGCTCGTTCTCCGGCGCCTGGGTGGCAGTGATCCAGGCCTGCAGGGCAGCCGGCTCCTCGTCGAGACGGTAGCGGCACTCCGCGAGGCCCAGCAAGGCTGCAGTGTGAAGTGCCGGGTCCTCGCTGCCGACGACCCGAGCGAACGTGCCCGCGGCCAGATCCCAATCGCCCTGGTCGGCGAGGACCTGGCCACGTTGCAGTAGCGTGACCGCGACGTCGGTGTCCAGGGGCCCGGGCCGGCCCGGGTCAGACATGGGTGAGGAGGAGGCGTTGCCCCAACCGGGGCCCGAGGAGGATGGCATCGCGCTGACTGTACCCGGCTCGGGCAGAAGTGGCGCTCAGCGCCCCAGGTCGAGCGCCAGCTGATCCTTGGGCGCGGGCCGGTTTCGCCGGCTCCTGCTCGCGGCCGCGCGGGGCGGGCGCAGCGGCCGAGTGACTCCCTCGGCCAGCAATGGCTCGTCGAGGCGGCCGGCCAGCTGCTCCGCCAGGGGCCACCAGTCGTGGTTCTCCGTGATGCCCGAGGCGGGCTGAACGACCAGGCGATCGCGGGGCACCAGGCGCGGCAGGCGAGCGTCGAGGATGGCCTCGATCTCATCGCGGAAGCGGTCGTTGGTGGAGCGAACGCCATCAGCCCGAAGCTCTACATCCGGCGTGAGCCGGACGACGAGATCATAGGTGCGAGACCACTGCCGCACGAGCGGCTCGGCATCGAAGCGATCTTCGCCGCCACCGGCACGCAAGTAGTAGGCGAAGTTGTCCATCACGCCTCGGTCGGTGACCAGGCACTCGGCCTTGCGCGACAGCTCGAGCTCGCGCCGGATCTGAGACGTCAGCACCCACAGCTGCGCCTCTGAGGTCGCGCCCTCGTTGATGCCCAGGGGGTTGTCGCGAACGACCTCGCGCGCGAACTCGACCGAGCGGCCGGCCCGTTGGACCACGCTCGCGAACGCCAGCGCAGCGGTCGTCTTGCGGATCCCGTGCGAGCCGATGAAGGCGATCTTCGCGTTTCGAGTCCAAGGCACCCACGGATGCTATAGCCTCGGGGCCATGACCACACACCGCGACCGATACCCGGTCCGCGTCGGCGCCCTGCTCTGGCCCCAGCGGACCGACTGGACCGGCCTGTTCGAGCATGCCCGCCTGGCCGATGAGCTCGGCCTTGACTCCCTCTGGACCTGGGACCACCTCCACGCCATCGTGGGCGATCCGCTGCAACCGATCTTCGAGGGCTGGACGACGCTGGCCGCGTGGGCGGCAGCGACCGAGCGCATCCAGCTCGGCCTGATGGTCGGTGCCAACACCTTCCGCAATCCCGGCCTTGTGGCCAAGTCGGCGGTGACGCTGGATCACATCAGCGCCGGCCGGGCCTGGCTGGGGCTCGGGGGAGCATGGTTCGAGTACGAGCACGCGGCCCATGGCATCGATTTCGGATCCGGCTTCGGCCAGCGCCTCGACTGGCTCGAAGAGGCTGTCAGCGGCATCAGCCGCGTGCTGGCGGGCGAGACCGCCACGAGTGAGCCTGGTGGGCGCTATGGCTTCAGCCAGCTCGAGCACCATCCCCTGCCCTACCTCGGTGCCGGGCGACTTCCGCTGATGATCGGCGGTGGCGGCGAGAGGAAGACGCTGCGGACGGTGGCGCGGCACGCACAGGGCTGGAACGTGGGCGGCACGTACGACAAGCTCGCGCGCAAGGTCGAAGTGCTGCGTGGACACTGCGATGCGGTCGGGCGCGACCCGCTTGAGATCGAGCACACGATGGTGGGCCTGCTCGTCCTGCGTGACGACGCCGACGAAGCCGCGCGCGTACTGCAGGCCGGGCTGGACGCCAACGGCAGCGAACATGTCGTCGACCCGGAGGTCGACTTCGTCGGCAGCGAGGAGCATGTGGCCGAGCAGTGGCGCCGCTTCCTGGACCTCGGCTTCACCCATCTGGTGGTCGACCTGCCGGCTCCATTCGACCGCGAGACCATCGAGCGATTGCCCCGCCTGCGTGAACTCGTGGCCGAGGGCTAGGCTGGGTCGCGAGAGACTCTTGTCACGCCCCCTATCCTGATGGCGGCGAGCGGGGGCTCAGACTTCGCCCTAGGGAGGGTCAGACGTTGGCCGAACACCCACACGCCGAGATGATCCGCACGAGCATCGAGGCACTCAACCGGCAGGACTACGACGGGTTCGGGGAGATGATCGCCGACGATGTCGTGTGGCACGTCATCGGCGCCTCGGAACCGGTGCGAGGCAAGGCCGCGATGGCGGAAGGTCTCGGTGGCGGGAGCAGCGACTTCACCATCACCGTCGAGCTCCATGATGTCACCGCCAGCGATCGATCACGTCGTGGCCCTGGTGAAGGCCCACGCCACTCGCGGCGATCAGTCTCTCGACTACAACACCGCCGAGATCTTCCACTTGAAGGACGGCAAGATCAGCGAGCGGTGGGCCTTCTCGGATGACACCGCCCGCATCACGGAGTTCTTCAGCTAGCGAGCCTCAGGCGGGCCTCTCGGCCCGGGCGAGGTCCCGGGCCAGGCTCACCATCCAGCCGAAGAGCGCGATCATCAAGGGCCCGCCCAGGAAGAACGTCATCGTGGCCATGTCGAGGCCGGTGGCGGGCACGACCACGATGGTCAGGCCGATGAGGGCCAGGAAGGCCAGGGCCCACCAGCCCACAGCCCGGCCGAGTATGGGCGTGCGCCGGGCCAGCAGACCCGTCCCGCCGATCCACGCGATGACGGGCAGCACGCCGAGGCCACCGGTCGTGAACGACGCGTCGAGCGTGATGAGGCCAGCCACCAGCGCCAACTGGCCGACGGCGATGAGCAGCACGCCAGCGGCTGCGGCGACCGTCAGGATCTTGAACCACGTGCCAGCGCGACCACCGGCCAGGCGGTAGAGCACGGCCATGGCCGGCAGTAACAGGAGCACGGTGGCTACCACGAACAGGTCGTTCACCGGGCCCCAGAAGGCTCCGGCGCCGCCGAAGAAGAGCGAGATAGCCACCATCGAGGCGATCATCGTCACCACGGCTGCATAGAGGGCGCGGCTCGCGGCCCGCGGACTGGGGCCCTTGGGGCCTGTGCGCGACCGCGCCCGGTAGTCGACTGCCTGGGACATTCCCTCGGTCATGGGATACCTCTCTGGCTGCGAAAGATGCAGCCAGAAGGTATGGGATACCTGACCGAATCAGTCGGCCGTTCTATTCGGAAGTCGGCGGCTCGGTCGGCGCAGGAGCCTCCATGATGGTGTCGAAGCGCTGGCCGTCAAGGTGGTCCGGTACCAGGCTGGCTCTCAGCACGGAGCGCATCCGTTCCTGCTGGACAGTCATCACATCGGAGTCGAGCGCCGTCATGGCCGTGCCGGCCAGTGATGCCAGCACGTCACGTGCCACGCGCTCGGCCCCGGGGCGGTCCATGCCCGGGGCAGCAGCCACCAGCAGCCGCCCGAAGACAGCCTCGCCCTGCCTCCAGCCATCAGCACGGATGCGGTCGTCGATAGCGCCGTTGATCTCCTCGTGCATGCGCAGGGCGAGCGCCCAGATCGGATACATCGCCACCGCCATGTCCAGCATCACGCGCAACTGGACCAGCGGGTCGATGTCCGGGTCCACGTACGCGCTGTCCCAGTCGATGGCCGGGCTCGTCAGCGGATAGGTCGCCATCTCCCGCTTCGATCCGAAGTAGTGGTAGAGCGAGGCCGGGCTGAGGTGGCAGGCGTGGGCCAGCGCCTTGATGGTCGCGCCCTTGTAGCCGTGCTCCTCGAAGACCGGGGCCGCCTGCACGTACAGGTACATCTTCCGTCCGTAGGGCTCGGTCGCCGCTACCTCGATGTTGCGCCACGGACGGATGACCGGCATCCGGCGCATGGCCTCCTGGGCGCTCTCCGGCATCAGCTGTCGAGGGCCGCCTCGATGATGGCCCTCGCCTCCTCGATGATGCGCTCCAGGTGTGCCTCGTCGACAAAGGACTCGGCATAGAGCTTGGTCACGTTCTCCGTGCCCGATGGACGGGCTGCGAACCAGCCTTGCTCGGTGACGACCTTGAGGCCTCCGATGGCGGCGCCGTTGCCCGGGGCCGCGGTCAGCTTGGCCGTGACCGGCTCCCCGGCCAGCTCGGTGGCGGTCACGGCCCCAGGCGAGAGCGCTCCCAGCGCGGCCTTCTGCTCCGGCGTGGCGGGGGCGTCGATGCGCTTGTACACGGGCGCCCCGAAGCGCTCTGTCAGTGCTGCGTACGACTCGCCCGGATCGCGGCCGGCCCTGGCCGTCATCTCGGCGGCCAGGAGGCAGGCGATGATGCCGTCCTTGTCGGTGGACCAGGGCAGGCCGTCGCGGCGGAGGAAGGACATGCCCGCACTCTCCTCCCCTCCGAACGCGACCGTTCCATCGAGCAGCCCGTCCACGAACCACTTGAAGCCGACCGGCACCTCGTACAGCGGCCGGCCCAGCGAGGCCGCGATGCGGTCCTGCATGCTGGACGACACCAGCGTCTTGCCGATGGCGGCGTCCAAGCCCCAATCCCGGGCCCCACCGAAGAGGTAGGAGGCCGCGGCCGCGAGATAGTGGTTGGGGTTGAGCAACCCAGCACCAGGCGTGACCACGCCGAAGCGGTCGGCATCCGCGTCGTTGCCCAGGGCCAGGTCGAACTCGGAGCGCAGCCCGATGAGGCGGGCCATGGCGAAGGGCGAGGAAGGGTCCATCCGGATCTTCCCGTCCCAGTCCCGGGTCATGAATGCGAAGCGGGGGTCGACGGTCTCGTTGGTGATAATCAGGTCGATGCCGTGAACGTCGGCGATCGTGCCCCAGTACGCGACCGCGGCACCGCCCAGGGGATCGACCCCGATGCGCAGGCTGGAGGCCGCGATGACGTCCATGTCGATGACATCATCAAGGCTGGCCACATAGCTGCCCATGAAGTCGTAGCCGGTGGCTGCGGCCTTGGCTCGCGGAGCCGGCACTCGCGCGACCCGATCGAGGCCCTCGCTGAGGAGCGCATTGGCAGCGTCCTGGATGGCCCGCGTCATGTCCGCGTCGGCAGGGCCCCCACTGGGCGGGTTGTACTTGAAGCCGCCGTCCGCAGGCGGGTTGTGCGAGGGCGTGACCACGATGCCGTCGGCGAGCGCGTCGCGGTGCTCCCGGTTCCAGGTCAGGATGGCGTGGGACACGCCGGGCGTCGGCGTGTAGCCGTCGGCGCTGTCGATGCGCACGTCCACGCCATCGGCCACCAGCACCTCCAGCGCCGTCAGGAAGGCCGGCTCACTCAGGGCGTGGGTGTCACGGCCCATGAACAGCGGCCCCGTGAACCCCTTCTCGCGGCGGAACGCGCAGATGGCCGCGGTAGTGGCCACGATATGGGCCTCGTTGAACGACGTCGTGAGCGACGAGCCGCGGTGGCCGGAGGTCCCGAAGGCCACTCGCTGCGTGAGCTCGCCCGGATCGGGGGTCCGTTGGTAGTAGGCAGCCGTGAGCGTGTCGAGATCGACCAGCATCGACGGTTCCGCGGGCTGTCCGGCATGTTCGCTCGTGGCCACGTAGGTCTCCTCCTTGAGGGTGGTCAGCGGGTGACGGCGGGGCCATCGTGGGGGCCGCCGCTTCCCCGTTGTTACAAACCGTGTCCAGGTCGCGTTGGCGCAAGCCCAGGGGCGACGCACGGAGTATGCCCCGCGCCGACACCCGCCGCGCGCTGGTGAGCGCCGCGCGCCGACGCGGGCCGCGCACCGGCGGGGCTCACCGCCGGTATCGCCGCCGCCCACGCTGGGATCGGCCGGCCGGGTAGCCCTCTTGGTGCCGAATGGGTGCCCGAGTGTTGCCTAAACGGCCCTGATTCGGGTTGCCGTGTAGCGTATCGTCGGGTTGACCGGGGGCGGGCTAATCGGTCTCCCGGCGGATGCACCAGGAGGGACCTATCGGATGAGCATGCAGCCGTGGGCGAAGCTCGCACGCGTGACCCTTGCGGGCGCGCTGTTGGCGAGCGCTATCGGGGTCAGCGGAGCCCCACTCGTCGCAGCACAGGAAGAGACGGACTGTTCCGCCATCTCCGGCGGCGTACAGCTACCTGAGACCATGGAGGGCGCGTTCAACATCGCCATGGTCCTCATCGGCCCCCACAACGATGGCGGCTGGAGCCAGGCCCACTTCGAGGGCCTGCAGTACATGTGCGAGAACATGGACGGCGTCCATGTGGCCTACGTGGAGAACGTGGCCGAGGGCTCCGACGCCGAGCAGGCGTTCCGCAGCCTCGCCCGCAAGGGCTTCGACTACATCATCGGCACCTCCTTCGGCTACATGGATTCGATGTCTGCGGTCGCCGAGGAATTCCCCAACCAGCAGTTCCTTCACGTGTCCGGCTTCATGTCGAACGACCAGAACTTCGGCAACATCATGGGCGCCATGGAGGACTTCAAGTACCTCTCCGGCATGCTCGCCGGGTCGCGCGCCAAGGTCGACGGCAACCCCAAGCTCGGGTACATCGCGACCTTCCCCATCCCCGAAGAGCTGCGCCTGGGGAACGCGTTCATGCTCGGCGCACGGCAGACCTGTCCCGAGTGCACCATGGACGTACGCTGGATCAACACCTGGCACGACCCCCAGGTCGAGCGTGATGGAGCGGCCTCCCTCTTCGATGCCGGCGCCCAGGTCGTCTTCACCGGCGCCGACACGCCCGCGCCGGCAGCAGTGGCAGAAGAGCTCGGCGACAAGTGGGGCATCACCTATGACTGGGCCGGCTCGTGCACGAGCCCAGCCTGCCTGACGGCCCCTTATTGGCTGTGGGGCCCCGAATACACTCGCATCGCCGAGGAGATCCGGGCCGGCACATACGTCCCCGGATCTGTGTACTTCGACGCCGACTCCGGTGGTATGGGCCTCTACGGCTTCATGGACGGCGAGGAGCCGCAGCCCGGCATCGCCGACCTTCCCGAAGAGGACGTCCAGCTGGTGAAGGACACCCTGGCCGCCATGCTGGCCGGCGACATCGACCGTTTCGACGTCTTCTCCGGCCCGATCATGGACAACCAGGGCAACGTGGTCCTCGAGGAGGGCGAGTCCCTCATGCAGGAAGACCTCGACGCGTTCAGCTACTTCACTGGCGCGGTGTGCGAGACGTGCATGAACTGGTGGGCTGAGGGAGTCAACGCCGCTCCCCCCGAGAACTAGCAGACCGGAATACACGGCAACCTCGGGGGTCTTCAGGCCCTCGAGGTTCCATGCCTACCCGAATGACCGACACCGCTCTCGCAGTCGCGATGCGAGGGATCGTCAAGCGATTCCCCGGCGTGGTCGCCAACGACCGCGTCGATTTCGATCTGCGCGTCGGGGAGGTCCATGCCCTCCTCGGCGAGAACGGCGCCGGCAAGTCCACTCTAATGAACATCCTCGCCGGCCTCTACCAGGCCGATGAGGGCATCATCGACGTGCGCGGCGAGGCCGTCGAGTTCCATTCCCCGCGTGACGCCATCGAGGTCGGCCTGGGCATGGTCCACCAGCACTTCACGCTGGTGGATTCGCTGACCGTCACCGAGAACATCCTGCTCGGCCTCGACGAGCCGCGCTTCTGGCTGGACATGCCTCGATTTGAGGCCAAGGTAGGGGCTCTGGCCGAAGAGAGCGGCCTGGCGGTCGACCCCTCAGCCAAGGTCTGGCAGCTGTCCGTTGGCGAACAACAGCGCGTAGAGATCCTCAAGATGCTCTACCGCGGCGCCAACATCCTCATCATGGACGAGCCGACAGCCGTCCTCGCGCCGCAGGAGATCGACGAACTCTTCGGCACGTTGCGACGGATGACCAAGGCCGGCGCCTCGATCGTCTACATCAGCCACAAGCTCGACGAGGTCCTGACCATCGCCGACCGCGTGACCGTCATGCGTCGCGGCGTCGTCACCGCCGCGGGAGTGCCCGCCGCCGGCAAGACCAAGCGCGACCTGGCCCAGCTGATGGTCGGCCGGGAAGTCCTCGAGAGCCTCGACAAGGCCGCCGTACCCCAGGGCGAGATCGTGCTCGAGATGCGGGGCGTCAGCGCCATCAGCGATCGGGGCCTCACCGCCCTTGACGGTGTGGACTTGCGCATCCGTTCAGGCCAGATCATCGGCCTCGCCGGGGTTGCCGGCAATGGCCAATCAGAGCTGGCCGAGGTCATCACCGGGCTGCGGGAGTGCACCGGTTCGATCGTGGTCAATGGCAAGGAGCTGGCTAATCGCCCGGTGCTGGAGGCCATCGACGCCGGCGTGGCCCACGTGCCGGAGGACCGCACCGGCACCGGCTCCGCCCCGAACCTGTCGCTGACCGACAACCTCATCATGAAGTCGTACCGCAACGCGCCCATCGGGCACGGCTGGTCGCTCGACAGCAGCGAGGCGCGGGTCCAGGCGCAAGGCTTGAAGGACGCCTACGAGGTCTCCGCGCCGTCGATCGACACGGAGGCCCGGCTGCTGTCGGGCGGCAACCTGCAACGACTCATCCTGGCCCGTGAGATCAGCTCCGAGCCAGGCCTGATGGTGGCGGTCCAGCCGACGCGTGGCCTTGATGTCGGCGCCATCGAGACCGTGCACAAGCTGCTGCTCAAGCAGCGCGAGGCCGGGATGGCCGTGCTGCTCATCAGCGAGGACCTCGACGAGATCCTGATGCTGGCGGACCGGGTAGCGGTCATCTACGAAGGTCACATCAGCGCTTCCATCCCGGCCGGCGAGGCCAAGGTCGAGCAACTGGGCCTGATGATGACCGGCTCGATGGCCGATGCAGCCGTGGAACCGGCACCCCGGCCATGAGCGCGGCCAACCCCAGCCGGCGTCACCTGATCCCGTTCACGCTCCAGATGGAGCGGCGGCTGGAGACGCCGCGAGGCCTGGGCGTGGCCACGACCATCGGTGCCTTCATCGTAGCCCTGCTCATCTCGGCCGTGATCATCTGGCTCATCGGCGGCGACCCGCTCGACGCCTACGCCCACATCGTGCGCTCCTCCCTCGGCAGCGTAGGGGTGCTCTCGGACACGCTGGTCAAGGCCACCCCGCTCATCTTCACCGGGTTGGCCTGCGCAGTCGCCTTCCGTATGCGCCTGTGGAACATCGGTGCCGAAGGCCAGCTGATGATGGGCGCCTGGGGTGCCAGCGCCATCGTGCTGGTGGGCTGGCTGCCAGAGGGCACGCCCAGCTTCATCTTCCTGCCGCTGATGATGCTGGCCGGCATCGCACTCGGGGCCGCCTGGGCAGGTATCGCCGGCTGGCTCCGGGCGCGGCTGAACGTCAACGAGATCATCACCACGCTGATGCTGGTCTACATCAGCATCGAGTGGATCAAGTTCTGGGTCTTTGGCCCCTGGAGCGATGGTGGCTTCCAGATGTCACCCCGCTTCCCGCGTGAAGCCTGGCTACCGCGCCTGACCGACCACAGCGACCTGGTCGACGACTTCGCCGGTCTGACCGTCCACCTCGGCTTCGTGCTGGCGGTGGTGGCTGCGCTCCTGCTATGGGCCTTCCTGAACCGCACGCGCAAGGGCTACGAGATCCGGCTCATCGGCGACAACCCGCGGGCAGCCAAGTACGCGGGCATCGACATCGGACGCACCATCATCCTGGTCATGCTCATCTCCGGCGGCCTGGCCGGACTGGCCGGGGCGGCGGAGATCAGTGGCGTCGTACATCGGCTGCAGGACAACTTCTCGCCCGGCTACGGCTTCACCGGCATCATCGTGGCCTTCCTGGCGCGCTTCAACCCCATCGGGGTGATCTTCGCGGCCATCGCCTTCGGCGCGCTCATCCTGGCCGGTCGTGAGATCCAGCCGGCAGGCATCCCAGCCATGATCCAGGGCGTGGTCCTGTTCTGCGTCATCACCAGCGACGTCTTCCTGCGCTACCGCGTGCGAGTGGTCCGACGATGAATCTCGAGCTCGCCCTCTACGCCGGCATCGCCGGCGGCACCCTGTTCCTGCTCGCCGCCATCGGCGAACTCTTCGCCGAACGCGCGGGGGTCCTCAACCTCGGCGTGCAGGGCATGATGTTCATGGGTGCGGTGATCGGCTTCTGGATCGGCTATGAGGTCGATCCCTGGCTGGGCGTCCTGTTGGCCATGGTCGCCGGCGCCGCGCTGGCCGGCCTGCACGGCATCGTGACCATCCACCTGCAAGCGAACCAGATCGTGTCCGGTCTGGCGCTGACGTTCCTGGGCACCGGATTGGCCCTGGTCCTGGGTGAAGGGCTGCCCTCGGGCAGTGCGCCCCTCCTGCCGGTGCTGAGCATCCCACTGCTCTCGGCCATCCCCTTCATCGGCCCGGTCTTCTTCGCCGACCACTCCATCCTGGTCTACGTGGGCTACCTGCTGGTGCCGCTGACCTCGGTCTGGATCTTCCGCACCCGTCCCGGCCTGCACCTGCGCGCAGTGGGCGAGCAGCCCAGCGCGGCTGACGCCCTTGGCGTCAACGTCTACCGCCAGCGCTATGTGTACGTCATGCTCGGCGGCGCGCTGGCCGGCCTGGCGGGGGCCTTCATGACCATGTCGCTGGCGCCGGGGTGGCACGCCGACAAGACGTTCGTCGTCCAGGGCTGGATCGCCGTGGCCCTCGTCATCTTCGGCCAGTGGCGTCCGGGTCGCACTGCCTTCGGGGCCTACATGGTGGCCTTCATCTTCCGGCTTGCGCTCGACCTGCAGGGCCCCAAGGACTTCTTCGGCATCCCCAACATCTTCTACGAGTACCAGCCGTCGACATTCTTCCTGGGCATGCTGCCCTACGCCATGGTCATCCTCGTGCTCATCGTGGCCGCGCGTGAGGCCAACCGCAAGCGCATCGGAGCGCCGGCCGCACTGGGCACCGCGTACGTCAGGGGCGAGCGCGGCCACTAGCGCCGCCGGCCTGCGCGCGTCTGCGCGCGGAGGCCGCGCGAGTTGGTCAGTCGGGCCGGAGAGCTACAGGTCGCGCATGACCAGTGCGGCCGCCTGGTCGTGCACCGTGCGCAGCACCGGCGCCATCTCCGCGAACATCTCCAGGGTGAGCGACTGCTCCCCGTCGGACAGGGCGTCGTCCGGCTGCGGATGCACCTCGACCATGATGCCGTCCGCACCGCCGGCCACCGCTGCCACCGCCATGGGCGGCACCAGCCAGCGCTTGCCCGTGGCGTGGGAGGGATCGACGATGACCGGCAGGTGGGTGAGCTTGTGCAGCAGCGGCACAGCCGTGAGGTCGAGCGTGTTGCGAGTGTAGGTCTCGAAGGTGCGGATGCCGCGTTCGCAGAGGATGACCTGCGGGTTGCCCGAGCTGACGATGTACTCGGCCGCCATCAGCCACTCCTCGATGGTGGCGGAGATGCCGCGCTTGAGCATGACCGGCCGCTGCACCCGGCCGGCCGCCATCAGCAGCGGGAAGTTCTGCATGTTGCGCGCACCGATCTGGATGATGTCCGCGTGCAGCGCGACCTGCTCGACCTGTCCGGGCTCCATGACCTCGGTGACGACGGGCAGCCCGGTCCGCTCCCGGGCCTCGGTCAGGAAGCGCACACCGTCCATGCCCAGGCCCTGGAAGCTGTACGGGCTCGTGCGCGGCTTGAAGGCACCGCCGCGCAGGATGGTGGCGCCTGCCTCTGCCACCGCGTCGGCGGTGCGCAGCAGCTGGTCCCGGCTCTCGATGGCACAGGGCCCGGCTATGACCGTCAGCGAACCTCCGCCGATGGTGGTGTCGCCGACCCTGATGACGGTATCCTCCGCATGGAAGTCGCGCGAGGAGAGCTTGAAGGGCTTGCTGATGGGTGTGACCGAATCCACCCCAGGCAACGACGCGAGGTGGTTCATCACCTGTTCCTTGCGTGGCCCCACGTCGCCGACGACTCCGATGATCACGCGCTGCTCGCCGCGGCTTTCGTGCGGCGTCATGCCATCGGCGTCGATGTGCCGACGGACCTCTGCGATCTGTTCCTCGGTCGCTCCGACCGACATCACGACCAGCATGCGGTCGACTCCTTCGTCAGTGTGGGTGGGGGGCTCAAGAGTGCGAGCGGGGGGCTCAAGCGCCGCGCGCGGGCACCTGGTGGAACAGGGCCGGATCCGGGTCGCCCGACAGCACGCGGATGAGGCTGGCCGGACGAAGGCCCAGCGTGGCACGTCCCAGGGGACCTTCGAGGGTCAGCGAATCGGTGGACTCCGAGCGGGCCAGGATGGTCACGTGGGCACCGGGCCGCAGGCCCCGGGCCTCCAGGTACGAGACCAGCCCGCTGTCGTCCTCGGCGGCTTCGGTGATGCGGTAGATCGTGACCTGGGCACCCGACTCGACGTCGCTCAGCGGCACGCCGGCTGGCCGCCGGTTGGCGGTGGCCTCGTCGATGGGGTTGCCGTGCGGACAGATCTCGGGGTGGCCCAGGAGCTCATCGAGCGCCGCCTCCACGCGTGGCGAGATGTGCGACTGCAGCCGGATGGCCTCCGGATCGGTCTCCGCCCAGGGGATGCCCAGGACCGAGCTGAGCAACCACTCGGCCAGTGCGTGACGACGATAGATGGCGTCCGCCTCCGCACTGCCGCGTGAGCTCAGCTCCACGTCGCGCCCCTCGCCGATGGTCACCAGGCCCCCGCTCGAAAGCCGGCGCAGCATCTCGCTCGTGGCCTGGGGCGACACGCGCATCCGACGCGCGAGGTCGGCTGCGGCACAGGCGCTGACCCCCGCGGGACTGGCGGATGGCCAGCAGATAGGCCTGTTCGGCGGCGGAGATCTCGGTCGATTCGCGTGTCATCGTGGTCTCGCTACAGGATAGGCGTCACGCTCTCTCATCGAGGCGTGGGCATGCGCCAGACGCGGTCGATGACGCAGCTCGTCTCGTCCCCGGTCTCGAACCGGGCCGGGCCCGGCTGTCGCAGCAGGAGCGGACCAAGGTCGGTCCGCAGCCGGTAGTCGGTGTGCGTGCCGCGATAGCGCACGTCATCGACGGTCGCGGCGAGTGGCCCGTCGAAGCGGACCCAGTCAGGTCGGACCAGGTAGCGTCCCGGCCCGTCTGCTCCCTGCGCCTGGACCGTACCCTCGATGAAGGTGGCGGGACCGGTCAGACGTGCCGCCCACTCATCGACCGGCCGGGCGTAGACGTCTCTGGGTCGGTCCACCTGCACCACGCCGCCGTCACGCAGCAGCACGACCCGGTCGGCCACGGCCAGAGCCTCCTCCACATCGTGGGTGGCATGGATGGCCGCTGCGCCGTCGGCATGCATGCGCCTCGCCAGCTCCGACTGCAGCTCCGCCTTCAGCACGGTGTCGAGATGGGCGGTGGGCTCGTCGAGCAGGTAGACCGCGGGGCGCCGGGCGAGCGCCCTGGCCAGGCCCACACGCTGCTGCTCGCCGCCCGAGAGCTCCGCGGGCCGCCGGCCGCCGAGGTGGCCGATGCCCATCTGCTCCAGCAGCTCGTGGGCCCGGGCCCGAGCCTCCGAGCGCGACACCCCGCTGCGTCTCAGGGGATAGGCCACGGTCTCCCGCGCGTCCATGTGCGGCCACAGGCCATAGTGCTGGAAGACCATGGCCACCGGACGCTGCTCTGGGGGCACGCTCACCGTGGCCGAGCCCACGAGGCGCCCTTCGAGCCGGACCTCGCCCCCGGATAGCGGCAGGAACCCGGCGATGGCATAGAGCAGCGTGGTCTTGCCCGAGCCGGACGGTCCCAGCAGGGCCACGGTCTCGCCCCGTGAGACCTGCACATCGAGGCCACGGACCGCCGGGGTAGCGCCGTAGTCGACACTGACGCCGGTCGCGTCGAGCGCGAACGGCACACTCGCCCTGGGCGGCGCCGTCATCGACGCCAGCCGACGCGCTCGAGCACGCCGGTACGGCTCGCCAGCGGCAGCGCGGCCAGCGCCACGATGAGTGCCAGGATGAGCGCCAACGCCGCCGTCATGCCGTTGTCGCCGTATTGCTGCAGGTTGAGGACCACGACTGCCAGTGTGGCCGACCCCGGACCGTAGAGCAGGCTCGACATGGTCACCTCGTGCAGCCCGAACATGAACACGATGAGTGCCCCGGCGATGACCATCGGCCGCAGCAGCGGCAGCACGATGGTACGAGTCGTGGTCCAGGCGGTGGCGCCGGAGACGCGCGCGGCCCGATAGGAGTCGGCCGGGATGCCTTCGAGGCCCGCCGCCACCGGCCGATATCCGAGGGCCCAGAACTTGGCCAGGTAGGCCACGAGGATGATGAGCAGCGTGTCGCGCAGGGCCACCCCGTAGGCCAGCAGCACGGCTACGGCCAGCGTCGAGCCGGGCAAGGCGAAGGTCAGGCTCAGCAGCCCGCCGGTGACTCCGGCCCGGCGGCCCCGGCGAGCGAGCACGGCGAGTCCGGCCAGGAGGATGACCCCGACCGCCGCTGCCGCCGCCAGCACTGCGCTGTTAAGGCCGGCCTCCAGCGTGCGCGGGTCGAGCACCGCACGGAAGTTGTCGAGCGACCAGTTGGCCGGCACGGGTGCCAGCCCGGGCGCCCGCGTGAGCGCGGTTACCAGCAGGCCGATCAGGGGCAGGATCACCGTGAGCGTGACCACGCCCCAGGCCAGCACTCCGCCGGCCAGGGCACGCGGGCGGACGCCGCGTCGGCCTCCACCCTCCTCGAGCGGACCGCCCGGCGGCCGTCCGATCCGTCCCACCGGACCCGCGAAGGCGCCGGAACGATCGGAGCGCCGTCGCTCCAGCATCCAGTCGGCCAGCGCGATGACGAGCGCGGCTCCCACCGCCAGCACCACCGCCAGCCCGACCGCCCGCGCGAATGAGGCCGGGTCCGAGGAGAAGGCGAGGTCCCGGTAGATGCGCGTGGTCATGGTCGTGAAGCCCGCCGGCAGGCCCATCACCGCCGGCACGCCGAACGAGGTCACGCTCAGGACGAAGGCGATGGCGCCGGCTCCGGCGATGACCGGGCGCAGCAGCGGCAGCGTCACCGAGCGGAATGCCTCCACCGGCCCTGCGCCCGAGACGCGAGCGGCCCGTTCGAGGTCCGGCTCTGCGCGGGTGGCCAGCCCGGCCACGACCAGGAGGTAGGCGATGGGGGCGGCCTCCACACCCAGCACGATGACGACCCCGAGCGGGCCGACCAGCGCCGGCGCAGCCAGGCCGAGCGTGTCGTCGAGCAGGCCACCGGGCCCATAGGCGTTGAGCCAGCCCAGCGCGGCCACGTAGCCGGGCACGATGAAGGCCAGCAGCATGGCCAGGCGCAGCGCCCGGCGGCCGGGTACATCGGTCCGCTCGGTGAGCACGGCGATGGTGACCCCGATGAGCACCGCGATGACGGTCGCGGCCAGGCTGGTCCAGACCGAGGCCGAGATGGCCGGAGCGGCGGACGCGACCGCGTCGAGCATCGGGCGCAGGCCTTCTTCGAGCGCGGTCCGCAGCAGGACGGCCAGCGGCACCACCACCAGCACGCCCGCGGCCACGAGCAGCGCGGCGGCCGGTGCCCAGCGCCGGGCGAAGGCTTGCGGGTCGCGCGCCCCGCCGGCGCCACTGCTCAGGGGCGAGGAGGCGGGCGCGGACCGGTCCGTGTCAGTCACCGAAGATGGCGTAGTAATCCTCCAGCAGCTGCTCCTGGCTGCCGTAGAGCTCGCTCCAGTCTGGCGTGACCACTGCGGCCTCGTAGGGCCACTCGACATCGTCACGGACGGGCTGCCAGCCGGTGCTGGCGATGGCCGACTGGCCTGCCGGGGAGACGAGGAACTCGGTGAACGCGGCCGCCGCGGCAGGATCGTCTGTCGAGGCCACCACTGCGGCCGGGCTGAACACGGCGATGGCGCCGGACTCCGGCCACACCAGCTCGATGGGCGAGCCCTTGGCAGCCGTCGCCCGCACGATGTTGTCGAGTGAGATGCCCGCGTCGTAGTTGCCCTCGGCCACACCGGTGATGACGTCGACCGGCGACTGCACCTGCACCGCGCCGTTGTCCGCCATGGCGGCATAGAAGTCCATGCCGTACTCGTCGGAGGTGCCGAAGTAGCCCAGCGCGGCGAAGGCCGAGCCGGCGAACCCGGGGTCGGGAATGGCCACGCGACCGCTGTAGGCTGGATCTGCCAGGTCGCTCCACGTGGTGGGCATGGGGTCGAGCTCGGAACCGGCCACGATGACCAGGTTCAACAGACGAGTACCCACGAACGTCTCCCCGCGGTACTCGGACGGCACGTCCTCGAAGCCCTCGGCCGGCAGCGGCGCCAGCAGACCTTCGGCCTCGTATCGCTGGACGGACAGGGGGTCGGTCATCCAGAGCACGTCGGCCCCGATGCCCCCGCTGCGCTGCTCGCTGGCGATGCGCGCGTCGAGCTCACCGGTCGGTGCCCGGAGAATCTTGACGACCAGGTCGGGATGCGTCTCGCCGAGTGCTGCCAGCACCGCATCGACGGTGTCCTGGGTGACCGAGGTGTAGACGGTGACCGAGCCGGCGACGGGAGGAGCGGCGGGATCCGCGCTCGGCTCAGCTCCGACGATGGAGGCGGCCAGGCTCAGGGACGTGAGCAGCGCGACGGCGGTCGCGAGCACGAAGTCGCGGCGGGGGACGGCAGTCATGGAGAGCATCGAACTCCTTGGCGGACAGCGTCGAGAGCGCATCGCGGCTGCCCCTCCAGGCCCGGGTGAACGCGCGCCTCCAGACCACCGATGCGGGTTGTCGTGTCCGAGCGTATCAGGCCGGGCCCGCGGCACCCCCGGGCCGTTGGTCGCGTCCCAAGCAGGTCCCCCGGCACGGCGCCCTCAAGGGCGCTTGAGCGCTGATACCGGCGGCCGCGGCATGGAACGAGGGCAATGGGCGGCGTGCTCGGGGCAGTGGCGACGGTGCTGGTGAGGGGTGCCTGGTCTGGGCATCTGCCGTCCAGCGGGCCAGTTCGACCAGCCGGACGCCGTCGGCGTCGCGTTCTGCCCGTTCAACGGGAATCGCGGTCACCGTCTGCCGCTCAGCGGCAAGGTCCTACCCGTCGAAGGTCCCACGCGTCACGTTCACCCGTTGAACGGCAACCGGCAAACCGTGCGCGGAGGCTGGTCAGAACGAACGCTCGCGCATGATCAGGCCAAGGTCGAGCCTGGCCACCGCTCGCAGTGCCGGCCACTGCGAGAGCAGACCCACGATGACGATGGCCGCCGCCGTGAGCACGAACGTCAGGGGTCGGATATAGAGCTCGAAGGTGAACATGTCCGAGCTGAACGCGTACATGAAGACCCAGGCCAGGAGCCAGCCGAAGATCAGCCCTGGCACCAGGCCGATGACGGTCAGCAGCAGGTTCTGGGCGGTGACCATCGAGCCGATCATGCGGCGCGATAGGCCCAGCGTGCGCAGCACCGCGAGCTCGCCCTGGCGCTCGGAGATGTTGGCGGACATCGTGTTGTAGATGAGCGCGAAGGCCAGGATGCCGCCCAGCACGACCATGACCCCCACGAAGACGTAGAACAGGCTCATGTACTCCTGGGCCAGCTCATACAGCGCGTCGGAGTCGACGTAGGCCTCCACGCCCTCGACCGCGCTCAGGGGGGCCCGCATGGCTGCCCCGTCGATGCCCTCGTCGAAGGTGAGCATGATGAGGTTGGCCGGGCTCTCGCCGGCCGCCAGCAGTGGCCCGAGCGTCTCGCGCACCAAGCCGATGGCATATGGGAGCGAGGCGTAGGCATACGTCCCCAGCGGTTCCTTGACGAAACCGGCCACGGCCACGTCCGGCAGCTCGAGCATGCCCGCCACATCGAGCGACACACTGTCCCCGCCTGCCACCCCCAGTTCGGACTCGAGCGATCTCGCCCAGGACCACGCCCTCGGGCGGGACAGGCAGTCGCTTGAGCCATCGGGCCCGATGAGCACGTGCATGTCCGAGCCGGGCTGGAGTGCCGTGAGCGTCGTCGTGTACGAACCATCCGGTCCGGCCACCGAGACCGGCACCACCAGGCCCAGCTCGGCCTCGTCCACGCCTTCGACGGCGATCACGTCCGCCATCACGTCCTCGGCGGGGCGCCCGGCCACGTGCAGCTGAGCGTCATAGTGCTGGATCTGGACGAACTGGCGGTCGAGCAGCACCTGGATGCTGTCGATGAAGCCCCACGAGACGATGACCAGCATCGTCGCCAGCATCACGCCTACGATCGAGGCCACGCTGCGACGACGGGCACGACCCAGGCCGCGGATGGCCGAGAGCCAGCGTACCGGCAGGTTCCGCAGCGGCGGGATGATCCGCTCCAGGAGTGACTCACCGCCACCCCCTGGCGGAAGCTGACCACGCATGGCCACGGCCGGCGTGATGCGGCCCGCGCTGCGCGCCGGGAAGTAGGCCGCCAGGAAGCCCGTGGCCACACCCGTGAGGAAGCCGATGGCGATGGTGGTGGGGCGAACCTCGATGATGGCCGCGGGGATGCTGAGGGCACCGGTATACAGGCGCGTGATGGCCTCGGCCAGCAGGGCTCCCAGGACGATACCGATGGCCGAAGCCACGATCCCCACGACGACTCCGATCGCCGCGTAGTGCCACACGATCGTGCGGCTCTTGAAGCCGGAAGCGCGCAATGTGCCGATGTTGGCCGTCTGGCCGGCGATCATGCGGCCAAGCATCACGTAGGTGGCGAAGGCGGCCGCGACGAGGAAGAACGCCGGGAACATGACCGACATCTCGGCGAAACCGGAGACGTCCTCCTGCAGGGCCGCGTTCGAGGGCTGCTCATCGAGGATGTAGGCATCCCGTGCGCCCGCCGCCAGCACCGCGCTGCGCGCGTCTTCGACCGCCGCACCGGAGGCATCGTCGGCCAGCCGGAAGAGGGTCTCATGGCGCTGGGCTGCGGGCGCCAGCCCGCCCACGAACTCCTCGGCCGCGAAGATGACCCCGAAGTCGTCGGGCAGGACGAGGACCTCCTGGCGGCTCTTGGCCGGCCACAGGTACTCGGGCGAGGCAGCCACGCCGAGGACCTCCACCTCGGTCCAGCCGTCGGGCGTCGAGACCTCCAGGCTGTCGCCGGGTTCCAGGGCGAAGTGCGCGGC
The DNA here is from genome assembly GCA_963712745.1 of uncultured Chloroflexia bacterium. Taxonomy (GTDB): domain Bacteria; phylum Chloroflexota; class Limnocylindria; order Limnocylindrales; family CSP1-4; genus JAFMJV01. The sequence continues at coordinate 26,123 of CAVQJC010000004.1, read as the reverse complement.
CATGTGCTGTTCGACCACGACGCCGGCGGGCACTGACGGATCGAGCGTCGTGCCCTGGGTGATGACGACGTCGTTGACCGGCGCATGGCCGGTCGCGGGCAGGCCCACCGCGCGGCCGATCAGGGTGTGGCCCTCGCGTGGCCGGAAGGGCACGTCGGCCACCGTGCGGGCCCGCGAGGCCTCCAGCTCGGGCATCTCGTCGCCGGCGGCGAGGACCGCATCGGTCGGCCCCGCCGATGGCCGTGACGTGGGCCAGGTTCGTTTGGCGGTACATGTGCTCGTACGAGTCACTGAGGTTCAGGAAGGCGTCGAACGAGGCTGTGAACAGTCCCACACCGAGGGCGATGACCAGGCTCACCGAGATGAACTGCGCCGGGCGACGTCGGATCTCGCGCCACAGCGCGCGCGACAGGATGCTCACCACTGCAACTCCGAGGCGTCGAGAGGCTCCGGCTGGAGCCGGTCCTCGACCACCGACCCCGAGTGGAGATGGATGACCCGGTCGGCCATCCTGGCGATGGCGGAGTTGTGCGTCACCAGCAGGACGGTGGAGCCGAACGACCGGGCCGCGCTGCGCAGGGCTCCCAGGACGGCCCGGCCGGTCTCCAGGTCGAGCGAGCCGGTGGGCTCGTCGAGCAGCAGCACGGTGGGGTGCTTCACCAGCGCCCGCGCGATGGCCACACGCTGTTGCTCTCCACCCGACAGCAGGCTGGGGAAGCGATCGGCCTTGTCGGCCAGCCCGACCTCCTCGAGCGTCTTGGCCGCAGCGTCCTCGCCGGCACCCACCAGCTCGCCCACCAGGGCCACGTTCTCCATGGCCGTGAGCGTGGGGATGAGGTTGTAGAACTGGAAGACGAAGCCCACGTGCGTGCGGCGGTACTCGGTCAGCGCGGCCTCGTCCAGACCGGTGACGTCCTGCTGGTCGACCACGATCCGTCCCGCCGTGGCGGGCTCGATGCCGCCGATCAGGTTCATCAGCGTGGTCTTGCCCGAGCCGCTCGGGCCCAGCACGACCACGAACTGGCCGCGCTCGATCTGGAGCGTGGCGCCGCTCAGCGCGTGGACCGCCAGCTCGCCCTCGCCGAACGTCTTGTCGACGTCCTCGAGGCTGATGACCGGCAGGACCCCGGGCGCTGTCGGGGCATCCTGGGCTGTGGCCGTGGCGGTCATGTGGTCCCCTCCTCCATGGGTGCGAGCATCTTGATGACGGTGGCCGCGGCGGCGGCGGAGTCGGTGGTCGGGTCGGCCATGCGCTGGATGAGATACCCGTCGAACACGGCGGCCAGGACACGGGCGATGGCGCCGGCCGGGATGTCGGCGCGGATGGTGCCTCGTTCCTGGGCGGTGAGGACGCGCGGCTCGAGCATCTCGGTCCACGACCCCACGACGCCGCTCATGGCCTCCGCCACGCGTTCATCGCGGGTGGCCTTCAGCAGCGCCTCGGCCATGAGCACGCCGGTCTCCGATTCGAGGTCGAACTGGTCGAGCTGCTGCATGGTGCGGACGATGCCGTCGGGGAAGGGGCGATCGTCCAGGAGCTCAGCGGCCAGGTCCTGGATGACCGGCTGCAGGCGCGACAGGACTGCCTCTGCCAGCAGGTTCTCCATGTTGCCGAAGTGGTAGTGCACGAGGGCCTGGTTGACTCCGGCGCGCTCCGCGACTGCGCGCGTGGTGACCGAGCCCCAGCCGCGCTCCGCGACGAGCGACGCGGCAGCATCGATGAGCCGCGCTCGCGTGACCTCGCCGCTGGCCGGCCGTACGCCATCCTCTTGGGCGTGTTGGGCATCTGTTTTAGTCATCTGCCCAAGTGTAGCAGCCGCTGCAAGGGGCCAGGCGCCAGGACGGAACGGCTCCGATGTCGAGCGTGCCAAGGTCAGGGCGTTAGCCGCTTAGCGGGACAGTGCGACAGGCCGGACCCGCTGATGCCGCGTTCTGCCCGGTCAACGGGAAGGACTGTCACGGCGTCCCACTCAGCGGCACGTTCCCGCGTACCCAGCGCCCGGCGCGTCGCGTTCACCCGTTGAACGGGGATCCGTCAGTTCTGCTCCCCTTGGGGCTCCGTCTGGTCGCACAGATCCGGCTTGAGCGTCGGTGCTGCCAGTGGGCTACCCGGAGCGGGAGCTGCGGTCAGGGTCGGCTCCGCGCCGGGCGTCGGGTCCGCGCCGGGCGTCGGGTCTGCGCTCGACGGCGGCTCTGCTTCGAGGAGCATGCTGAACCGCTCGCCGCAGAGGTGCGACTCGGGCGGCCACGGCGTCCAGGCCGACGGGTCTACCGGCTCCGTCGCGGCGACACGGAGGGTGACCTGGCGCAGATCCGGCGATACCTCGCCGGTGACGGCCAGCTGCTGCCCGGTGATCTCGACGGCGACCTCGGCGTCGAATCCTCGCTCGGCAGTCGCGGGTGTCCACGTGCCGTCAGAGATCGATCTCGCCCGGCCCGATGAGGAGGAGCTGCCCGTCCGGCTGGAACGTCCACACCGCTCCACCGGTCTCAGCGACCACGTTCCAGCGCCCGACGACGGGGTGGATCTCCTCGTCCTCGGCGAAGACGCCGCTGCGACTCGAGCCGGCGGCGAGGAGCGACAGCCCCAGGACCCCGATGGCCATGCGAAGCCTCACGACCCTGACCTCCATACGTAGCTCACGTCCCGCTGGCCCTCCTCATTGGCACTGCCGTCCCCGAACTCTACGGCTTCGAAGCCGTGCCGTACTTGGAGGCGGCCAACACAATCATCGACCCGGAAGGTCCAGAGCTCGAGACCGTCGGGCCGACGCGCCCTCGCGTGCTCAAGCAGGCGGGAACCGATGACTGCCCCGTGTGATCGGGGTCGACGTAGGGCGGCTCGACCATGGTCGACGAGGAAGCGACCAAGCCCACGATCTCGTCGTCCTCAGTCGCTACCCACATCTCGAGCTTCCTGACCAGGTCGCGTGGCAAACCGGGCCCAAACCTCCGGCTCGGAGTGCGCCGATGGGAATCGTAGGTCGCAGACATCGCCACGGGGTGGGAGTCGGACATCGCTCCGGCATCTCCCGGTATCGCTGGTAGCGATTCTGACATCGGGTCGACGGGGAGCACCATGCGAGACGCCCTTCCGACCGGAAGGGCGTCTCGTCCACTTTGCCGCTACGGGAGCGTGCTCAGCCGGGGGGCTCGTTGGACGTGCACTCAGGCTCGTCGCCGTCTTCCCACCAGCCCTCAAAGATGAGGTCGAACCGCAGGTTGCCGTCCTTGTCGTGCTTGTTCGGCGCGCCCTCCGCGGTGTGCAGGAAGTGGGTGGCGATCACACGCTCGTCCTTCTCGGAAGTCGCCGCGATGTCCACGATGATCCGGTTGTAGTAGTCGTCGCTGTTCCGGCTAGTGGCGTGACAGACGAGCACCTTGTGGTTACCGTCTTCGTCCGGCGGGGTAGCCACGGCCGGCGCTGCCACTGCTGCTGTGAGTGCGACCGCTCCGGCGATCGCGATGATCCTGCGCACGATAGTCTCTCCTCCTGCTACTTCGGCAGGCGATTCTTGGTACTTCGGCAGGCGACTGGTGGTTGCCCTGTCACACAGGGCCGGTGGTCCCGAAGCGCCGGGACTTCTCGCCTATCTTCACACCAGAGTGCACCGAGGTGGCATCCGTTCTGTTGTCGCGAGTCAACGGGGAACCATGGCATCCTGACCCCGGCTCCCCGATTCACACCTCGCCCTCGACCGCCACCACAGGATCCCGCATGGACCCCCGACTGACCGCCCTGCTCAGCCACGCGCTCGACCCGCAAGCCACCGCTCCCGGCTTGCCGCTTTTCAATGCCGCGAGATGGCTGGCGGACGACACCGAGCCCATGGCACAGGTAGCGGCAGCCTTCCTGGTCATCGCTGGCGGTCCCACCCACCCTGACCACGATCGAGCCCGGGCCATCCTCGCGGACCCACCGCCGCAGGCGGCCGAGCAGGCCGGCTTCTATCGCGACGGACTGGAGCGGATGGAAGGCGAACTGCGCCGCCTGTTCGACGCGGATCCCGCGGCCGCGGCCCGATGGGACTCCGCCGTCGGGATGCTCGAGACGGCATCGAGCGCGACAGACGCGAGCGAGGCCATCTGGCTCGCGCTCTTCCCCCAGGCCGTCGGCATGCGCGGGCATGAGAACACCCACGTGGCCGCGCTGCGCCACGACCGCACCGTCGAGATCGAGCAGCTCGCCGACGACCCTATCGTTGACCCGTCGAGCGAGGTGCTCTTTACCTCCAACGTCCTGCTGACGGTGCCCGATGCCACGACCGACATCGAGGCACTCCCCTACCCCGCGGATCTGCGCGACGCCATCCGTGCTGCCATGCACGAACCGCAGCGCTACTGGTTCGACCATCCCATCCAGATCGGCGTTGAGCCCGCGGCCAACGAGTTGCTCTACGGCCTGCGCGGCCTGGACGATGCCATCGCCGCCGAGCCGGACTCCGGGCGGGTCACCTGCCTGCTCTCGGTGAGCGTGACCCACGACGGCCTCGCTCCCACCGCCCGCCGCTACGTCGAGGCGGAACTCGCCCGCGACGGCCGATTGCAGCACGTCGAGGTCATCGTGGTGACCGAGGACGAGACCCGGCGGCTTGTGGAAGAGGTGCTCGTTCCAGCACTGGGCAGCGCCGGATCAGAGTCGGCCGATGGCCTGCAGCGCGTCTTCGGCGTCAACGGACACTACGGCCGTCACTACTCGTTCCTGAAGGCGGTGGCGGCCCTCTGGCAGGTGGCCGTCGACCCGGCGGTGCGGGCCACGTTCAAGATCGACCTCGACCAGGTCTTCCCGCAGGGGGCGCTGCTGGCCGAGACCGGCAAGACCATGTTCGGGCATCTGCGGACTCCGCTCTGGGGCGCGACCGCGCGGGCCCAGGACGACACCGAGCTGGAGCTGGGCATGCTGGCCGGCGCACTCGTCAACGAGCGGGACATCGAGAAGGGGCTGTTCACCCCTGACGTGCCCATCCCCGAGCGGATGCCGGCCCTCGACGAGCACGTCTTCTTCAGCGGCCTGCCACAGGCCATATCCACCCGCGCCGAGATGATGGAGCGCTACGACGGGCTGGTCGTGGACGGCCTGACACGGGCCCTCCAACGGGTACACGTGACCGGCGGGACCAACGGCATCCGCATCGACGCATTGCGCAGGCACCGGCCATTCACGCCGACCTGGGTCGGCCGTGCCGAGGACCAGGCCTACCTGCTGTCGGTGCTGGGTCGCTCCGGCGCCCGGCTCGGCTACGCGCACGGGGCCGGGCTGATCATGCGCCACGACAAGGAGGCCTTCGCAGGACGATCGATGGCCGCGGCCAAGGTCGGCAAGCTCATCGGCGACGACGTACGCATCCTCGTCTTCTCAGCCTACGTGGAGGCCCTCGGGATGGGCGGTGCGGAGCGCGCGGCCGTGCACCGGCTGCTCGACCCGTTCACGGGCTGCTTCGCCTCGCCCATGCCCCAGACGCTGGTGCTGCTACGTGTCGCACTCAGGACGCTGCGGCTCTTCGGTTCAGGCCTGGCCGGCGAAGCCCGCGAGTACGCGGCTGACGCTCCGCGACGCGTAGCCGAGATACTCCAGACGCATGGCCATCCCATGTTGGTGGCCGATGAGCTGGCGGTCGAACGGCGAGCCTGGGACCACTACTACGACGCGCTGGACGCGCTCGAGGCCGGCGCGCCCGAGGCGCGGGCCAGGGCCGCGTCCATCCTGGAGGAGTGCCGCGTCGCGACAGCCTAGGGGGCGGTCGTATCCACGCGCAGCTGTGGGCCGACCACGCCGTGCTTCGAGAGCGAGTCAGTAGCCTTGATGACGTCGAGCTTGAGCAGCCACGGACCGACCTTTTCCGGCAGGGGGATACCCGGTAGCGTGACCGTCGTCGACTGACCGGGGCGGAGAGCATCGGGGATGGGCGCCTTCGCATCGATCGAGCCTCGCTTGGGCTGTCCGTCGTAGCGGGCCCGGTTGGTCACGACCCGGGCCACCAGCTTCCATCCAGCGATGGTGCGGTTGCCGGTGTTGGTGAGACGCACTCGCACGCTGGCGGTGCTCCCGACCGGGGCCCTGCGCGGAGCTTCCAGGACGTCGTACCGCAGGCCGAAGGGTCGCCAGGCGAGATAGCGAGCGATGCCGTCGAAGTACCCGGCCGCGATGGTGGTCCGGCCGCTTCGCTTGGACAGCAGGCGCCGCTCCGAGGGCCAGTCGATGAAGAGCGACTCGCCAAGGATGGAGGGCTGGAGCGAAGGTCGTGGCATCAGTCGCTTGTGGAAGGGCCTGAGCGCCTTGAAGTCGTGGTACTTGACCCCACGCTTCCTCGGCGTGTAGCCGGGCACTCGAGACAGGTGGCGGATGTGCTCTTCCAGGACGAACTTCGCCAGCCTGCGACCCTCCGGTGACCAGCCGCGCTTGTCGTGGGTGTACATCTCCGTACCACGGGTGCACCCGCAGGGGTTGGCGTTGTTGTGCAGCGCGATGTGGAGGCCGGCGCGGGCCCGGTTGCCGACATCGTTGCGTGCGATGAGCTCGTCAAGGCGGGTGTACTTCCCGTCGAAGTTCAGGTCCAGGCCGACCGGGCTGACGTTGCGGTCGGTCCTCCTGGTCATGATCACACCGATACCGGCTCCCTTGAGCATGGCCCCGAGACGCAGCGCGATGTCGAGGTTGACCGCGTCTTCCCTGAGCCGTTTCGAGACCGCGCCGTCTGCGGGGCCCCCATGACCGGCATCGAGAGCTACCAGGACTGCGCCCGGCCGCTCCGGATACGGCACTCGTCTGGCGCGGGTCACCCATCGCTGCCGCGTCACTGCGGCCCCGCCAGCAGGGTCGATCACGGCCTTCACGCGATACGGACCGGGCGGCACGCGGCGGCCCTCCCGGTCCCGCCCATTCCACGTCCACACGCGTTTGCCATCCACCTGCTGCGCCCTCGCCAGCTTACGCACGGTGCGGCCGTCGAAATCACGCACCACCAGGTCCACCGTGGCCGGAACGGCGGTGACCACCTCGATGCGCAAGGTCTCGCGCTTGCCATCGCCGTTGGGGTCGAAGGGTGAACCCGTGACGACCAGCGAGGGGCCGCCGGCCAGGGCGACTGCCGGGTCGACCACGACCGCGGTGGTCGAGCTGATGACGGTGAGGGCCAGGAGGGCGGACAGCACGCGAGGTCTCATGGCTCGAGGATACGTTCCCGGCTCAGGCTGAGTCCGCGGATACGGCAGCCACCGGTGCCGGGCGGGCAGTCTTAGGGTCAAGCTGGGGGCATGAGACTCTGGAACAGGATCGTCGGGGGCGGAGACGAAGCCATCGCCCGTGCCCAACGCCCGCAGGAACTGGCGGCCAGCCTCGAGGCGCCGCCGCTGGAAGGCATCGACTGGCTCGGTCGAGTCCCCGGGCCCCAAGCGCCGCGGTTGTACCGCGCCCTGCTGGGACTGGCCCGCTGGCTGCTGTTCCGGATCTGCCGCCTGCGCGTGTCCGTCGAAGGCCTCGAGCACCTCCCTGCGCGGGGCTACATCGCGGTGTGTGCGGTCCACCGCAGCTGGATCGACCCTCTCCTCGTCGTTCATGCCCTGCCGACCGAGCCGCGTGTCTGGTTCATGGGTTCGGGCGCAACGGCGTTCGACCGTGGCTGGAAGGAGCGTCTCCTCCGGCGTACCGGCGGCCTCCTGCCCGTGTGGCGAGGGGGTACCGACGTCTCCGTGCATGTGCGGTCGGCCGAAGCCGTGGTCGACGCCGGTGCGGTGCTGAGCCTCTTCGCCGAGGGCCGCATCGGCGGTCCTCCCGACCGTCCCGCCCACATGCGCTCTGGCGCTGCCCTGCTCTGCCTGCGCACCGGAGCGCCGATCGTGCCCATGGCCATCTGTGGCGCGGAGGAGCTGTACCGCGGCAAGCGCATGCAGGCCACGGTCCTGCCGCCGACCTCGCCTGCGGAGCTGCTGGGGACCCGCTGGGGCGGACCGGCCGAACCGGGGACCAGGGACGAGTTGCGCCAGGCCCACGCGCTAACGCGTGCGCTCGAGTCCCGACTGGCAGCCGTGCTTGAGCAGGCCTACCCGGGGACGGTCGACCCGCCGGGTGCGCGACGCCGATGGCGCTGGCTCAACCGCCTCTTCCGCTGAGCTGCAGGGATCGCGGCTGGCTCAGGTCTCCACGCCGAGTGCCTGGGCGATGGCGGCCAGGGCAACTCGTTCCGCGTCGTTGACCTCGACACCGCCCATGCCCAGGAAACCCTGGTCCTCCTTGCCGGCCTTGGCCACCACCTGCGAGATGTCGAGCAGCCAGCCCTTGAAGCCGGCCGCCTCCTCGGCTGTGGCCTTCGTGTCGAGCAGGGCGGCCACGGCGCGGAGGTTGGCCATGGCCTGCTCCCCTGCCCCGGGCGCAGACGCGACCTTGACGTAATCGGGGAACACCTGCTCACTCTTGAGGCGTCGCTGCAGCTCCGCGAGGATGGAAGTAACGAGCGTGTTGGCCACGTAGCGTGGGCCGCTCTCCATGATGAACTCGGCCGCAGCGTAGCCCTCGCTCACGGTCTCCTCCTTGCGGCCGGGACTGGCGGCGGAGATAGCGACGGCTGCAGCCTGGATACCGGCTCGGAGCACATCCTGCTCCTCGGGCGTGTACTCGGCGTAGATGGTCACGGGCACCTCGGGACTCTGGACTGTGGGGACCCAAGCGTAGCGGGTGAGTGCGACCCTCGGGACCGCCCGGCCAACCGGTCAGCCGCTTGGCGTCAGATGCGCTTGAGGTCAGCTGCTGCGTGCACCACCACGTCGTCGACCGGCACCCGCCTCGGGAGTAGCGGGTCGGGCCTCTCGACCTTGCGCCACGTGGGCGGGCGCGCCCCGGCCAGAGAGACGCTCGCCGGGCATCGGCCGTGCCCCGCCGTGATGCCGACTACGCTGCTGACCTGAGGGGCGTGAGCCCCGCGCCCCGGACCCTCCCGCGTACGCCGGCGGTCCCTGTCGGTTGCGTCCGCGTGGCGGACGCGTGGTGATGATCGGCTCGGGCCGATACGCAACGCTCGGCTCGAATCCCTTCACGACCTCGCGCTCGATGGACTTCTTGAGCAGGCGCTCGATCCCGGTCATGAGCTCACGCTCATCGCCCGAGACCAGCGAGATGGCGGTACCTTCCAGGCCCGCCCGACCCGTGCGCCCGATGCGATGGACGTAGTCCTCCGGCACCGTCGGCAGCTCGTAGTTGACTACGTGGGGAAGAGCGTCGATGTCGAGCCCGCGGGCCGCGATGTCGGTTGCCACGAGGACCTGGGCCTCGCCGCGCTTGAACGCAGCCAGGGCACGGACACGCTGGGACTGGCTCTTGTTGCCGTGGATCGCCGCGGCCCGGATGCCGTCCTTGCCCAGCTGCTCGGCCAGGCGATTGGCACCGCGCTTGGTGCGGGTGAACACAAGCACCTGGCCCATGTCGCGGTCGCGGACCATGTGCGCGAGCAGGTGCCGCTTGCGAGCCCTGTCGACCGGATGGACGAGCTGTCGGATGGGTGCCGCCGTGGCGTTTCGCGGTGCCACGTCCACCGACTCGGGGTCGCGCAGCAGGTCCGCCGCCAGATGACGGATACGGGTCGAGAAGGTGGCGCTGAACAGCAACGTCTGCCGTTCGACCGGCAGCTGCTCGAGGATCCGCTTGATGTCGTGGATGAAGCCCATATCGAGCATGCGGTCGGCTTCGTCGAGGACGAGGATCTCCACCTGGTGCAGGTCGACCGTCCCCTGGCGCACGTGGTCCAGGAGGCGGCCGGGCGTGGCCACGATGATCTCGGGCCACTGGCGCAGCGAGCGGACCTGCCGGTCCATGCGCACACCGCCGTAGATGGCCACCGAGCGGACGGGCTGGCGGCCACCGTAGGTGCGTACCGCCAATTCGACCTGGAGGGCGAGCTCACGCGTCGGAACCACCACGAGGGCGCGCACCTTGCGCTGACCGGACTCGCGGCGGGCGCGCAGCCCGTCCAGCATGGGCAGGACGAAGGCCGCGGTCTTGCCCGTGCCCGTCTGTGCCCCGGCGAGCAGGTCGCGGCCACTGAGCACGATGGGGATGGCGCGTGCCTGAACCGGGGTCGGTTCCGTGTAGCCCTGGTCGGCTACGGCACGCAGTGAATCGGGGCGCAGCCCGAGAGTAGAGAAGGACAAGGCGTCTCCTGACAGGGCCCATCTCGCGTCATCGCGAGGGCCGGCCAGGGCATGAGGACTCGGGGGATGGTCGTGGTGAGAAACCAGGGCGCGGACCGGAGGCGCCCGTCGAGGTGAGTGACAAGCATACCCGGTCTCGGGCCTTCACCCTCCGCGGGCGTCGGCTATCGCTCGAGCGGCCGCCTGAAGTGGAGGATCTCGTTGCCGTCGCGGTTGCTCGCGGTCACGAGCTCCCAGCCGGCATCGCCCATCTCGCGCATGGCCATGATCACGCGGGGCCATGTCTGTGAGGCCACGTCCTGGTGGCTGTATGACACGCTCACGTCCCCCCGGTCAACGAGGATCCTGGCGTACTCCCACTTCTGCACCTTGGTCACTCCATTGCAGCCACCGGCCAGGATGGTGGTCATCACAGGGGTATGAGCACTGGCTATGCTCGCTGGCTTCCGACCCGACGGTAGCACTCGCCCCGCGGGCGGATACCCAGCTTCAGTACTACGCCGGCCCGAGCCGGCTACGCCCTGGGGATGCGCAGGATCATCATCGAGTCGAGCGCGATGACGCCGTCGGCGACCCCGATGTCGAGGGAATGCGCGCCACCGCGCAGATATCGGCTGAAGACGATCGCCCGCTCGGCCGGCTCAGCGTGACTCAACTCACCCCGTACCCAGTCACCGCCGTCGAGACGGACCCGCATGGCGCCTCCGGCCGGCCCTACGGGAGCGACGAGCGCCACGCCGTCTCCTTGGAACGAGGTCGTGATGGCCGCGTCCGCCGTCCTGGAGGCGAGCGCGCCATCGACCGGCTCGCCGCGCCGCGGATCTCCGGTCGTGGTGGTCCAGTCACCCGGGGTCCGGCGAAGCTGCCTGGAAGCCCAGTCGCGAACCGTCAGCACCGCGCGGAGGCGCTCCGAGGTGAGCACGTTCCCGGCCTCGTCGAGGGTCCGCACCTTGAACTCGTAGCGTTTGCCCGGGACGAGCGTGGTCTCGACCGGACCCTCTCGCTCGGCCCATCCCACCAGCTTCCACGTGCGGCCGTTCCTCTTCCGCAGCAGCTGCGTTCGATGCGGCTCGGCGACGGCACGTGCGGCAGTCGCCCCGAACGCCACCCTTGCGCCCAGTCGCCCATCCCGAAGCGGACGGGCCGCCGTGATCATGAGCGGAGCGACCTCGACTGCCTCGCGAGCCTCTGTGTCTGCCCCCGCCGGGGCCAGGGTGAGCGGTTCGACGAACCCAGCCGCCGGCTGGGCGAGTGGCGCCGACGAAGCGCTGAGCTGCAGAGCCAGTTCCGGGGGGCGGCCCCCAGGCTCCGCAGCCGTGGGCGACGTCCGATCCAGTCTCCAAGCAGGACGGCGGCCCCGACCACGCAGACGGCAACCACCCCGGCTACGAGCGCCAGCTGCGGGAGACGACCCGACCGTCGCGTGCCACGTGTCTGGCTGAGCCCGGACGCGCTCGTCACCGAAGTCATCTGCGTCGCGGCCGGGGGCGGCCGACTGCCGGGCGCGAACACCTCCGGATAGGCCGCGGCATCGCGAGCCAGCCGATCGGTCACGGCCGCAGTGACGTCCGGGATCCAGGGCACCTCCGATGCGGCGGCGCGGCTGGCCATGTCGCCGATGGCGTCGTCGTCGAGCGAGGCGAAATGGTGGGCTGGCAGCTCGGACACGCGGTATCGACCACGGTCGCTCACGGGGCCGTTGGCGCTGATATCCATCAGCCGTCGGCCAGGTAGGCGCGGAGGCGCGCGAGAGCCCTTCGGAGTCGCTCGTCCACCTCTTCGCCCGAGGTTCCCAGGTAGGCGACGATCTCACGGCGCGTGAGTCCCAGGACGTAGCGGCTCGCGACGATCTCGCGCTCGTCGGTGCCCAGGCGGTCGAAGGCGGCGACCAGGGCCTCGCGCTCGAGGGGCGTCAGTGGTGGCAGGGCGCCCGAGGGCCCGAACAGATCGGCGGGAAGCCGCGGACTGTGCTCGGGCTCGACATACCTGCGGTCCTGCTTCTCGCCGGCTTCACGCTTCTTGGAGCGCGACACACCGGCCACGATGCGCATGAGCCACGGGCGGAACTCGGTTTCCGCCTGCCACGATGGCAGGGTCCGGTAGGCGCGCACGAAGGCGAGCTTGGTGGCGTCCTCCGCGACCGTCGCATCGCGTGTCGTGAGGTAGGCATAGCGGAAGGCGAAGCCCTGGTGGCGCCGTACCAGCATCTCCCAGGCACGCAGGTCGCCCGCGCGAGCAGCGGTGAGGAGCACGTCATCCGTTGGGGCGACAGCCGGGGGCGCAGGTGGCTTGCTCCCAGACGGACCTGGGCGTGGCGGCATGGAGATCGCTGCGGACACGGCTACCTCTGCTCCGTCACGTGCCGGCACGGTTCAGCCCACATCACGTTTCCTCCGACCCCTCCTTCCCCGATCCCCTTGAACCTATCAGCGCCCCTCCGCTGACGGAATGGACCTAACCCCACCAGCGTTGACTTCTGTCAAGACTCCTGAGCACGGATCTGGAGCATCGGCAGTACGAAGGTAGGGGGACCGGGGTACCTTCGTTCGAGCCCTGGGAGGCCCGCTGCGCCCAGTGATTCCCGACCGGCGAGAACATCGCGCAGCCGACCGGAGCGAGGCCGGTGGGATCCGATGCTTCGCTGCCTTCAGCCTGCATGAGCCAGGGCGAGACACCACCGTGACGCCACGAATGGAAGGCTGACACGGACCCATCGGTCGCCCAGGAAGGGAGCTCGTCATCGGCCGGATGCGCCGTCAGCAGCGTCTGCCCGCTGCCATCGGCGTTCGCGACGCAGATGTCGTAGTTCGATCCCAGGTTCGCCGTGAACGCGGCGCGGCACCGGGGCTGGCACAGGCGGGGACCCGGACAAGCCGGCCACGGTGTAGGCTGCCCCGTCATGGACTTCGGCTTCACCCTCAAGGCTGAGCACAGCATCGATCGCACCATCGCACTCACGCAGCAGGCGGAGGCGGCCGGCTTCAGCTACGGCTGGCTCTGGGACAACCACGTGCTGTGGATGGAGGTCTATCCCCTCCTCACGCTCATGGCCACCCACACCAAGGACATGCGTCTCGGGGCCTGCGTCACGAACCCGACCACGCGCGACCCCAGCGTGACGGCCAGCGTCCTGGCCACGCTGGAAGAGGTCTCCGGTGGGCGCATGGACCTGGGCATGGGTCGCGGCGACGGAGCGGTCCGCATGCTGGGCATGCCGCCCACCAAGCTCAAGACGATGGAGCAGGCGGTGACCGTCATCCGCGAGCTCGTGGAGGGGCGCGTGGTCGAATACAAGGGGGCCCAGCTGGATCTGACCTGGTCTGAGAAGTGGAAGCTGCCGGTATGGGTCGCCGGTTATGGCCCGATGGCGCTGGCGATGACGGGGCGCGTGGCCGACGGGCTGGTCCTGCAGCTGGCCGACCCCGACCTCATCCGCTGGATGGCCGGCACCATGCGCGAGGCGGCCGAGAACGCCGGCCGTGATCCCGACTCGATCATGATCCAGGCTGCGGCGCCGGCGCACGTGGGACCGGTCGAGGAATGCCGCGAGCGGGTGCGTTGGTTCCCGGCCATGGTCGCCAACCACGTCGTCGACCTGGTCAACAAGTACCCGCGCGAGGAGCTGCCCGCGTCGCTCACCGCCTACATCAGGGACCGCGAGGACTACGACTACCGTCACCACGCGGAGGTCGGCTCGTCGAACGCCGACTACATCGAGGACGAGGTCATCGACCGCTTCGCCGTCATCGGGCCGCCCGAGGAGCATGTGCGGCGTCTCCGGGAGCTCGCCGACGCCGGAGTCGACCAGTTCAACCTCTACCTCATGAGCGGCGATGAGGAGGCCCAGCTGGAGGCCTACGGCTCCACCATCATCCCCGCCTTCAAGGCTGCCGTCGCCGCCACCTGAGCGAGGCAGTCTCGGTCGGTCCACATCGATGCGGGGTACTGCCGCATGGTCACCTCAGCGGCGTGACTCACCCGAATGTGTCATGGACATGGGCCTATCGCCCGGGGCACCGTTAGGTCAGCACGATCCGAGCGAACCGACACAGGGAGATACCGCTCAGATGAATGCTGACAAGCTCCGCTGCGCCGTGGCCGTGGCTGCGTCCTCTGCACTCCTGATGACCGCGCTGGCCGCACCGGTGGGGGCGAAACAGGACAGGGTCACCATTTGCCACAAGCACGACACCAAGGCCGAGAAGACGCTGAAGGTCGCCAAGCCCGCACTCCTCAAGGGCCACATGAAGCACGGCGACTACCTCGGCAAGTGCGGGAAGGTGGTCCTGGCGATCGCCTACACGGACCTCGACGGCGTGAGCGGCTTCGGTGCGAACGATGTCGCCATCGCCAAGTTCGTCGATGCCGACGGCAGTGGCACGCCCACCCCGGGCGATAGCATCGAGATGGGTCGCTACCCGCGGACGGCGCAGCCGCCCTTCGAGTTCGGGACCTGGGCTTCTCCAAGTCACGAGGTCAAGGAGGTGCATGCCTACCGTGCGCCGGACAGCGGCAGGCCCCTCCTCTATGTGCGCAGCACCGCGGGCCGTCATATGTTCAGCTCTGACGCCAGCAAGGAGTACTACCAGGAGACTGACCTGGAGCTGACATCGATGTGGGACAGCTTCGGCTCCATGGACATTCTCACCATCCAGGCGAACGGGGGGAGTGGCGCGGGCGAGTACATCGCCGCCACTGGCTCCTCCCCTGCGGGCGATGACGACTTCATCGAGATCGACATCCGCTGATCCCTCCTCGGCGGCCTGAGGGTCGAGTCGACCAGGAACCGCGACGGCTCGACCCTTGCACCGATGCTCGGTCGCTGCGCGACCTCAGTGCCGCTGCAGAATCTCAGCGCCGCTGCCCAGACCCAGCACCCGGGGGCACTCCATCCGGCCGGCGGACTACGCCGTCTCTATCGACGGTGTCAGCCGTCGATACCTCAGGTGCGTCTAGCCCTCGGCGCAACTAATCTCGAAGCTGCCCTGGACCGAGTCCGCCGCGCTGTTCCAGGCGTTGGCGAAGGTAGCAGAGCCGGACGCGACAAGCCCCTCCTTCTCGTACGAGTCGACCTGGCTCATGCCGACCTTGTCGTTCTCCTGGGCCCAGGCAGCATCAGCACGCCAGCGTGCGTTGTCGTCACTTGTGGAGGTCGATCTCCAGTTCCACCGAGGGCGGGTCGTAGCGACCGTCGGCATACGTCTCCCAATCGAGAGGCGGGATCATGAAGCTGCCCTCGATATCCCGGCCGTCAGCCCACCTGGCCCCCAGCCTGGATGATCCCGAAGACGTCCCGGCAGAGGCCGGTGCCAGGGCCGATGGCCAACTCGAACGTCTCGCCACCGAGGGTGATCGAGCCGGTCCCGGAGCCGAAGTCGAGCGTGGCTGCCGATGAGGCAGCCGCTGCGACGGCGTCGGTCGGTGCTGCGTCGCCGGCATCTGGAGCGTCGGTCGCTTCGGGTGCCTCGGGCTCGTCGGTCGCCTCGGTCGCTTCGGGCGCGTCGCTGGCAACGGGCTCGGCAGGTGCTGCCGTCGCGTCGCCCCCATCATCCCCGCCCGAGCAGGCGACCGCGACTGTCAAGAGCGCGGCGGCAAGAAGGCCCAACCGGGGCAAAGAGCCGAAGACGGAGATCGCGGGGCGGATACCGATCACGAGTTGTCTCCCTTGGGTACGACAGGAGAACCCCCGCGGGAGTATCGCACGCGCTGGGTCTTGACCGTTCACAACGATGTGGTCGATCGACCACCACCGCGTCGGCGACGAGTAATGGCGAGCTGACCGATCGGACGCGAGGACGACGGTGTGACACCACGTCCTGGGTTTTGACCGGCGGGTGGCCCATTGCCCAGAGACGATATCGCCGTGGTCAAGGCAGGGTGTCACCCTCCAGCGGCGTGCCCCGCAGCATCGTCGCGTCGTCCTCGCTCTACAACGCACTCTGCCGCGACACCTGCGCACCAGGACTATCTGGCCATATCCGCCCACTCGCAGGCCCGGCAGGGTACGGACTCGACTCCAACCACTCACGACCCCCCGGTGACACGGCAAACGCCGGGGGGTTCGTGCGTCCGCCAGCGGCGCCACAGCCCCACCAAGGCTCCCTCATGGCCGAACCGCACCCCGGTACCGCTCCCCCAGTGCCACCCGTTGGCCAGATCCTCTGCGGCGCGACCGAGGCGGGACATCTCCGCGGGCTGAGTGGGCCGCGTAGTCGAGTCATGGCGGCTCGTCCTACCCAACGAGGACACATCTGCAACGAGGCAGCTCCGTGTCCGCCGATCTGAACGCGAGACCGCCGTTCGTCGTCGTCAGGCGAGCGCGGGGACTCCAGCTTCCGGTATGGGGCTTGGCATCGAGCCTGCGGGGGGTGGGTCATCGACGAACCAATCCGGGAGGGCAGCCACGAGGTCGGGATCGCCGAACACGTGCACTGATCCGTCTGCGATGGCATGGCGCCAACTCCGGTGGCCCCTCGCGAGCGAGAGCAGCACCGCGAGACCGGCCTCGACATAGACGTAGCGACTCTCGTCGAGCAGCGGATCCTCCAGGCACCCGTAGGGCTCGACGCCCTGCTGCAACACGATCCACGAGCGGCGCTCGTCGTCGCGTCGCATCGTGATCGCGATGATCGCCTGGCGGACCGGCAGTCGGGCGGGGTCGATCCGATTTGCGAGCCAGCCCCAGATGATCTCGGGGTCACGCTCGACCATGGCGGGATCGTCGGGCATCCACGCCTCGGCCCAATCCCGCAAGGAGAGCAGTGTCGGAACGAGCGCTTCGCCTGCTGAGGTCAGTCGATACGGTTCGGTACGACCCGAACGCGCCTGTCGCGAGATGAGGCCCAGGTCTTCGAGCTTGTGCAGCTTGTCGGTGAGCACCGATCGAGAGATGTGACCGGGTAGCCCGGTGGCCAACGCGTTGAAGCCTTGCGGACCTCCCATCACCAACTCCCGCACGATGAGGAAGCTCCAGCGGTCGCCCAGGTGCTCGACGGCTTTCGTGAACGAGCAATAGTCGTCCTGTGTGCCCAGTCCCATGCCGGGCATTGTCCCATGCCAGCCCCGGTCCACCAGTTCTGTTTTCGGACTCGACCGCATCATCGGCGCCCGACAGCATCACCCACAGTCGGCATATGGGGGCGATCCCGGAAGCGGAGGATAGCGAGCGGTGAATGGGATCCAGAGCGAGCATCACGACGCGATCATCGTCGGCGCTGGCCAGTCGGGCCTGGCAGCCGCGTTCCACCTAGCGCAGCAGGGCGCGGACTTCGTCGTCCTGGAGAGTGCGGCACGGGTCGGTGACACCTGGCGCAAGCGCTACGACTCGCTGCGTCTGTACAGTCCGGCCAAGGCGGATGCCTTGCCGGGGATGCCATTTCCGCTGCCGGGTCACGTGTTTCCCACCGGCCAGCAGATGGCCGACTACCTCGAGGCGTATGCACAGCGGTTCAAGCTGCCGGTCCGGACCAGCGTCAAGGTCGAAGCACTCGAGGCAGACACGGTTGGATCGGGCGGCTACCTCGTCAGGACCGCTGGCGGCGTGTTCCGCGCCCCACAGGTGGTCATCGCCGGCGGCTACTACAGGAAGCCCCATGTGCCGGACTTCGCCATCGACCTGGACCCGGACATCCGGCAGTTCCACTCGGGCCACTACAGGATCCGTCACAGTTCGCCGACGGCCCCGTGCTGGTGGTAGGCAGGAGTCACTCTGGCGCTGACCTCGCACTCGAGGCGGTGCGGAATGGTCATCGCACCATCTTGTCGGGCCGCAGCCACGGGCAGTTGCCATTCTCGGTCGACAGCCGGACCGGGCGCTTGGCGTGGCCCGTGCTCGAGTTCCTTGCCTCGAACGTCCTGACCCTGGGGACGCCCGTCGGCCGCAAGGTCGCGCCAGAAGTCAGGAAGTCGGGCGCCCCCCTGCTACGCGTCAGAGCCGTCGACTTGGATCGCGCCGGCGTGGAATCCATCGAAGCCCGCGTCGTCGGCGCCAAGGATGGCAAACCCGTCCTAGACGGCGGACGGGAACTCGACGTGGCGAACGTGCTCTGGTGCACGGGTTTTCGCCCAGACTACGGCTGGATCGACTTGCCGATCTTCGATGAGCACGATTGGCCGCTGCAATATCGAGGCGTGGTCGAATCAGCGCCGGGCGTGTATTTCCTGGGCTTGCCCTTCCAGTACGCCTTCACCTCGATGCTCGTGGCGGGCGCGGGGCGCGACGCAGCGTACGTCACCGCGCGGATGGCGTCTCGAGCGGCGTCATCCTTGCCTCTGGCCATGATTAGAGGCACGCTGCCGTCCTGATACGGGCAAACGGCTCGATGGCTGTGGTGATGGGTCACCGGCGATGTCGGTCTCGCCGAGGATGCTGTGCAGTCGGCGTGGTCGATCGCTTGGCAGAAGCTGGCCTCCCTACGCGATCCCGATCGACTGCGCTCGTGGCTGATGCGGGTTGCCGTCAACGAGGCGAAGCGCCTCCTCGAGCAACGGGGTCGGCGCACGCGAGTGGAGGTGACCATCGATGCCTCCCGCTTGCCCGGAAGCATCGATCCGGCGACCGGCATCGACTCACTGGACATGCTGGCGGCCATCGGGCGACTCGCGCCTGAGGACCGGGGACTGCTCGCGATGCGCTACGTCGCCGGATTCGATTCCAAAGAGCTCGCGGCGACGATCGGCCTGAGCCCATCGGGCACTCGCACACGCATCGAGCGCCTGCTGGCAGGACTCAAGCGGGAACTGGAGTGATGGGAGACTTGGACGCCTTCGAGCGGCAGCTCGCGACCGTGATGCAGCAGGGCGGGCGAGCGTCGCTCCCGGTCGACGTGGCAGCCATCGTGCACTCAACCGTGACCTCGGCCCCCACCGGTCGCTGGACAGTCATCACTCGACGACTTCGGGGTGGCACCTCGCCGACCCCGAGGGAAAGGGGGTTCACGATGTTCTCCGCACTCAAGTTCATCGCCGCTGCCGTCATCGTGGCGCTGTTCGGCGGCTTCCTACTCGCAGGCGTCCTCACCACGCCACAAGGCAACGATATGGCCCCGGCGGCGGTGACCGAGTCGCCAGCGCCGACGATGACCGACGAACTGCTCTCGGGCATGGTCACCGAGGAGGTCGAGCCGGGGGTCCTGCACATCCTGAACGATGGCGTCCGGGACCTTGCCCATCTGGCGCGTGAGTCCCGGAGGCAAGATCTTGTCATGGTGGACGGGGCAGGGGCGGTCTGGTACATCGTGGGAGACGAGCGCTACTTCCGTCTCGGCGCGGAGGAGGAGTGGCCCATCGGGCAGGGGACGGACCTCAGGCTGATGGACATCGTCGATGGACGCCTCGTGACTGGCTCTGACGATCTGACCGACCTGTTGGGGCCGCGGTCCGCCACACCAGAGGTACTCGGCCTGGATGGCGGCGTCTCGGCCATCGAGGTACAGGCTGACGGCACGCTCTGGCTCCTTCGCGATGGAGGGAGCCTCGTCCGTGTCTCCCTCGGCGGTATCGCCGAGGCTTTCTCCTGGAAGGACGTCCACGACGGACTGGTCGGTGGGCTGGCGGTGACGCCTGACGGTGATGCGTGGCTGATGGGTAGACCCGAAGTAGGACGGTACCCCGCCGAGGTCTTCCTGCACTTCGATGGCGACGACTGGGAGATCGTGCCAGTCCCCGCGGAGTCGCCGCCCGACGTTCTCTGGGCGGGCCCCTTGGCCAGCAGCGAGATGTTCGATGTCGGCCCTGACGGCACCTTGTGGACGCTGTGGGACTACGGCGAACCCCACCGGAGCCTCGCTCGGTACGACGGCCCGGGCTGGACCATCTACGGCGAGGCGGATGGCGTCCGACCGTGGGGCGAGCCGGGGTGGCCATTCGGCGACGTCGTGCGGGTCGCACCCGACGGCAGCGCGTGGGTGGTCGCCGCCGGCCCCGCTCGGGATCGATGCGGTGGTCTCGGGCGCTTCGACGAGGAGTCGTGGGCGTCCTACCTGCCGGACACGTGCATCGACTCCTACGACATCGCCCCTGACGGTGCGGTCTGGGTGGTGGGCTCAGGCGGCGATGACGGGATCCGTGACGGCGATCACGAGACCTACGTCATCACCCCCGAGGCCGTGGCCGCCAGCGAGTAGGAAGGAGAGACTGATGCGAACGATGAGGCTTTCGCTCGCAGGACCGCTGTGCCTCGTGGTCGCGGCGGTCCTGCCAGCGTCGGTGGTCGCCCAGGGCGACGATCCGGCCGACACGACATCGGACCCACCCGGCGAGGTGATGGTCATCAAAGATCTTCGTCTACGCGACCGGCGGCGGGCCGGATGCGCCGACGGAGCTGAGGCTCGATGCCTACGTGGGTGGCGAGGGTGACGACGCGCCACTCGTCGTCTACGTGCCCGGATACCTCATGGGAGCTCGTGACGGGGGGCCCCTGGCGCAGACCCTGGCCGAGCAGGGAACGACGGTGCTGGTGGTGGACGGCCCGAACCTGCGTCCAGAGACGGCGATCGGCGAGAACGCCCAGGGCTACCGGGCCTTGGCGGAGGCCGTGGCCTGCGCCGTCCGTTTCGCCCGTGGGTCGGCGTACGGGAGCGAGACGGCACCGCTCGTGCTGGTCGGCTTCTCGTTCGGTGCCGGCGTGGCCTCCCATGTGGCGCTCGCCGGGACGGACTTCGACCGAGTGTGGGACGAGCACGAGGCGTCCGAGGACGGTCCACCAGCGCAGTACGACTGCACGGTCAGTGAGGCCTCGACCCGCGTCGATGACTTCGTCGGCATCGGCGGCCCCTATGACACCTTCGTGGGCATCGAGGGCCTGTACGGCCGGGACTTCCTAGCTGGAGCACGATCAGCCCGACCTCTGGCAGACGCTCTGGGCCACGGTGGGGCTGCATCCCGAGCTGCGGGTGCGGCTCCTGCACTCGGACCCCGACTACACCGTCCCGTTCGAGCAGTCGGCCCTGTTCGAGGCCCTGCTCGTCGAGGCTGGCTACGACGTGGAGCTGACCGCGTTCGAGGGTGGCCACACCGTGCCGACCGAGCTGCTAACCGAGACCGTGATGGCGCTCCTCGACTAGCACCATCGCGCCGTCTCGGATGCATTCGAGTTCGTCCCGTCCCGCGAGGGGGCAGACGTCTAGACGAGATGCGCGGTGGCATCCCCTTTCTGTTCGACTTCCCTAACACCCGTCCGACCCATCGCTCGACATCGACCGAATCGGCCCGTAGACCAGCGGAAATGCACGAACGTCCTCTCTCGTCCTCGTGCGTCGGGCCGGGGCAGACCGTCGGGGTGTCGGCCAACCTCGGCCTGGCGTGCCATCGTCCCATCACGACAAAGAGCTGCGGGAGCTGTCCGGGTGGGAGTTCCGGCCCTACACGACCCACAGCATCGGCTGGGACTACCGCCACCAGGAGATGCCCGCAGCCCTGGCACGGTCACTGTTGAAGCGCCTGCCGGGCTACATCGAGACCGCACAGGCGAACGCCGCGTTCCTCAACGAGCACCTCGGGAAGATTCCGGGGCTCATCCCGCCGAGCGTGCCCGATGATCGGACCTCCGTCTATTACCTGTACCGCCTGAGGTTCGATCCGGAGGTGCTGGGGTTCAGTGTCCCAGCGCAGACCTTCCGCGACATCCTCGGTCGGGCGCTGCTGGCCGAAGGTCTCGATGCGATGCTCTGGCACGTCGCGCCGGTGACCTCCGATCCCCTGTTCCGGACTCGTGAAGGCCTCGGCAACGGCTTCCCCTGGACCCAGCCGCCAGCGAGTCGGGCCGTGGACTACGAGCCAGACGACTACCCCGATGCCCTCCGGATGCTGGACACGTCTCTCTGCGTGAGCGACGCAAGCCATCCACTGTTCGTGCAGCCTCGTGAGGTCGTGGCTGGCGACGTGGAGGGCATCACCAAGGTGCTCGCCGACCCGGAGCGGCTCATCAGGGCATCCCGAATCTGAGACGGGCAGATCGATGGGTCAGGGCGACGATGGGCCCACGCTGCATCGACTGGCGCAAGATGACCAGACTCGCGACATCAACGCCCAACGCCGCAGGAGGGGCGCGTGGATCCAGTCCTCATCGCCGCCGTTCTCGTCGCGCTCGCCTTCGCGCTGACCAACGGCTTTCACGACGCTGCCAACGCCATCGCCACGCTGGTCGCCACTCGCGCGGCCCGGCCCCTGCCCGCCATCGCGATGGCCTCGGTCGCGAACCTACTCGGTCCGTTCCTGCTCGGGGCCGCGGTCGCGGACACCGTAGCCAGGATCGTCACCGTCGACCCGTCGATCATGGTGCCGGTCATCGGCGCGGGGCTCACCGGCGCGGTCATCTGGAACCTCGCTACCTGGCAGCGCGGCATTCCCTCCTCGTCGAGCCATGCCCTGGTCGGCGGACTCGTGGGAGCAGCCATCGTCTCCGAGGGCCTGGACGCCGTCTTCTGGGGTCCGTTCGCGAATGGTCACATCGGTGGCGTCTTCGGCATCCTGATCGGCATCGTGCTGGCCACGCTCCTCGGCTTCGGCGCATCCTGGGTCCTCGAACGGGTGGCGCTGCGGCTCGCGAGGCAGGCCACGACGCGGGCCAGCAGGCCTGTTCGTACCGCGCAGTGGCTGACTTCGGCCTGGCTGGCGTTCAGCCACGGCGCCAACGACTCGCAGAAGGTCGTCGGCGTCATCGGGGCCATGCTCGTCGCGTCTGGCTACACGTCCTCGGTCGGTGACTCGGGCGTCATCGTCGTGGTGGCCTGCTCGCTGGCCCTGACCATCGGCACCGCCCTCGGCGGCTGGCGTATCGTGAAGACCATCGGCATACGCATCTACCCGCTTCACACCATCGATGGCATCGTCAGCCAGACCAGCTCGGCCGGCGTCATCTTCGGCGCCTCGATCGGTGGCCTACCGGTGAGTACGAGCCAGGTCGTGTCCTCCTCGGTGGTCGGCATCGGCGCCGGCAGGCGCCGCTGGCGCCACATCAGCTGGGGCATCGTGCGCGAGATCGGCGTGGCCTGGTTGACGACCATGCCCGGTGCAGCCATCGTGGCCGTCCTGTCCCTGCCCTTGTGGCGCTTCCTTGCTGGAGTCTGATGATGCGACACCCGAAGCACTGGTTCCTGCCTGCCGACACCGACTCGCTCGGCGGGTTGCGCCGGCAGATGGCCATCACCGTGCAGGGGGTAGCTGCGTTCGAGGCGTGGGCCGGCGGCGATGCCTCCGCAGCGGATCGCGTCCGATCTTATGAGCATGATGCTGACGAGGCCAAGGCCGAGGTCCGGGCCTCGGTCCGCGACGCCTTCATCACACCCATCAGCCCCGAGGACATCTTCATCCTCTCGGGCAACCTTGACAAGATCCTCAACTGGTCGAAGGACACCGTGCGCGAAGCCGAGGTCATGGACATGATGCCCGACGCGAGCATGGCCGAGATGGCTGCGCGTCTCCACGAGGGCGTCCGCCACCTGTCACGTGCCTTCGGCGCGCTGGACATCCACGGCGGGCCCGACCGCGGGCGCACCGCGACCGCAGCCGCAGACGAAGCCACGAAGTCCGCTCGCAAGATGGAGAAGATCTACCGCCACGCCATGAGTGGTCTGTTGCGCCTCGAGGACCCCGAGGTCCTGCGCGGCGTCGACGTGCGCGAGATGATCGGCCGGCGCGAGCTCTACCGTCGCATGTCGCGCATCGCCGAGGCCCTGGTCGATGTCGCCGACCGCGTCTGGTATGCCTCGGTCAAGGAGATGTAGTCGCTGCCGCAGGCTGGGATGGCGTCCACTCTGTTGTATCTGACTGGGAATAGTGCGCCCGAGGGGCGACGGGGGTCGATCAGGCCGCCCGGGCTCTCCTCTCGCGGGCGCGACGCTTGCCGGCCTTGGAGCGCTCCGCCGCCTCGAGGCGATAGCACTCGGGGCAGCCGCTGCCTGAGAGCGTCCGCTGGTAGACGACCGCGGACCACTCGTGGCCGTGCCCGCAGCGCCAGACGATCATGCGGGCCGAGGCCCGGCTGACCTGGTCGGGCCGCAGCTCGTTGCGGGTCGGATGCCACTCTCGTGCCAGCCAGGGGAAGTAGGCCGCGAGCGACTCGGCGGGGTGGACCCGAGTGCCCATGTGATAGGGGCACGCGGAGTCGTGGTACGTGCGGTCGGCGACCTTCGTCTCCCAGACGTGGGCGGGCTCCAGAAGGCAACGCCAGGCCACCCGCTGGTGGCTGCCCGCCGCGAGCCGGTGCGGGTCGAGCCCGCCGTTGGCGTCCCAGGCCCACTCGAGGAGCAGGTCCGGGTAGTCGGCGAGGCTGCGGCCCCGGACCGATCCGGTCCGGCGCGGGATCGCTCGCTCGGGTCGACCCGAGGGCGGTGTCGGCAGGCCGAGGTGGGCGCGCAGGTCCGTCTCCGCGGCGTAGCATCGGGCCAGGCGCTCGCGGACCCGCTCGGCGTGGTCGTCGCTCGCGCGCTTCCGCCAGCGCCGCTCGGCCTCGCGCACGAGCCGGGGCAGCGACGGCTCGGCCCGATCCTTCCAGGTCCGCCACCAGCCCATCGGCCGCTCGTGGCCGCGGTACGTCTCGACGGGCAGGACGTCCTCACCCGGCAGGTGCGAGCGGTTGCAGCGGGCCTCGAAGGCGGCCCGGACGAGCGCGGTGTAGCGGGCCTCGCGGGCCTCGCCCCGGGCGCGCAGGGTGATGAGCCCGAGCACGAGATCGAGCCGGCGGGCGTTCTGCCAGCGCCCGGCCACTCGCCGGATGGGTGCGAGCCACTCGCCGATGGCGCCCTCGAGGGCGCCGGTCGAGAGCGGCACCTCGCCGTGGCGCTCCTCGATCGCCCACTGTCGCGCGATGAGCGGCTCGTTCGTCGCGATCCAACCGCGCAGGGCGAGCTGGTCGGACGGGACGTGGCGCTCGACGAGCGCTCCGAAGGCGGCCCACTCGGTGGGACCGCGAAGGGCGGTGAGCATGGCCGCGTGGAGCGGATGATCGGTCCACCGCCTCACTCGCTCGCCGGTCCAGGGCAGCGGGCGGGCGAGCGGCTCGGGGGTCCCGGCGTGGATCCGCGCGGGCACCCCGTCGTCGAGCGCGCGGTCCCGCATGAGCGCCGCGAGGTGGCGCCGCGAGGGCTGGATGGTCGCATCGGGCCAGGTCTCGCGCACGGCTCGTGCGATGGCCGCGTCGAGATCGGCCACGACGACCTCGGGAGCCCCGCCGAGCGTGGTGAGGAAGTCCTTCCAGCTCTCGGCGTCCTTGGCGCCGGCGACCCGTATCAGGCAGGGTCGGGTACCGCCGACCGTCCCGTCGAGCCCGACGAGGATCGTGCCGGCCTTGAGGTTGCCGACCCGCCGCTGGTCGTCCCCGTCCCCGCCCCCGGACGGTCGGTAGCCACGGGTCAGCAAGGGCAGGCTGTCGAGGACGATGACCCGCGGCCAGGCGGTCGGGCCGAGCGCAGCGACGACGGCCGGGGCGAAGGCGTCGAGGTAGTCGACCGCGAGGTTGGCCTGGCGGCTCGTCTCGCCCGGGCCGATCGATGTCGCCGCTCGCACCGAGCGATGACGGGGACAGGGACGGAAGACCGAAGCGCGCAGCTCGCGGCTCGCCGCGCGCAGGCTCATGCCCTCGCCGACACGAAGGAAGAGCCGGGCGATCTCCTGATGGCCGAACACGAAGCCCCGCCCGGTCCTCACACCCTCGTGGCGGGCATACACGTGCTCGCAGGTGGGGCACGCGGCTCCCGAGTCGGGATGATGCTCGGTCGGCTGGCGCACCGCGACCGGCAGGCTGAACGAGTGACCCCTGGTGCCCGGCACCGTCACGCAGCGATACCGGGGCCGCCGGTGCGCATCGCTCCATCGGCTCCGCTCGAAGCCATCCAGCCGCACGACGCTGCCCGGGTGCTCCGGACACGGCGGACGGACGATGCTGGGATCCTTCTTCGTGCGTGCCATCGACACGAATGTGGACGACCGTAGTGTCACCTAGGGCGGCACGCTCAGCGCACTATTCCCAGTCAGATACAACAGAG
>CAVQJC010000003.1:0-12688 GCA_963712745.1 uncultured Chloroflexia bacterium | reverse complement strand
ATCGTGAGCGGCTCGCTAGCACGTTCTTGAGTCTGTTGGGTCAACCAGGCTGAGCCGATCGAGGCCTGTTCGCACGCCGACCGACCGAGGTATCGATGCACCAGAGGAGGGGTGAGGCAGTGGCAGATCGAATGACAGTGCTTGTCGCTGGCGCGACCGGGAGCATCGGAGGCGGAGCAGCCGTCGCACTGGCGAAGCGCGGCGCGCGGGTCGTGGTCCTCGGTCGCAAGCCCGACAGGTCGGCGGCCAGGGCGACCGCGATCCGCGAGGCGCTCTCCGAAGAGGGGATCCACGACTCGGCCATCGAGACCCTGGCCATCGACTTCTGCGACCTGGACTCCGTGCGCTCGGCGGCCGCAGACGCGCTCGATCGATATCCGGCGATCGACGGGCTCGTCCTGTCGGTCGGCCTTCTGGCCCAGGACGGCCCGCAGATCCTGCCCAACGGCCACGAGCTGATGTTCGCCACGAACGTCCTGGGCCCGTTCCTGTTCACGCAGCTGCTCCTGGAGCGCCTGCAGCAGTCAAAGGCGATGGTCCTGCATGTGATCGCGCCGTTCTACGAGGACATCGACTGGGATGACCTCGAGAGCATCCGGCACCACGAGACCGAACCCGCCTACCACCGGACCAAGACGATGGATCGGATGATGGTGGCGGAGCTGGCACGACGGTACGCAGGAACGGTCTCCTCCGTCGCGTTCGACCCGTCGTTCATCATCGACAAGAGCGACCCGTCCTTGAAAGACCGGTGGCCAAGCGGGTTCACGGGCTTCTACTGGCGCGTCCTGACGGCACTCATCGCCAAGCCACCTCACGTCGCCGGAGAACCGATCGCGGACCTGATGATGAGGTCCGATCGTCACGCGATCAATGGCGCCCTGTTCAAGCTCGGCAAGCGAGTCACGAAGCCAGACAAGGCCATGAGCGACGAGGCAAGCGGCCGGAGGTTGTGGGACGAGCTGGTCAGGATCACCCAGCCGACGTCTGTGTGAACGTGGTCGCCGGCGGATGCATCGATCGCCAGCTCTCTGAAACCCGCGCCTCTCGAGACAGCCGCTGACTGGGCGGATCGCGCCGGGGGCGCCAACCATTGCCTGTGGACACCCGCGCGGCTATCGTCGGCCGGGCCTCGGTGCCAGCCGCGGCCGACGCGAAACACAGGTGGAGTAGCTGTGCCAACGACGTCATGGGCCGACGAACCAGAGCCGAGGCGCCTACCCGACGTGCGCTACCCGCGCAGCGGCGATGTCGCGGTCGCCTACCAGGTGGTCGGCGCTGCTGACCCTGCTGGGGATCGAGCACGCCGCCGTTACGACCGAGCAGCTGTTCCGGGCCTGGCGCATCTTCTTCGGGTGCATCGCCCGGCAGGGCGCCACGCTCATGGTCTTCGAGGACCTGCAGTGGGCCGACCCGGGTCTGCTGGCCTTGACCGACCACGTGGTCAGCTGGAGTCACGACCTACCGCTGTGCCTCATCACCCTGACGCGACCGGCAGTGCGCGCAGATCCTGCCAGGCAGCCACGAAGGCCTCCTGGACAGCATCCTCTGCACGGTCCGCGTCGCGAAGGACGAGATAGGCGACGCCTTGAGGCGCGGGAACGCGGCCTTCGCCGGCTGGCCGGAACGGCCCGGTCAGCTCGAGGCGGGCCAGCCCAGCAGCTGCGTCACGAGGATGATGGCGTTCATGCCCAGGGCCAGGAAGATGTGCAGCGGGCGGAGGCGCGGCTCGCCCCCGGGCCAGCGAGCGGAGAAGAGCACGACGCCGGCGCTGGAGATGAGTGCCGCCGCGACCATGATGGCCGACCAGGGCCAGGTGCCGAGCACGATCCCCTGCATCGAGACTGCGGCGACGAGGAAGCCGACCGAAGCCGGCAGCCAGAAGGCCATGGCCAGGGTCGCGGCATCCGGCGTTCGACAGGTTCGGCAGCAGCCACGAGTCGGGTCGGCAGGACTCCGTCGCGGACGTTGCCGCCGATCTCACGCACGAGGTTGATGGTGGCGACTGCGTGCGCCAGCCCGTGGCCGATGAGTCCGATGAAGAACGTGATCTCCAGGATGTCATCCACGGACGAGAGCCCCCTGCTGGCGTCGTCGCTGACACCAGCAGGGTACGTCGCCGCCGAACGGGGTGTCAGTCGGGGCTGTGCGTGGCCCCGCGATCCCGACGTCGGCCTACTCGTCCGGGCAGATCTCGTTGGTTGTGAGGTCGACTTCGATGTCCGAGCCGACCGAGCTCACGTTGCGGAACGTGTTGTCGCAGATGCGGTTGCCGCTCATCACAGGCGGGTCTCCGACGAGGGAGAGACCGACGCCGTTGCCCTCGATGACGTTGCCCTCGATGCGGCCGTCGGGCAGTGCCTGGATGCCGGTCTGACGCCCATTGATGACGTTGTCGCGGATGATCCAGCCGCCACCCCGTGTCACCCCGATGCCGATCTGCTCATCCTCGGAGGCCATGGACTCGGGGAACTGGTTGCCCTCTACGGTCACCGGCCCGCCAAGGGAGACGTAGCCCAGCGTGTTGTCGCGGATGACGGCCTCACCGCCGGTCGACTCCGTGTTGTTCTCGTTGACGCCGATCGTGTAGATGACGTTTCCGGTGATCGTGGCGGGGCTGAGGTCATCGACCCAGAGGTCGCGGAGCTCAGAACCGCGGATGATCGCTGCCGATGCGTCCCAGAATCCCACGCCGCCGCCGTTGCCAGGCACCGACGTGGTCACCGGGATGTCGTGGATGAGTGGCGCGCCACCGCCGGCAATCAGGCCCAGGCCCAGTGAGCGATCTTGGACCGACAGGTTGCCCACCTCGGCAGTGATGTGGTCCAGGTGGATGCCAAAGGGCCACTCTTCCGTGTACCCCGTGTCCCACTCTCTGACGATCATCCGCGCAGGTCTCGCCACGCGAGAAGGAGCGCGTCCTGCAGGGCATCCTCGGCACGATGCGCATCGCGGAGGATGAGATTGGCGACGCCCGTGAGCCTCGGCGCCGATGCCTTCACCAGCTGTGCGAAGGCATCTAGGTCGCCGGCTTTGGCCCGCAGGACGAGGTCTCGTTGCATGGACGCCACCGATTCGGCGCGAAGCACCTCTTCGTGCTCTCACACCCTAAGGTCCGCCAGAAACGCCAACCCTTCCCGGTTTCTTGGGCCAGAGCCGCGGCCCAGTAGCGGCACGCCGGGGCCCAGTGGCGGCACGCCGCGGCCGGGTCTATGCCGCCCACGCATGAGTCGACCGGGGAGTACCCAGGGCTTGGTCGCGTTCGGGTGCGACCGCTTGCGATTCGTTACGTCTGGCAGTCGGCCGAGTCAGGGGCGGCATCGATGGGCTTCAGGGTGGCCATCTGAGTCACCCCCGACTGGACCGTCCCTCGCGTCTGTCCACTGATGCGCCTTGGGCATAGCCGGCCTGGTGAGGGCTCCCGGGCCGCAGCCACGGGAGCTGGCAGCCGAGACGGATGAGCCCCTGGACGGCGCCCCGCTCGACCTAGTCCAGGTGCCTCAGCCCGGGCCACGACTGCTCCCACGTTCCGGGTCGGTCGCGGCAGACCCACACGCCGGCGCCCTGTTCCTGGTTGTCCAGGTCGATGCCGTTGTCGACGCGCCCCGCCAGCTCGCATTGTCCGACCGCCGAGCGGATGGACTCGGGATTCCAATGTCCCACCAGGATGGTCGTGCGGGCCTCTTCAGGCGGAGGTCCCCAGAAGCCGTACGCGTTGTGGCCCGAGTAGACCGCCGGCAGGTCCTCCCCCAGGAGCTCGATGGCGCTCGCCTCCCCGTAGTTGGCGGTCAACACGATCGCCTCCGCGCGTTCCTCTGGCGACAGCGTGTCGGCGGCGCTGCGGACGGTATCGACCAGCTCTGGCCAGCCCACCTGCTCGGCCGACTCGGGGTAGATCTCGGAGATGGGCGTCTGGGCCAGGGTCGGAGGCGGCAGCACCGGCAGCGTCAGCACCGCGACGAGCACCCCGGACAGCATCGCCGCTCCCGCGACCACCGCTCCTCGGGTCCGCCCGTGCCCCCGTGCGATCCATGCGGCGACCGCGATCGCGCCCGCCGCCATGAGTGGCCCGAACATCCCCGTCGCGTAGTAGCTCTTGCCGCCGCTCAGCAGGACCAGGATGACCACCACGGCGAAGCCGAAGGGGATCGCGCGCCATGGCTCGGCCTCGGGTGCGCGCACGAGGCGCCAGATGCCGGCCAGCAGGACCGGGAAGAGGAGGGGACCAGCCAACAGCAGCAGCTCGGGCACCAGCATGACCCGGTTCTCAGTCGCCTCCCTGCCGATGCTGCCGGCCATCTCGAGCTGGGGGAAGCCATTGGCCGCCTGCCAGGCGAGGTTGGGCGCCCAGATGATCGCCGCCAGCAGCCCGCCGATCCAGGGCCAGGGCGAGCTGAGCACGTCCCGGCGCCGGGCCAACAGCAGGCCGCCCACCAGCCCGGCACCGAGCACGAGCGCCGTCTGCTTGTTCTGGAGGGCCAGTCCCGAGACGGCCCCCACCGCCAGCCAGAGCCGGGCGTCGGCACCATCGAGCAGGCGCACCACGAGCCACATCACGACGGTCCAGAGGAACAGCTCGTAGGTGGCGGTCGAGCCGAGATGTCCGGCCGCCAGCAGTCCCGAGAGTCCGATGGTGACGGCTGCGATGAACTGGGCCCGGGTGTCGCCACCCATGACCCGGGCCATCGACGCCACGAGCACGATGGAGACCCCGACCAGGATGGCCGGCAGGATGCGCACGACGTACGGCTCGACGCCCAGCAGGGCCGTGGCCGCCGCCGACAGCAGCGGTGTCAGCGGCGGCTGGTCGGGATAGCCCAAGGCCGGGTTGCGGCCGGCCACGATGAAGTAGAGCTCGTCCCGATGGAAGCCATGCCACTGGGCCAGCAGCAGCAGGCCCAGCGTGACGGCGACCGCGACGACCAGCACCGGGATCGTCGCGAACGGGTGCCGGGGCCGTGCTTCCTTCATGGCTCCCAGAGAATATCCCGGCGCGACCCGGGCCCGGGCGCCGAACCAAGCCTCGCGACCATGGTTCGAGGCCAACCTGATGACGGGCATCCGCATCACCAGGCTGGTGCTGCGGGAGATGCTCGACCGCGACAGCGGGTCCATCGCCTTCATCGCCAGCGAGGCGGCGCTGCGATCGCTGCCGCACATGGTGCACTACTCCACGACCAAGACCGCCCAGCTCGGTCTGTCCCGTGCGCTGGCCGAGCAGACTCGCGGCACGAACGTGCGCGTCAACGCCTATCTGCCCGGACCGACCGCCACGGAGTCGTCCCTGGCCTACTTCGCCGGCATCGCCGAGCAGCGCGGCACCACGCAGGAGGCGACCATCGCCGAGTTCTTCCGCACCGACATGCCGGACTCGCTCCTGCAGGACTTCATCGATCCCCGGCTGCATGGCCGTGCGCTTGTCCAGCTCATGACCAACCCGGCCCAGAACGGGACGGCCCAGAGGAGCGACGGCGGCGCAGTCCGCACCATCATCTGAGGCGCGGGCCGGCGTCAGTCCAGACGCTCGATGGCGCCGGTGATCAGTCCGGTCACATCCTCCGGCGTGATCTCCGCGATGGGCCTGTCGGCCACCTTGCTTCCGCGACGAAACACCGCCACCCGGTCGCAGACGGCGAAGACGTCCGGCATGCGGTGCGAGATGAGGATGACCGCGTGTCCGGTCTCTTTCAGGTGGCGGATCATCTCCAGCACCTCGGCCACCTGGCGGACGCTGATGGCGGCGGTCGGCTCGTCCATCAGCACGATCTTGGAATCCGACAGGCGCGTCCTGGCGATGGCCACGGCCTGGCGCTGACCACCCGACATCTGCTGGACCAGGTCCGCGGGTCGCGTCTCCGACTTGAGCTCGGCGAAGAGCTCGCCGGCGCGGCGCACCATGGTGCGGCGATCGAGGAACTTGAACGGCCCCCAACCCCGCACCAGCTCACGTCCCATGAAGACGTTCAGGGCGGCGGAGAGGTTGTTGCAGAGGGCGAGGTCCTGGTAGACGATCTCGATGCCGTGGCGCCTGGCATCGAGCGGCGAGTGGAGCGACACCTTCTCACCGTCGAGGAACATCGTGCCACCGGAGGGTGGGAAGTTGCCGGCGATGATCTTGACCAGCGTCGACTTGCCGGCGCCGTTGTCGCCCATGAGGCCCAGTACCTCGCCGCGCGAGAGCGCCAGGTCCACGCCGGTCAGCGCCTGGATCGCGCCGAAGTGGTGAGAGATGCGCTGGAGGTCGAGAACGTGGTCGGACATGGCTAGGCCCCGACCTGCCGACGGCTGCGGGTGGCGAACTGATCGAATGCCACGGCCGTGATGAGCACGAGGCCGATGATGATCTGCTGGACGAAGGACGACACGTTCAGCAGCACCAGGCCGTTGGTCAGCACGCCGATGAGGAGGACGCCGACCACCGTGCCGAAGATCCCGCCAACCCCGCCGAACAGGCTGGTGCCACCGATGACCACAGCGGCGATGACCGCCAGTTCGAAGCCGCTCCCCGCCACCGCCTCCGCGGAACCCAGCCGCGCCGACAACAGGAAGCCTGCCAGACCGCACATGAAGCCGACGATCACGTAGACCGAGAAGATGATCCGATCGGTCGGGATGCCGTTGAGATTGGCTGCGACCCGATTGCCGCCTGTGGCATACACGTGCTGCCCGAACCGCGTGTAGCGCAGCACGATGGCCGCGATCACGGCCGCCGCGATGAAGATGATGACCGGGACCGGGACGTCCTCGATGAACAGGACGTCGAGCTTCCCCTGGCCCCAGTAGGTGTAGTCGGGCTCGAAGCCCGATATCGGGCCGCCTTCGGAGAGGAGCAGGGTCATGCCTCGGAAGATGGTCAGTCCTCCGAGCGTCACCACGAAGGGTGGGACCTTGAGCTTGGCGATGGTGAGCCCCTGCGCGGCACCACCGGCGATACCGACGGCCAGCGCGGCGAGGATGGCCAGCCACCACGGGTTGGCCGCATCGACCGCCTGTCCGACCGAGAAGCGGTCAGCCAGGCCGCCCTTGGCCACGAAGGCGCCCACCATGCCGGCCAGCGCGAGCAGCGAGCCGATGGACAGGTCGATCCCTGCAGTCAGGATGACGAAGGTCATGCCCACGGCGATCAGCCCCGTGAACGACACCTGGCGCAGGGTGTTCAGCAGGTTGAACGGGTTCAGGAAGTTCGGCTCCAGCAGCGCGAACACCACTACCAGCACCAGCAGGAACAGTGGCGCTGCGAGCCTGGAGGCGATATAGAGGTAGTCGGGACCCTGGGATGTTTCCGTTCCCGGCAGGTGACCTTCGGTCATGGTCTGGCGAACCGTCCGCGTGGCGTCATTCGGACCCGGTCAGACAGGAGACGGCGGGCCGGATCCCCGGCCCGCCGCAGCATCGTCAGATGACGTTGCCAACGATGGCGATCTACTCGAGTTCGCCCAGGCGCTCGCCCTGGTCGATGTTGTCCGCGGTGATGGCGATGGGGCTCAGAAGCGTGACCGCTTCAGGCTGGACACCGTCCCGCAGGTAGCTCACCAGGGCCTGGGTCGCACTGCGGCTCTGGCCGCCGGGGAACTGCTCGATGGTGGCCAGCAGGCCACCATCGCGCACGCTGCCGAGGGCCTCGGGAAGTGCGTCGAAACCGATCACCGCGACGTCAAGGCCCTGCTCCGTGACCACCTGCAGCGCACCCAGCGCCATGTCGTCGTTGGCCGCCACGATCACGTCGGGCGGCGAGTCGAGACCGGCCAGGATGGCCTCGGTGACGGTCACCGCTTCGGTCCGCGAGAAGTTCGCGGTCTGCTCGACGATGAACGGGTACTTGTCGGACATGCCGTCGAGCACGTTGTGCACGCCGGCGTTGCGGTCGATGGCCGGGCT
This sequence comes from uncultured Chloroflexia bacterium, assembly GCA_963712745.1. Classification (GTDB taxonomy): domain Bacteria; phylum Chloroflexota; class Limnocylindria; order Limnocylindrales; family CSP1-4; genus JAFMJV01. The sequence goes on along the minus strand of CAVQJC010000003.1, from coordinate 4,810 downwards.
CGAGCCAGGCTGCCCCTGCAGATTCACGATGGTCGCGCCATCCGGGAAGCTATCGACGATCAGCTGGCCCTGCGCCTCGCCGCCGATGACGTTGTCCGCGCCGACGTGGCTCAGGATGCCCTCGACATCGTCGACCCGGCGGTCGATGGTGACGACCGGGATACCGGCCTCGACGGCCTGCTGGAGCACCGGGGCCATGGCTACGGTGTCGATGGGGCTGATGATGATGCCGTCGACGCCCTGGATGATGGCCGCCTCGACGTCGGCGGTCTGCTTGGGAGCGCTGTTCTCGCCGTCGGTCTCGATCAGGGTGATCCCGCCGATCGCCTCGGCCTCTGACCTCAGCTCCTTCTGCATATGCACGAAGAACGGGAACCCGAGGTTCGGCATCGACGATGCGATGGTCAGATCATCCTGGGCGACCACGGGAGCCGCAGAGAACGACGCGACAAGCGCGACGGATGCGACCAGTCCGATAGAGAGTCTCTTCATGTCCACTCCTCCAAAGGGCGATCCTGCTCGTCAACAAGGGACGTAGGATCCGCCAAGAACCCCCCGCCGACTTGACCCGAAGCCGGCGATCGCGCCTCCATGCGCGGGTCGCCAGTGTTCCCCATCCACCTGACCGAGTCAAGCGAATCGGCGGAACCGAAGACGCCCCACCCTCGGGTTTCAGGTCAGGGTGTCGCCAGCGATCGGTTTCCGGGTCCGAAGTGCTTGAGCATGACGAGCGGCTGGCTCGCGCTGCGGTTCTCGACCACCACGCCCTCCTGTGCTGCCGACTCCGAAACGTAGAGCTCGTCGGCCGACAGCTCGCCGAAGCGGATGGTGGTAGCCGCCTCGACCTGATGGACACCGACCGAGCCGAACCCCTGGACCACGATGAGCCCGTAGGCGTCCGTGTCGGTGATGGTGACGGTCGCGCCCGGGCGGACGCTCAGCTCCGTCGCGCTGTAGGCCTCGGCTCGGTAGACGATCCACCGCTCGACCGCTCCCGGGTCGCCCTCGCGCGACCGATCGGTCTCGTAGGGCGTCATGAAGCGATTGGTCACGAACATGGGATCGACGTTGAGCTCCCAGTCAAGCGACTCGATGATGAAGTCGAGGTCGCCGACCCGGTCTTTAGGCACGTCCTTCCACATGAGCTCCTCGGGCACCTCCTGATTGTTGCTCCATGACTCGCACATGCAGAAGACGTCGGAGGCCGCCTGCGGCTCATAGGTGCAGATGCTCCCGGGCGCGTGGAGGACGCCGGCGGGGATGTCCCAGCCTGTGCCCAGCTGCGTTCGGTAGCCCGGGGAGAGGTCGGTGATGTGATTGTCGCCGCCCTGGGAGAACCGCCCCAGCCGCTCCCGCATCTGGTCGCGCGTCGTCTCCGGCTGCAGACCCAGGAAGCTGATGGGGTGGTCGCCGAGGTTGTTGTTCATATGTGGCGAGTAGTAGTAGGACTCGGGCTTGGCGATCTTGCCCACCATGGCGGCGTGCTCGTCACGCTGGTGGAAGTGGAACGGCAGCGCCTGGAGGTTGTCGAAGAACTTCGAGTACATGGGCCAGCGGCCGTATTCATCCCACAGGCGGGTCCCGATGAGATCGGCCCCATGATGGGCCACGAACTCGTCGAACGGCACGAGCGAGCCCTCGGGATCCACGACCAGGCTGAGACCCTCGTATGGCCCGGTCAGGGGGCCGTTGTCGGCGCGGATGGCAGACGAAAGCCAGCGCTCGTCGACTCCGCCTCGATCGGGCCCGAAGGGGTAGTAGTCGTCCGGATGGAGCCGGATGCGGCGACCCGGCGTGCAGAACGCCCGGGGTACCCAGGCGGGGGCCAGCCGCACCACTCCGCGCCCCGCATCAAGCACACGGTCTGCTGCTGAGGCCGTGAAACCGATCTCCTCGTACGCGCCCGGCGGGTACGTTCCAGTCATGTCGCTAGCTCCCTCTGATGCATGACTGGGACCGCGTGTGGGCGGGTGCCCAGTCCGACGGCTCGGGTGCGCTCGAAGCACGCACGGCAAGTGACCGACATTGTAGGCCCCGTACTCGCCCATCCGTCCGCCAGTCGGAGGGTCGGGCCTGGCGCATCTGCTGGCCGTGCCGCTCCCGGACCCGGTGGCGGGAGCGGCGCCCCGGCTGGGGTCGGACGCGTCAGTCTTCGCGAGGCTCGAGGACCACGACTGCCGTCTCGGTAGGGCGCAGCTTGGCGTAGGCGTCGACGTCGTCACCGTACTCGCGCCACTTGGCCCAGAGCCGCTCGCGCTCCTCGCCTTCCGCGGCGCGACCGTGCACCCGATGCACGCCGTCCTTCAGCTCGACGGTGGTGTCGGGATGCGCCTGGAGGTTGAGCCACCATGCCGGCTCGCCCTTGCCCCAACCGTTCATGGCCAGGGTGACCAGATTCGCTTCGTCCTCGTAGTAGCCCAGGATGGCCTCACGCTCCTGGCCCGACTTGCGACCGATGGTCATGAGGCGCATGGTCCCCCACTTGCCGGGCCTTGGCTTCCACAAGCCTCGACGTCCACCCGTGAGCCGGTGGTAGCCACGGTGGAAGGCCCACGCGGAGCGCACGAACCAGCGCGGCGGCATGCGCGGCGGCTTGGTCTCGCTGGCGGGCTTGGAGCTGGTGTCTGGCGTTGGGTCTGACATCGGTCCCCCTCTCGGGACCAAACCTGAACGGTCGGCGGGCTCGATGTCAAGGGCAGGGGGTCGCCGGTCCTGCGGTCCTTCGGGCCCAACCGCACGGCGCTTCCGCCTCGTCGTCGCCGGACTATCCTGACCATCACGAAGCAGGAGGTAACGATGGCCAAGGACGCATCAGGACGCGATGGGTTTTCGGCGGGCGCCATGGCAAAGGAGCTGGGGGCTTCTCCGGCGGCCGTCAAGCGAGCGCTCGCGGACCTGAAGATCGAACCGGACTTCGTGAAGGCGGGCTGCGCCTACTACTACGCGGAGCGAACGTCCGCCGTGAAGAAGGCCATCAAGTAGCCTCGACGCCTACCAGGCACGCGGGTGCCCGGCCCGGCGGCGTGCTATCGGGATCCCCCTGGCGGTGGTCCGCATCGTCGCCAGCTGGGGTCAGAGCCCGACCGCCACTCCGTGCGTACACTGTGGGCGGTCGCGTCCCCGTAGCTCAGTGGACAGAGCAGCCGCCTTCTAAGCGGCCGGTCGCAGGTTCGAATCCTGCCGGGGACGCCAACTCTGTTGTATCTGACTGGGAATAGTGCGCTGAGCGTGCCGCCCTAGGTGACACTACGGTCGTCCACATTCGTGTCGATGGCACGCACGAAGGCCGACGCGACGGTCGTCCGTCCGCCGTGTCCGGAGCACCCGGGCCAGCGTCTGGCTGGATGGCTTCGAGCGGAGCCGATGGAGCGATGCCCATCGCCGTCCCCGCTATCGCTGCGTGACGCCCGAGGGCACCAGGGCCACTCGTCCGGTCTGCTGGTCGCGGTCCGCCAGCCGACCGAGAAGCACCCCGATACCGGGGCCAGCTGCCCGACCTGCACGCGCACGTGTAGCTCGTCACGAGGGTGTCACCACCGGACGCGGCTTCGTGTTCGGCCACGGGGAGATCGCTCGGCTCCTGCTTCGTGTCGGTGAGGGCATGAGCCTGCGCGAGGCGAGCCGCGACCTTCGCGAGTCGGTCGCTGCGCCGACGTCGCTCGATCGATCCGCCATGACCCCCGGCGAACGAGCCGCCAGGCGAACCTCGCGGTCGACTACGTCGACGCCTTCGCCCCGGCCATCATCGCCGCACTCCACCCGACCACCTGGCCGAGGATGGCCGTCCTCGACAGCCCATGAAGGAGAAACTGCGGACACGCCGCACCACCATGCGGAGGGATCGCCTGACACCAAGACGGCGCGTGAGTCTTCGGAGACGTGGCGTACGACCCGGCCATCGCCCAGTCTGCCGAATGCCTTCGCTCGATGACGGCTTGCTCGCCCCAGGCAGGGAGCCGCTCCCGGCGCTGTCACGGCGCGCCATTGCACCATCACCGGATCGTGGCCTGTGGAGACCCGCCTTCCTTGGTCACCAGACGCGCGGGACGAGCCTCCATCGGACCCGGTCTGCGTATTCGACGTAGCCGGTCAGGTGCGCGCGAAGATAGCGGTCCTCACGTGCGGTCCGCACGACGGTGATGGCGATCAACAGAGCCATGATGGGCACCGACCACCAGGAGCCGAGTACCGCCGGCAGGCCGACGTAGAAGAGGATGGCGCCGACGTAGCCGGGATGCCGCACGACCGCGTAGGGTCCGTCGGTGGCGACCTCGTGGCCGCGCTCGGACTGGATGCGCACGACGGGACCGAAGTAGCGATTGGCCAGCATGGCCGAGACCGTGACGGCGATGCCAGCGACCGCGAGGGCGACGCCGGCGATGGGCACGAGGAGGGTGGCCTCGGGCAGGCCCTGCAGGCGGACCTCGAGCCCGGCGATCAGCATCGCCACGAAGGGCCCGTAGGCCATGCCCACAGCGAGCGGGATGTCGCTGCGCTCGACGTCCTCACCCAGGCCCGACCGCTCGAGGAGCAGGTCCGGATGCCGCCGCCCGACGATGAGCCACTGCGCTGCCAGGCTGCCCACCTGGATCGCAGCCACCAGCCAGCCGCCGAGCCAGTCGAGCCGTCCGGCGAGCAGGAACATCAGAGCGACCGAGAAGGTGACGAACGTGATCTGGCGCAGGAGATAGCGTCGAAGACGAGGGTCCATCCGCCGAGGGTGAAGGACTCGGGCGAACGCCACCAGTGCTGGACAGCCCGGCGCCGCATGCCCGTGCGCGCCACGCGAGGCGAGCAGGTACACGCGACT
>CAVQJC010000002.1:2500-234236 GCA_963712745.1 uncultured Chloroflexia bacterium | reverse complement strand
GGACGCCATGTAATGAGTCGCGACATAGGTGACACCTGAGTCGGGACATCGGTGACAACCGGTGCTCCAGCTCAGCGGTCACGGAGTCGCTTGGGACCCCGGCCATCGGCCCCCAGACCGAGGAATGCGAGGCCACAGGGGCAGGCCATATCGAGGTCGACCTGGGGTTCCGCACGCTCGACCACAGCTGTGAGTACTTCAGCTCGATGGCGGCCTCGACGGTCCTCGCGGACTTCGCGCCCCACACGGGAGCCCTCCTGCTCGTCGCCGGTAGCGATGACACGGGCGTCGACCACAGCGTCTCGGAGAACGCAGCGACGGCCAGCGCCAGCGAGGACGTCTCACTCGAGATCATCGAGGGGGCCGACCACATCTACCACGTGCTCACCGACGATCAGTCGCGCGCCGAACAGGCCATCGGTCTAACGGTCGAATGGTTCGCCGAGAAGCTCTAGGAAGGCTTGCCCGGGGCTCGCCGCGTCGCCGGATGCGGCGAGCCCATTCACTGAGCGGCGCCCGGCGGACCGATACCGGCGCTGGGGACTGCACCATCACCGGTAATGGCGATCGGAAGCCCCAAGCCACCAGCCGGGCCTCGCCGGTAGCCTGACCGCCATGCCGGGATCGAGCTTTGGTGGTACCTGAGACACGCGTCAGCCTATCTCGATGGAGCCTGCCATGACGATCGCGGAGCCATCGAGATCGACAGATCCGACCGCGAAGCGCACGACGGTGCCGTCGGCCAAGGCGATCTCGGTCGGAAGCAGATCGACGGCTCGCTCACCGGCACCCTTCTCGTCCAGGAACTCCTGGAACAAGGCGCATCCCGCCTCGCCGCCGATCGTCACATCCACGTCGGCCCTGCTACGTACGACGACGTCGCCGGCGTCGGCGCCGAGCACATCATCGATCCAGCACAACCCACCGACACGAATAGGGCCGATGACTGGCTTGCTCCAGTCGAGGATCGTTCGCACGCGCCACTCGGCGGGATGGAACTCGACATCGATGTCAGCCTCAGCATCCTTGGGGACGAGCGGCTCTCCGCCGTCCTGAGGCAGCCGCGCCTCTGCCAGCATCAGTTCCGCGGCCGCCAGCACCAGATCGTGCGAGGTCATCACGGTCCACTCGGAGCCATCGGTCAGACAGTCCAAGCCAGCGAGGCGCTCGCGCCGCTCATCGGTCGATCCCGGGTCGTCCCCGCCGGTGCCCCAGATGCCGATCTTGACGGTATCGACACCTTGTGGCTCCCACGCTCGGGTCAGGTCCGGAGACGAGACGATGGCGCCATCAGGGAAGAAGTCGGGCTCTTGGCCCACCGCCACCGTGGCCGCACGGAGGACCTCACGCCAAGCCTTCGCGTCGAGCACCGACGATTCGACCTCCAGGCACAGGCCCGGGTCCGCTGCGAGTGATGAGGAGGATCGGACCCGGTCCGCGGAGGGCGTGCCGGCCCGGATCACCGGCGATGTGCTGACCAGGACGACCGCTGCCACCGTGACGAGGACGCCGACCCCGAAGAAGCGTCTGCTCGACATCCTGGCTCACCTCCTTGGGCGCCAAGGTCGCGCTAAGGCCGCCCGGGCGCATCGGGCAGGGCCTCACGTGCCAACTCATTCGCTTGCCGCCATCCTTCGCGCCCTTGAATGCGGGTCGAGGGCCGGACGGCCCGACAGGGTGGCTGCGCGCGAGCGGGTGTGCTGCGGTACAGGGATGCGGAGCAGTCCCACACCATTGCGGCCTAGTGACAACCTGACCTTGGGCTCTTGAGCTTCCTGCCGGACCGGAGTCCAATGGAGGGGCAGTAGGAGGCTGCGAGGCACGGCCCCTGTGGTGGCCGCCTGGACCGCGCCGAGCGCTTTGGTCGTCCCGCCGTTCGAGGCCGGCGTGACGTGCTCCTGCGCATGATCGCCTCGTGGGCAGCGCGCCAGCGGTGGCTGTGCGTGCTGGCCGCAGCAAGGAGGACCAGTGATGGGCAACGTCGCACGAGTCACCGAGATCTCGGCTCGCTCGGAGAAGAGCTTCGACGACGCGGTGCGGGTCGGGTTGCAGCGGGCGACCAGGACCCTCCGCAACGTCGAGGGCGCATGGGTCAAGGAGCAGAAGGTCAAGATCACCGACGGAGCGATCGCCTCCTTCCAGGTCGACATGCTCATCACGTTCGTCCTCGACGAGGACGAGGACATGGGGTAGGCGCGACCCCGACTGACCCACCGTCCAGTCAGCGGTCGTGGAGGTAGCGCCGCAGGCCCCAGCCATCACGCCCACATCGAGTCCGCCATCAAGCGCGGACAGACACTCCGAGCGCACTCATGCGACGAGCGAGGGACGCGTCTGCTCGGTCACCAGCGAGTTGCACTCTCCATGGCCTGATCGTGTCGAAGGTGACGCTGGCCTCTTGCGTCGAGGGGTAGCCTGGCGCAACCTGATGAACCAGCGGGAGGCCGTGAAGTCCGACTCGCGTACGTTGGCCGCCTTGAGTCGCTCCGAGCCACTGGCGGACCCGACCCGCGGATGACCAGGGGGATGCCATGGACGTGGCGACTCGCCCAGCAAGACCCAGCGACGTGGATGATGCCGTGCCCCTCATCTACTGCTCCGGTACGCATGAGTACGACTACGGCTTCGCGACCAGACGGCATCAAGCGACGGACTTCATCAGGGCTGCCTTCCTTGGCGGGTCGAAGTCCGATAGCTATCGAGGCTTCCGCGTCGCGGTCGTCGATGGCCGGGTCGTCGGCATCGGGTCCTTCCTCGGCGGCGGCGAGTACGACACCGGCAACGCACTGCGGTTCCTCTGGGATGCGCTGCGGCTGTACGGGCCTCGGGAGTTCTGGGGCGTGCTCAGGCGCGGGCTCCGGCTCCAAGCGGTGATGCCTCCGCCGGGGAAGGACGCACTGTTCATCCAGAAGGTCGGGGTCAGCCCGGAGATACGAGGACAAGGGGTCGGGACCGCGCTCGTCAGCAAGCAGATCGCGGTGGCGCGTGACGAAGGGTTCGCGCGCTGTGTGCTCGACGTGGAGGTGACGAACCCAGCTGCCCAACGGCTCTACGAACGTCTGGGCTTCCGCGTGACGGGCGAACGACGATCGGATGGCGACGGGGCTGCGGCAGAGGTCCCTCCTCAGCGACGGATGGAACTGGTGCTCTGACCGCCTGGCCGTCGCACCGCCGCGGCTGCCTGGCGCCCTCGGGTGTCGGGTCCGGGCTCCCCCAGCAGCGACTCCAGCAGCACCGCCGCGTCGTCCTCGCTCGTCAGCGCCACCTGCCCCGACCAAAGCTGTTCACTGGCCCGGACTGTCAGTACGGAGAACCCTGGCGGGCACTCGCGCCGGCATCGTCTCGTGCTCAGATCATCCGCGTACTCATTGCTGGCTTGCCGGCGTAGCATGGGCTCGTCGACTGGTCGGACCGACACGATGGGGGGCAGATGCGATGGCCACGAGGGTCACGATCCATGAGGCTGGGCCGGACCGGGACCACGACGTGGACCGGCCTGCCACCGACGGGGTCGATACGGCACGAGCGCGGATCCGGGCCGCCTTCGACCCTGAGCTGCTGGGCGCCGCCGGCCAGGGCCTGATCAGGCAGCTCACCGACCATATGCGGCACCTCCGATCGGGCCAGCGTCCGGTCCTCAGCTGGACCGAACCCCTCGGGCTGGTAGGCGCGGCCGGCGCGAGCCTTCGCCAGAACGCTCCATACGAGGCGTGGCGAGAGGCTGACCAGGGAGCATTGGTGCAGCAGTTCGACCGCCTGGTCCAGCAGGCGCTGGCTAGCGGCATCAACCTGCATCATCCGCACTACGTGGGACACCAGGTCGCCGCGGCCGTGCCGCTGGCCGGGCTGTTCGATGCCCTGGGGTCGATCACCAACCAGGTCATGGCCATCTACGAGATGGGTCCGTGGGCCACGGCCGTGGAGCAGGCCCTAATAGACGAGCTGGGGCAGCGCATCGGGTGGGAGCCAGGACGGTTCGCGGGCCTGGTCACGAATGGCGGGTCCCTGGCCAATCTCACGGCCCTGCTGACCGCCCGCAACGTCGCGTTGGGCGAGGCCTGGACGCAGGGAGTGGCGTCGGAGGGCCCGGCGCCGGTCATGGTCGTCCACAGTGATGCCCACTACAGCGTGGCACGGGCCGTAGGAATCCTCGGCATCGGAACGGATAACCTGCTGCGCGCTCCCCTCGATGCCCAGCGACGTATGGATCCGGTCTGCCTGGATGCCATGCTATCGAAGCTCGAGCAGGAAGGTCGCCTTGTCATCGCCGTGGCCGCCGCGGCCTGCGCGACCCCGATCGGCGCCTTCGATCCCCTGCCCGACATCGCCGGGGTATGCCAGAAACACCGGGTCTGGCTGCATGTCGACGCGGCGCATGGCGGATCCGCCTGTCTCAGCCAGAAGTACCGCCACCTGGTCGCCGGGCTAGAGCAAGCCGATAGCGTGGCCTGGGACGCGCACAAGATGATGTTCATGCCGGCGCTGTGCGCCTTCGTGTTCTACCGCGACCCGGCACATCGCTTCGCTGCCTTCCACCAGGATGCCCCGTACCTGTTCGACCCGTCTGCCCCCGGCATCGCCGACTACGACAGCGCACTCAAGACCGTCGAATGCACGAAGCGAGCCGCGGCGTTCGGCCTCTGGGGTGTCTGGTCGCTGTTCGGACCGCAGCTCTTCAGTGACATGGTGGACGTCACCTTCGACCTGGGGAGGACGTTCCACGAGAAGCTCCAGGCCGCCCCGGACTTCGAGCCGTTGCACCGACCGCAGTGCAACATCGTCGCCTTCCGCTATGTCCCAGAGCAGATGCGTCAGGCACCTGACGAGGAACTGGGTCGGTTCCAACTCGATCTGCGTCACCGGGTCATCGAGTCCGGCTCGTTCTATCTCGTTCCTACGAGGGCCGGCGGCATCGGCGCCCTGCGGGTCACCCTCATCAACCCCCTCACGACCCCCGACGACCTTGATGAGCTGATGGCTGCACTACGCCACCACGGACAGAGCCTGCTCGAGTCCTAGACTGGATCGGCCGAGCGAAGATCGCGTCCATCGAGTCCCGCACCATTGCGGCGTCGTGCCGGCCAGGACCTCTGTCACTTGACCTCCCGGCCTTGCGGGGCTGCAATCGAGCCAGCGGGGGCTGTGGGACGCGGCCCGAGTGAGTTGGCCGCCTGGGCCACGCCGAGCCCGTGGCGAACCCGACCCGCGCGTGACAAGGGGGATCCTCATGCGGACGCTCTGTGTATCGCTCATCACCGCGGTCCTGTTGGCCAGCGTGCCCGTCGGGGTGGCGGCTCAGTCTGACGAGGAGGCACCCACGTTCACCTTCGTCACCGGCAAGGTCATCAAGGACAACGCTCCCGAGGAAGACTGGGAGGAGACGCGCTGGGTCGGCAATGTCGGGCACGTGCTGGGGTGGCGGGTGGAGCGATCGATCGAGTGGAGCGACCCACGCCTGCCGGCCGAGATGGTGTCACGCCTGAACTACGACTTCTATCCCGGCGGCCCCGACCTCCTTCAGCCCATGGCCGAGACGTACCGACTCGATGGTCCGGATGGAGCATGGACGGGAACGGGGCGTGGCTTCGCCGTGAACGCCACGCAGCAGGACTGGATGGTGTCCCTCTCCGGCGAAGGCGCCTACGAGGGCCTCTCGGCCATGCTCGTGCGGGAGATCGTCAGAGCTGACCCAGACAGCGATGGGAGCGACCACGAGTGGTTCAGTGGGTACGTCTTCAAGGGGGACCTGCCGTCGATGCCCGATCCCATCCAGCCGGCTGCCGAGTAGCTCGGCGTCATCCGGCCCGAGTCGGGCATCTACCGCCTCAACGTGTATGTCGGGACCCTGACCCTCGAGGCGGAGCTGTGGGGACCGATGGGCGAGCGGGCCCTGCAAGACTTCATCGTCGCTGCCGGGGCGGTGCCCCAGACCATGGCGACGGCCACGTGAGGGTCGGTCAGCCATCGGTCTTCTCCGCCTTCAGGCCGGTGAACGCCTCCCAGCGAACGACGATGACGTCGCAGTAGCGGGGGTCGATCTCGATGCCGGCGCTGATGCGCCCGGTGCGCTCGCAGGCGATGAGCGTCGACCCTGAGCCCAAGAACGGGTCGAGGACTATCGCACCGGGGTCGCTGCTGTTGCTGATGGCCCGCTCGATCAAGGGCAGCGGCTTCATCGTGGGGTGGAGCGGCGACTCGCTGGGCCGGTCGATACGCCAGACGTCGTCCTGGTCCCGACCACCCGTCCAGACCCGCTTCGTGCCCTCGCGCCAGCCATACCAGATGGGCTCGTAGGCGCGCTGGTAGTCAGCCCGTCCGAGGACGAAGCGGTCCTTGGCCCAGATGATCGTATCGCTCCAGTGCCCGCCTTCTTCGGCGAGGACCTGGGAGACGAGGGGCAGTTCCTTGCTACTCATGCAGATGTAGATGACACCGTCGACCGAGGTCAGGGCGTTCTGGACCGCAGCACGGATGAACACTTCGAAGGCGGCTGGGTCCAGAGCGTCGTTGGCGATGCGCCGCTTCCGCTGCCCACGTCCCTGACCGCCGTGGTCGCCCATGGCCACGTTGTAGGGCGGGTCGGTGACGAACGCTGGCCCTCTCACGCCGGCATCCCGCGGCGCGAACGAGACCGTGATGCGCGGGGCATCCGTGAGTTGGATGGGGCTGACCGAACGCACCACCAACGCCACGCGCTTGCTCCAGCCGAGTGGCGGGCTGCCATCATGCGCCCATGGAGTACGGCCGAATCGTCGGCGAGACCACGGGTGTCGCCGGTGGGCGCGGCGGCGGTGACGTGACCGGTCAGGTCATGGATGCGATCTCGGATGCCATCGACCAGGTCGCGTCGCAGCCGCCGGAGGTCCTAATCGCGGTGGCGGTTGTAGCGGTCATCGCGTTGGTCCTGCTCCGCCGGTAGCAGGCCGGGCGTCACGGTCGGGCAGCCGCTCGGCTAGCCTCCTCCGGGGCCGAGCCAAGTCGGCACGACATCGTGACGTGGCGCTCACACGATGTGGGAATCGTCTCGGCTCGGTTGCGGGCAGGAGAAGACGCCCGCCCTCGCAGGACGGGCGTCCGTGCAGCCGGGGCGCCGCAAGTCGAATACTCGATGCCCAGCTGAAGGGCGGCGTTGTGGCGAACTGACGGATGACCTTGGCTCGTACCGGACCCGGACAGAGTGTTGACAGGACGCACCACTCGGCGCATTCTGCCTCGGCCATGGTCGCGCTGAGCGAGTCACCGCTGGCGACGACCCCGTCGGGGGAGACAGGAGAGTCAGGGTGTCCTTCAGCCCGCAGCATTACTCCGACCACAAGATCGTCTTTGCGGCAGAGGCCCAGCGCCTGGAGCGTCGCCATGCGCACGCCCGAATGCTCAAGGAGCGCGACTTCGCGAGGCCGGGTCGTGAGCGACGGTCCAACCTCAGAGACTGGATGCTGGCCCTGCTGCGGCGTCGTCCGGAGAGTCATCGGCCAGCAGCCCGCCGCGCCAACATGGCGGGACTCCTCGTCGTCGACGCCCACGACCTGACCGACTACGTCTGCCGCCTGGCGGACGGATCGATGGGCCGCGTCGCTATCATCGCTGGGACCGACGAGGAGTGGTCAGCGGTCTGCGTCCGGGCCTAGGACTGCGTCCGGGCCGGCGGTCTGTCAGGGTGGCGCAACGGAGGCTTGACTCACAGGAGGCGGGCCCCTGCTCGTACGACCGGTGCCACGGCCCGACTACGTTCCCGTCCCCGCTGGCCCGCACCCCACAGCGGTCCCCATGGCCCCCCACACCATGAGGACGTGATTGTCGTTGTCCACGCTCAGCCTGCATCCAGCGGACGAAGGCACTCCCATCGCACAGGCCAGCAGGCCGGGGGTGTACGGACACATACCGTGATGCCGTGGCGCGCTCGGATCGGAGGTGGTGCCAGCCTCCCTGCCTCGGTCTCCGCCTTGTCGCTCGGCGTCGTGGTGGCGTGCGTGGCCATCCTGGCCGTGGCCCCGGGCACATCCGCGGCAGTGGGTCGGACCGCCGATGTGTCCGTGCCGCCACCATCGCCTCCAGCCCAGGTGGCCGCGTCCCAGGATGCCGATGCCGCCTCGAGGGTCTTATCCGGGTCCGTTCTGACGGCCTCCCCGATACCAACCCGGAGTCCGGCTTCAGCACCTACCGAGCGCCCCTCGACTGACCTGGCAAGATCAGCGGCGACGAGCAGGGCCGCGACCTCCTTCGACCGAGCGACCCGCCGCAAGCTCAGGAGCATCCTGCGCCGCACGGTCGACAAGAAGAGCATCGCGGGGCTGTCGGTGGCGGTGCGGGCACCCAACGGCGACACGTGGACCGGTGTTGCCGGCCATGCTGAATTCACACCCGACCGCCCGGTCGAGCCAGACACGGTCTTCGCCATCGCCAGTGTCACCAAGACGTTCGTGGCTGCGCTCATCCTGCAACTGGCCGAGGAGGGCAAGGTCGATCTCGATGCACCCTTCGGGACGTACTTCAGGGAGGCTCCTGGCAACAACAGGGTGACCCTGCGGCAGCTGTTGAGCCATACCAGCGGCATCTACGACTACTTCGAGAACCCCAAGTACCTGCGGATCTCCGGGTGGTGGTTGGGCCGAGCCCGGACACCTGGCCTGGCGGATCGCGATCACCGTTGGACCTACCCCGAGATCATGAGGCTGGTGAGACGCGGCTACTGCAAGCCCGGCCACTGCTACCACTACTCCAACACGAACTACGTCATCCTGGGCAAGGTCGCTGCGGCGGTCGGTGGTGCGCCGCTCCATCGACTCCTGCGAGAGCGCTTCTTCGACCCGCTGGGCATGGCGGACACCGTGTACCAGCCTGCCGAGCTACCTCCGGACGACGCTGCGCATGGCCACTGGTCCCGGACCGGCGGCGGGCACATCGACCACACCCGTGGGGCCGAGGTCATCCCCTTCATGGCGGCGGTGAGTGCTGCCAACGCAGCGGGTGCGATCGCATCGACGCCCCGTGACCTGGTCATCTGGGCGGATGCGCTCTACGGCGGCGACCTGCTCTCCAAGCGCTCGCTGCGGGAGATGGAGGCGATCCTGCCGGCTGGCACCTACGGGCTGGGGACGGATGTGGCTTGGTTCGCGGGACACCGAGGCTTTGGCCACCGGGGCGGACTGCGCGGCTTCGAAGCCTCGATGTGGCACTTCCCCGAGGAGGACGTCTCGGTGGCCTTGCTCTCCAACCAGGGCAACTGGCTCACGGACAGGCCGATGAAGAAGATCGTCAAGGCCGTCCTGGGCAAGGCGTGAGCGAGGTCGGTCGATAGCCGGTGTCCGCGGCGCGCACCGCGCGATGCGCCGAGCGTGGGTGCTCAGCTCAGCGTGGACCGAGAGCTCGTCGACGGCTGACGATCGCGAGGTCAGCCCTCCGCAGCGAGCGGAAGGACCACTGCTCCTATGCGGCCGACGTGTTCGTACTCCAGGTCGAGTGCGGTCCCGTCTTCGACCGGTATGTCCAGGAAGGTGGCGGCCGCCGACGACAGCAGCGCATAGGCCTGCCAGCCCGTGACCGCCACGACGTCGTTCTTGAGCATCCTGTGCGCCGTGGTCACGTCCGGGCCGAGCAGTTCCGTGTTGCCCGCGATGGTCTGGGCGATGTAGCTGCCGTGATGGAGGACGAACTTCAGGTCGAGGCTCGACACCGAGATGCAGGCGTCGCAGGAGCACGTGAGCGCCTCCTCGGTCCGCCGCACATGCTCTCGGAATCTCGTGTAGCAGCCCCGCAGGCAGGCGGTCATGGCCTCGCCACGGACCGGCAGCGTGCCGTCGTCCGCGAAGCCGAAGACCGCGTCACCCTCCAACTTGGCCAGGACGAACGGCGGGACCAGGTCCTGCACGATGGCGTCGAGCAGCGTCGTCATCAGGGGATACGCCGCGGGCATCTCACCCTCTCCCAGCTGCACTCGATGAGCCGCACCGACGGCGGACAGGAAACGGGTGTAGCCGGAGATGTCGGCCAGGACCATCGTGGCCTGCTGCGCGGTCCGGTCAGCCATGCGTCCTGGATCCTTCCGACATCGCGTGAGCCTAGCACCCGGGGCTGCGGGCGCGGCTACCGTCAGGCCGACGGTCCCCATGTATGGATGGCGACGTGGTGCCCTAGGCCGCGCACGATGGACGCGTAGCGTGGGTCCACCTCCCGCCCTGGTATTCGCAGCTGGGCTGAGCGATGATCGACACCGGAGGTGGTGATGGACGCCAGGCTCGTCTCGTTCGGTCTGATCGAGATCGATGGTCAGCGCTACGAGTACGACGTGGTGCTCGAACAAGGCGTCATCCGGAAGCGCAAGAAGGGACCCTCGAAAGCCCACCGGAACCGCTACGGCCACACACCGCTCTCTATCGATGAGGCCATCCCGTGGTCAGGGTCCGTCCTGATCATCGGGACGGGCGCCTCAGGTCAGCTGCCGATCATGCCCGAGCTGTACGAGGAGGCACGCAGGCGCGGGGTCGAGGTCGTCGCCGAACCGACCGCGGAGGCGTGCGAGCGGCTGCGCTCAGCCAACCGCGAAGACGTCTCGGCCATCCTCCATGTCACCTGCTGAGGTGGCGGTGAGCAGGACTGGCACCGACTCGACAGACCGCGTCAGAATGGGCTCGACAATGCCTTGACCAATAACGGAGGTGTCTCGTGGGCGACAAGGGACCAGGTAGCAAGAGCAGCGGCAAGAAGCCCAAGGGCGGCCCGAAGCCGGGGGACAAGAAGAAGCGCTAGAGGGAGCTCCGCGGCCCCACCTGAGTGGTAGCCGTCCGTGCGATGGACGCGCGAGGAGCCCGCGGTCGGACGGCGCACCTTCTGCGCGTCCCGCGCGCTCGCCCACGTCCTTGGACTCACCGTTCACCGGCTGCCACCGCCTCCGAGTGCCGGTACGACCTGGTGGGGGTCTGACGTGCCGTCCTTGAGGTACGCCACCAGATGCGAGGCCAGAGAACGACGCGCCCTCTCGCCAACGGCCGCCCTCTGGGTCACAATGGGGAAGACCCGGCGCGCCGGACGAAACCGGCGAGGCGCTGCCGATCGCAGTTCCACATCGCCGGACCTCACCGGGGCACCGGGTCCTACTCTCGCCGGCCGTGTCCACACGGCTCTGAGTAGAAGCGTGAGGTCGCGACTCCACGGCCACACTGGGAAAGGAGAGATGGCGATGTCCGGTCCCCCCGCCACCGGAGGCCGCCGCTTCAAGCCCCATGCGCTCGAGCTCGCGGACGGCGGCAGGCTCGTCCTCGGAGCCGACGGCTCGATCGACCACATCGACGACCATGGCTCCAAGATGCACCGCTGGACACCGGACGATCCGGAGTGGCCGGACCAGGCGATCCGGTTCGGGCTGCACACCCAGGCCCCCACGGTGACACCGAAGGGTCCCGTCCAGGGCACGAAACCACCGCGCCGCTAGCCGGCTCCCCGATGGGTCGCGAGCAGACCGACGCGGGAGCGGTCGGCAGGCGCCAGCTGTGGCCCACGGCAACCGGGCCCCGGCTCGCCGAAGCGCTGGCTGCAAGAGCCGACCGCCGGAGCCGGCCCGACACACGACTCCGATGCCTGCCGTGATCGGCTGGCTCCTCACGACGAAGTGACGGTGCCAGGCTCGCGGCGCGTGCCCGGGTCTGGAAACGGATCGTGACCTCGGTCACTTGCACTCTTCGAAGCTTGGCTGTGCCATGGCGGGTAGTGGGAGGCACCGCCATGCGCACGTTCTGCGTAGCCATCATCAGCCTGGCCCTGCTGGCCGTTCAGGCCGGCGGGGTCGCGGGACAGGACGAGCCGCTGTTCGGCCCGATGGCGCCGTCGCGCGTCGCCGGCTCATGGGTCCACGATGCCGCGGTCGCCGAGGGACGGGTCGAGCAGCTCGGTGAGCTGATGTTCAAGACCGTAGAGGCCGTCGGCGCCTACCGGGTTACGAGCAGCGACCCGCGCCTCGGCGGGATGGCGACCGCGACCGGCGGCTGGACCGGCTGGTACCCGCCCGCCCTCGTCGCGGTGGTCGAGACGAGCTGGCTCATCGAGGATGCCGCGGGTGCCTGGACCGGGTCCAGCCGGCGTCTGGCCTCGATCGGCGACGAGGATGCCATCAACGCGGCCGAGCAGGTCAGCCTCGAGGGCTCGGGCGCCTACGAGGGCCTGACCGTGTACCTCATCATCGAGAGCAGCGACGAGACGTTCCTGGGCGCGATCATCCCGGCCGAGATGCCCGAGCTCCCGGAGGACTGGATGGACATCTATCAGGCCGCGGGCGGGGACGGCGTCGACGAGATGAGCGATCCGATCCTCGAGGCGGATGAGCCGTTCCCGACCCGCGACATCATCGTCGCGGCCCGGGAGATCGAGGCAGGCGCCACCATCGGACCGATGGACCTCACGCTGTACACGGTCCCCATCGACGCGACGAACGACCATGCCCTGACGGACCGAGACAAGGCTGTGGATGAGGTCGCGGCCATCACGATCCTCCCATTCCAGCCCATCACACCGAACCTGCTGGAAGCTGGCGGGCCGTCTGACACTTGACCCGCCTACGGGTGCGCGGAGAATGGTGGCTGGGAGATCGAGTCAGAGTGTCGCGCTCGAAGCTACTTGTGGCGATCCTCATCGTGGCTATCGTCGTCGTCGCGGGCTACGTCGGCGCGGCAGCCTTCGTGTACGGAAGCGCGTCCCACGTGGAGGCTCACTGCGGCGGCCGCTTCAGCGAGAACACGCCGGCGTCGTGGCGACCGCCGTCGTGGGCGGACCCTGACTTCGACGCAACGCCATTCTTCGTGCCCGACTACCACGACGTGCGCTTCCCCGGTCGCGCTTCACCGATCGAGCTTCACGCCTGGTGGCTGCCATCGCCCGATGGGGCAGATGCAGCTGCTGTGGTGGTGATCCACGGACTCGGCTCCTGCGTCCGCGACCGGGAGGTGCTGCTGCCGGCCGGGATGCTCAGTCATCTCGGCTACGGCGTCCTGATGCTGGACCTCCGTGACCATGGGGAGTCCAGCATCGAGGACGGGCGCCATGCGGGCGGCACCGAGGAATTCCACGATGTCATGGCGGCCGTCGACTGGCTCATCGCCCGGGGCGTCGAGCCGGGCCGCATCGGCGCGCTCGGGACGTCGATGGGTGCCGCGACGGCCATCATCGCCGGAGGTCAGGATGACCGTATCGCGGCCGTCTGGGCCGACACCAGCTACGCCGATGTCGAGACCCGCCTCGCCGAAGAGCTGGACGCCCTCGGCCTACCCCGCCTGTTGGCGCCGGCCGCGACGCTCGTCGCACGTGTCGTGTCCGGAGACGACTATGGGTCGCACACGATCCTCGGCGAGCTTGCCGCCATGGGCGGGCGCCACCTGTACATCGCGCACGGGGAGCTGGACCGCACCACCTTCGTCTCCCACGCGTACGCGCTCATCGAGGCAGCACGAGCGGCGGCCGTCGATGTCGACACGTGGATCGTGGGAGGTGCGGACCACGTCCAGGCGATGTGGCTTCACCCCGCGGAGTACCAACAACGACTCGATGCGTTCTTCGGGACCGCTCTGGGGTGAACAGCCTCCCATCGTGTGTTCCCTGACTCATCGACACTTGGGAGACTGGGAGGCTGTCGTGCCGTGGTACGGTTAGGGCTCGCCCGTCTCGTCGTGGCGATGCTCCGCGTGGTCGACCCCTTCTCGAACGGACCGTGCGCTGCTCTCCCTGTTCGGGAAGCGCCAAGGAGGTCCCCATGACCACCGGTACCATCAAGAAGGTCGTCGCCGAGCGCGGCTTCGGCTTCATCGCTGCGGAGGATACGAAGGAGTACTTCTTCCACCGCAACTCACTCGATGCCTCGCTTGACTTCGACCGCCTCGTCGGCGGCGAACGCGTCATGTTCGAGATCGAGGCGAGCCCCAAAGGCCCGCGCGCCGACCAGGTGCGCGCAGCCTGACCCCACAGGGATGGTCCGGGCAAACACGGGCCATCCCAGATCCACACGGCGGGTATGCCATGCGCGACCCCACGACCCATGGCCTGCGCCGCACCAGTGACCTGCCCCGATGCGTCAGGTGAACCGATGGCGACGAACGACACTCGATGGCGCTCGCGACGCGGACGACGCCCGCGACCGCGTCCCCCCGTCCGGACGACACCCGGACCCGGCCGCAACGTGAGCCGAGATGAGGTCGGCGCCGGACCGGCGAGCCCGCTGCCGACGGAAAGGGCGAAGGCTTCGCTGCTGCGTGTCGTCGGACCGAGCGGAGCGCTCGACGTGTGGCTCGGAGCTGCAGGCGATCACTCGGCCCTGGAGGCCGATGTCCGTGACGTGAGCGCCCGCGGCATCGGGGGCCTCCCGGCTCTGGCGATGGCTCTCGGCGATGTCGCCACCAAGCACAAGCTCGAGGTGCGGGTCATCCCGAGGATGGACTCGGCTGGCTCGTGCGTGCTCGTCCTCTTCGGCAGCCGGACGTACCGCGCCAAGTAGGCAAGTCAGGCACGGACCCAGCTGTCCCGAGGAGCGTGCTCAACAGGACCAGGCCCTGGATGATCAGTGCCAGGACCCCTCAGGCCCCGTACGGTGTGTCGTATCTACAGCGAGATCGGCTTGTCGCAGGCTTTGGGCAGGATCACCGAGGTATCGCTGTTGATGCCGGTCACGTCGATCTCCACGGTAAGGTCGCCGTCGAACTCGAGCGGCTCGAAGGTGCCGCCGAAGCTGCCGCGGTAGGCCACCGGATAGCCGCCATCCGCCGCCACGTACAGGTCCGCGTCCGTGGCAGTGAGTAGCGACTGCGCGAAGAGGCTCACGTTGGGGTCGCTGCTTCCCTGCGCTGCAGCCACGAAGGAATCGCCGTCGATGACGTACTGCTTGACGGGCATGCCGTCCAAGGTCTGGTCGCCCACGAACGTGCCGCGCGCCACGTCGCTGCTGGTGAGGGCGGACAAGAGGAACTGGGGGCTGAGCTGTTCCAGGGCCTCGGTCGCCTGCGAGTCCTCGAGTCTTACGCACACGTCGAACAGTCCCGTCACTACCGCGAAGGTGCCCTCGGGCACGGTGTAGATGCCGACGTTCTTCGGCCGGAACAGGCTGACCGCCTTGCCGCCGACCTGGGCGACCACATCGCCCAGCAGGCTGCCGGTGATGTCGATCTGGCTCATGTTCTGGTCATTGCTGGATAGCTCGACGGTCAAGTCGCCCTGGGTCGGCTCGCCGTCCACGGTGCCATCGGCGCTGATGTGGACCGTGGCCTCGAGTGACGTGAGGTCGGTGAGCGGCGAGAGCGGGATGGGATCGCCAGGGACCGCCTGCGCCTGGAGGGGGACGCCCAGCGGTTCCACAGGGGCCGGCCTGGAAAGTGCGGCTGCGCCCGCGCCGAGGGCCAGGATGGACGAGCCGGCGATGACGGCAGCCACCATCAAGGCGGGTGCGTGGCGAGCGATCGCGTTGGGCGGCGATGGGTCTTGGCCGAGCATCGTCTTCATCTCCTTGCGATGCAACTGCTCTCTTCTCCCCGACCTGGATGGGTACGGATCAGAGCAGTGGCTGGACTAGCCAGACGGCCATGTTCGCATGGATGGCCCCGCCGCCATCTCCGCTGTGATCCGCGCCCCGGCGCAACCGTTGCCCCGCTCGTGTCCACACGAAGGCACCCAAGGCCGTGACTCGCGGTTGTCACGTGCCGATCTCAACCTGGGTGCGTGAGTACCTCGGCAGCCCCTCGTCATCACGTGGCGAGGCCGTGGCGGCGATGTCGCCCCCGATCATGGGGCCGATTTGGAACGTTTTGGCGCTCAGGGACCTCATATTGTTGGGATGAGAGCCGCACGGCTGTCGCGCAGCAGGCATCCCGGGGTACGAGGAGGTACGTGATGAGACCGATGATCCTCAAGGCGCTGGGCGTGGCGCTGCTCGCGCTCATGCTGGTCGGCTCGGGCGTGAGCGGCGCCGGGCTCGGTCCTCCCTGGGACGAGGTGCTGAAGGGCGACGACAAGGCCAACCAGCTCGAGGGTGGCCCGGGCCACGATCGCATCGGCGGTCGGGGCGGCAACGACACCCTCTACGGCAAGGATGGCCGCGACCTCATCCTCGGCGGTCCCGGCAACGACGTGGTCCGCGGCGGCGGGCGGGGCGACGAGCTCTACGGCGGCCTGGGCAACGATGTCCTCCGCGGTGGCGACGGTCGCGACGTGCTGACCGGCGGGGCCGGCCGGGACCGCCTCTTCGGCGGGGATGCCGACGACGTCATCCGGGCCGCGGGTGGCGGGGCCGACTTCGTCGACTGCGGCGATGGCGACCGCGATCGTGCCTTCGTCGACCCCAGCGACCTCGTCACCGGCTGCGAGAAGGTCACGGTCAGGACCTAGCGCCCGACCAGCGCACGCTCAGGACGCGACCCCGGCCGCGCGTCGGGGTCGCGTCCCTCTCGGCCCGCGGCGGACGTCCCGCGGGACGGTCCGGCTCCGCGTCATGCCCCACACGACCTTCGGGTGCCCGCCTGACCCATCGACGCCTGGGCGGGTCCGTATCGGAGCGCGCCTCGGTGCTCCATCGCCTGTTCCTCTGGCGCAGGCGCGCGGTCCGCTAGCTTTCGTGTCGCTGGCGCTCGAGGTACCAGGCTGCCACCGAGGCACCGACGAGGCTGCCCAGCAGACCCAGGGCGAGGTCGCCAAGAGTGTCCTGGTAGGCGGTCGCTGCCTCCGGCGAGTTCGGGATGAAGGTGATGTACTCGAGCACTTCCCAGACGATGGCCGCGACCGCCCCGAAGCCCACGCCCAGCGCCACACGCGTGGATCGGGCGGCGTCGCGAGGCCAGCCAAGGGCTACGAAGGCAGCTGACAGCAGGACCCAGTTCCCGAAGTGGTTGACGTCGTCCCACCACTCGATCCTGTCGTACAAGTCGAGCGCGTTGCCCGCCGTATCGATGAGGAACGGCAGCGTGAAGAGCAGGTCGGACAAGACGGGGAACGGACGCTGGCGCGAGAGCAGCCACCAGCCCACGGGGATGGCAAGGACCGCCAGCGGATACATGACGGCACGACCTTGCATGGCCTTGTCCGCGTATTGGGGCAGATCCGGGTTCGCCAGCGCGTGCAGGAGCAACCCGAAGAGGGCCAGCTTGGCGGAGACATCGAGAGCGAGGAGCGTTCTGCGACTCATCGGGACACCAGGTTGGGACCAGACTGGAGCCTGACACAAGTGGGTCTCCGATATCGAGCCAGGCGCCCGTGGTCGACACGAACTCACCATCGTGTTGGGTGTCAAGGGCCATGGACATACGGTTCACGCTGGCTGCCGACCTCCATTCGGAAAGCTGTTGCCAACCTATTGCCGGCCGGCCCTCGCGTCGCTAGAGTCCGGCGATCGTGGTCAAGCTGACGCCCGAGGAGGAGATGCAGGCGTTCCTCACCGGCCAGGACCGGGGAACCGCCGTGATGCGTCGCGTCTTCTCGCACGTCCCCCGTGGGCCCAACTGCAAGATTTGCGCCGCGCCGTTCGCGGGACCCGGCGGTGCCGTCCTTCGGCACCTGGGCTTCGCCCGCTACGCGGGCAATCCCCTGATGTGCAACTTCTGTATCAAGGGCCTCCAGAAGCAGGGCGTGCAGGGCGCGGAGATCCCGGTGAGCCTGCTGTTCGCGGACATCCGGGGCTCCACCGGCATCGGCGAGCGCCTCTCGGCGACCGAGTTCCGAGCCTTTCTCGATCGCTTCTATCGTCTCGCCTCCGACGCCGTGGTCGCTACCGGCGGCATCGTCGACAAGTTCGTGGGCGACGAGGTCATCGGGCTCTTCTTCGGTGGGGTCAGCGGTGAGCGCCACACCGCGGCTGCGGTGGCCGCGGGACAGCGGCTCCTCGCGCGAGCCGGCCGCACCGAAGCCACCCCGTCGGGCCCGATCCCCATCGGCGCCGCCGTGCACACCGGCGAGGCGTTCGTCGGTTCGACCGCGACCGATGACCTCGTGAGCGACTTCACCGCGCTCGGCGACGTGGTCAACACCACGGCACGACTCGCGAGTGAGGCCGCGGCCGGCGAGCTGCTCGTCTCGGTCCGCGGTGCGGCGGCGGCGGGGATCAGTGAGGCCGACTTCGAGCGCCGCACCGTGGCGGTCCGGGGCCGGACCGAACCCGTCGAGGTCTTGGTGCTGCCCGCCACCATGAACGCGGTCGAGTCGAACTCGAGCGACAGGACCGACTAGATCTCACACCATCACCGGATATGGTGCGGTCGACAGCGAGCTGCTCCTCGGTGGGCGGGAGTCCGACAACCTCGGCGATGGAGAGCCAGTCGTCCTCGGGTGGGCCTGGAGTGGCAAGGGCCGCGCCGTAGACCAGTTCCCGCCTCGCCAGCATGTGCGTACCCTTCGGTCCGTTGCGACATCGTTCGGTCCGTGTCGGTTCCGTGATGGCTGCCAAGCTCGCGTAGTCTTGCTGGTATGGATGCAGTGACGACTCTCGGTGACCAGGCGCGCGATGCGCTCGCAGCCTATGAGGGCCTGGCGAGCCTTGCGGAGGACATCGAGGACGAGTGGATGTACGTGACCGACCTCGTGGCCGCATGGCGAGAGCGGATCGAGGAGCTCATCGACGAGCGGGGCACGGAGTCCGTGACCGCCCTTGAAGAGGCGGCCATCAGCCGTGCTGTCGATGAGATCGGCCGTATCAGCGACCCGCACCGCGCTATCGACTGGCTCTCGACGTTCCCCCAGATCGTGCTCCTCACCCTGGGTGAGCGGTCATGAGGTTCCAGGATGCTGCGCAAGATGCCCGCGCCATCACCTACGCGGCCATCCAGGCGGAACCGGTGGTGGCGCAGGCGGCCGGCCTCCTCGCCGATGCCACGCCCGCCCAGCGGGTGCTGGCCAGAGCGGTGATGAACGGCGAGACGCTCGATCCTGATGGCTGGAGGACCATGTTCCCGACGCTGTTCGGGCCGGCCGTCGAACTGTCCGCCCGGGAACGATCGGAGGCCATCCTGGCCGTCTCGCTGGCCATCGCCGACCGGGGCGACCAGACACGCAACCAGCTGCGCGGCGCGCTCGTCGAATCGCTGACCGTGGAGCTGCTCGGTCGCCGGGTCGGCACCCAGGGTGTCCGTCGAGAGCGGCGCATCCTGTTCGATGGGGTGCGCGCGGAGATCCACCCCTACGACGTGACCGTCGAGCGCTCGGGCGCGGCCGAGGCCTATGACTGCAAATGGGGAGCTCGTGGCATCAACGCGGACGTGCTCAACCAGCTCGACGATGCGCGTGCGAACGCCGAGGCTGAGGGGGAGGTGCTCCGCGTCGCCCTCGTCGTGTTCGACGCCGAGCTCTCGTGCCGTGTCCGCCTCGAGCACCAGACCGCGGTGCACGACCGATCGGGCCTGGTGGCGCTCGAGACCCTGGCGTCCCTGTCGAGCTGACTGCGACCACGGTCGGCGTCCCTCCACCGCTGTCGCTCGCTGCCCGGCAACTCACACCGCTGCTCGGGGTCGCTCAGGCGGTCCTCCATGACCTGCTGCGCTGGTCGAGGGAGCCGTGCTCGTCGACGACTGCGCCCGATCCACGTGGCGGGTCACGGCGCGCCTCGAAGACGACGACGCCTCGGTCCGCGACCCTGGCCGCCGCCCCTTGATGCGACCGGGCAGGAGCCCTTAGGCTGGCACCATCGGGGACGGCGATGAAGACAGTGCACCTGGACACCGCAGACGAGGGCCGCTCGCCGCTGGGCGCCTATGTCCGCTTCCTGGTGGACGGGCCGCACGGCAACATGATCCATGCGACCGTGCCGCCGGGCATGATCGGCCGTGCCTGCCACTTCCGCACCATCGATGAGTACTGGTATGTGCTGTCGGGCTTGGGCGACATCTGGCGCAGGGCGCCTGGCGGGGCGGAAACGGTCACCGAGCTTCGGCCCGGTGTGTGTATCGACATCCCCCTCGGTACGGCATTCCAGTATCGCTGTCGAGGAAACGAGCCCCTGACCTTCACCTGCATCGCGCTTCCACCCTGGACCGGCGACGATGAAGCGGTGCTGCTCGACGGCCCGTGGACACCGAACACGGACGTCTCGCAGGCGCGGTAGGTGGCTGCACGCCGGGCTCGGACCGCGCATGCCAGTAAACAGCGCCCGTTGCCCTCAGCAGTAGCCACGCGGCTCTCTCGATCCTAAGGAGCGGGAGGCCAGCGCCGGCACATCCTGCTCCAACCGCGCGCGGCGAAACCTCAGCAAGCCGGTGCCGCGAAGCACCGCAAGGCGGCCCCGCCCCGACTCAAGGCCCTGGGATAGTGCCAACCTGAACTCGACTTGAGGAAGGAGGGGCCCTTCATGTCGAAGACGACCATGGTCATGGTCTACTCCGCCATCAGCGAGACAGAGGTATCCCGTCAGTACGCGGCGGGCGCCGCGGAGGCCGAGCGCAGCGGCTACCTGCCGACCTCGGAGGTGTGGGATCACAACACGCTGACCGTGACCTACCAGCTTCGCGGGGACGATCCGCGCAGTCGCAGGTTCGCCGGTGCCGCAGGTACGGAAGCACTCCCGGCGAGCGAAGGCCTGCGCTCGAGGCTCCGGCGGCGCATCGGCTGGTAGCCACCAGTCGCTGACAGCGATCAGAGGACGACGCGGAGCCTGCTTCGGTACGACCTCAGAGTACCGCCATCGAGGCGACCCAGGCCACAGCCAGCGCGGCCAGCGCGCCAGCCTGGAGTAGCCAGCCAGCCTCGCGAGCCCAGGACTCGGCCTGCCACGAAAACGCCAGGCCCAGTGCCCCCGCCAGCGTCGCGAGCAGGGCCACGACCACCGACGGAAGCGGCAGTGCGGTGAGCGTGAACAGCGTGGCCCAGGCGAGCACGTAGACGGTGACCTCGAGGGCCGTCAGGACCCATCGCGAGCGCCCGATGCCCAGCCGGGTCGCGAGGCTGACCGTGCCGGCCATCTCGTCCGCGTCGACATCGACGAGGCTGTTGGCGAGGTGGATGGTCGGGCCCGCTAGTGCAGCGAGGGGCAACAGGAGCGGCCACCCTGGTGGTAGGGTGCCCGCCGCTGCCATCCACGTCCACGTCAGCAGGAGCGGGAGCGCGGCCGCAAAGCAGAGCCAGCCGAGGCCCAGACGCCGCATGAAGACGTCGTAGGCCAGGCCAGTGACGTACCCGGCAGCCCCCAGGGCCAGGACCGCGGCGCCGAAGCCCCCGGAGATGATCAGCCCCGTGGTTCCCCCGATGATGGCGATGCCCATGGCCGCGCGCTCCGAGACCAGTCCGGCCGGGATCGGCTTCGCACGCCCCGCCAGGCGGTCCCGGCCCGCATCCACGACGTCGTTCAGGGTCCCGATGCTCGTCTGGAATCCGAGCATCGCGATGGCCACAAGAGCGGCCACGACGAGTTCCCCGCCAGCGACGAGCGCCAGGGAGCCCACGAGGGCGGCATTGATCGCGCTCGGTACCGGGTGGACGACCACCAGCCCGCGCAGGATTCGCCGGACCCGTTCGGGGGGTCTCGAAGCCGGCAACATCAGTCGCGGAGGGATGGCAGCACGGACTCCTCGTGGCGCAACGTGGCGGAGGATGGTACCCCGCCGACGGGGCATCGGGCCATGCGGGCGAGATCCCCGGCCGGAAGGTCGGACGATCAGGCCACGCCTGGCCGGTACGACGACGACATGGTGGGAGGGCCGACCTGGGTCTGTTACGCTTAGGGCTCCGGCGCCACTGCGCCGGCAAGCACGCGCGGCAGCACTGTCACTCCCTCTCATCGACCACGGCGAGACAGTTTCTCTGGGGTCACGCGAGAAGGAGTCTCTCTTTGTTCACCATGACCGACAAGGCACTGACCTGCGCCGACTGCCATGCGGAGTTCGTGTTCACCGCCAGCGAACAGGAGTTCTACGCCGAGCGCGAGTTCAGCGAGCCCCGCCGTTGCCCGTCCTGCCGTGCTGCCCGCAAGGCATCACGTGGCGCTTCGGGAGACCAGGGCAGTGGCGGCGGCTACTCATCTGGTGCGTCCCGCCAGATGTATGCGGCGACATGCGCGAGTTGCGGCCGCGAGGCGAAGGTGCCATTCCAGCCGACCGGCTCCAAGCCCGTCTACTGCAGCGACTGCTTCAGCGCACAGCGGCAGAGTTACCGGTAGGGGCGGCCATCGTGTTCTCGCTCACTCCTACCGCGGCCACGGCCATGATGGCCGCACGCAGCGATCTCGGGGCCCCCGATAACTGGGGCATCCGCTTCTATGCGCTGGTAGAAGGCCGGCCCGCCATCACCTTCGACTTCGTCGCCACGCCCGAGCCCGACGACGTCCTCGGAGGATCCAGCAAGATGCGCACGTACGTGGAGGCCACCGTCCACCGCGACATCGGCGACGCGACCGTGGATTTCCAGGATCTCGACGGCAATGCCGAGCTGGTGATCCGGCCCTATCGCAACGGCAGCAGTCGCTAGCCAGCCGCAGTGGCGCCGTACCATCGGGTCGCAGCGGGTCTCGGCTCGAGGGCAGATCGTCGGGGGAGGGGACCATGCAGGCCACGGAGATCGCGCACGGCGTCTACTGCCTTGGGCCGCACGGCCGCAGCCAAACCAACGTCTACTTCGTGGCCAGCGGCATTTCGTGGCTCCTCGTCGACGCCGGTTGGGCGAGCGACCTGGCCCGGATCGAGCAGGCCGCTGAGTCGCTCTTCGGCCGCGACGCCAGGCCCGCAGCCATCCTCCTGACGCACCACCACCCCGACCACTCGGGGGCAGCTCGCGCGCTCGCCGAGCGCTGGGGATGCCGGGTCCTTGTCCATCCCGCCGAGCTGGCCATCGCCAGGGGCAGCTTCGGTGCCATGTGGCGGAACGCCGGACCCATGGACCGCTACCTGATCCTGCCGGCCATCAGCGCTCTCGGCCGGCGCCGCCGCGACGCGATGCTCGCACGGAACAGCCTCGCTGCGGTGGTCGACGTGCTGGGGCCCAGCGGCGAGGTCCCACACCTGCCTGATTGGTGCTGGGTGCCCACGCCGGGCCACACCCCGGGTCACGTCTCCTACTTCCGACCGACCGACCGCGTGCTCATCACCGGTGACGCCCTCGTCACCCTCCAGGTCAACACGCTCGCCGGCGCGTTCTGTGGCCGCCAGGGCCTGTCGGGCCCGCCCTGGTACACGACCGCCGACCGCGTGGCCGCTCGGGCATCCATCAAGACGCTTGCGGACCTCGAACCCGGAGTCGTGGCCGGCGGCCACGGCCATCCGTTGAGTGGGCCTGACACGACCGAGCGCCTCCATCGCTTCGCGGGCATTCGGCCCGGTACAGGAGCCACCGCCAAGGAGGCCGAGACCGCCAAGGAGGCCGAGGGAGAAGGACCCTAGCGCGGGGTTCCCGCGGCCTTCAGCGCGCGTACGACCTCACGCAGGTCGCGCTTGATGGAGCGCAGGGCCTGCTCCATACCCCTCGCTGAGGGATCGAGCCGTTCCACGGCGCGCGTCGCCTGGTGCACGGCGGCCCTGGCCTCCTTCACCTTTCGCGCGGCCTTTGCCGGCGCCACGTCGACGTTCGCGACCGCGCGGTCGGCCTTGGCCAGTGCCCGGCGTGCGGCCTTCAGTTCGCGCTCGGCTCGATTCCCAGCCGCACCCGACCGTTCGGCCACGTAGGCCACGGGCCGGTACTCGTCGGCGCCCGCATCCGAGGTGACCGCGACGCCCGGCGTGGACCCGATGACACCAGCCGACCCCGTTGACCCCGAGGGTTCAGGAGTGCCGGTGGCCCCGCCGATCCCGAGCGACATGATGACCGCCGCCATCGAGAGTGCCCCGAGGGCCAGGATCCGGGGTGCGCGTGCCACCCGGTCCGTGGCCAGGATGCGGCTGAAGCGGCGCTCGAGTGAACCGCCGTCGATGCCCGTCGCCACCGCCGGCGGACGTGACGTCGGTCCGGCCAGCATCTCCACCACCGCCAGCAACGCTCCCGCGTACGCGCGGGGCTGTGCGCCCAGGCGTTCGAGCACCAGCGCATCGCAGCTCGCCTCCTCGTCGTGGCGGAGATTGCGGCGCGCCCACCAGGACACGGGGTTCCACCAGAACGTGACGCAGGTGAGCCACTCGATCCAGCGCACCAGATGGTCCCGCCGCTTCACGTGGGCCAGCTCGTGAGCGATGACCCAGCGCAGCTCGGGCGGTGTGATCGCCTGAGGCAGGTCACCCGGCAGCACGACCCACACACGCCCCCCGGCCCACCAGGTCATGGGCGCGATCCGGTCACTGGCCAGGTACACGGTCGGTACTTTGCGCAGGCCCAGCCGGCCGGCCGCCTCCTGGGCCGTGGCCTGGATGCCAGCTGATGCCGGCGCGGTCGACGACCGCAGCAGGCTGTCGAAGCGCACGATGCGGAACATCGACAGCGCCAGCACCACGACGCTCCCCAGCGCCCAGACGGCCAGCAGCAGGGCCACGCCCTCGTGGGCCAGCCAGGTCGTGGCCGGGGTGGAGCTCGTGGCCCCCGACGGCGCGGACTCTGCCTGTATGAGCGGCAGCAACAGCAACGGCGGAGTGATCAGCTTGACCAGCGAGAGGACCCACAGGAGGTGGGCCAGGCTGGGGTACCGGCCGCTGCGGTGGACGAGCCAGGCGACACCGGCCAGCGCAGCCGAGGCCGCCACGTTGCCCAGCGCGAGCTGGACGATGACCCCGCTCACTCGTCCCCGGTGGCTTCGGAGGACGCGTCGAGGATGCGGCGAAGCCGTTCGATCTCGTCGGGCGGGATGCGGTGCTGCTCCACGAGGTGTGTGACCAGGGGTGCCAACGACCCCGCGGTGAGGCGCTCGGCGATCGACTCGAGCTGGCCGCTGCCGTAGGCCTCGCGGCTGATCTCTGCGCTGAAGAGGTGCACCGGCAGATCGCGGTCGCGAGCCACGTAGCCCTTCTCTTCGAGGCGCTGCAGCAGCCGCTGGACGGTCCCGTGCTGGGCTTTCTCGGCCCCGGGATAGAGGCGCTCGCGCATCTGACGCGCCGTCAGGCGGTCCTCGTCCCAGAGCAGCTCCATGATCGCGAGCTCGGCGTTGGCGAGGGGTTGTCGTGTCGGCACGGTGCCTCCCACTGCTTCACCCACTATAGCGCGCATCAAGCCATGGTACGACAACGCGTCGTAGATATACGACAACTTGTCGTATACTCTCGGGAACGTTCCACGCGAGCGGACAGGAGGATCGGCGCCGTGCTCGAGCCGGCCGCTCGGAAACGCAGGAGGACTCGCGATATGCCCCAGCTTCGAAACCTCGGCGTGACGGCCGCCACGAGTGCCGCGCTGTTGCTCGTGTTCTCGTCTGTCGCGGCCGCCCATGGTCCGCACTTCTGGCCGCACGGGTTCGACAACGTCTGGATCGACACCGCGGGAGACGACTACTACAAGGCTGAACCCGGGGATCGTGACAAGCTCATCGGCCTCGGCGGCAACGACGAGATCTACGCCGACGACAGGAGCGACCTCGTTCGCGGCGGCACCGGCGATGACGATATCTACGCGGGCGCCGGGCGCGACAAGGTCATCGCCGGCGCCGGCGATGACGAAGTCTGGGGCGGCGACCAGGGAGATCTCATCCGCGGCGGCGCCGGCAACGACAAGCTTGCCGGTGAGGATGGCCGCGACGTCATCTGGGCTGGTTCCGGCGACGACATCGTCTACGGCGGTGACAGGGGTGACTCCATCCGCCTGGGCTCTGGCGCTGACGGCGTGCGCGCCGGGAACGGCGATGATCGTGTGCGAGGAGGCGCGGGCGACGACAAGATCGACCTGGGCCCAGGCCGCGACAAGGTTCGGGCAGGGCGAGGTGACGACGTCATCTACGCCGACGATGGCCAGCGCGACGTCATCATCTGCGGTCCCGGCGATGACACGGTGTTTGCCGATGGCAGGGACCGCGTCGCACGCGACTGCGAGCACAAGAACCCGTAGCCGTCAGCCCGACCGACAAACCTCATCACGGGCCTCGCCGAGGCCCGACACCCCTCTCAAGGCCGGGAGCGCCGGGCCTCAGCCCGGCGCTCCGCCTTGCTCCGCGCACGCCGCTCCACGCGCACGCCACACCACGCGTATGCCGGTGGGCCCGACAGTCCCGGCCGTCAACCGTCCGGTGGTCCGTTTCGTTGCGGCTCCGCGACGTGGACCAGCGAAAGGTCCGGTTCGGAGTGGTCCTTCAGGGGTCTGGACTACCGGGGCCGGGGTATGCTGCCATCCAATCGTCCCGCGGACGGGACCCGATTGGAAGTGCTGATGTCACTGCTCGAACGAGTCGAAGCTGCGAAGCGTGGAGAAGCGCCGCCCGCGCCCGGTGCTCCGGTCACACCCGGAGTCCCAGCGTCGAGCGCGGTCGTGCCTGCTGCGCCGCGGGTCGATCCGGCCCCCGCACCCGTCGCGTCCCCGACCTTCTCCAAGCGCGAGGAGAGCTTCCGGCAGATCCGCACCCGCGTCGAGCAGGCCGTGGCCAACGCCCTGTCGTCGCGCATCGACCTGTCCAACCCCGCCGGCGTGCGTCAGAGGCTGTCCGGCGAGATCGATGACTTCGTTGCCGAGTTCATCGCCGACAACGACCTCAGCCTCACCCGCGACGAGCGCAGCCGACTGGTCCAGGGCGTCGTGGACGAGGTCGCCGGTTTCGGACCCATCGAACCGCTGCTCTCCGACCCGACCATCACCGAGGTCATGGTCAACGGTCCCTACCAGGTCTACATCGAGCGTGCCGGCCGCCTCGAGAAGTCGTCCGTCAGCTTCCGTAACGACGAACATGTGCTCAACGTCATCGACCGCATCATCACGCCCCTTGGCCGTCACATCGACGAGTCCAACCCGCGCGTCGATGCACGCCTGCCGGACGGTTCCCGTGTCAACTGCATCATCAAGCCGCTCTCGCTGGTCGGTCCCGTCATCACCGTGCGCAAGTTCGCCACGCGCTTCACCGTGGAGGACCTGACCGAGTTCGGCACCGCCACCCCGGAGATGTTCGAATTCCTCAAGGCCTGCGTCGAGGCTCGGCTGAACGTGTTCCTCAGTGGCGGAACGGGCTCGGGCAAGACCACGACGCTCAACGTGCTCTCGTCGTTCATCCCCGAGGAAGAACGCATCATCACCATCGAGGACGCCGCAGAGCTCTTGCTGGGTCAGACACACGTGGTCACGCTGGAAGCCCGCCCGGCCAACCTCGAAGGCGAGGGTGAGATCACCATCCGCGACCTGCTGCGCAATGCCCTGCACATGCGTCCCGACCGCATCGTGGTGGGCGAGTGTCGTGCCGGTGAGGCGCTGGACATGATCCAGGCCATGACCACGGGACAGGAAGGCTCGCTCTCCACCGGCCACGCCAACACGCCACGGGACATGCTTCGCCGCCTCGAGACGATGATCCTCATGACCGGCTACGAGCTGCCGATGCGGGCCATCCGCGAGCAGATCGCCTCGGCGGTCGATGTCATCGTGCACACCGCCCGGCTGCGCGACGGCTCTCGCAAGATCATCAGCATCACCGAGGTCTACGGCGTCGAGGATGACGACATCCTGACCCAGGAGATCTTCAAGTTCGAGCAGACCGGCGTGGTCGACGGCAAGATCCAGGGGTATCTCAAGCCCACCGGCCTGCGGCCGACCTTCATGCCCACCTTCCAGATCCGCGGCCTCCACCTGCCGGAGGGCGAGTACGGCATCCCGCCCGAGGACCCCGCTCAGCCGACCCACGCGGGCAAGTCCCGTTGGGGAATCGGCGGCATGGGCGAATCGCTGACCCGGCCGGCCGCCGAAGTCGGCCGCGGCCGGGCCGTACGCGCCGGCGGCATGGTCTACGTCTCGTCCATCGGCCCGGTCGACCCCGAGACCGGCATGACCGTCAGTGGCGAGCTCAAGGACCAGACCCGCCAGTGCATGGCCAACCTCAAGACCACGCTGGAGGAGCACGGCAGCTCGCTCGACGAGGTCGTCTGGGCCAACTGGTCGCTGCGCGAGGGTGCGGACTTCGACGTCTTCTACGAGGAGTGGCTGAAGTGGTTCCCCAACGAAGCCCCGGTGGGGCAGGGGACCCTGATGCCGCGTCTCCAACGACGTGCGGGCTTCCGCGTCTCGATCGGCGTCATCGCCTCGACCCCGGGCGCGCTCCTCGATGGCGAGGGTGGCCCGGCCCGCATCCCGGCCATCATCGCGGTCGGACGCCGCGAGGAGGACGAGGCCACCACTCCTGAGGCGGAGCGCAACACCAGCCAGGGCTGACGCGGCCTCGCCCGTCACTCGTCTTGCGCGCACGAATTGGCTACGTTGAGCGCACGGCACGTGCCCGCGTGCCGGCGACCGAGGTGAGGCACCCATGACCGGCATCGACCCGAACGAGCTGTACATCGGCCAGCGTGTCGATGCGGAGGGGCCACTGACGGTGGATCCCGCCGACCTGACCACCCACGGCGTCATCGTGGGCATGACCGGCTCGGGCAAGACGGGCCTGGGCATCGACCTGCTCGAGGACGCGCTGCTTCAGGGCATCCCTTGCCTGGTCATCGACCCCAAGGGCGACATGGGCAACCTGCTGCTGACCTTCCCCCAGCTGCGTCCGTCCGATTTCCGGCCCTGGATCGAGGAGGCCGCTGCGGCTCGTGAGGGCATCACGCCCGACGAGCTCGCAGAGAAGACCGCCCAGACCTGGCGCGACGGTCTCGCCCGCAGCGGCATCACGCCCGACCGTATCGCACGCCTCCGCCAGGCGGCCGGCTTCACCATCTACACGCCCGGCTCCACCGCGGGCGTACCGCTCGACCTCATCGGCTCGCTCAAGGCTCCAGGCTCGGCCGACGACCTGGAGACCCTGCGCGACGAGGTCGAGGGCTTCACTTCCGGCCTGCTCGGGCTGGTCGGCGTCGAGGCCGATCCGCTGGCGAGCCCCGAGCACATCCTCATCGCCAACCTCGTCGAACGCAGCTGGTCGGGTGGTCAGGACCTGGACCTGGCCACGCTCATCGGCCAGATCCAGGACCCGCCCATGCGCAAGCTGGGTGTGCTCGACCTCGATACCTTCTACCCGCCCGGGGATCGTGCAGCACTGGCCCTGAAGCTCAACGGCCTGCTGGCCTCGCCCTCGTTCGCCTCCTGGAACCAGGGTCGTCCGCTCGACATCGAGGCCATGCTCAAGGCCGACGGTCTGCCCCAGGCGGCGATCATCTCGGTCTCGCACCTCTCCGAGGCCGAGCGCATGTTCGTGGTCACCATGGTCCTCTCGAAGATGGTCACCTGGACCCGCCGGCAGTCGGGCACCGGCGAGCTGCGCGCGCTCATCTACATGGACGAGGTCTTCGGCTACGTACCTCCGACCGCGGTGCCGCCGGCCAAGAAGCCCATCCTCACCATCCTCAAGCAGGCTCGTGCGCACGGCGTGGGCATGGTGCTGTCCACCCAGAACCCGGTCGACCTCGACTACAAGGCGCTCAGCAATGCCGGCACCTGGATGATCGGCCGGCTGCAGACCGAGCGCGACAAGGCACGCCTGCTCGAGGGCATGACCTCTGCCGCAGGGGAGGTCGACAAGGCTGCGACCGACGCGACCATCTCCGCGCTGGACAAGCGCCAGTTCCTCTTCCACAGCACGCGCACGGACGCGCCGCAGCGGTTCTCCACGCGCTGGGCCATGTCCTACCTGGCCGGCCCCCTGACGCGCGATCAGATCAAGCGACTCACCGGCGACCGGGCGGCGGGACCCGCGGCCGGAGCGGTGGCCGATGCCGCTGGGGCGCCCGTCGCCCCCGAGCCGCCGACGCCCGAGCTGGCCGAGGACGAGACGAACGTCGCGCCCGAGGTCGCCGATGGTGTGGACGTGTACTACCTCGATGTCGCCGCTCCCTGGGCGGCCGAGGTCGGCGCCGTGCCGGGCGGCGCCCGCCTGACGCCGTCGCTGGTGACGCGCGTGCAGATGCTCTTCGACGACACCAAGGCCGCCCTGCGCGAGACCGTCGAATGGGAGGCCTTCGTGCGCCTGGGGAGCAGGGACGTCGATTGGGGAGAGGCCATCGATGTCGACTACGACAGCCGTGACCTGCGTCGCGACCCACCCGAAGCGGCGACCTACCTGCTGACCGATGCGCCCATCGCCGACAAGGCGTTCTTCCGCTCGGTCACCGCAGGCCTCAAGGACAATCTGCACCGCGCCCGCACGATCACGCTGCAGGCCAACCGCGAGCTCAAGCTCTACTCCCGCATCGGCGAGTCGGAAGCTGCCTTCGCCGCGCGCTGTCGTGGCGCTGCCGACGAGGCCAGGGACGAGGAGCTCTCGAAGATCCGCGAACGGCTCACCGCCAGGATGGACAACCTGCGGGTCGCCATCGCCAAGTACGAGGACCGCATCGACGAACTGCAGTCGGACGTGCGCAACCAGCGCAACCAGGATCTCATCTCCATCGGCAGCTCGGTGCTCGGCAGCATCCTCGGCGGACGTACCAGCACGACTACCATCGCCCGCTCGGCGGGGCGGGCGGCCACCCGCGGGCAGTCGTCCGCGCAGCGCATCCGCACCATCGACAACCGCATCGAGGAGAAGAACCTCGCGCTCGAGGACCTCGAGCAGGACCTGGGGGAAGCCATCGCCGAGATCGACCAGGAGTGGAACGAGAAGGCGTTGGCCATCGAGCCCATCGAGATAGGGCTGGAGAAGACCGATATCAGCGTCGACGAGGTGAGCCTGCTCTGGCTGCCAGTTGGCTGACCGCCGGCACACCCGCTGGTACCAGCGCCAACACCCCTGGGAACGTTCCCATGAACACCGCCGGATGGCCCTGACTGCAGGTCCGGACGGACCCTGCCAATGTGCCCTCCGTCCGGCGCGGGCGTCCGCGTCGCGGGTATAGTGCATGGGACAGCCCGCAAACCTATGCGCACGGCCGTTCTGATCCGTGCCTCGGGCTGAGAGGACAACGAAGGAGGACCATGAAGACACGTGCACTCGCGCTGACTTCAGCCATCGCGCTGGCGGCTGTGATGGCAGCCCCGGCCGTGGCCCAGGACGAGATGGCCGGCCCGGATGCGTTCGCCGACGACGCCGACATCTACGTGCCCATCGTCTCCAAGGGCTTCCAGCACCAGTTCTGGCAGGCCGTCACGGCCTGGCGCCGAGGCAGAAGGCTGCTGAGCTGAACATGGACGTCAACTTCACGGCCCGCCGACCGAGTCGCGACGTCCAGATCCAGATCGACATGCTCGCAGGCCGAGTACCAGAAGAATCCGGACGCGGTCTGCTTCGCCGCGCTCGACAGCCAGGCTGCGCTGCCGCTGCTCGAGAAGATCCAGGCCGACGGCATCCCGGTCATCGCCTTCGACTCCGGCGTCGAGGGTGACATTCCCATCACCACCGCCGCGACCAGACAACATCGCTGCCGCCGCGCTGGCCGCCGACAAGATGGCCGAGGCTCATCGGTGGCGCCGGCAAGGTCGGTGTCATCGTCCACGACTCGACCAGCCGCACCGGCATCGACCGCCGCGACGGCTTCGTCAACCGTATGGCCGAGATGTATCCCGACATCGAGATCGTCGGCCCCGACTACGGCGCCGGGCGAGCACCAGATGCAGTCGACCGACATCGCAAGGGCATGATCACGGCCAACCCGGACATCAAGGGCTTCTTCGGTGCCAACGAGGGCTCCGCGATCGGCGTCATCAACGCGGTCACCGAACTCGATATGGTCGGCGACTTCGTCGCTCATCGGCTATGACTCTGGCCTCAGTTCCAGATCAACGCCATCAAGGACGGCACCATGGCCGGTGCGGTCCAGCAGAACCCGGTCGGCATCGGCGCCAAGTGCGTCGAAGCGGCTGCCATGGCGCTCCAGGGCATGGAGGTGCCGCCCATGATCGACACCGGCTTCATCTGGGCCGATGCGTCGAACCATCGACTCCGCGAGGTCAAGGCGGTCCTCTACGAGTAGCCCGAACCCTTGAGTCACTGGACCGACGGGACTGCCGCGATCCGAGCGGCAGTCCCGTTCGTCCATTCCGTCTGAGCGAGGACCCGGATGGCGGCCGACCTACTCATCCGGATGCAGGGCATCGACAAGGCCTTCCCCGGCGTGCAGGCGCTGCGGGATGCCCGGTTCGAGCTGCGCCCCGGAGAGGTGCACGCGCTGGTCGGTGAGAACGGCGCTGGCAAGTCGACGCTGATGAAGGTCCTCACCGGCGTCTACCAGAAGGACGCCGGCACCATCGAGGTCCAGGGCCGGCAGGTCGAGGTTCCCAACCCGCGCGCCGGTCGTGACCTCGGCATCAGCATGATCCACCAGGAACTGGTGCTGGCGCCCACCTCACGGTGGCCCAGAACATCTACCTGGGCCGTGAGCCGCGCGGCCGCCTCGGCTTCACGGTCGACGACAAGGCACAGGTCCGAAAGACCGCCGAGCTCGTCGACCGGCTCGGCCTCAAGCTCGACCCTACCGCCAAGGTCATGGACCTCAAGGTCGCGCAGCAGCAGATGGTGGAGATCGCCAAGGCGCTGTCGCTCGATGCGTCGGTGCTCATCATGGACGAGCCGACCGCCGCCCTGACCGAGACCGAGATCGAGGAACTCTTCCGCATCATCCGCTCGCTGCGAGAGCAGGGCAAGGGCATCGTCCACATCTCGCCACCGGCTCGAGGAGCTGCGCGAGATCGCCGACCGCGTCACGGTCATGCGTGACGGCCAGCACGTCGACACGGTCGACATCGGCGCCGTGATCATCGACGAGATCATCTCGATGATGGTCGGCCGCACCATCTACGAAGAGGCGCCCCACGTGCCGAGGCGGACCTAGCCGAGCCGGACGTGGTCCTCGAGGTCAAGGGCCTCTCGCGCGGGCCGCGCAGTCCAGGACGTCTCCTTCGAGCTGCGCCGCGGCGAGATCCTCGGTGTCGCCGGGCTCGTCGGCGCCGGTCGCACGGAGACTGGCCAGGCTCATCTTCGGGGCCGACCAGCAAGGACGCCGGCGAGATCCTCGTCAACGGCGAGGTCGCGGAGATCACCAACCCGGCCCAGGCCGTGCGGGATGGGCATCGCCTATCTCTCCGAGGACCGCAAGCGACACGGCCTGACCCTGGGCCTGGACCTCGAGACCAACATCGCCCTGGCCTCGTTCAGACAGTTCCTCAAGTCGCCTCGGCCAGGTCGATACCGCCAAGACCAAGGCGGCCGCCGAGCAGCGCGTCGAGGAGCTCGACATCAAGACGCCGGGCATCGGCCAGAAGGCGCGCAACCTCTCGGGCGGCAACCAGCAGAAGGTCGTCGTCGCCAAGTGGCTGACCGCGGAGATGGACATCCTCATCTTCGATGAGCCCACGCGAGGCATCGACGTCGGCGCCAAGCAGGAGATCTACCACCTGCTCAACGAGCTGGCCGCCGCAGGGCAAGTCGATCATCATGATCAGCTCGGAGCTGCCGGAGATCCTGCGCATGAGCCACCGCATCATCGTCATGTGCGAGGGCCGACTCACCGGCGAGCTGACCGCCGCGAAGCGGACCAGGAGAAGATCATGACGCTCGCGACGCAGCGCGAGTCGGTCGCCGAAGTCAAGGACTTGGTCGAGGGCATAGATGCAGAGCGCACTGAAACGAGCCGGGTCCATCTTCAGGTCCGACGCGGTCCAGCGTGTCCTGGCGCTGGGTGCGCTTGTCATCATCGTCATCTTCTTCACCATCGCCTCCCCGTTCTTCCTGACGTCCAACAACGTCATCAACATCATCCTGGCCACCTCGGTCGTCGGCATCCTCGCCATCGGCGTGACCTTCGTCATCATCACCGCCGGCATCGACCTCTCGATCGGCACGAACATGACGTTCTCCGCGGTCATCGACCGCGGTCGTTCATCACCAATCCGGCCTGCCGGTGCCCATCGGCATCGTCGTCGGCGTCCTTGCCGGCGGCCTGATCGGTCTCATCAACGGCACGCTCATCGCTCGCGTCGGACTGCCGCCGTTCATCGCCACGCTGGGCATGCTCAACGTCGCCCGCGGCCTGGCGCTGGTCCTTTCCGACGTTCGCCCGGTCTACTTCCCGAACAATCCCGAGTTCAACCGAGACCTTCATGGGCTCCATCGTCGATTCGCTGACCCCGGCTTCGACCTCCCTCTGCCGAACCTCGTGCTCGTCTTCTTCGGCGTGGCCATCGTGGCCGGCTTCATCCTGTCGCAAGACGGTGCTCGGTCGCTACATCTTCGCCATCGGCAGCAACGAGGAAGCCACCCGCCTCTCCGGTGTGCGCGCGATGCGCTACAAGGCCTCGGCCTACGTGCTCAGCGGCCTCTTCGCGGGCCTCGCCGGCGTGGTCTCGCGGCGCGACTCAACTCGGCCCAGCCTGCCGAGGGCTTCGGCTACGAGCTCGATGCCATCGCCGCGGCCGTCATCGGCGGCACCTCGCTGAGCGGTGGCGAAGGTTCGATCTTCGGCACCGTCATCGGCGCCTTCATCATCAGCGTGCTCACGAACGGCCTGCGCCTGCTGTCGGTGCCGCAGGAGTGGCAGATCACCATCACCGGCATCATCGTCATCCTCGCGGTCTACCTCGACATCCTCAGACGGCGCCACCGAGGCTGACCGCGGGAGGGCTGTGCCCTTCGTGGGTTGTAGCAGTCGTGCAATGACGCAGCGCGCGCCAAGCCGAGATCGAACACCGCCTCCGGGCTCGGGAGTTCCACGACCGGTCCCCGCCCGGGATCTACTCCCGGCAACGGGCCCGTGATGGTCGCCATCTCCGTCGAGTCCTCGCCGCCCGTGAGTCAGCTGCCGTCGCCGATGGCGGCGGCTGCCGGTCCTACTTGAACTTGACGGCTGTACCGAAGGCGAGGATCTCGCTGACGCCGCTGGCGATCGTCGAGGTCGTGTAGCGCACGGCCACGATGGCGTCGGCGCCCGACGCCTGGGCTGCCTCGATCATCTTCTGAGTGGCTTCGTCGCGCGACTCGGTCATGAGGTTCGAGTATTCGGGCACTGCGCCACCGAAGATGTTGCGGATGCCGGCGGTGATGTCGTAGCCGATGCCACGGGCACGAGCCGCATTGCCGCGCACGATGCCGATGGTCTCGGCGATCTCGCGTCCTTCGATGGTGTCGGAGGTGGCCAGGATCATCATCTGTCTCCCGTGTCTGTCGGTTACTCGCTGAGCCCTCGCGTCCCGATGGGATCGAGGGGTGACCACAGCGTACGACGCCCCGCCGTCCCTGGCGCTCGGCCCGATTCTGCCGGTCGGTGCAGCCACGCACCGGGCCCCCGGTACCTGTGGGGCTGACCCAAGTACGGGTTGATGAGGGGCAGTTCGGACGCCACCATGCCGACCAACACCTCGATGGACCGCATCACAAGCGTCCGCAAGGATCTTGGTGGCTCGGCCTCCAGTGGCGCCGAGCGAGCCGAGCACCGAGCAACGTCCAGCAGCCCACTGAACGCGAGATAAGGAACGTTAGATGGCGTCCATGGCAGCGAACGATCTCGGCCCCATGCTCACCGCGAGCGAGGTCGCTGAGCTCCTCCACCTGCATGTCAACACGGTCAAACGTCTCGGCGACCGTGGCGAACTGCCGTTCTATCGGGTCTGCAAGCGGGGGGACCGCCGCTTCCGGCTGGAAGACGTGATGGCCTTCCTGGCACGCAACCGCTAGGACATCGATACAGCAGGGATCAGCCTGAGGGCCGATCCCCTCGCCTGCCCCGCGCCGCCGGTGTCACATCTGCCCGGCGGCGCTGTGCTGCCCCGCGCACGTAGCATGTGAGGCGATGCCCGGACCAGCTCGACTCGAGGACCTGCTGATCCGGTTGCGCGCGCCCGGCGGACGAAGCGCGATCGCCGCGCTGGCCCAGGAGGTGGTGCCCGGACAGACCGGTCCGGCCGACCGTATCGTCGCGCTGGTATGGGCCGTCCCGGACCTCACCGGGGCCATGGCGATGACCCCGCTGCCGTTCGAGCGAGTGGCTCACGACCGCCTCCTCGGCGCCGCCACGGCCGCAGTCCGCTACGGCCCGGTCCAGCTGCTGCTGGAGGGACCCGAGGAGGACTCGCTGCTGGCCGCGTACGTCGGCCGGCACGGTGCGGGGCTGGCCGCCTTCTACCTGGAGCGACCCCGGTTCCTGCCGCCCTCTCGTGTCTCCGAACGGCCCCCGCGACCGGTGCGCTCGCCCTTCGGCCGACGCGGCTGGATGCTGCCCCACGAGTGGCCCTGGGGCCCGTTCGTCATCGCCCTCGAGGAGTCGCGTTGACGATGGCGAGCTGAGCCGCCGGTCGCGGTCGGGCAGCCCGGCGTCCCGGCCGAGACGGCGGGGCGCTCGCTACCCCTCGGACAGGGCCCGTGCCTGGCCCACCCAATCCTCGCGCTTGATGCGGCCCGGGCTGACGTTGATCTGCGGCCCGACCTCGGTCAGGTCGGCATCGGTCCAAGCCGCGATCTGGGCAAAGCTGGTGATGCCTCGCTCAGCCAGCTTGGTGACCGTGACCTTGCCCAGCCCCTTGATGGTGGTCAGGTCGTCCTCGCCCACTGCGGGTCGGTCCACCGTTGCCGCGGGCTTGATCCCAGCTTCCGGCTCGGGCTTGGCCGCAGCTCCCGCCGGCTGCGCTCGCACCACGTCGGCGCTTCCCGCGGCCTTGCTTGCCGCCACGTGGGACCCCTTGTCGCCCTTGCGGCGTTTGGCCCAGGCGGCTGCTCCTGCTGCGCTCGCCGCGGCAGCCGCTGCGGCCACCATTGCTCCGATCTTGGCTCTCATCGTCCTCTCCTCCGTGTCCCGGTTAGTGCTGACCCCAGCGCTCGTTGTGCACGACCTCGTCGTAGTCCTTGCGCCCGCCTGCGCGCGGAGACCGGGTCAGGTCGTCCGGGTCGGCCGGCCAGCCCAGGGCGATGATGTACTGACACTGCTTGCTGTCGGGCAGGCCCAGCACGTCTGCGGCGAGATCGAAGTCCTGCACCGTGATGGGGCATGAGCCGATGCCCATGTCCCAGGCGGCAAGCGTGATGTTCTGCGCGGCACGGCCAAGATCCCACAGCACCGAGCGCGCATGCTCGGGCTTCGGCGCATCGACGATGAGCCCGATGGCGGCACCGGCGTAGGGCAGGTGCTTGGCGTAGATGGTCACGCCAGACAGACGCTTCAGCGCCTCGGGATCCTGGATGGTGACGAAGTCCCAGCGCTGGGTGTTCTTGGACGAGCCGGTCTTGCGGGCAGCGTCGGCGATGGCGCGGACCTCGTCGTCGGTCAGCGGCTGCGGCTTGTACTCGCGCACGACCCGAAGCGTGCGGATGGCTTTGATGGCGTCCATCCGATGAGTCTATCGGTCGCGGAGTCCCCGGTGGCCGTAGACTGCGCGGATGCAGACTCAAGCCGGCTTCCCTGCCGTCATCGAGGTGGTCGTCGAGATCCCCGCCGGCAGCCGCAACAAGTACGAGTACGACGAGGAGGCCAAGGTCATCCGGCTCGACCGGGTCCTGAGCTCGGCCGTGTTCTACAACTTCGACTACGGATTCATCGAGGGCACGCGGGCCGACGACGGCGACCACACCGACGCCATGCTGCTCATCGACGAGCCCACCTTCCCGGGCTGTCACGTCTGGGCCCGCCCGGTCGGCGTGCTCAGGATGTCCGACGAGCAGGGTGTCGACTACAAGGTCCTGTGTGTCGCGCTGGCCGACCCCCTCTACGCATACCTCGAGGCGTTGCGCCAGGTCTCGCCGCACAAGCTGCGCGAGATCGAGCAGTTCTTCCACACCTACAAGAACCTCGAGGACAAGTCGGTCGAGATCGACGGCTGGGCCGGGGTGGCGGAGACGCTGGAGATCCTGCGCCACGACCGCGAGCGCTGGCTGGCCGAGGGGCACATGCTGCCGGGCACGCCGAGGGGGCTTCCGAAGCGTAGCCGCATGGCCACCAACTTCGAGCTGCTCGACGTCGGGGGGCGCGAGGTCAAGGTCACCAATCCCGACAAGGTCTACTGGTCGGGACCCGGGCTACACCAAGCTCGACCTGGTGCGCTACTACCTCGCGGTGGCCGATGGCGCCCTGCGCGGTGCGGGCGGACGGCCGATGGCGCTCAAGCGCTTCGTCGAACGGCGCCGACGGTGAGTTCTTCTTCCAGAAGCGCGCACCCGACAAGCGGCCCGAGTGGATCGACACGGTCTCGCTCTCGTTCCCCTCCGGCCGTACTGCGGAGGAGATCGTGCTGCGCGACGCGGCCTCGCTGGCCTGGGTCGCCAATCTGGGCTGCCTCGACCTCAATCCGCACCCGGTACGTGCCGAGGACCTCGACCATCCCGATGAGCTGCGCGTCGACCTCGACCCGGTGCCCGGCGTGCCCTGGGACGACGTGCGCAAGGTGGCCCTGGTGACGCGGGAGGCGCTCGAGGCGGTCGGCCTGGTGGGCTGGCCCAAGACCTCGGGCTCGCGCGGCATCCACATCAACGTGCGCATCGAGCCGCAGTTGGACCTACCCGGAAGTGCGGCGGGCGGCGCTGGCTCTGGCCCGCGATGTCGAAACGCGGGCGCCGGAGCTGGCCACCAGCAAGTGGTGGAAGGAGGAGCGCCACGGGGTCTTCCTCGACTACAACCAGAATGCCAAGGACCGCACCGTGGCTTCGGCCTTCTCGGTGCGGCCGCTGCCCGATGCGCGCGTCTCGATGCCGCTCGACTGGGACGAGGTTCCGGCTGTCGTAGCGGAGGACTACACCCTGGCCACGGTGCCGGCGCTGTTCGAGGCGCACGGCGACCGCCACGCGGGCATCGATGAAGCAGTCGGGTCGCTTGAGGCCTTGCTGGAGCTGTCGGCCAGGCACGAGGCCGAGGGGTTGGGCGATGCGCCGTGGCCGCCCCACTACCGCAAGCAGGAGGGTGAGCCGCCGCGGGTCCAGCCTTCCAAGCGCAAGGCTGTGACCCAGCCGTCGCCCAGCGGCCGACGCAAGTCCACCAAGCCGCTCATCGAGATCGCCCGCGCTGCGAAGAAGGTCGATGCGCTGGCCGGTCTCGAACGCTGGAAGGCTCGCCATCCCGAGGCCG
Organism: uncultured Chloroflexia bacterium; assembly: GCA_963712745.1. GTDB lineage: Bacteria > Chloroflexota > Limnocylindria > Limnocylindrales > CSP1-4 > JAFMJV01. The sequence continues at coordinate 195,291 of CAVQJC010000002.1, read as the reverse complement.
CCGCGAAGCTGGAGCCGGCCGATGTCCTGGTCGACGCCATGCGCGGCCGTTCCACCACCTGGACCCGCATCCGCGTCAACCTCGAGCACGTGCCGCAGATGGAGCGGCCAGCGCAAGAGCCGCTCGACCCGGACTACGATCCTTGGGCGGAGTACAAGGAGCGGCTCGCGGAAGCCGGCGAACACGGGGAAACCTAGAGTGTCGGCCTGCAGATCTGAGCGCGAGCGCGCGCGGCCAGGCCGCGGGCCCTGACGACCCGTGACCGTTGGCTCTGATGTGCACCGATCTTCCCTGAGACACTCGCTGCTGAGGTAGGTTACGGGTGGGGGATGAGGCATGAAGCAGCAAGAGCGTACGAGGGCGGCGTCCGGTGTCGGCGCTGACTCGGGATCCGGCCACCGGAAGGGCTGACGTATGCGTTCGCTCCTTCTCCGGCTCGAGGACTTCAGGCTCCTGCCCGTGTTCGTCGGGGTCAGCATGGCCATCGGCATCGGCATCGGCAGTCTGCTGAACATCTCCGACTTCGAGCTGACGCCTCCCATCGACGCGCTGAAGGCCATGGCGGGCGGAACGTTCGACGCCAGCGTGCCCGCTCTCATCTCGCTGGGCGTGCCTCTGGGTCTGTTCGCGATGATGTATCCGGCTATGACCAACGTGCGTCTCACCGAGGTCGGAGACGCCTTCCGATCGCCCAGGCAGCTGGCTGTGGTGATGATCCTCAACTACCTCGTCGCCCCGTTCTTCATGTTCTTGCTGGCCAACGTCTTCGTCTCGGATCCGGAGCTACGAACCGGCCTGATCCTCTACGGGCTTGCTCCATGCATCGCCATGGTCATCGTGTTCACCTATCTGGCACGCGGCAATACGGCCATGGCCCTCGTCTTCGTGGCCCTCAACTCGGTCATCCAGATGGCGCTCATCCCGGTCTACTCGCAGTTGCTCATCGGGGACGTCGCCTTCGAGGTCTGGGTCGTCTTCGAGAGCGTGCTGCTGTACCTGGGTCTGCCGCTCGCGGCCGGCGTCCTGACCCGGCAGTACGTGGTGCGGCGGCGAGGGGAAGTGGCCATGGAGTCGCTCAAGCCGTACCTCAATGGCCTCTCCATCGTGGGCCTGCTGTTCACGCTCATCGTGATGTTCGCACTCAAAGGTGACCTCATCCTGGAGCAGCCGATGATCGTCGTCGACATGGCTATCCCCATGTCCATCTTCTTCGTGGTCATGTTCTTCGCGGCGCTGCTCATCAGCTCCCGCCTGCGCTTCGCCTACGGCGACGGCGTCGCAGTCGCCTTCAACTCGACCGGGCGTGACTTCGAGATCGCCATCGCCATCGCCATCACGGCCTTCTCGCCCACCGTCGCCCTGGCTACGGTGGTCGGCCCGCTCATCGAAGTGCCCATCATGCTGGCGCTGGTGTGGTCGGCTATCCGCCTCCGTCCGCGACTGTTCCCCGACCCGGTCAGACCGCAGCCGACGACGGAGCCAGGGCTGACTCAGGTCCACTGAGACCATCCCGTCGTGAAGTCCGACTTCGAGTCGTCTACACCGCGTCTTGCCGCATCTTGGGGCCTCATCCAAGCTGGGGCAGCCGCACGGACCCACTTGGCCACACAAGGAGGTCGTGATGAGCTACGACGAAGCACTCGCGGGGCGAGTCCGTGCCTGCATCGGAGAACACCCGGCCCTCACCGAGAAAGCGATGTTCGGAGGGGTCGCCTTCATGATCGGCGGCAACATGGCCGTTGGCGTGAACGGTGCAGAGCTGATGGTTCGTGTCGGCAAGGACGCGCACGAACGGGCGCTCGCCAAGCCCGGTGCCCGGACCATGGACTTCACCTCGCGACCCATGCTCGGGTGGATCACCGTGGACGAAAGGGGGTTCCGTGACGAACGGGCCCTACGAGCCTGGGTGGATGAGGGCGTCAGCTACGCCGAGACCCTGCCCGCGAAGTAGTCGGTCGGCCTCGCTGATCGGCGGGCGCCGACGGCCCGCCGCGGTTCCTGGTGCTCGGACGCCGAACGGACGGGCGGGGCCAGCATCTACGCTCATTCCCCGTCCGTCGCTCGGGTCCTGCGTCCTACTCGACTACGTCCACGAACATCTTGTGGCTGTTGCGACCGTCCATCTCGAAGGTCGTGATGTAGCGGCCCGCCATATCGCCGGCGGTGAACCGCGCGGTCAGAGGCCCGGTCGGCACGCTCGAAACGGGCGAGGCCATGGTCAAGGCGTGCGTCAAGGGCGCGTTGGCCGGCCAGCCGAGATCCTACCGCTAGTCTGGGATGTCGGTCACAAGGACGACCTTGCCCCGGTGCCCACCTCGCTCGAGTAACTCGTGAGCTCGGGCGGCTTGGGCCAGTGGGACGCGCTCTGCCACGATCGGCCGGATCACGCGGTCGGCGAGCAGGTCCAGCAGCTCCCCTAGCGTATCCCGGTACCAGGCGGGGTCCGTCCGGGCAAGCTTGTCGAGCGTCGGGAAGAAGGGTGCGGGCACGAAGTCACTGGCCGGCAGGCAGATGTACTCGGTGTAGCCACCCGATCCACGCGACCAGGTGGCGGCAGCCACACGTTGCCCGGGCACCAGCTCCGTCACCCTGGCGCCCACCGCGTCTACCTCGCCGACTACGTCCTCGCCCAGTGTGAACGGCACCTTGGGAGTGCCCGGGAGCCGGCCCGACCGACGGTGCATGAGGTCGTAGGCGGACACTCCTGCCGCCTGGACCCTGACGCGGACCTCGTCAGCAGCGGGCTCGGGCAGCGGCTCCTCGATGAGTGCCAGGACCTCCGGGCCACCATGCCGCACAACGACGACCCGGTGATTCAGCGTCGCGTCCCCGTGGGGTCGTCCTTGGGCGGCGGTCACGTCGCAGGCGGGCTGTCCATGGTGATGACCACCGTGCCCGCGGCATGGCCATCGACGACGTGGAGGATGGCCTCGGGGCCCTGCTCCAGGGGGAAGCTGGAGTCGATGACCGGCTTGATATCCCCCGTTTCAGCGAGGTCGCGCACGTCCGTCAGCCGCTCGATGCTGCCCATGGCGACGAAAGGACGCCCTTGCTTTCTCGAGAAGATCGATTGGACCATGGCTTCGACGACATGGTCCAGCCCACCGAACCAGCCGTTGACCGGCGCGCCGTTGGAGAGCAGCTTCCCGCCGCTGGCGACGGCGCGTCGCAGGTCGCTGAACGAGTGGTTGCCGACGTTGTCGAGGATGAGGTCGTAGACCGGCCCGCCCTGGGTGAAGTCCTCCTTCGTGTAGTCGATGATGTGGTCCGCTCCGATCGACCGGACCAGCGCGGCGTTGCGGCCGCTGCACACGCCGGTCACCTCGGCGCCCAGGGCCTTGGCTACCTGCACCGCGAAGGTGCCTACGCCGCCGGATGCTCCGTTGACGAGTACCTTCTGCCCCGCCTGCACCTTGCCCTCGTCGCGGATGGCCACGAGGCCGGTGATGGCCGAGACACCCAGGGCCGCCGCCTGTTCGAAGGTGAGGTCTGCCGGCTTTGGCAGGAGCTGGTCCTCCGGCGCGAGTGCCAGTTCGGCGAAGGCGCCCTTGCCCCAGCCGAAGACTTCGTCGCCCGGCTTGAGCGTGGTCACGCCACTCCCCACCTGCTCCACCACGCCTGCCATATCCGTGCCTGGCACGCGCGCCTTGGGCTTGCGGAGGCCGAAGATCGGGCGCATGACGTAGGGCACGCCCCGCATGCCGTGGCAGTCCCCGATGTGGATCGAGGCAGCCTGGACCCGTACCAGCACCTCGCCCTCAGCTACGGTCGGGGTCTCAGCCTCCTGGACGCTGAGCACCTCGTTGAGTGGCCCGTACTTCTCGTGGACGATCGCTCGCATCGCACACCCCCTCCGTTGGCTTGCCGGGGGGCTGGCTCGACCAATCAAGGGTGCCTGAACCGGGCTCTCATGGCAACGGTTCGGCAGAGAGCATGTCAGGCAGGGTCGGGGGCCGGGTCGGAGGGACCCTCCGCCGCGCGCTCCTCGTCCTCGTCGTCGAACACCACGGGCTCACCCACATCGGAGCCCATCAGGCGCAGGATCGACCGCCAGGTCGAGGCCACCACGCCCAGCACGGGCACCACCAGGAACATGCCCAGGATGCCGGCTACGGCGGAGCCCGCGGGGATGGCCGCCAGCACGATCGCCGGATGGATGTGCGTGGTGCGGTTGTACACGATGGGCGCGACGACGTTGCCCTGGACGATGTTGAAGACCAGCGTCCAGATGGCCATGACGACGATGTCGAGGTTGTCGCCTACGGCCACCGCGATAAGGAAGGCCAGGCCGGTCGTGAGCAGGCCGCCGATGTACGGGATGAATCCGCCGAAGAACGAGAGCACGAAGACCGGCAAGGCCAGGGGCAGGCCCAGGAACCACATGATCACCAACTGGCTGGCGGCGCCCACGAGGGAGATCGCGCCGGTGCCCACCATGTAGCCGCCGAGCACGCTGAAAGCGCGTGATCCGGCCGCGGAGAGCTCGCTCCCGGCCTCCTCGGGAAGATGGGACATCAGGCTGGCCCACATGCCGGCTCCATCGCGCAGGAAGTAGAACGTCAGCAGGACCGACAGCACCAGCACCAGCGCGAGTGGACCCAGGCCGCCGGCGATGTCAGCGATGGTGGAGACGCCAGCATCCGCGCCCGACTCGATGGCGTCCGTGCCGAGTCCGAGATAGCCCCCGGCCGCCGCGTCCACATCTCCAGCCCCGGTCTTGGCGGTCCGGCCGATCTCGTCGGCCTGCCGGGCGAGCGATCCGAGGGACAGGGCGAGCACACCGATGATGGCAGCCGCGCTGCCTGTGACCGCGACCGCCGTGGCCAGGTTGCGTGACTGGCCTCGCCGTACGAGATAGTCGACCAGCGGCACGATGGTGGCTGCCAGGATGAGCGCGACGATCACCGGCAGGACGACCAGCGGGATCGTGGTCAGGACCAGCACGAGCACGGCCCCGACGGCGAGCACGATCAGACCGCGCCAGGCCCACTGGGCGGCGCCGTCGAGCCAGGCCGGCACCAGGTCCGGAAGCGGCCGCGGTGTCTCGGGTTCGAGGATGAATGCCACCGCCTGCGCGACCGAGAGGGCGACCGCGGCCAGCGGCACGGCCAGGATCAGACCGAACAGGCCGCCGATCTGCAGTCCGACCGGGAGCACGATGAGGACGACCGCAGGGTGCAGCTCCTGCGCCTGGGCGTAGACGCGCTCACGCAGCAGGAAGTGGACCAGCAGGAAGCGCGCGAGGATCAGGCCGGTCATCACCAGGGCGATGGTCGAGCCCTCAGCACCCCAGGTCGCGAGGATGATGAGGTAGGCCGCGATAGGCCCGCCGAAGTAGGGGATGTAGGCAGTCACGAAGGTGAGGATCGCGAGCGCCACAGCCAGCGGCGTCCCCAGCACCAGCATGAAGAGCAGGTTCGTCACCGACGCCACGGCTGCCAGGCCGGTCGTGCCACGCACGAAGCTGCCGACTCGTTCGAGGGCCTCGTCTCCGGCGCTGTCGATGCGCTCCCGCTTCTCCTCGTCAAGCCACTGGAACAGCCAGCGCCAGGCCTTGTCGCCATCCCGCAGGAAGAAGAAGAGCAGGAAGGAACCGATGACGAGGATGCCCACCAGGTTCGCGGCGGATCCCACCATCGAGGAGATCGCATCGCCGCTGATGCCCTCAGCTCGGCCGATGACGTCGCTCACCAGCTCGCTCAGCCAGGCCGGCAGCGAGAGCTCCGCGATCTGTGCCTCGACCTCTGCCTGACCGTCCTGGATCTGGCCGACCACGTCGACCAGGGCGGGGATGAGGGAGATCGCGAGCACCGCCAGCACGAGGATGCCCGCGCCCAGCGTGGCCGCCCATACGATGCCGGCGGCCGAGTTCCGCGAGCGTCCGCTATTGCGCAGCCGGATCATGACCGGTGCAAGCACGACCGAGACGATGATGGCCAGTCCGATCGCAGCCAGGACCGTCCAGATGAGCGACCCCAGGTACGCGAGAGCGACGAGGAAGGCGATGGTGGCCAGGAGGCGCCATCCGACGGCCGCGAGATTGCCCAGCCAGGCCGGTACGGACGAGGGGGACGCTGCCCGGTTCGGATCGCTCAGCTCGGGACCCGGGTCGATCATGGTCTGTGCCTCGCTGCCGTGCCGGCCGCTACGACGGGATCCAATCGAAGGTGTCGGGATGGGGACCGATCCGTCCGGCCTCGCCTTTGTCGAGCTTGCTGATGGCCTTGAGGTGTTCGGTCGAGAGCTCGAAGTCGAAGACGTCGATGTTCTCGCGCATCCGCTCAGGGCTCATGGTCTTGGGAAAGACGATGTCGCCGCGCTGGATGTGCCAGCGCACCACGACCTGTGAGGGTGTTCGGCCCAGGCGATCGGCGACCCCCGTGATGACCGGATCGACCAGGGCCGCGCCCTTGGCCAGCGGTGACCAGGCCTGGGTGGCGATGCCCTGCAGGCGGTCGTACGTCCGCACCCCGTCGTTGGGCATGTAGGGATGGACCTCGATCTGGTTCACCGCCGGCAGCATGTCCGCGTGGTCAGCCAGTCGCTCGAGGTGCGAGATCTCGAAGTTGGAGACGCCGACCGATCGCGCGCGACCCTCTCGCGTGAACTCCTCGAGGGTCCGCCAGGTGGTCACGAAGTCGCCGTCGTAGAGCGTCGGCAGCGGCCAATGGATGAGGAAGAGGTCGACGTAGTCGGTGCCGAGCTCGGCCAGCGTGCCTTCCATCGCGCGACGTGCGTCCCCGGGCCGGTGCATGGCGTTGCTCAGCTTGCTCGTCACGTACACCTCTTCGCGGTTCAGCCCAGCGGCGCGGATGCCTTCCCCGACGCCGCGTTCGTTGAAGTACATCTGCGCGGTATCGATATGCCTGTATCCGGCCTCGAGGGCCGCCTGCACCGCAGCCGCGGTCTCCTCGGGCGGCACCAGGTGGGTGCCGTAGCCCAGCTGCGGGATGGAGGTGCCGTCGTTGAGCGTCACGCTCGGGATCGTGGTCATGGGCACAGCATAGCCAGCCGCCGGACCCTCGTGCCGGCCGGCCCGGGGAGTTGGGGCCGACCGGCTCTGAGGTATCTCAGCCGGCGATGACACATTCGAGGCTGACATATCGGACAACGGGGGAAACCATGGGTTGCAGCACCTGCGTCGAGCGGTATCCGGGCGTGCTCGATGCCAGCGAGCTCGAGCTCCGGCCCAGCCTGCGGCAGCACGGCCAGCCGCCCACCGCTGAAGCGGTCGCGGTCGCGACCATGCTCGCGGAGCCGGTCCGGGCCGGCATCCTGGCCATCCTGCGCGATGGCCCCCACTGCGTGTGCGAGATGGCGGCTGCGCTCGATGTCAAGCAGAACAACCTCAGCAATCACCTCGCGCGCCTGCGCGAGGCCGGTCTGGTCCGGGGCAGCCGTCACGCGGTCGACGCGCGCTGGAAGTACTACGAGCGCGACGAGGCCGCCATCCGCTCCGCACTCGCGGCGGTGGCCAAGATCCTCTGATGGGCACGCTCGCGCTCCACCGACACCAGCTCCCGTTCTGGCCGGCGGCCCTGCTCGCGGTCGCGGCCTGGCTGTTGGCCTGGTTCGCGGCCTGGCCGGTCAGCCAGTGGATCGCCTTCGATCTGCTCGGTCTGGAGGAGGGTAGCCCGCTCGGGGAGGCCGTGGCCTTCTTCCTCTACGACGTGCCCAAGGTCCTGCTGCTCCTGCTCGGGATCGTCACGCTCGTCAGCTTCCTGCGGTCTTACGTGCCGCCCGAGCGGGTCCGTTCGGCTCTGGCCGGCCGCGGCGTCGCCGCGGCCACGGTGGCAGCAGCGCTCTTCGGGGTGGTGACGCCGTTCTGCTCCTGTTCGGCCGTGCCGCTCTTCATCGGTTTCCTGCAGACCGGCATCCCGGTCGGCGTGACCCTGGCCTTCCTCATCAGCTCACCGTTGGTGAACGAGGTCGCCCTGGTGCTGTTGTGGGGCCTCTTCGGCCCGCAGGTCGCCATCGTCTACATGGTGGCGGGGCTGGCCGTGGCCATCGCCGGCGGGCTCCTCCTGGGCCGGTTGCCGCTGGAGCGGTTCCTCGAACCGTGGGTGCTACAGGCGCGTGAAGCCGGCGCATCAGCGGAGGCGATCGATCTTCGCCTCTCTATCGAGCAACGAGTCCGGGACGCCTGGGACGCCACGCGTGCGCTGGTACGCAAGGTGTGGCCCTGGGTCGTCATCGGCATCGGAGTCGGCGCCTTCATCCACGGCTATGTCCCCACCGACGTCATCGTCGACATCGGTGGTGCGGACAACCCCCTGGCGGTGCCCATCGTCGTCGCCCTGGCGGTGCCCCTCTATGCCGGCGCCGCGGGGGTCATCCCCATCGTCGAGGCACTGCTCGACAAGGGCCTGCCCCTGGGCACCGTGCTGGCCTTCATGATGGCCACGGTCGCCATCAGCCTGCCTGAGTTCGTCATCCTCCGGCGCGTCGCTCGTCCGGCGCTGCTGGCCATCTTCCTGGGAGTCGTCGTCAGCGGGATCCTGGCGGTCGGCTTCCTGTTCAACGCGCTCGCATCTTGATGCGCGGAGCATCGAAAGGAGTCCATCCATGGTGAGGATCGAAGTGCTCGGGCACGGCTGCGCCAACTGCCGCAAGCTCGAGTCGAACGCCCGCGAGGCTGCGGCCATGGCAGGCGTCGAGGCAGAGGTCGTGAAGGTGTCCGATGACGCCACCATCGCCTCGCGCGGGGTGCTCAACACGCCCGGGCTGGTCATCGACGGCACGGTCAAGTCTGCGGGTCGTGTGCCGAGCGCAGGCGACATCGCCGAGTGGCTCATAGCCGCGCGCTGAGCGGACAAGGAACGACCCCCGGGGAGGAGCCCCGAGGGTCGTTCGTTGGTGCCTTGGGAGGCGGTCGTCTAGTCGTCCACGCCCTTCTTCTTGAAGTGGCGCTTGCCGACGAACATGGCCAGCAGGATGAGCAGGTAGCTGAAGAGGACGAGGGCGCTTGCGGCCAGTGAGCCTTCTTCACCCTTGATGGCCTCTTCGAGTCCGACATCCAGGGCCTCGAACCCGGCCGAGACGGTGATGATGCCGAGCCCGGCCAGCACGCCCAGCAGGCCGAGCACGATGCCGAACGCGCGACCCCAGCGACGGTGACCGAAGATGCCCACCGCGCCGATGATCTGGACGATGCCCAGGAGCAGAGCCAACCCACCGACGGCCATGATCTGGTCGTCGGCCTTGTTGGCCAGATCTGACACGTCCGCGCTGAGCACGACGCCCTCGGGGATGAGGTCGGTCACGGACCTGAACCACAGCACCAGCGCGCCGATCATGCTGAAGACCAAGCCCCAGGTGAGCATCACCCAGGCGGCGAGCACCGCGATGAACGAGCGCCGGTAGCCGGTCGAGCCCTGCTCGTAGTACTGGTCCTGGCCGGGCTGGGCGTAGGCATACGGCTGGGCCGGCTGCTGGGGATATCCCTGCTGCCCGTATGCACTCTGATCGTAGTAGCCCGGCTGCTGGCCGTACGCGCTCTGGTCGTAGTACTGCGGCTGCTGCGGCTGCTGCGGCTGCTGCGGCTGCTGGCCGTACGCGCTCTGGTCGTAGTACTGCGGCTGCTGATACTGCTGCTGCGGCTGCTGATACTGCTGGCCGTACGCGCTCTGGTCGTAGTACTGCGGCTGCTGATACTGCTGCTGCGGCTGCTGATACTGCTGCTGCTGGGCGTAGGCAGCCTGCTGGTCATATCCAGGCTGCTGGTACTGCTGCGCCGCCGCCGGCTGGTCGCTGTAGGTGGCCGACTGCGGCTCAGGCGCGGCGTAGGCCTGCGTGTCGCCCTGCTGCGCTGCCTGCGCCTGCTGCTGCTGATACGTGGTATCGGCCGACCAGGCCGCGTACTCGGCAGCAGCCTGGTCACCGCCTGCAGGCGGCTGGGGCTGGTTCTGCGCCGGGGGTTGGTTCCAGGCCGCAGCATCGCCACCCGGCTCTGCCGGAGGCTGGCCGCCCGTCGCGTCATCGCGCGGGTTGTTCTGATCCATGAGCTCCTCCCTTATAGGCACGCGCAAGTGTACCCGCCTCTTCACGAATAACGAATATGCGAGACCTCACTCCTCTACGAAGATGTCCCCAAGCTCATATGGTGCCGTGGTCTCCAGCTGAGCGTAGCGGCAATCTGCAGGCGCCTTGTCCGGTCGCCAGCGTGTGAACGTGGTGGCGTGGCGAAACCGGTCGCCCTGCAAGTGGTCGTAGGCGACCTCGACGACGCGCTCGATACGAAGTGGCTCCCACGAGAGGTCCTTGCCCCGGTTCCAGCGGGACGTTGCCCCAGGCATGCGCTGACCGCGTTCCTCCGCCTGGGCCGACCAGGCCGCCCACTCCTGCCACGGATGCCCTTCGAGAGCGTTGTCACGCAGCGGCGCCAGCTCTCCGACGAGCTCCGCGCGCCGGTCCCACTTGAACGAGGAGGTCACGCCCACGTGGTGGAGCACGCCCTCGTCGTCGAAGAGACCGAGGATGAGGGAGCCGACGTGGGTGTCCTTGCCGTTCTTGTGCCAGCGGAACCCGGCCACCACGCAGTCGGCCGTGCGCGCGTGCTTGATCTTGAGCATGCGTCGCTTGCCGGGCTCATAGACGGCCGCCCCATCCTTGGCGATGACGCCGTCGAGGCCGGCGCCCTCGAAGCGGGCGAACCAGTCGGCCGCCACCGCGTGGTCGCGCGTCAGCGGCGTCAGGTGAATGGGCGCTCGAGCCCCTGCCAGGGCGTCCTCGAGCTGGACCCGGCGCTCGGCCTGGGGGGTGTCGAGCAGCGCTTCGTCCGCGATGGCCAGCAGGTCCCAGGCGACATACGAGGCCGGCGACTGTTCGGCCAGCATGGCCACGCGCGAGGCGGCCGGATGGATGCGCAGCAGCAGCGCCTCGAAATCGAGCGCTCCCTCGCGGGCGATGACGATCTCGCCATCGAGCACGCAGCGCGGTGGCAGGTTGGCCAGGAGTGGCTGGGCCAGCTCGGGGAAGTAGCGGTCGAGGGGCTTGCGGTCGCGGCTCTGGATGAGCAACTCCTCGCCGTCGCGGAAGACCAGCGCCCGGAAGCCGTCCCACTTGGGCTCGTAGAGCCAGCCCTCTCCCTGGGGCAGCGCGGCGCTGAGCTTCGCCAGCATCGGTTCGATCGGCGGCTCCAGGGGCAGGCGCATGCCGCGACGATACCCCGCCGGGCGGGTGCCCACAACGCCAGCCGGCCGTGTGCTGGACAGGTGCCCAAAACGCCAGCCGGCCGTGTGCTGGACAGGTGCCCACAGCGCCGTCCGGCCGTGCCGGGCGGGCTGCGTGGTAGCCTCGACTACGTGTCTGCTCCGACCTTCCGAGGCGATCCCTACCGCGTGCTCGATGTGCGCCACGACGCTTCCGCCGAAGACATCAAGCGCCGTTGGCGGGAGCTCGCGCGCGAGCACCATCCGGACCGGGCCGGCGCCGACAGCGAGGAGCGTGAGCGCCTGACAACGAGGATGGCGCGCATCAACGCGGCCTACGACGTCCTCAGCGATCCGGTCCGCCGGGCGCGCTACGACTCGACCCCGCACGCCCGCCGCGAGCGGTACGCGGAGGGCCGGGCGCCCGGCGACTACGAGGTTGGCCCTCCGCCGCCCCCGCCGAGCCCGCCGGTCACCGCGCGCTTCGATACCTCGGCCTCGTTCAGGCCGCGCAACAGCGTCGCCGTTCGCCGGACCGGGCTCAAGCATCGACACACGACCCTCGCCGGGCAGCCTCCTGTCGATTGGCGCGAGTATCGACAGGGGCCCGACCTGCGAGCCAGCGCACCCAACGGCCCGGTGCACCGAAGGGTCGACCCATCCGGGGCGCGCCTGCCCAGCCTTGAGGACGCGCGCGAGACCGTGCTCGGATTCGGGCGTTTCCACGGCCTCACGCTGGGCGAGGTCGCCGAACGGGAGCCGACCTACATCGATTGGATCGCTTCCACCATCACGCGTGACCGAGACCTGGTGATGCGAGCACGGGTCATCGCGGCCGATCTCGATGCCAGGGGAGTGGAGCGCCGTCAGCGCGTGGCCGAGGCCTAGGCACGGCCATCGAGCCGCTAGGCCTGTCCGCCGACCTGGCGACCCGACGGTGACCGGCCCCATCGGGCCGGTCGAAGATGGATGGATGACCTCGCCGCCGCGACCCCTTCACTGACGAGGCCCGGAGCCAGCCGGTACACCTGTTACTCGACTCGTGACTCGGAGACGGCGATCGGAGTCGTGTGGAGCAGACATACGATGCACGGTGTCGCTTGCGCCACCACGTTGACCGATTTCCGATCGCGATTCGTTCCGAGCCCGGTGGTCGACGCCTTCAGGGCCCGTGCCAGCGTCGAGGGACGACGGCAAGAGCAACGGTACGGCCGATACGCGCGCCGGGCAATGGCGACTTGTTCCGATGCGCCCCTGACCATCGACTTGCCAAATCCTGCGCCTCCGCCCGACCGGCGTCTTGTTGGCGTGCTAGGTGGGGCCGCGGATCGCCTACAGCGCCTGTTCCAGGATCGCGCTGAGTTCTTCGTCGGTGAGGGCGATGGGGTTCGTGCGCATCGAGCTGCCGGGGGAGTCCGCCACCACCGCAGGGATGTGCCCGGCCGTCATCTCGAAGGCCGACAGCGGCGGCACCTCCAGCGCCCTGACCCAGTCATGGAGCGTATCCACGAGCTGGACGCGGGCGGCGCCGTCGCGGATGGTCGAGGGCATGTCGGCGAGGATGCGGCCGGCCTCGGCGTACTTGGGCAGGGCCGGTGAGTCCGGGTCACGCTCGGTGAGCGCCAAGATGTTGGCGCGGATGACCTGCCACAGCACCGCGCCACAGGCCATGCCGTGAGGGATGGGCAGCTGGGCTCCGAGCGGGCTGGCGAAACCGTGCACCGCGCCGAGGCCGGCGTTGGCCAGGCAGATGCCGGAGAGCAGCGCGGCGTAGGCCATCTGGCTGCGTGCCCTGGCTGCATCGGGGCCGTCCGGGTCGCGATGCCAGGTCAGCAGCCCGTCACGGGCGGCAGCCAGCCCATCGCGGGCGAGGGCGTCGGTGAAGGGCGTGGAGCGTTGCGACGTGTAGGCCTCCAGCAGTTGCGTGAGCGCATCCAGGCCGTTGGCGGCGATGAGCGAGCGTGGTACGCCCGCCAGCAGGTCGGGGTCGACCAGGGCATCGGCAGGGACCATCGATTCGTCGCGGAACGAGCGCTTGTAGCCGTTGGGTCCGCGCTCGCTGATGACGGCGTTGCGCGTCGCCTCCGACCCGGTCCCCGCGGTCGTCGGCACCGCCACCACGGGCAGGGCCGGGCCGGGGTAGGGCAGTCCGCGGCCCACTCCCTCGAGGTGGTCCAGCAGCTCGGTCTCGGTCGGCAGCAGGCCGGCGATGGCCTTAGCCGTGTCGAGGGCGGCCCCGCCGCCGATGCCGACGACCACGTCGACGTCCTCTCCGCGGTAGGTTGCCACCGGGCCCTCCACGTCGGCTGGGCTGGGCTCACCGCTGACGGCGGTCGAACCCACCAGCGTGACCCCCGCCTCGGCCAGGCCGGACTCCAGCTCTGTGCGCCTGCCGGACGCATCGAACGACCGTCCGCCCGTCACCAGCAGAGCGCGCGAGCCGTGGCCGGCGACGATGGCCGGAAGCTGGCCGAAGACGCCGCTGCCGAAGGTGATGCGAGGCAGCCGGCCGAGGCTGAACGACTTCACGGTGCCCTGCATCAGCCGAGCTTGTCCGAGTCCACGTAGATGCCCTCGTACAGGTCGCTGTGCCGGTCACGGGACATGAACCGGGGCATCAGCTCCTTGAAGGCGAGGTAGTGCGGCGTCGTCTTGTGGAACCGGTTCGCCTCCTCGTCGACGTAGACCTCCCAGAGCAGGAACTCCGTGGGGTCGTCCTTCGACTGGGCCACGTCGAAGCGCAGGCAGCCGGGCTCGGCGATGGAGGCTTCGTGGTTGGCTCGGATCTGCTCCTTGAACTCGTCGACCAGGTCAGGCTTGACGTAGACATGGACTGCCGCGATGAACATCGGTCGACCTCCTCTGGGTTCGCGCTGACTGTCGGATCCGCGAGCATCGCGGTAGCGGGCTAGTGCTTGTCCCCCGCCTGTCCATAGTAGGCACCCGGACCATGCTTGCGGTCGAAGTGCCGGCGCAACAGCGCCTCCTGGATGGCCGGTGCTGCGGGGTCGATGGAGAGGGTCCGCTGGGCCATGGCCGCCACGGCCTCCAGGGCGATGGCGTTGACCACGGCCTGGTCGGCATCGCGGCCCCAGGTGAACGGGCCATGCGAACGCACCAGCACGGCCGGCATGCGCAATGCATCGTCAGTGCGGCCGTCGATGGTCTCGATGATGACGTTGCCCGTCTCAAGCTCGTACTCGCCCGCGATCTCCTCTTCGGTCATCAGGCGCGAGGTGGGGACCGCTCCCCGGAAGTGGTCGGCGTGGGTAGTGCCCAGCGCGGGGATGTCGCGACCCGCCTGTGCGAAGGCAGCAGCGAAGCTCGAGTGCGTGTGCACCACGCCGCCGAGGTCGGGATACGCCTGGTACAGGCGCAGGTGCGTGGGCGTGTCGCTCGATGGACGCATCGTGCCCTCGAGCACGCGGCCATCCTCCAGTGAGACCACCACCAGGTCCTCCGGCTGGACCCTGTCGCAGGCCACGCCGCTGGGCTTGATGACCAGGGCGTTGGCCTCGCGGTCCACGCCACTCACGTTGCCGAACGAGAGGGTCACCAGGCCGGCCTTCACCAGGTCCGCGTTGGCCCTCGCGACCTGTTCCCTGAGCGCCATGTCGATCATGGTCCGCATGATACCGGTTTGACCGCGAGAATTCGTTTGCATACACTCGATTGCATCCCCCGGGCTACGCCGTGCCCGGGCAATCGTGTGGAGGCGAGGACCGATGGCATTCGAGGGGCTCAAGATCTGGTTCCTGACCGGTAGTCAGGGCCTCTACGGCGAGGTCATCCTGGGCAAGGTGCTCGCCCAATCACAGGAGATGGTGGCCGGGCTCAACGCCTCGGCCGACATCCCCGTCGAGATCGTCCACAAGCCGACCGTGACCACGCCTGATGGCATCCGCCGCGCCTGCATCGATGCCTCCGCGGACGACAGCTGCATCGGCGTCATCGGCTGGATGCACACGTTCAGCCCGGCCAAGATGTGGATCGCGGGGCTGCAGGCGTTGACCAAGCCGTTCCTGCACCTGCATACCCAGTACGGCGCCGACCTGCCCTACGGCGCCATCGACATGGAGTTCATGAACCTCAACCAGTCGGCCCATGGCGACCGCGAGTTCGCCTACATCGTGTCGCGCCTGCGCCTGCCCCGCAAGACCGTGGCCGGCCACTGGCAGGAGGCGGGCGTGCAGCGTCGTGTCGGCGCCTGGATGCGCGCGGCGGCCGGCGCCCACGAGGCGCGCGACCTGCGGGTCATCCGCTTCGGCGACAACATGCGCGAGGTGGCCGACACCGACGGCGACAAGGTCGAGGTGCAGGCCCGCTTCGGCGCCGCCTGCAACACCTACCCGGTCAACGAGCTGGCCGCGGTCGTGGACCAGGTGGCCGATGCCGAGGTCGACCGACTCTGCGCCGAGTACGACGAGCGCTACGAGGTCGTGCCCGAGCTGCGCCCCGGAGGCGACCGGCGCGAGTCCCTGCGTGATGCGGCCCGCATCGAGCTGGGCCTGCGGGCCTTCCTCACCGAGCGCGGTTCGATGGCCTTCGTCGACACCTTCGAGGACCTGGGCGGCCTGAAGCAGCTGCCGGGCATCGGGGCCCAGCGGCTCATGGCCGACGGCTATGGCTTCGGCGCGGAGGGCGACTGGAAGTCGTCGATGCTCGTGCGCATCGTCAAGGCCATGAGCGAAGGGCTCGAGGGTGGCGTCTCGTTCATGGAGGACTACACCTACGACTTCGGGGCACCGCAGACGGCCGTGCTCGGGGCGCACATGCTGGAGATCTGTCCGACCATCGCGGCCGCCACGCCCGCATGCGAGATCCATCCCCTCTTCGTGGGCGAACGCGAGGACCCGGTGCGACTCGTGTTCAGCGGTGCCGCCGGTCCGGGCGTCGTGGTGGGCCTGGTCGACATGGGCACGCGCCTGCGCTTGGTGGCCAACGAGATCGACGCCATCGACCCGCCCTCGGACCTGCCGACGCTGCCCGTGGCCCGTGCGTTGTGGGTGCCGCGAGCCGGACTTCACCACCGCGGCCGAGTCGTGGCTGTTGGCGGGCGG
The DNA here is from genome assembly GCA_963712745.1 of uncultured Chloroflexia bacterium. Taxonomy (GTDB): domain Bacteria; phylum Chloroflexota; class Limnocylindria; order Limnocylindrales; family CSP1-4; genus JAFMJV01. The sequence continues at coordinate 179,081 of CAVQJC010000002.1, read as the reverse complement.
CCCGCACCACACGGCCTACTCGCAGGCGGTCGGTCTCGAGGTCATCGAGGACTTCGCCGAGATGGTCGGGGTCGAGCTGGTCGCCATCGACGCTGACACGACGGCTCGCCGCTTCCGCAAGGAAGTGCAGTGGAGCAACGCCTACTGGCATCTTGCCGGTGCCGTCTAGGAACTCATCACAGTCTGCAGGCGGAGGGGGGGTGACGAACCGGGCCCCGTCCGCAGGCTCCACGGGCGGCTCGCCTTCCCAACTGGCTCGCTGCCTCGAGCAGCCCGCACGTCGACGATCGTCCTTTTCGCGACCATTGAAGAACCTGGCCCGGCCAGCTGACATGACCGCGCGCCGAGCCCGGTTGCCGGGCGCAACGATGCCCAGAGGGCATAGACGCAGCGCACCCGACGGTCTCGCGCCCACGAATCTGAGTCTCGCGACCCATGAGCCGGCCATTTCGATCACGGTCGTTCAGCCATTGCGAAGATCCGGCGCGAACGGCCAGGGTCGCCGTTCGTGAGGCCCGGCCAGCTGACGGGACCGGGCGCCGAGCCCGGTTGCTGGGCGGACCATGCCCAGAGGGCATAGTCGCAGCGCACCCGACGGTCTCGCGCCCACGAATCTGAGTCTCGCGACCCATGAGCCGGTCGGCTCCTCACGGTCGTTCAGCCATTGCGAAGATCCGGCGCGAACGGCCAGGGTCGCCGTTCGTGAAGCCCGGCGCGCGCTGCTCTACCTGGCTGCAGCCGGCCAGGGTCGCCGTTCGTGAAGCCCGGCGCGCGCTGCTCTACCTGGCTGCAGCCGGCCAGGGTCGCCGTTCGTGAAGCCCGGCGCGCGCTGCTCTAGCTGGCTGCAGCCGGCCAGGGCCAGCCGACCACCCATCAGCGGGCGGCGGACTCCAGGGCTCGATCGCGGATGGCGCGCAGGCGCTTCATGGCATCGTTGGCACCACGACCGAAGTAGTCGTGAAGCAGCTTGTACTCGGCGTAGAGCTCGTCGTACACGGCCGCAGCGTCCGGATCGGGCAGGTAGTGCTCGTCCCGCAGCTGTGCCATGGCCGCGGTCGCATCCTCGATGGTGTCATAGCCACCGTTGGCAGCACCCGCCGCCACGGCCGCCCACATCGAGCTACCCAGGGCCGGCGTCTGCGAGGAGGCTGCCACCGAGAACTCGCGCCGCGTCACGTCGGCATAGATCTGCATGAGCAGCTTGTTCTTGTCGGGCAGGCCACCGCAGCCGACGACGTCGTTGATGGGCACGCCGGAGGCCTCGAACGATTCGATGATGGTGCGTGTGCCGAAGGCGGTCGCCTCGATGAGCGCGCGGTAGACCTCCGGCGCCTTGGTCGCAAGCGTGGCCCCGAGGATGAGGCCGGAGAGGTCGACATCGACCAGCACCGAGCGGTTGCCGTTCATCCAGTCCAGCGCGACCAGCCCAGACTGGCCCGGCGTCAGCTCGGCCGCCTCGCGCTCGAGCACGGCGTGGACGTCGATGCCCTCTCGCTCGGCCTGCTCGAAGTACTCGGCCGGCACGAGGTTGTCCACGAACCAGGCGAAGATGTCGCCCACGCCGGACTGACCCGCCTCGTAGCCGAACAACCCTGGCAGGATGCCGTCCTCGACCACGCCGCACATGCCCTCGACGTTGGCCTGCTTCTCACCAAGCACCATGTGGCAGATGCTGGTGCCCATGACCATGACCATGCGGCCGGGCTCGGTCACGGTCGTGGCCGGCACCGAGACATGGGCGTCCACGTTGGCCACGGCCACGGCGGTCCCCGGGCGCAGGCCGGTCCACGAGGCGGCCTCCTCGGTCAGCTCACCGGCCTTCTCGCCGATGGAAGTGACCTCGCGGCCCATCTTGTCGTCGACGATGCTCGACAGGCGAGGATCCAGCGCCGCGAAGTAGTCCTCACCGGGGAAGCCGTCAGCCTTCGACCAGATGGCCTTGTAGCCGGCCGTGCAGCTGTTGCGAGTCTCGTTCCCGGTAAGGCGCCAGATGACCCAGTCGGCCGCCTCGATGAGCCGGTCCGCTTCGTCGTAGACCTCGGGAGCCTCATCGAGGATCTGCAATGCCTTGGAGTAGAACCACTCCGATGAGATCTTGCCGCCGTAGCGCGGCAGCCACTCCTCGCCGCGGTCGCGAGCGGTGGCGTTGATGAGGTCCGCCTCCGGCTGGGCAGCGTGGTGTTTCCACAGCTTCACCCAGGCATGCGGGTTGCGGCGGAACTCGGGCAGCGTGGCCAGCGGCGTGCCGTCTGCCTTGGTCGGCAGCATCGTGCAGGCGGTGAAATCGATACCCACGCCGATGACGTCGGCAGCCTCCACGCCGGCCTCGGAGATGGCCGCGGGGACCGCCTGCTGGAAGGTGCGCAGGTAATCCTCGGGATCCTGCAGCGCCCACTCGGGCGCCAGCCGTACGTCGTCGTCGGGCGCAGGCAGCGTCTCATCGATGACGCCGTTGGCGTAGGGGTAGACGCTGCTGCCGAGCTCGCGCCCGTTGGCCGCGTCGATGACGACAGCACGGCCGGACTCGGTCCCGAAGTCGACGCCGATGACGTAGTTGCCCACGGTCAAGTTCCTTCTCTGTGACTGGCTGGCCGGCTACCGGCCCGGTCGACGCCCGCACCACGAGCGTCGGCTGGAGGACTGGATGGCTGGTCGCGTCGACCTATCGCCGATGGCGATGTCGACCGCCGCAGCGAGCATGGCCTCGGTGGGCATCCGCACGCTCGTCAGCGCGGGCACGCTGACTGCAGCCACGGGGATGTCGTCGAAGCCGGTGATGGAGAGGTCGCGAGGCACTCGCAGCCCCCTTCGGTGGGCGCGCATGCAGCATGCCGATGGCGATGACGTCGGTGGCTGTCACCATGGCGGTCGGAGGCTGGCGGAGGTCCATCAGCATGTCGAGGGCGAAGCTGCCGCCGCTGAAGCTGTTGTCGACCTCGAGGCGGTACTCCTCGTGACGGGGCAGGTCATGGCGCTCCAGTGAAGCGAGGTAGGCCAACTCCCGCTCGGCGATGTCTCCGAGGCGTTTCGGCCCGGCGAAGGCGATGCGCTGATGACCTCAGCCCGATGAGGTGGTCCATCACCGATGCGATGCCGGCGGCATTGTCGACGCAGACGGTCGGGAACCCACTGTCGCGCGAGCCGTGCCACAAGGCCACCACGGGGATGCTCGTGTTCTTCAGGTCCTTGAGCAGGTCCGGTCGATCGCGTAGGTCACCGAGGAAGAGGATGGCATCGCAGTGGCGCGCCTCGAGGATGCCCCACAGGGCGACGGCCTCGTCGGCGCTCTCGTGGGCGTGGCCCAGGACCACGTTGTAGCCACGCTTGTCGGCCTGGCGGCGAGGCAGCCTCGATGGCGCCGGCGAAGAAGGGATCGGTGATGTCGCGGACGATGACGCCAAGCAGCATCGTCGGCGCGCCGCGGAGCCCACGAGCCAGAGGATTGGGCCGATAGCCCAGCTCTTGAGCCGTCCTGATGACGCGCTCGCGTGTGGTCTCAGCGATGGGCACTGCGGTGGCGGTGCCACTGAGGACCCGCGAAACGGTGGACTGGGAGACGCCGGTGACCGTGGCGATGTCACGCATCGTAGGCGCTTGCGAACGCCGCGCTTGCCGAGCGACCTCGCCGTCCGCAATCTCGCCGGATCTGCCTGTTGTCCGCGACATGCCGTTTGTCCTCCCTGGCTCACAACGCTCGACTCGACCCGCTCATGCGCCAGATGGTTCGCCGCAACTCCAAGCATATGTGTGCACACACTCGTTTGCATGAGCAGGGACAGCTGCCTTGGTCATTCGGTGCAGCCCGTCGGGAGGGCTGGAGTGGCGCTGCGTTCTGTTTGGTGCATACCATTGCCGCCGTTCGATTGCACCTACTATAATGGGGCCGTCGCGAGCTCGATACATACGGGCTCGCCAAAGGGGACGCTGGGCGGCGGAAAGACGGAGGTCACCGTCCAGCGTCAACGCCCACAGGAGGAGAGCCTGTTGTGAACAGATCGATTAGTCGTGTATTCGCCATCGGCGCCGCGACGATGCTCTTGCTAGCCGCACTCCCCAACGCGGCCGTTGCACAGAGCGTCTCGAGCGCTCCCTTCGACACGACGTCGGATGGGGCCGCCGTCGAGCAATGGACCCTGACCAACGCCAACGGGATGGAGGTCAAGATCCTCACGTGGGGCGGCACGCTGAGTCAGGTCAACGTGCCCGATCGCGACGGCAACATCGCGAACGTCAACCTGGGCTTCGATAACATGGCCGACTACGAGTCGATGAGCCCGTACTTCGGCACCATCACGGGGCGCTATGCGAATCGCATCGCGTTGGGCAAGTTCACCATCGATGGTGAGGAGTACAGCCTCGCCATCAACAACGACCCCAATGCGCTCCACGGTGGCCTGAAAGGCTTCGACAAGGTCGTCTGGACCGCAGAAGAGGTCGAGAGCGATGAGGGCGTCGCCGTCCAGTTCTCGTACATGAGCCCGGACATGGAAGAGGGCTATCCGGGCAACCTCGATGTCAAGGTCACGTACACCCTGACGGATGAGAATGAGCTCCTGATGGACTACCTGGCCACCACCGACAAGACCACGGTGATCAACCTGACGAATCATGCCTACTGGAACCTCAAGGGCGAGGGCATGGGCACGATCGATGATCATGTGCTGCAGCTCAACGCTAGCAACTACACCCCCGTGGATCCGACGCTGATCCCGACCGGCGAAATCGCTCCCGTCGCGGATACCCCGTTCGACTTCACGACACCCACGGCGATCGGCGAGCGGAACCGCTCGGATCACGAGCAGATCATCATCGGTCGCGGCTACGACCACAACTGGGTGCTCGACCGCGAGCACAGCGCTGACGGCGCGTGGGACGACCGCTCCTGGATGATGGCTGCCCGCCTGTCGGAGCCGTCGACCGGCCGTGTGTTGGAGGTCTGGACCGAGGAGCCGGGCATCCAGTTCTACGCTGGCAACTTCCTCGATGGGACCGTCTATGGTCAGGCCGACAAGGCCTTCCGCCAGGGTGATGGCCTCGCACTCGAAACCCAGATCTTCCCCGACTCGCCGAACCAGGAAGGCTTCCCCAACGCGTTGCTGGCTCCAGGCGAGGAGTACAAGACGAGGACCAGCTACAAGTTCCTCACCGAGTGAGGTCGCGGGCGACCCGCTTGGCCGGATCGCTCGGATCGGCTCAGGGTCGAGTCCGACCATCGGCCCGGGGCGCGGGTCACCGTGCTCCACCTCCGCCGGGTCGGATGCGTTGGGCACGATTCGAGTGCTTGGCGAATCGGAGCCTGGCTGGTCGCCCGTCCTGCCGTGGCATCGCTTGTTGGGGCAAGGGCATCGACAGGCGGCGCTTGAGTGCATACGATTGCTCCGAATGGACCCCCGAAGTCATCCCGAAGGTCACGCGCCTGCTGGGGACGGGGGTAGCAGTATCGGAGCTAGCTGATTAACTACGCTCCAGGACGGCCAACGCCGTCGGGTGCAGAAGGGAGGGAGCACGGGACGAAGCAGCGTACAAGCCAGGTCCACCCTGAGAGCAAGAGGAGGTATCGCTACATGAAGGTATCCCGGAGGTTCCTGTCAGCCACGATCGCGGTATCGCTCGCGGCCTCGGCGGCCGTCGGCACCACTGCAGCTGTCGCGGCACAGGACGACGGCAAGTTCTGCGAGGGCACCAATATCGTCTTCTTCCCCGGTGGCACTCAGGGTGGTCCGTTCGAGACCGTCGTGGCCAACGGGGCCAAGGCCGCCGAGCTGGCCTTCGGGCCCACGGTGCAATACGTCTGGTCCGACTGGATCCGAACAAGATGATCACCCAGTTCGGTGAGGCCGTGGCGACCAGCCCGGACGGCATCGCCATCATGGGTCATCCCGGTGACGACGCGTTCAAGCCGCTCGTCGACGACGCCGTCGCCAGCGGCATCGTGGTCACGGTCATGAACACCGAGCTCGCGGAGACCGAAGCGGCCCACATGACGGCCGGCACCGGCTATGTCGGCGCCGTCCTCTACAAGGCCGGCGGCGACCTGGCCCGCGAAGCCATCAAGCGCGGCGGACTCGAGGCCGGTGACCAGGTCTTCCTGTGGGGCCTTGAAGCCCAGCCCGGTCGCGGTGAGCGAACCCTGGGCATCCATGACGCCCTCAACGAGGCCGGCATGGACGTCATCTACCTCGAGATCGACGATGCCACCAATGCCGACCCGTCGGCCGGCATCTCGACGTTCACGGGTATGGCATCGGCCAATCCCGATCTGAAGGCCGCATTCCTCGATCATGGCAACGTGACCTCGACGGCACGGGCCTACCTGGAGGCCGCGGGCATCGCTCCCGAGGCGCTCTACGTGGCTGGCTTCGACCTGGCCCCGGCGACCATCGAGGGCATCCAGACCGGCTACGTCGATCTGGCCATCGACCAGCAGCAGTGGCTGCAGGGCTTCGAAGCGGTCGCTCCAGATCTGCCTGAGCCACAACTACGGCTTCAGTGGCCTGTTCATCGACACCGGCGGCGGTTTCGTCGATTCCAGCAACATCGACATGGTCGCGCCGCTCGTCGAGCAGCAGATTCGCTAGTGACCGATCAGCACGTCGTCTCGGATGACGTGAGGGCTGGCGAGGGCTCCGACCCTCGCCAGGCCGAGTTACCGCGCCTGGAGCTGCGCAACATCTACAAGTCCTTTGGTGGTGTCGATGTTCTCGAGGACGTCAGCTTCAAGCTCACCGGCGGCGAAGTCGTGGGCCTGCTCGGTGACAACGGCGCGGGGAAGTCGACCCTCATCAAGGTCGTCACCGGAGTCCACCAGCCCGACCAGGGCGAGATCCGGTTCGGCGGTCGAGGCGAGTCCGAGACTTGACCGTACAGAAGGCCCGTGCGCTTGGCGTGGAGACCGTCTTCCAGGAGCGTGCGCTGGCCGAGCAACTGCCGCTCTGGCGAAACATCTTCATGGGTCGCGCCGTGGCGGGTCGGCTGGGGTTCCTGCGAGTCGGCGAGATGCGCCGCATCACCGAAGAGCTCATGACCGAGTCGATGGGCTTCACGTCCGCGGTGTTGACTCCTGACACGACGGTCACCGGTCTATCCGGTGGCGAACGACAGGGCCTGGCGATCGTGCGCGCGCTGTCACTTCGAGGCCGACATCATCATCCTCGACGAGCCGACGATGGGCCTCTCCCTTAAGGAGACCGAGAAGCTGCTGCACTTCGTGGACGGCATCCGCGACAGAGGCAAGTCGGCCATCTTCATCGACCACAACATCTTCCACGTCTACTCGGTGGCCGACCGTATCGTGCATCCTGGACCGCGGTCGAGTGGCCGGTGACTTCCCGACCTCGCGCTACACGCCTCGACGAGCTGATGGACATCATGAGTGAGATCGCCTCGACGGGGAGGTTCGAACCCGATCGCAGTCTCGCCTCAATCGCTGACGAGCAGGCTGACCGGACGACGCAGGACCTCCACGAACGGAGGCCGCGCCGCTCAGCCCGAAGGAGCGTGCCGGGCGAGCCCACTGACCGCGTTCGCCACCGCTACCCCTCCCAGATCGGCATCACTGTCGCGTTCATCGCTGCTCTGGCTGGTCTTCCTCATTCTGGCGCCTGAGACCTTCGGCTGCGAGCGCATCTACATGTCGTACGCGCAGACGATGCCCTACTTCGCCATCGTGGCCATGGCCCTCACGATGGTCATCGTGGCCGGGGACATCGACCTGTCCTTCCGCTCGGTCATGGCCCTGGGCATGGTCGGCTTCGTCTGGATATGGGACGCGACCGAGAACGTGCTGCTGGCGGCCTTCGTATCGCTCGGCCGCTCGGCGCCGGTGCTGGCCTGTTCAATGGCCTTGTCGTCACGCATCATCGGCCTGCCGTCGCTGGTCGTGACGATCGGCACGCAGTTCCTCTTCCGTGGCCTCGTGCTCGTGCTTGTGGCGCGGCAATCCTTCGCTCTGGCGAGACTCGCGGTGACCTACCCGCGATGTCCTCGTGGGCAAGCCATTCCTGGGGATTCCCGATGGAGTTCTGGTGGCTGGTCGCTCGTGACGGTCGTCGCCTGCCTGCTGCTCAACCGACACCGCCTGGGCCAGAACACCTACGTCGTCGGCGACAACAAGCAGGCAGCGGGCCTGATGGGCATCGCCCATCCGGCGCACCCGCATCATCGCTCTTCACCCTGACGGGGCTGACCGCAGCCTTGGCGGGCCTGCTCAACAGCCTCCAGTTCGTGAACTTCTACCCAGGTATGGGGGCCGGCTACCTGCTGCCGACCCTGGCTGCGGTCTTCGTCGGTGGCACCTCGGTCTTCGGTGGGCGAGGCAGCATCTACGGCACGCTCGTCGGCGCCTTCATGATCGGCGGCATCCAGGCCGGTATCGTGGCCGTCGGCCTCACCAACTACCTGGAGCAGTTCATCTACGGCGCCGTCATCCTTATCGCCGTCTCCGATCCACGCGGTGCTGCAGCGACGGTTCGAGCGCTAGCACACGGCCGCCGAGACCTGCCCGACCTTACGAACCGCGGCCACGGGCGGTAGGCTCGCGACATGAATGAGAACCACGCGCCAGACCTGGCGGGCCTGTGTGCGGACCTGGCCGAGGAGTTGGACGACGTCACCAGTTCCGCCGACGGCGAGATGGTGACCTATGTCAGGGGCGGCACCGAGTTCGCGCGGGTCTCAGGCCCGACCCTGGCGGTCAGGCTGCCGGACGATATCGCCGATGCCGCGCTGCGCACGCCGGACACCGCGCTCGACGCAGACGACCGCGGCTGGCTCCGCTTCACGCCGGCGCATGATGAGCGCCATGTCATCGACCGGGCAGCGGCCTGGTTCCAGACCGCCTGGCGGCACGCCGGCTCGAACTAGCGCGAGGAGCACGTAGCGCCAGACGGCAAGACGCCCCGGGATCTTGCCGGGGCGTCGGTGCGTCTGGACAAGGCGCCCTGGGGCGCCCGCCTCGGTCCCAGGTCGTCCTAGGCCTAGGCGGTGGCGGCCTCCGGGCTGTCGGCCGCGGCCAGCTCGTCGAGACCGAACTTCTTCTCGAGCTGCTCCAGCGGCTGGAAGCCGACCACGCCCTTGGGCTGGTCGCCGGGCTTGAAGTAGGCGATGGTCGGGATGCTCATGATCTGGTAGGCCTGCGAGAGGCCGGGGTTGGCATCGACATCGACCTTGACCACGTCGACGACGCCGTCGTACTTCTCCGAGAGCTTCTCCATCTCCGGTGCTACGAGCTTGCAGGGCCCGCACCACACCGCCCAGAAGTCCACGACGACGGGCTTGTCGTTCTTCAGGACGAGCTCTTCGAAGGTCTGGTCGGTGGCTTCCTTGATGGCCATGACAGTGTTTCCTTTCTCCGCTCTGGGCGGCGTTCCGTTTCCCGCCTGAAGCGGAAGACCGTGACCCTAGTCGGCTACGGACTTGATCAATCGATACGCCTCCAGGATCCTGGGATCGCTGAGGCGATAGAGGACGGTGTTGCCTTCCCGCCGCGAGACCACCAGCCCCGCCGCACGCAGGACGGCGAGATGCTGGCTCATGTTGGGGACCTGGCAGCTGGCCTCTCTCGAGAGATCGCTCACAGAGCGTTCGCCGTATGAGAGGCACTCCAGCACGCACAGCCGCTTGGCGTCGGCCAGGGCGCGGCTGATGGCCGCATACCGCTGGCGTTCGGCGTCGGTGGTGGGCTCGGCTCCGTCCAGGGGGACGGTGTCGGGCCCGGCTGCTGTCGTCATGAGCCACATGTTCTCATCGTTTGCGCAAGTACGCAAATAGCTTCGTGACGATCGTGTGACGGCCGCGCCCTGGAACTGTCCGCGCGCCCATCGCGCCGGTCAGTCGAGGTCGAGCTCGTGGAGGCGGTCGTCGTCGATGCCCGCGTGGTGGGCCAGCTCATGGATGACCGTGATGCGCACCTCTTCCTCGAGCTCGACCCGATCGGGGAAGTCCGCTTCCAGCGGACGCTGGAAGAGCGTGATCTTGTTGGGCAAGGCTACGTAGTCGGCACCCCACTCGACGGCCGGCACGCCCTCGTAGAGGCCATACAGCCAGCCGTCCTCGGCGCCGCCCAGGCTCGCCTGTTCCGGGGTCGGTGAGTCCTCGATGACGATGGCCACGTCCTCGAGCAGCCGCGCGAAGTCCTCGGGCAGGCTGTCCAGCGCCCGCTCGACGAGCGTCTCGAAGGGCACGTGTCGACGGGCCTGGCGGGCCAGCCGGCGGTCGGGATGAGCTCGGGCCAGCTGGCCGCGGCGCTTCAGGGGCATGGCCAGAGGATGGCACGGAGCGCCCGACCGTATGCTCTGGGTGTGAGCCCTCCTGGTCCCGAGCGCCATCCCGGCCCCGATCCCGAGTCGATGATCGTGCAGCTGCAGTCGGGCGAGCGCATCCACTACCTGGCCTGGGCCGGGCCGGCCGCGAACCCGACTACGCCTGCGAGCCCGCCGGTCGTGCTCGTGCACGGGCTGACCCGTACCGCCTGGACCTGGCTGCCCATCGGCCGCCGCCTGGCTAGCACCAACGCTGTCGTTGCCCCGGACCTGCGCGGGCACGGTGCGTCGGACGCACCACTGACCGGCTACGACCTCGAGGGGCTCGCTCTCGACGTCCTGACCGTCGTAGCCGGGGCTGGCTGGGGCGAGGCTGTCGATGGTCCGCCGGTGCTGGTCTCCGGACACGGCCTGGGCGCGATGATCGCGGTCGAGATGGCACGGCAGCAGCCAGCTTCGGTCGCTGCCCTGGCCCTGCTCGACGGAGGCTGGGAGGAGATGGTCGAGGCCACGCGCCTGCTGCCCGACCAGCTGGTAGAGGCCATGGCCGAGCCGCCGGAGGTGCTGGCATCCATGGACACGTACCTGGCCGACCGTCGCGACTTCGATCCGGCCAGCTGGGACGCCGACCAGGAGGCCGCTGCCCGGGCGCAGGTGACCGAGCGGCATGCCGGACACGTGGGTCTCGTGGCCAAGGGCTCGGTCATCCGCCGCTGCGTCGCGGCGATGTACGGCTACGCCCCGCTGGACGCCCTGCCCGAGCTTCGCTGTCCGATCTCCATCCTGGTGGCCGGCCCCGGCACCGCCGACGATGAAGACGAGCGTGAACGGCGGCTGGCCATCGACGACGCCCAGCGAGCCCGCGCCGAGGCCGGCCTCGAGCCCATGCGCGTGCGAGTCTTCGACAGCGCCGGCCACGACCTCATGCGCTATCGACCCGACGAGGTCACAGCCGAGATCCGGGACCTGATCGGCGCCTGATCGGCGCCTGGGGCGCAGAGCCCGACCCCGTGACTCACGGGTCGATGCGGCCGCAGGGGTACCATGTGCGCCATCGTGGATATCCTGCTCGTCCTCATCGTCGTCCTCATCGTCGTCCTGGTCTGGCGCGGCCCATCGATGCTGCCCCAGTTCGGGGAAGCGCTGGGCAAGGCCGTCAAGGGCGCGCGCGACACGATGGACCGCGATACGGCTGAGCCGCCGACCGAGAAGACGGACGACGACGCCGCGTCGACGCCCAAGTAGCCGCGTGAGCGCCAGCCCCATCGAGGACGCGGTCCGCACGATCCTGTCCGAGATCGGCGAGGATCCGGACCGTTCCGGCCTCGCCGAGACGCCCGCCCGCATCGAGCGTCTCTACTTGGAGCTCACGGCCGGCTACGCCATGGATCCGCGTGAGGTGCTCAACGACGCGGTCTTCGAGGTGGACTACTCGGAGATGGTGGTGGTCAAGGACATCCCCTTCCACTCGCTGTGCGAGCATCACCTGCTGCCCTTCGCCGGCTCCGCGGCGGTCGCCTACATCCCCGACCACCGGGTCATCGGTCTGTCCAAGATCCCGCGCGTGGTGGACATGTACGCCCGTCGGCTGCAGATACAGGAGCGGCTCACGCAGCAGGTCGCCGACTTCCTCATGGACCAGCTCTCACCCAAGGGCGTGGGCGTGGTGGTCGAAGCTACTCACCTCTGCGCCAGCATGCGCGGCGTGCGCAAGCCGGGCATGGTGATGACGACCTCGGCCGTGCTCGGGCTGTTCCGCAGCAGTGACAAGACCCGCGCGGAGTTCTTCAGTCACCTGGCGCGCCCGTCGGGTAGCGCGCCCTAGTTGCGGTGAGAGGAGAGCCTGCGATGACCACGACCCCACCGCTCCGAAGCCGAAGCCGGCTTCGGACCGCCTCGTCATGGTCGGCCGTGGCGATGGCCACCGTCCTCACTGTCAGCGCCTGCGCGGGCCAGGCACCCAGCCCCAGCCCCTCGCCGGAACCCACCCCCACCGCGACCCCGGCACCGACCCCGACGCCCAGCCCGACCCCGGCACCGACTCCGACGCCCAGCCCCAGCCCGTCGCCCACCCCGGAGCCGACCCCCACTCCGACCCCATCGCCGACGCCCGAGCCCACTCCGACCCCATCGCCGACGCCCGAGCCCACTCCGTCCCCGACCCCCAGCCCGTCGCCACCGGCCGAGGTGGCCGGCTACGCCATCGACCCCGCAACGGGGCTCCCGATCGTGCCCGAAGGCGAGGGCGGGCCCTGGTGGTGGGACGGACCGCCAGAGCTGCCCCTTGACCCGGCGCTGCGCTACTCGTCCGAGGCCCCGGCCGCTTCCGCACTCGACCCGGACCAGCGCCGTCTCTCACTGCTGGCGCAGTACCCCTCGCACGCAGAGGCGCTGGCCGTGGCCGAGGCGCTGGCCGGAGCCATCGGCGACCCCGAGGCCGAAGTCGAATGGCTGACCGAGGCCGGCTACGATGGCTTCGGTTTCTTCGACTGGCTCGGGAGCGAGGCCTCCATCACCCCCTTCGTGCAGGTCGTGGACCGCTGGCTCATCGTCAGCGAACTCGCCTATCTGGCCGAACAGGATCCCGGCGCCAAGCTGTCGGAGGGCCCCAGGCACCACTCGCCACTGGCGCTGGCACTGGCCGAGACGGCGGAGATGGTCATCGTGGAGGACGCGTGGTCGGAGGACAAGGGTGTCGCCTTCGACTTGGTCTGCCGGGGTGACCCGGACGCGCTCGTCACGCTCAGCCAGGACCTCGCCGACAACGCCGAGCTGTACGACATGCAGCCGCTATGGCTGGAGCCCAGCATCACCGCCGACCAGCGCCGTGCCCGGCGCACCCTGCGCCTGCTCAACACGCTCGACGCGGAGTCGTTCGAGTCGATCGTGGACACGGTGCGCTACGTAGAGCTGGCGGGCGCGCTGGAGCAGGCCGGGACCGGCGGTACCGCGGCCACGCAGGAGGCCCGCGAGGATCTGACCATCTTCGTCGAGGACTGGGTGCTCGCGCATCGGCCGGACCTGGAACCGCTGGGCGAGCTGCTTGACCCGGGCGTGTTCGAGGCGGCGGCCCAGGAGTTCGCTCATCGAGTCGCGGCTGGCGTGCTCGCCGGGCAGGAGACCCGCCCGCCCACCGTCGCCTCAGGCCAGTTCGCGGCCGCGCCCTACGGAGCCCACCAGGCGCCGCTCCCCTGGATCATGGGCGAGGCCGTGACCTACGCCGGGCTCGACGGCGATCAGCTGTGGCTCTCACTGGGCCTGTTCCACGGCGTGGCGGCCGGTCTCGGCCCGATGGTCGACTACCTTACCCAGAACGGCTGTGGCGACATCAAGGTGGCCTTCACCGACTACGGCTACGGCATCAGCCTGCGGCAGGGCGAATAGGTGCCCCATCGGCGACGGGGAGCGTTACGATCACGGCCATGACCGACCGACCGCTGAAGGTGCTCATCGCCAAGCCTGGCCTCGACGGCCACGACCGGGGCGCCAAGGTGCTCGCGCGTGGCCTGCGTGACGAGGGCTTCGAGGTGGTCTACACCGGCCTGCGGCAGACGCCGGAGATGGTCGCCACGGCCGCGCTGCAGGAGGATGTCGACGTGGTCGGGCTCTCCATCCTCTCCGGCGCGCATCTGACCCTGCTGCCCCGGATCTGCCAGATGCTCCGTGACGAGGGCATGGCCGACGTGCTCGTGACGGCCGGCGGGATCATCCCGGAGGAAGACATCCCGGTTCTGAAGGAGGCCGGCGTGGCTGCGGTCTTCGGGCCGGGCACGGCCATCGGGGAGATCGCGGCCTTCATGCGCGAGCACGCGCGGCCACGCGCCTGATGACGTCGCCCGCGGGCAGCGGGACCGGTACACGCCTGGCTGACGAGGCCCGCAACGGCTCGCGACTCGCGCTTTCGCGTCTCCTGACCGCCATCGAATCACGTACCCCGGCGGCCGAGGAGGCCATGCGTGCGCTCTACCCCACGGCCGGCAGCGGGCACGTGATCGGCGTCACGGGGCCGCCCGGTGGGGGCAAGTCCACGCTGGTGGCGGCCCTGGTGGCGGTGGCCCGCGCTGCCGACCGGCCCGTGGCCGTGCTGGCCATCGATCCCTCGAGCCCGGTGACCGGCGGTGCCATCCTCGGCGACCGCATCCGCATGCAGGGTCACGCTGGCGACCCCGACGTCTTCATCCGCTCGATGGCCGCGCGCGGGCACCTCGGCGGGCTTGCCGGCACGACCGCTGAATCGGCCGCCGCGCTCGACGCCTGCGGCTTCGGCCTCGTCTTCATCGAGACCGTGGGCACCGGGCAGAGCGAGGTCGAGGTGGCTTCCATCGCCGACACCACGGTCGTGGTACAGGCCCCGGAGATGGGCGACGAGATCCAGGCCATGAAGGCCGGGCTGCTGGAGGTAGCCGACCTCGTCGTGGTCAACAAGGCTGACCGACCGGGCGCCGACCGCGCGGCTGCACAGTTGCGCGCGATGCTCACGCTGGGCGACGACGTCAGCGCCCCGGAGGTGGAGGGGGCCCGGCCGCGACCCAAGCGACCGGAGGTGCTTCTCGCCTCCGGACTCGACGGCAGCGGTGTCGCGGAACTCCTGGCCGGACTCGACGAGCATCATCGGTCACGCGTCGCCGCCGACGGGGCTCACGTCGCTCGCCTCGCTCGCGCCCGGGCCCAGGTGGAGGGCATCCTCGCCGACCGCACTCGCGAGCGCCTGTGGTCGCCCACTCGTCGGGCCGAGACCGACGCGCTCATGGAACAGGTCGCCAGCCACGAACTCGACCCCTACGCCGCCGCGGATCGATTGCTCCAGACGATCCAGGGCTGACAGGTCGGGATACCGGCACTCAAGAAGAACGCCTTGTCGGTCGTGGCAGAGGTTGCCGCGGGCGACGTCGTGGTCATCAGCGATCGAGGCCGACCGGTGGCCGGGCTGGTGCCCTGCCAGAAGAGCCGCGTCCAGTCGCTGATCGACGCTGGGCTGGCTACCCCTCCGCTACTGGCGTGCACGGTCTTCAGGCGAACTGCGGCTTGACCTCCAACGCGAAGCGCATGAGGGTCTCCTCGTCGTACGGAGCCGGTGCGTGGAAGATGAGGTGCCGGAAGCCCCTGGCAGCGTAGCGACCACAGATCTCGGTGATCTCACCGACCGACCCGATGGTGATCCTGCGATCCATCCCGGGGTTGGACACATGAACCCTGGCGATCGCCCGCTGTGCATCCACTGGGTTGTCACGGATGAGCATCGGTCCAAGGCTGGCGGTGCGTTCGATCTCGTCGGGGTCGCGACCAGACTCATCACACCAACGGCGCAGGACCACATCCTTGGCGGCAGCCTCTTCTGGCGTCACGTTGGCTACGTTCCACGCGTCCGCGAAACGGGCCACGGTCCGCAGCGTCCTTCTTTCACCCACCCCACCGATAAGGACGGGCAGATGCGGCTGGATAGGCGCGGGAACATTGCGTGCGTCTCGGGCCCGGTAGCGCTTCCCGCGAGCCGTGGCCACGCCCCCGCGCAGCATGTTCCGCATGATCTCGACCGACTCGTCGAGCCAGTCGATGCGCTCACCGACGCTATGTCCGAACCCGATGCCGAAGGCCTCATGCTCGGTCGCGTCCCAGGCGGCCCCCAGTCCGAGCACGGCGCGACCATCGGAGAGATGATCCAGCATCGTGATCATCTTGACCACGAGGCCCGGGTTGCGGAACGTGTTGGCACCGACCATCAGCCCGACCGTCGCGCGCGTGGTGTGCTGACTCCAGCCAGCGAGGATCATGTGGCCCTCCAGCATCGGGCCCATGGGGCCGCCGGTGATGGGGTAGAGGTGGTCCAACGTCCACAGCGAGTCGTAGCCGAGTCCGTCCGCCCGCTTACCGAGCTCGCGCAGGCTTGGCCAGTCCGTGTACTGGTTCCAGGCGAGCACTCCGATCTTGATCCCCGTCGCAGGGCCGGTCACTGATGCCTGCCTCCGTGTCGATCGTTCACCAGGGAGTCCGAACACCAGCCCCACGCCGCTCGCCCGTTGTGGGGGCGCCTGGCCTGTTCGGCCGCGAAGGACGGGTCCAGAGGTCCCTGGGCTCGAGCGACGCGCCCATCAGGTGCCCGCTCCACGCCGCCGCCGCCGCTCAAACGGGGGCGGCGACGTGGCGAGGAGGACTATGAGGTCGGAAGTGCGGCCTGTGGCGTGTAGACCCAGAGCAGCTTGAGCGGTTCGTTCCCCGTGTTCTTGTGCTGGTGGTGCACGCCCTTGGGGACCCACATCGCGTGGCCCGGACCGAACGGAGCCTCCTCGCCTTCCGAGACCACGATGCCCGATCCGGCGAGGACCAGGTTGATCTCCTCTGATTCGGGGTGCACATGGTAGGAGCTCGCTTCCCCCGGTTCGAAGATGGTGATGCCGGCCATGAACTCCTCGGATCCGGTTTCGGGTGACACGAACCGGAATACCTTTCGGCGCATGCCTGGCTCATCCAGTCCGATCCAGATCTGCTCGGCGTCCTCGAATGGCGAGATCAGTCGTACCTTCATGTCTCGGTCTCCTCCGTAGGGCCTGGAACACGGACACCGTCGTAGGACACCGCGGTCGGGTCGATCATGCGCATCGGTCGTTCCCGGGTCCGCTCCTCGACGATGTGGGCAGCCAGGCCACAGCTTCGGGCGATCGCGAACGCGAAATCGCCATACTCTGGGTTCAGCCGGAGGGCGGTCAGCGCGACGGCCAGCGCGCCGTCGATGTTGACTGCCACCGTCCGGCCAGCGTGACGGCCGACGCAGTCGGCAAGTGCTCGCACTGCTGCTGCATGCCGGCCGTCGGAAAGGGGCGTCGCGACCTCGAGCAGTCGCTCGGCTCGAAGGTCCTTGGCGTGCCAGCGGTGACCGATGCCCGGCAATCGGCGTCCGGCGTCACGTTCCGCCTGGAATGTCGCGTTTGCCCACCGTTCAAGGTCGCCGTCCGGCGGCACGGTCTTCAGGATCTGCATCGCTCGACCGACGACAGCTCCATGCAGCTCGCCGAACGAGAGGATGCCGCCCGCGAGGGCACTCATCTGCGTGGCGTGTGTCGAGGCGATTGTCCGGGCCACCATGGCCGAAGGGGCGAGCGGCCCATGGTCGATGGCCGCGATCAGGCACGCACCCATGAGCTCCGATTCGGCCTCCGTCGGTTCGTCCCCACGCCAGAGTCTCAGGAGCATGGCGGGGAACGATGTCGTGCCGATCGCTTCATCGAGGGCCGTGCCCCGGACAAAGACCTGTCTGTCCGTCGTCGCGGTCACGCTGGTAGCCCAGGCCGCGGGCCTGGATGCCTGGCCAGCTCCCTGGCCCTCGTGGACCTTCGTCACCCTCGCCCTCCCGCAGCGGGTATTCGGTGGCAGTCGTCGGTATCGGACGTCACTGGGCCACGTGGTAGATGCGCTCGATGTCCCACGCGCCAGGGGTCACGACGGGGGTGTTCCGCATGGGCACGTCGAGGAGTGTTGGGCGCTCCGACGCGATCGCCTCGCGCAGGCTCGGATCGAGCTGCTCCGCACGCTCGATGCGGATGCCGTCGGCGCCGCAGGCCCGAGCCATGGCCGCGAAATCCGGTGAGTACGGTGCACCAGCGCACTCGAACTCGCAGCCGTAGCCGGAACCGTAGTGTTTCCGCTCGAGGCCGGCGATCGTCCCGAACGCGGAGTTGTTCATGACCAGCCAGATGGGGGCGATGCCCATCTCGACCGCGGTCGCCACCACGTTCGGATTCGCCCCGAACGCTCCGTCCCCGACCAGGGCGATGGCGGGACGCGAGGTTCCAGCGGCGGCGACTCCAAGCACGGCCGCCGGGCCGAAGCCCATGGTCGAGAAGCCGCCCGGCGTCAGGAACGAGTCCGGCGTGTCGACGGGATACTGCTGCGCGACACCGTTCTTGTTCCACCCCACATCCGTCACCAGGATGGCGTCGGGGGCGGCCTTCCGAACGTCTGCGAGGATTCGCTCTGGTAGCAACGGAACCTCGGTCGAGCTGGCGTTGGCGCGGCTGGCAGCGAGGAAGGCCTCACGCTCCTCGCGCAGCGTGTCCCAGTCATGACCCCGGGTCGCCGTCGCATGGCCGTAGGCATCGCTGATGGCCGTGAGGGCGAGACTCGCATCGGCCGTGGCGGCGATGGCCGTGGGGTAGTTGCGGCCGGGCTCGAGCGGATCGATGTCGACATGGATCAGCCGTGTCGGCGGGATGCGGAACGTCACGCCCTGCTCCCAACTGCTGCTGTCCGTCTCGGGGAACCGCGTTCCGATGGCCACGATGAGGTCGGCCTCGGAGGCCAGCCGGTTCGCCACAGGCGAGCCCCAGAAGCCCACCACCCCGACGAGCTGCGGATGGTCCGGCGGCAGGACACCGGTCCCCATCAGCGTGTGGGCGACCGGCGCGCCGCTGAGTTCGGCCAGTCGACGGAGCTCATTCGTAGCGCGTCGTGTGCCACCGCCCGCCAGCAGCAGCGGGCGCGTGGCTTGCCGCAGCTCCTGTGCGATGGCCGCGGCGGTATCGCCGCTCAACGCCGGCTTGGCGACCGGCGAAGCGGGAGTGATCTCGGCGTCGAGCACCTCACCCAGGATGTCCATCGGGATGGAGACGATGACGGGTCCGGGCCTGCCGGCCAGAGCGGTGTCCCAGGCCCGTGCCAGGACGCGGGGTACCTGATCCGCTCGCCGGACTCGCCAGGCGCGCTTGACGAACGGTTCGTAGATCGAGATCTGATCGGCGTCGCGGCGGAGATTGAACTCCTGGTGCGGCCCGCGGCCTTCGTAATACGAGGGCACGTCACCGGCGATCACCAGCAGCGGGACCGAGTCGAACGCCGCAGTCGCGACCCCGGTCACAGCATTGGTCATTCCGGGACCCACATGCAGAAGGATGACTCCCGGCCGGCCGGACGTGCGCGCGTATCCATCAGCGGCGTGGGCCGCGACCTGCTCATGGCGAGCAGTCACGAACCGTGGCGCCCCGCGCCGCTCCAGCGCGGCAAGCAACGAGATGTTCGTGTGGCCGCACAAGCCGAAGATCAGCTCGACGCCGCGGTCAGAGAGGAACCCGGCCACGTGGTCAGCGACAGACGGCTTCATCGTCATCTGCGGGTCGAAGCCAATCGTGGCTCGCGCATCGTACCCTCCTGGTCCCACATATCGGGACCCTGTCCCATATCTGTGGGAAAACCTAGTGCGCTGACGAGGCTGTGTCAAGTGAGCGCCGAGCTGCGACCCAGACGATACGAGCCCCGTCGAGATGTTGTCGTGGGGTACATAATACTGGGACGCGAACCTAACGATTCGGAACGTTCACTCTTCTCTCGCGATGTCGGAGGACCGTATGGCCACGCGACCGATCACCCCGCAGGAGACGGCAGCCGTCGATGAGCTCGTGGCCCGAGGACGGGCTGTGATGCGCGAGTTCGAGGGCGTCACCCAGGCGCAAGTCGACCGACTGTGCCAGGCGGTCGCCTGGGCGGTGGCGAACGAGACGACCTTCAAGCGGCTCGCACTCATGGGCGTCGAGGAGAGCGGGATCGGCGACCCCGAGACGCGTGTCGGCAAGCGGTTCAAGGTCATGGGCATCCTTCGAGATGTGCTCCGCCAGCCGAGCATCGGCGTCATCGAGGAGGTCCCCGAGAAGGGCATCGTCAAGTATGCCAAGCCGGTGGGCCTGATCGCGTCGCTCGTCCCCACCACGAACCCCGAGCTCACACCGCCCGGCGTGGGCATGTTCGCCATCAAGTGTGGCGACGCTGTCGTGTTCTCGCCGCACCCGCGCAGCAAGCGGACGACCCTCGAGACTGTCGAGATCATGCGACGTGCACTGGCTCGCGAGGGTGCACCGCCCGACTTGCTGCAATGTCTGCCCCGGCCGAGCATCCCCGCTGCTCAGTACCTGATGACCCAGGCCGACCTCGTCCAGGCCACCGGTGGCCTGGATATGGTCAAGGCTGCCTACTCGTCGGGAACACCGGCCTACGGCGTCGGCGCCGGCAACTCCACGATGGTCATCGACGAGACAGCGGACGTGGCTGAAGCCGCCCGCAACACCCGGATCAGCAAGACGTCTGACTTTGGCTCGGGCTGCTCCGCCGACGGGAACCTCGTGGTCGAGGACTCGATCTACGAAGCGCTTCGGGCGAAGCTCGTGGAGGAGGGCGCCCATCTCGCGAGCCCAGAAGAGACGGCGCTGCTCAGGTCTGCCCTCTGGGATGAGGAGGGACGGCGGACGGCGGACACCATCGCCATCTCAGCCGGGGCGATCGCCGCCAAGGCGGGATTCGGAGTCGCTCCCGATCGCAGGTTCTTTCTCGTCGAGCAGACGGAGATCGGCCCTCACCACCCGTTCAGCTCGGAGAAGCTCAGTGTCGTCGTCTCGATGTTCCGCTACTCAGGGTTCGACGAGGCGCTCGAGAAGGTGAAGGCCATCTACGAGGTCGGTGGCAAGGGCCACTCGTGCGGCATCTACTCGTTCGATGACGGGCACATCGATCGGCTTGCCCGGATGGCACCAGTCAGCCGGATCATGGTGCGTCAGCCGCAGTCGAAGGCGAACGCTGGCGCCTTCGACAACGGAATGCCCATGACCTCCAGCCTCGGCTGCGGCACGTGGGGTGGCAACATCACCTCAGAGAACATCCATCTCAAGCACTACATGAACGTCACGTGGGTCAGCCGGCCCATCGCCGAGGACCGGCCCAGTGAAGAGGAGCTATTCGGCGAGTACTACGGGACCGCAGTCGACTGACCGGCCCGGACCGGGCCGCGCTCGCGGTCGTCTTCCACGGCCCCGCTCGACCCCACGCAGTAGGCTAACGCCAGCAAGATCCCGTGAGGCGAAGATGTCCGTTCTGGAGAAAGCAAGCGACCTCATCGACTTCCTCGGCCAGGCTGGCGAACCGGTCACCTTGTCTCACGTGCGCTCGGCCCTGGCCATGCCCAAGTCTTCCACGCACCGGCTGCTGAGCGAGCTCGCGGCTCTCGGGATCGTACGCCGCACGCCGGACAGCCGGTATTCACTCGGGCCCCGGCTCCTCTACTGGGGTGAGGCCGCGGCGAAGACGTTCGACCTGCGAGCGCTGGCGGAACCCCCGATGCGCAGGCTCCGTGACGAGATCGGCGAGAGCGTCCACCTCTACATCCGGGATGCCGACACTCGCGTATGCATCGCTGCCGTGGAGGCCAGGCATGAGCTCCGGCCGTTCATCCAGCTTGGGCGGCCGCTGCCGCTCCGCGTCGGGGCTGCAGGAAAGGTGCTGCTGGCCTTTGCCGACGACGACGTTCGACGACGTGAGCTACGTCGGGCTCGAGCTGATGGCGAGACGCTGCCCAATGCCCCAGGCGCTGACCTCGCGCGTCAGCTCGAGCAGATCCGCTCGGATCGCTGGTCGGTCTCCATCGGGGAGCGCCAGGATGGCGTGGCGGCGATCGCCTCGACGGTCACCGATTCGACCGAGCGGGTCGTCGCCGCGCTGTGCATCTCCGGGCCCACCATTCGCCTCAGCCGGCGGCGACTCCTGGAGATGCGCATGCCGCTCGAGCGTTCTGCGGCCCAGGTCAGTGGGCTGTTGCGCCGAGGCGACTGAGAACCACCAGGGCCCGCTGGTGACGACCGTCGGGTCGCAAGGGTACGGCAACCTCCCCAGCCGCCCGAGTTCTGGGACCACTCAGCCCTGCCTGACCGCTCCACCGCCCGTCGCGGCGGCCTTGACCGCGAGGCTCACTTCAAGGGTCCGCAGCGCCTCATTGCCATCGACCAGCGGCGGCTCGTGGCCCCGTACGACGCGGCAGAAGTGACGCAGCTGCAGGGCCAGCGTGTCCTCCCTCGGGGCAACCGACTGCGCCCGGCGATCGATCGGCGCCTGCCAGCTCCTCTCGCCCTGGTAGAGCCACACGTCCAGGCTGGGGAAGCTCAACGAACCCTCGGTGCCGCCGATCAAGTAGCAGGACTCGGCGGTCTCGGGGAACGCCGGGTTCTCGCCCGTGGTCAGCTCCCAGCTCCACGGCGCGACTACGGTGTCCGAGACCGAGATCGTCCCGAGGGCACCGTTCTCGAACCTGAAGAGCGCCGCGGCCGTGTCCTCGACCGGATAGAGCCGCATGGCGTTGGACTCGACGGCCTGGACCTCGTCGATCTCCCCGCAGAGGTTGCGCAGATCGTCGACGACGTGGATGAGGTTGATGAGGATCGGTCCGCCGCCCGGCTCGTGCCGCCAGGCGACGTCGAAGTAGTCGTCCGGCTTGAAGAACCAGGCCAGCGCGTTGACGGTCGCGATCCGACCGAGCCGCCCCGAGGCGATGATCTCCTTCGCTTGCTGGACCAGGGGGTTGTGCCGTCGGTGGTGGCCCACCAGCAGCGGCACATCGGCGGCTTCGGCAGCCTCGACCAGCCGCCGCCCCGACGCGACATCCTCAGCCAGCGGTTTCTCGAGCAGCATGGGCAGCCCTGCGGCGACTGCCTCGAGGCCCTGGGCCACGTGCAGCTGGTTCGGGGTGGCGATGATCACCGCGTCCGGCCGCTCGCCCTGCAACATCGCGGCCAGATCGGGAAACCACTCGGTCCCGAGTGCCCCCGCGAGCTCCCTGGCCGCCTCTGCCGGATCGACGACCGCCGCGAGGGCAGCGCCCGGCTCGCTATCGACGCGCAGGATGTGCTGCCGCCCGATGAGGCCGGCGCCGACCACCGCGATACGGAGCTCACTCATCTTGCCCCTCCGGATCGGGCAGGCCCAGAGCGCGAGGCCTTGGATCGAGATCTCGCCGACGTCCGCCCACCGCTCCCAACGTGGTCTCCATTCGGCTCATCCTAGACGGACCGGGCAGACAGGAGGGCCGATCTCACGCTTGTCCGGGTGAGATGTGACGGCGTCGGGCCGAGCACGTCCGCGACGCGATCCGCCAGTCAGGGCCGTGGCCGTGTCACCTCCGACCTACCGGCTGTCACAGCATGCCCAGCAGGCCGGGCAACCAGAGGGTGACTGCCGGGACGTACGCCACCAGGAGCAGTGTGACGGCCAGGGCGGGGAAGAATGGCACCACGCCCCGGAAGACGCGCTCCAGCGGGATGCCGGTCACCGAGCTGAGAACGAAGCAGACGCCACCCATCGGTGGCGTCAGCAGGCCGATCATGAGGCAGAGGATGACGATCGACCCGAACTGCAGCGGATCGATCCCGTACTCGATGGCGACCGGCAGCAGGATGGGCGTGACGATCAGCAACGCCGAGGTCGGTTCCAGGATCATGCCCAGCCCGATGAGCACGACGATGATGATCAAGAGGAAGACTGCGGGTTGGTCGGTGAGCCCGGGGAGCGCCTCGGCGATGGTCTGCGGGACCTGCTCCCTGGCCAGGATCCAGCTCAGCAACGAGGATGCCCCGATGATCAGCATGATCTGTGCGCTGACCAGCGATGTGTCGCGGAAGATGAGCACGTACTCGCGGCGGCTAACGGACCGGTAGGTGAGAGCCAGGCCCAACATGTAGATGGCGCCCACTGCCGCTGCCTCGGTCGGCGTGAAGAAGCCGCCGAGGATCCTCCGAGGATCAGTACGGGTGCGCCCATCGGCGGCAGCGCGCGGAGGCCGGTGCGTCGGACATTGCTCCAGTCGTGGCGCTCGCCGACGAACTGGGGCCGGCGGCGTGCCCACAGGTAGACGGTGGCGGCCAGGGTGAGCGTCATCAGGATGGCCGGGACGATGGCGGCGATGAAGAGCGCGCCCGTCGACACGGCCGCGACCGACGCGTAGATCACGGCGGGGATGCTGGGGGGCATGATCGGGCTGATCAGGGCGGAGCTCCCGCTGAGCCCCACGGAGAAGCCTTCCGGGTAGCCCTTTCGCTTCATCTGGACGACGGCGATCGAGCCGATGCCCGCGGCATCCGCGAGGGCCGCCCCACTCATCCACGAGAACCCCAGGCTGACCCCGATATTGACGTAGGCGAGTCCGGCCCGAAGGGGCCCGAGCAGCGCCAGCGCCGCGTCGTACAGGCGGTCGGCGGTCTCGGTCCGGGTCGCGGTGACTCCTACGAGGATGAACAGGGGGACGGCCAGTAGCGGCCAGCTGTCGATGCCGTCGATGACGAGCCTCACCGCCAGCCCGAGCGAGTAGCCCTCGATGACGAGGTAGGCAAGGCACGGTCCCAGGATGGCGAAGGCCATCGGCACACGCAACAGGAAGAGCGCCACGATGAGCACCAGCATCAAGAGCAGGCTCACGGCGACTTCCTCCGGCCAGCCAGCCCCGGGACGTCGACCAGGCCGATGGCCAACCCGGCGCGGAGGGCCGTGAGCACGAAGCCGACGAACGGCACCAGGTAGACCCAGGCAAGCGGCAGATTCGCCTCAGGTGTCCGCTGGCCGATGTCATCGGCGATGAGCCGATACGTGGCGTACGCCATGGCGATGCAGGTAACGGCTACCACTACGTGGACCATGAGCTTGAGGGCATCAAGGGCACGCCCGCTGACGACGAAGTCGATGGCCCTGATGGTGATGTGCCGATCCTGCGCCATGAGGTAGCCGGAAAGGATGAACGTGCACCAGACCAGCGAGAGGCGGGCGATCTCGCCAGTCCCTGGCCAGCCGGCGAACGAGGGCAGATAGCGTCCAGCGACCTGGACCAGGACGAGCACGAGGATGACGAAGATGAGCGACGTCCCGACAGCCTGCTCGATCACGCCCACGGTCTTGAGGAACGTTCGGAGCGGACCTCGTTCCGGCAGGAGCTCGGCACCAACTTCGCCGCCCAGCGTCGGCTCGGCGGCCGGCGTCTCGTCCGGCTCGGCCGGCGGGTCCGTCGGTGGCACGCTGCCACTCACGGGCTGCTCGCCGCCCACGCTCATCCTGCCCTCCTCACCGTATCGCACAAGGCCTCGCGAACCTTCGCGAGGCCTTGTGCACAGAGCGCCCCGGCCACTAGCCTACGCCGGGGCGATACGTCAGCGAGAGACTATTCCGCGACCGAGCGGATGGCGTCAAGCACCACGACCTGCTCGGGGCTGAAGTGCTCGCGGAGGTAGGGCTCCGCCTTGGCCCGGAAGGCCTCGCGATCGACGTCTTCGACGACTTGCATGTCGCCGCTCTCGCGCCACTCGTTCAGCTGCATCTCGGTGAACTCGGCGTCACACTCGGGGACCTGGTCCATGGCGTCTTCGACGGCGGCCTGAAGGGCCGTCTGCTGCTCCTCACTGAGCGACTGCCACTTCTCCTCGTTGATGACGACGAGGTTCGAGCTCATCTGGTGGCTCGACAGGCTGATGACGTCCTGCACCTCATCGAGGTTGATCGATGCGATGTTGACGACCGGATTCTCCTGTCCGTCGACCGTGCCTTGCGAGAGCGCGAGATAGAGCTCCTCGTAGGCGACCGTGGTCGGGATGGCGCCCATCGCCTCCGCGTTCATCACGAACTGCGGGGACGGCGGGAAGCGCATGCGCAGGCCCTCCAGATCCTCCGGTGTGCGGATCGGCTTGTTGGCGGTGAACTGGCGAGCGCCGGCAGCCCAGGCACCGAGGACACGAACGCCCGAGGCCTCGAGGAAGCCATCCTTGAGCGGCTGGGACGCCGGGTCCTTGAAGAATCGCTTGAGATGCTCGTAGTCGTCGAAGACGAAGGCGCCGTCGACGGTACCCATCGGCGCGTAGACCGCGCTGAGGGCGGACGCGCCCTGGATATCCATGTCGATGTCGCCGGCTGCGACCGATGCGATGCGGTCTGCGTCGCCACCGAGCTGGCTGGCGCCGAAGATCTCGACGTTCAGACCGACGTCCGCTGCCGCCACGTCGTCCGCGATGACCTGCGCGCCACAGGCCGCCTGCGGCTGTGCGTCCTGGTAGCTATGGGCGAGGGTCAACTCGACCGCATCCTGCCCGACCGCCGTCGGCGCATATGCGGCGACCAGCGCCATCGTCGCCATCCCGGTGGCGAGTGCCCGGATCCGTGCATTCATGTCCCACATCCTCCTAGGTCCATCTATGGCCGGCCCAATCGTTCCACAACGTTGGACACCGGCCTATGTTACGGAACACACGGCGCTGGTCAAGCGGTTTCTTCGAAGGCCCTGAAGTGCTGGGCCATCCGGTCGCCGTCGTTTGACTTCGATCCTGCGGCATCGATGCCCGATCGCGAACCTGGCGGCTCGACCGAGCGTCTTGCCATACCAGGCTCGGGGAGCATCGCCGGCCGCGGACGGCCGCCTTGACCCGGTCACGCTCGTCCAATAACGTGGGTCCATGTCCAACCATACGGAACCTCGGCCGCTTGGGCCGCCCGGTCCGCTTTCGGACCTCCGCGTGCTGGAGCTGGGCACGCTCATCGCCGGGCCGTTCGCCGGACGACTGTTCGCCGACTTCGGGGCCGAGGTCATCAAGATCGAGCTGCCGCCGTCGGGCGATCCGTTGCGCAGGTGGGGTCGTGGACTGAAGGACGCGGAGTCGCTGTGGCATCTGGTCCAGTCGCGTGGCAAGCGGTCGGTCGCCGCCGACCTCCGCCAGCCGGAGGACCAGCGACTCGTGCGACGGCTCGCTGCCGAGAGCGACGTGCTCATCGAGAACTTCCGCCCGGGACGCCTCGAGGCCTGGAACCTTGACCCCAAGCATCTTCTGGAGACGAACCCAAGGCTCATCGTGGTCCGGATCTCCGGCTACGGGCAGGACGGGCCGATGTCCGATCAGCCCGGTTTCGGCACCATCGCAGAGGCGGCTGGGGGGTTGCGCTACCTCACCGGTGAGCCCGACGGACCGCCGACTCGCGTGGGGTTGAGCCTGGGCGACTCCATCGCTTCACTGCACGCGCTGGTCGGTGCGCTCACCGCCCTCCATGAGCGGGAGCGCTCCGGCCTGGGGCAGATCGTAGACGTCGCGCTCACCGAGTCGCTCTTCTCGATGCTCGAGGCCATCCTGCCGGAGTACGGCTACTTCGGGGTCGTGCGTCGACGGACCGGCAACATCGCGCACAACTCGGCGCCGACCAATGCCTACCCTTGTGCCGACGGCGCCGTGGTGTGCATCGCTGCCAACACCACGCGGCTCTCCCGGGCGCTGTTCAGGGCCATCGGGCGCGACGACTACGTAGTGGACGAGGAGCTCGGCACCGAACGCGGGCGGGTCCGGCGATCCGTGGAGCTAGACGAGGCAATCGCGTCGTGGACGCGCTCGCGTCCTTCGGAGGACGTGGTCGCTACCCTCCGATCCCTGCGGATCCCGGTAAGCCGGATCAACAGCATCGCCGATATCGTCGCCGATCCCCAGTTCAACGCCCGCGGGATGATCGTCGCCGTCGAGGACGCACGGCTGGAGCGACCGCTGCTCGTGCCCGGGATCACGCCGAAGCTCTCCCGGACGCCGGGCCACGTGCCGCCGCTGGCACCTCCGCTGGGCGCAGACACCGCGTCCGTGCTTGCCCGTCTGGGAGTCGATCAGCGAGCTGAGGCTCAGACCGCCGAGCCGTCGGTCGCCGCACCCGCGAGCGCGCTACCCAGGGACTCCCGCCCGTGACAGAGGCAACGCCCGGGGAATGGCCTGGCGGCGCGAGGCAGCGTGGCGTCTCCACGTTCCGCGGGGAGGTGGACGCGGGGGAGCTCGGGGTCACGCTCATCCACGAGCACATCTTCGTGCGTCACCAGGAGCTCGAGCGCAACATGCCCGCACTCGGCTGGAACGAGTCCCAGGCCGTCGACCTGGCCGTCCGTCAGCTGAGCGCGTTGCACGGGCTCGGAGTCCGGACGGTGGTCGACCTGACCGTGGTCGGTCTTGGCCGGGACGTCAGCCTCGTCGCGGAGGTCGCTGATCGCGTGGCCATCAACCTCATCGCCTCGACCGGTCTCTACAGCGCGGCCGGGGTGCCGCTCTACTTCGAGTTCCGTGGGCCGGGTCGCCTGATCGACGAGCCGGATCCGCTCACCGAGCTATTCGTGCGCGATATCGAGGAGGGCATCGGGGGCACGACGATCAGGGCAGGCATGATCAAGGTGATGTCGGCAGGCGCCGTGTTGAGCGCGGCCGAGGAGCGGGTCCTGTCTGCCGCCGCCATCGCACACCAACAGACGGGCGTCCCGATCACGACCCACTCGGAAGCCCGCCAGCGCAACGGGCTCGGTCAACAGTCCTTCCTCGTCGCGCGGGGCGTGTCCCCCGACCGGATCATCATCGGGCATTCGGGGGACACCGACGACCTTGACTACTTGCGCGCCATCATGGACAACGGATCGACCATCGGCTTGGACCGCTTCGGCATGGAGCACGTGATGGGCGACGATGCCCGCATCGCGACCGTGGTGGCGCTGGCGGGTCTGGGCTATGCCGACCGGATGGTCCTCTCTCACGACGCGGCATGCTTCAGCTATGTGACGCCGCCGTCGTGGCGAGCGGCGCATGCCCCGCACTGGGACATGGCACACCTGTTTCGACGGGTCCTGCCGGCCCTCCTGGAGCGAGGCGTGTCACGGATGGACCTCGACCGTATGTTGGTCTTGAACCCCAGCCGATTGCTGGAGCCGGCGAAGGAATCGGTGGGCCGGACGGAGCCCACGCGCATCGGGGAGGACGTGACGTGTTAGCTGCTTTGCTGGTCGAGCCCGGTCGTATCGTCGTCGACGACGTGCCGGTACCCGACGTCGCGCCCGACGAGGTGCGCATCGCCGTCGGCGGCGTCGGACTGTGCGGGTCCGACCTGAGCGTGTTCCATGGCAAATGGACGGCACCCGACTACCCCTGGATCATGGGACACGAGGCCTTCGGCACGATCGAGGCGGTCGGAAGGGACGTCGAGCCCAGCCGCCAGGGACAGCTGGTGGTCATCGAGCCGAACGTGGCCTGCGGCGATTGCGCGGAGTGCCGCCGCGGTCAGACGTCGGGATGCCGGCGACGGCGTTCGGTCGGCATGAATTGGCCCGGGGCCCTGGCGGAGCTGGTCGTGGTGCCGGCCAGCCGGGCGTGGCCCGTCGATCCTGCCGAGCCGCAGGATCTGGTCTGCGTCGAGCCGCTGACCGTGGTCGAGACGGCGCTCCGGCGCCTGCCAGGTCAGCTGCCACAGGAGAGCCTCGTCCTGGGCGTCGGCGCACAAGGCCTGCTCATGAGCCTGGCCCTGCAGCGGCGCGGGGTCCGCGTCCAGGTCAGCGATCCGAACGCCGAACGAGTCGCGTTCGCGGGCGGGTCCCTCGGGGTGACCGAGCTGGACCCCGACGACGAACGACAGTTCGGCCTGGTGGTTGACACGACCGGCGTACCCGAGGCGCTGGCCGAGGCGGTGCGCCGCAGCGAGGTCGGTGCCACCATCGTGGAGCTCGGCCTGGAGAAGCGGCAGTTCGAGTTGAACGCGGAGACCCTTGTCCGCCGTCAGCTCGTGCTGCGCGGATCGTTGACGTACGACCACCCCGGCGACTTCCGCTGGACCACCTCCCTGCTGGATGCCGGTTCGGTCTCACCCGGACGCGTCATCAGCAGCGAGTACCCCTTCGCCGAGGCACAGGCGGCATTCCTGTCGAGCGCGGACGCGCCCGGCAAGACGTGGATCCGGATGCCGTCGACGGCGACCTGAGCAAGATCAGCGATGCGCGTGCGCCGCCGGCAGCGAGCGCAGCCAGTTGCCAAGCATGGTCATGCCGAACTCGGTGAGGATCGACTCGGGGTGGAATTGGATGCCCTCGACCGGGTGCTCGCGATGCCGCAGCCCCATCACCAGCCCGTCGGGACTGGTAGCGGTCACCTCCAGGACTTCCGGCACAGAATTGCGAGCCACTGCCAGCGAGTGGTAGCGTCCGGCCTCGAGCGGCGTGGGCAACCCCTCGAAGATCCCCTGCCCGCGATGGTCGACGGCCGACTTCTTGCCGTGCACCGGCTCCACGGTGACCACTTCGCCGCCGTAGACCAGCCCGATCGACTGGTGGCCCAGGCAGACCCCGAGTACCGGCGTGGTCGGCCCGAAGTGGCGGATGACGTCGAGCGAGATGCCGGCGTTCTCCGGCCGCGAGGGGCCCGGGCTGATGACGATGCCATCCGGAACCTTGGCCGCGATCTCCGCGACCGAGATCTCGTCGTTGCGTGCCACTTCCACGTCCGCGCCCAGCTGACACAGATACTGGTACAGGTTGTAGGTGAAGCTGTCGTAGTTGTCGAGCAGCAGGATCCGTCGGCCGGCGCCCGGCAGGTCTGTCGTGGCGGTGGTCATCGCACGCTCTCCGATCCGTTGATCCCGTAGATGGCTTCGGCCTCGGCGAGGGCACTCAGGATGGCCCCGGCCTTGGCCGCCACTTCCGCGGACTCGCGTTCCGGCACCGAGTCGGCCACGATGCCGGCCCCGGCCTGGACATAGGCGGTACCGTCCTTGAGCACCATCGCCCGGATGGTGATGGCGGCCTCCACATCGTCGGGGGCAAAGAAGCCCACGGCGCCACCGTAGGGGCCGCGTTGCTCGTTCTCCAGCTCTGCGATGGCCTGCATGGCACGCACCTTGGGCGCGCCGCTGAGCGTGCCCGCTGGGAACACCGAGCGCACAGCGTCGAAGGCATCGCGGTCGCCGCGCAGCTCGCCCTCCACTTCCGACACGATGTGCATGACGTGCGAGTAGCGTTCGATTGAATGGAGCGCCGGTACACGTACGCTCCCAGGCACGGCCACCCGCCCCACGTCGTTGCGCGCGAGGTCCACGAGCATCGCGTGTTCGGCCAGCTCCTTCTGGTCAGCCAGCAGGTCCGCCTCCAGCGCCGCATCGGCGACCGGGTCGACCGAGCGGGGCCGTGTGCCGGCGATGGGTCGCGTGGACACCACTCCGTCGCGGACGCGCACGAGCAGCTCCGGTGAGGCACCCAGCACCGAGCGCCGTGGCCCAAGGTCGATGGCGAAGAGGTGCGGCGATGGATTGATGCGTCGCAGCGAGCGGTAGATCTCGAGGGGCCCCACCGAGCAGGGCAGGCTGAAGCGCCGTGCCAGCACCGCCTGCAGCATCTCGCCCGCGCGGATGTCGTGCACGAGGCTGGCGACGCCGGCTTCGTAGCGGCCATCGGCCGCCGGTGGGGTGTGCCGCGCGGCCTCGGTCGGGATGGGCACAGCGCCCTCGATCCTCGACGGTCGGGCCAGCATCGTTCGTGCATCAGCCAGGCGGTCGAGGGCTCCAGGCCCGTCGATGGTCGCGAGCGTGGCGGTCTGCGCGAGGTGGTCGAAGACGACGAGCACGTCGGGCAGGTGGAAGAGCGCCAGCGGCAGGCCGATGGGATCGGCCTCCGGCACCGGCAGCTTCTCCCAGCGAGCCGCCGCCTCGTACGAGAGATAGCCGACACCCGAAGCGAGCGAGACCGGAAGCTCGCCTTGGGGCGGCGCGTCCGGCAGCATCCGACGCAGGGCCTCGAGCGGATCGCTCGCAGGGAACCGATCGAGCTCGGCGTAGTCGTGGCTGCGCACGATGGCCTCGTCACCCTCGACGGCGAGGATGCGGCCGCGCACGCCGACCATGGAGTAGCGTCCGTAGCGGGCACCGCCCTCCACCGACTCGAGGATGAAGGCGAGCCGGTCCTGGTCGTGCAGACGGAGCGCGGCCGTCACCGGCGAGATGGTGTCGGCGCTGATCTCGACGGCGGCCACGCCGGCCAGGCCGGGTCGCGGGAGCTGGGCGGTCATGGGAGGGTCCTCGGGTGTCTCGGTCAGCGAGACCGTTCGGCGGCCTCGGCGTGAAGGAAGTCGATGGCTTCGAGATACCCGCGCCAGCCATGTCCCATGATGCGGTGGCTGGCGACCGGTTCGACGACCGAGAAATGGCGCCAGGCTTCGCGGGCGTAGATGTCGCTGATGTGGATCTCCACGACCGGGCACTCAGCGCCGACCAACGCGTCGTGCAACGACCATGCGTAGTGGGTCAGGGCACCGGGGTTGATGACGATGGCGTCGTAGTCGCGCTCTTCGATGCGATCGATGAGCGCACCATCGTGATTTGACTGGTAGGCCACGAGGGAGTGGCCCAGGCTGACCGCGTGTTCGGCGGCCGCGGCTTCCACCTCCGCCAGCGTGGTGGAGCCGTAGATCTCCAGGCTGGCGCTTGCCGAGACGGCCCAGGTTGGGCCCGTTGAGTAGCAGGATCCTCATGCTGAAACCCCTTTCTGGCCGTCCGCTGCGATCGTCGCGAGGGCAAGATCGAGCTCGGCATCCGTGACGTCGTCGACCTCCATCACCGTGCCCACGGCCATGGGCATGATCCAGCGCTGGCGTCCGAGGTGTCGTTTCTTGTCGCTCTGGAGTGCGCGCTTGACCACGTCGGTATCGAAGGCTCGCCGCAGCTCGAAACCCAGGTCTGAGGCGACGCTGTCGATCTGATCGGCCAGGTCGGGTTCCGCACCCCAGCGCCGGGCGACGGCGGCGACGGCACGGATGCCGAGCACCACGGCCTGCCCGTGAGGCAGCCGGAACCCGCTCTCGATTTCGAGGGCGTGGCCGATGGTGTGCCCGAGGTTGAGCGTGCGGCGCTCACCGCGCTCGAACAGGTCGCGGCTGACGATGCCCAGCTTGAGCTGCACGGAGCGATCGATGATGGCGTAGCGGGCAGCCTGGTCATTCCGCAACGCTGCTCGTCCCCGCGTCTCGATGAGGTGCCACAGGACCCGGTCACCGATGAGTCCGCTCTTGAGCGACTCGGCCATGCCGTCCAGCCGTCGCGCACGGGGCAAGGGCCCCAGGCTCGCGATATCGCCGACCACTGCCGAGGGCGGCCAGAAGGCACCGGCTGCGTTCTTGGCGTTCGGCAGGTCCACTGCGACCTTCCCGCCGATGGCCGCATCGGTCATGCCCAGCCACGTTGTCGGGACGGCCATGAATGGCACCCCCCGCAGGTACAGGGCGGCAGCGGTTCCGACCAGGTCGGTGGCGGTCCCGCCGCCCACGCCGATCCAGGCATCCCCTCGCTCGGCGCCCAGCGTGCTGGCTGACTCGAGCAGGCGTTCCACATTGCGCAGTCGCTTGTAGCGCTCACCACCGGCGATACGCAGCAGGCGAGCCTGCGGCAGGGCCCCCAGGAGCTCGGGCAGCGCCCTGGCGGCTCCTCTGTCGGCGACCACCACGGGGGAACCGGTGCTGACCGGACCCAGTACGTCGCCGAAGACGGCTTCGTCCAGATGCTCTCCGAAGACGATGCGCGAGGTGGCGGGGATCATCGGGTGGTCCTGCTTGACCTCGGAGTCGTAGAGCCGGCGCGACTGCCCCACCCCTTGTTCCACTCTCGAGATGACGGTCTCGATGACCTCCTCGACCGGCGCCGTGGCATCGACATGGATGTCGGCCGCACGGTAGAACGGAGAGCGCGAGCCCCGAAGCGCGGCCAAGCGATCAGCCGCGTTGCCCTCGAGCATCGGGCGAGGCTTGTAGTGGCGGGCCAGGCGGCCAAGCAGCACGTCATCCGGAGCGTCGAGCCAGACGACCGCCCCCGCATGCCACAGCGCCCAGCGGTTCAGTGGGTCGATGATGGCCCCGCCGCCCGTCGCGACGACCGCGCCGTCCACCTCGCAGGCGCGCGCCACTGCTTCGACCTCCAGCTCACGGAAGGCGGCTTCGCCACGCTCATGGATGATGGTGGACGGATCCATCCCGACCCGTTCCTCGATGGCGGCGTCCACGTCGATGAGCGGCCGGCGCAGTCGCTCCGCGAGCGGCTCAGCGATGGTGGACTTGCCGCTGCCGGACAGGCCGACCAGGACGATCGTGTCAGTCATCGTGCTTCTCCAGTTCGCGCGCCAGCGCGGCGCGCATCACTTCGATTGGTGCGGGTCGCTCCAGCCAGAGCTCGAAGGCGCGCCAGGCCTGGCCGAGCAGCAGGGCTGACCCGGCCTCCGCGACCGCGCCTGCCTTCCGGGCGTCCCTCACGAGGCGTGTGGGATCAGGACGGTAGACGAGGTCGAGCACAGCCAGGTCATCCCGCAGGAGCTCGGCCGGCACGGGGCTCTGATCGCTGCCGGTGCCGACGGGCGTGGCGTTGACGAGCAGATCAGCAGTGCCGATGAGGCGTGGGAGTCGTTCGATCGAGGCGTCCGAGCGATGTAGCACGCTGACCCGGTCCACCCCCAACTTGCTGAGGGCCAGCTGCACCGCTCGGCCGGCACCGCCGGCACCGAGGATGATGGCATGCTCCGAACCGTGTGGCCGCAGGTCGCTGATGACGTCGATCATGGCCGGCATGTCGGTGTTGTGGCCGATCAGTCGGCCGTTGCGACAGACGATGGTGTTGACAGCGTCAGCCTCCCGCGCGTCGTCCGAGACGTCGTCGAGGAGGGGAACGACGACGCCCTTGTGCGGCACGGTCACGTTCGCTCCGCCGGCATCGGTCGATCGCAACGAGTCGACGACCGCGGGCACGTCTTCCTCCGGGATGTCCGCAAGCGCATACCGATGCGGGAGCCCGAGCGAGGCGAAGGCGGCATTCATCATCGCGGGTGAGGCCGAGTAGGCGATGCCGTGGCCCAGCAACTTGAAGTCGCGCGGGTGTTCGTTCATGCGTCTGTGCCCTCCACCACGGTGGCCTCCTCCGCGGCGTCCTCGGGCAGTGCCTCGAGGGTGCGAGCGGACGTCTCCGTGCCGCGCGGCCCGATCGATCGACGCCGCCGGCGGCGCACGGCTGCCTTCACGTCGCCCAGGGTGTCGCCGCCGAGGTCGGCCAGCAGGGCGTCGGCCAGGGCCAGCGCGAGCATGGCCTCGCCGACCACGGCGGCACGCGGGATGATGGCCACGTCACTCCGTTCGATGTGAGCGCGTCGGACCTCGCCCGTCGCAAGGTCGACCGAATCGAGCGGCTTGCGCAGCGTCGCCACCGGCTTGACCGCGACCCGGGCCACGACGGCGGCACCATTGGTCATGCCGCCCTCCGTGCCACCGGCGCGGTTCGTCTTGCGTTGCCAGGCCGGAGCGCCCGGGTCGACCTCGTCATGGACCGCGCTGCCTCGCCGCCCGACCGCACCGAAACCCAGGCCGATCTCGACACCCTTGACCGCCTGGATGCCCATGAGTGCCGCGGCGACCGCGGAGTCGATGCGCGTGTCCCACTCGGCGTTGGAGCCGATGCCCACGGGCATGCCCTCAGCGATCACGATGAACGAGCCGCCGACCGAGTCCCCGGCGGCGATGGCGGCGTCAACCTCGGCCATCATGGCCAGCTCCGCTTCGGGGTCGGGACAGCGAAGGGGCGTGGGCTCCCGGCGATCCTGTTCGATCCACCCCACCGGCACCTGGGTCGCCGGCTCGTCGACGCCGCCGAATGCCCGCACCGGGCCCAGCTGGTCGACGAACGACCAGATGCGTACCCCGCAGTCCTCCAGCAGCTGACGGCAGATCGCCCCCGCGGCCACCCGCGGTGCCGTCGATCGGGCCGAGGCGCGCTCGAGCACGTTACGGATGTCGCCGGTGTCGTACTTGATGGCACCCGCCAGGTCGGCATGACCCGGCCGGGCCAGGGTGATGGCTTTGGGCCGCCGCGATGAGGCGGTGGGCTCCAGCGACATGCGCTCTTCCCAGTTGGCCCAATCGCGGTTGGGGATGGAGAAGGCGAGGGGAGAGCCCAGCGTTCGTCCGAAGCGCAGCCCGGCGGTCCAGCGCACGCGGTCGCGCTCGATCTGCATGCGCCGTCCGCTGCCGTAGCCGTGCTGGCGACGTGCCAGCTCCTCGTCGACCTTGGCCGTCGAGACGCGCAGGCCGGCGGGCAGGCCGTCGACGATCCCGGACATGCCGGGTCCGTGGGACTCGCCGGCGGTGAGCAGCCGAAGGCGTCGCAAGGTCATGGGGTCAGACGCTCCATGTCTGTCCAGAAGGTGGGATAGGAGACGGCCGCACAGGCGGGATCGTCGATGGCAACGGTACCCGAAACGCCGGCCAGGCCGGCGATCGCGAACGACATGGCGATGCGGTGGTCGCCATCGGTCCGGATCGACGCGTCGCGGGGGGCTCCGCGGGAGACGACCCAGCCGTCTGGCCGCTCTTCGGCCCCGGCGCCGATGGATCGCAGGTTCTCCACTGTCAAGGCGATGCGGTCGGATTCCTTCACGCGCAACTCGGCGGCATCGCGCAACGTGCTCACGCCGTCGGCGGCCGCCATGGCCACGGCGATGAGCGGCAGCTCGTCGATGACGTCGGCGACGCGGTCGCCGGCGAGGTCGATGCCGCGCAGCATCCGGCCTCCGCTGACGGTGATGGTGCCGACGGGCTCGGGACAGCGTGCGGTAGGCCCGCCCGAGGCGACCTTGATGTCCGCGCCCATCTCGCGGAGTACATCGATGATGCCGGTCCGCGAAGGATTGAGCCCGACTTCCTCGATGACGATGTGGGCATCAGGATGGATGGCACCCGCGACCAGCCAGGCGGCGGCCGCGGAGATGTCGCCGGGCACGTCGATCGAACGGGCGGGGAAGCCGGCCGGGCCATCGATGGTGGTGACGTAGCCCTCACGGCGGACCGGCGCCTCGAGCCAGGCGAGCATCCGTTCGCTGTGATCGCGAGTCGGTCCAGGGGCGGTGATGATGGTGGTGCCGTCGGCGGCCAGGGCGGCCAGCGTGAGACAGCCGATGACCTGCGCGCTGGCGACCCTCAGCTCATGCGCCACCGCGGCCAGGGGCCGCCTGCCCTCGATCCGGAGCGGTGCGTGCCCGTCCTCGGTCACGACCCCCGCGCCGACACGCCGCAAGGGCACGGCCACGCGCTCCATGGGCCGGCTCGAGAGCGACTCGTCGCCGACGAGCGTGGCCGCGGCAGGACGTCCAGCAAGAGCTCCCGCGAGCAGCCTCATGGCCGTACCGGCGTTGCCACAATCGAGCATCTCCCCGCCGCTACCCGGCAGGACGGCAGCCTTCTGCGTGCCGCCGCCGCGCACCAGCACGGCCACGCTTCCGTCCTCGGTCGTATCGAGGGACGTGACTGCGCCCAGCGTGCGCAGGGCGTCGGCCATCGAGAGCACGTCCCCGCCCGGACGAGACATCGTCACCGTGGCCTCGCCGAAGCCCATGGCGTTGAAGAGCAGCGCGCGGTGGGCGACCGACTTGTCCGCCGGCAGGCGCAGCCCGCCGACCAGCGACGGGGCCGCCACGACCGTCCCTTCTCCGGGCCGGCCGGCCGCCACGTCCATCACTTGCCGCCGTTGGGAATGGCCAGCGCGCCGTCCGGATCGGCTCCGCCATCGGCCGCTGCTGCAGCGGCAGCGCTTCGCCGCTGAGCGGAGCGCGAAACGCGCAGGATGGCGCCGTAGACCATCTCGAGCTCCTCCGGCGTGAGCACACCCTCCGACCCGTGCGCTGCCTTCTCGATGAGCTCACGCTCGCGGCCCACGTCATGGCCGTGGTCGCCCGCCTCGCGCGTCTGCTGGACCGCCACCGAGAGCTCTGCTCGCTCCTTGAGCAGCGCCACGAGGCGCGCATCGACATCGTCGATGCGGGCACGGAGGTGCTTCCGCTCGGTGGGCGGCTCGATGCGGACGTGGGCGTGCGCGGCCGTCGGCTGGCGCAAGAACTCGTGCCGGCGCAGGTCGTCCATGAGGTCGCCGAACTCGGGGAAGGAGAGCGACTGCTCGGAGTCTGAGCGGGCCGTGGGCGGGTCAGGGTGGACCTCGATGATGATCCCATCGGCGCCAACCGCGGCACCGGCCACGGCCAGCGGCCGGACGAGAGTGCGGTGCCCCGTGCCATGCGAGGGGTCGACGACGACGGGCAGGTGCGTCCGCTCCTGGATGACCGGCACGGCCGAGAGGTCCAGCGTATTGCGGGTGGCCGTCTCGAACGTGCGGATACCGCGTTCGCAGAGGATGACGTTGGGATTGCCCGAGGAGAGGACATACTCGGCCGCCATCAGCAGTTCGTCGATGGTGGCTGAGAGGCCGCGTTTCAGGAGCACCGGCTTGCGTGACTGGCCCACGGCCTTGAGCAGGACGAAGTTGGCCATGTTGCGGGCGCCGACCTGGAGCATGTCGACGTAGTCTTCGAAGACGGGCACGTCGGCGGGGTCGGTGATCTCGCTGACGACCGGCAGCCCCGTCTCCTCGCGTGCCTCAGCGAGGAGCCGCAGGCCCTCCACGCCGAGGCCCTGGAATGCGTACGGCGAGGAGCGCGGCTTGAAGGCACCTCCGCGCAGCAAGGTGGCCCCCTCGCGCTTCACCCAGCGGGCAGTGGCCAGCAACTGTTCGCGCGATTCCACGGCGCACGGCCCGGCCATGACGGCCAGCGGTGCGCCCGCACCGATCTCCACGGATCCCACGCGAACACTCGATCTGTCGGGGTGGTGTTCGCTGGAGGCCAGCTTGTAGGGTTTGCTGACACGGATGCACTGCTCGACGCCGGGCATCAGCTCGACATGTTGGACCCGCTCCACGCCCACACCCACGACGCCCATGACGATGCGTTCCTGGCCCACCATCACGTAGGTCTCAAGGCCCTCGTCGGCGACGACCTGCTTGACGTCGTCGATCTCCTCCTGCGTCGCCTCGGTGCGCATCACGATGATCATCTCGGTACCACCCTCGTCCTCGGTTCGTGTCCTGCCTGGCCGGCAGCTGTGGTCTGGCTCGTGCTCGGAGTCGTGCGAGGCAAACAAAAAACGCAGGCCCGTCGGGGTCCTGCGTCAGCGGGCACGAGTGCCTCTGCCGCCGGGATCTACCCGGCCGCCTCGTACCCGCTAGCTAAAGTACCAGTACTGGTGCATGAGGCCTCGGACAGTAGCGGACCGCGCGCCCCGGTGTCAATGCGAACGTCAGCAGCCGCGCACGTCAGCATCCGGTCTCGACGCGAGCCCGATGGCCCGGGCGGTAGCAGCCCGAGACCGCCGACGGCCGCGGGCTGTCTGCCATCGAGCACCCGGATGCCATCGAGCACCCGGACGCCGGCCTAGAGGTCGACGAGCGAGAGGTAGCGGTTGCCCTCAGGGTTGTAGACGACCGAGTCGATGACGACGTCCTGGGGGATGGCGTAGCCGATGACGCCTGACACGCGATCCCCCGGCGACAGCGGCTGCGACTCGACGTACTGCAGCAGGAACGGCTGCGGCCGTGGGACCCAGCTCGGCCAGTACATCATGCCGTCGGCACCGACCAGCCCGACATTGGCCGGGCTGGCCCCGACGGCCTGGTCCTCGGCCGCCGTGAAGGCCGTGTCGAGGAGGACGTAGCGCATACCCTCAGCGGGCGGTCCGTTGGGATCGAACTCCGTGAACGGATCGATCGATCTCCCGTACCGTGACGTCGCCGTAGACGGTACCGGCTGCGTCCTCGATGAGGCGAGGCTCCCCGACAGCGACGCTGCCCCGGTCTCCGACCTCGACGATGGGCATGAGGCGCCGGCCGTCGCCGCGGTAGACGACGCTGGCGATCTCCGCCTCCGCCGGCAGGACGTAGGGGATGACACCGCTGATGCGGTCGAACGGCGCGAGTGTCTGGCTCTGGAGATCAGGCACGACCGAACCGGCCGGCCGTGGGACCCATCCCGAGAGGTGGACGTAGCCGTCCGTGTCGAGCAGTTGCACCTGGTACGGGTCGGCCGGGAAGGCCTGGTCCTCAGCGGCCTCGAAGGTCAGGGTGAGGACGGCGTAGCGGGAACCCTCTGCCGGTGGCGACGCGGGATCGAACTCGGTGAAGGGGTCCGCGAAATCGCGGATGAGCAGGGTTCCCAGCTGGTTCCCCTGGTCATCGAGATAGGGCACCGGCTCCGAGCCATCCTGCGCGATGACCGGCGAAACGAGCGCCAGTGACAGTGCCAGGGCACCCGTGAAGGCGACCCGGCGATCCGAGCTATGCATCTGCTTCCCTCCAGCATCCGGCCGCCAGGTCGGTCGAGTCGGGCGACCGTGGCTCGATCGTAGCGACCACCGGATCGGGTGTCGAGCCTCCGGGCAGCGGTCAGTCCCCCTGGCGGCTTCGTTCCAGGGCCAGCGCCTGCATGGGCAGGACCGTCAGGGCGTCGGTGATCTCGCCCTCGCGTATGAGCCGCATGACCTCGTCGAAGGGCAACCACTTCAGGTCCAGCTCTTCCGACCCATCGGGCTGGGCCTCGCCGTGTTCCAGGTCGGTGGCCAGGTAGGCCACGGCGGCCTCGTCGGTGACCGAGTTGGAGAGCTCCCAGCGTCCGATCACCCGCCAGCTGCTTGCGGTCAGTCCGGTCTCCTCGAGCAGCTCGCGCCTGGCACCCTCGAGCGAGTCCTCCGCCAGCGGCGAGCCCCCCTCGGGGATCTCCCAGTGGTAGGTGTCGAAGGCGTAGCGGTGCTGTCCCACGAGCGCGACGCGATCCTCGCCGTCGATGGCCACGACGCCGACCGCGGTGTTGGCGAAGTGCACGACCCCGTAGATGCCGGGTGCTCCGTCTGGCCGCGTGACCTCGTCGTGCCATACCTCCAGCCAGGGGTTGCGGTAGCCGATGTGGCGACCGTGGCGTGTCCAGGGGCCGATCCGTGTCTCCGCCCAGCCGGCCTCCTGTGGCGTGACGCGACGAAGCCTCAATCTAGAACTCGGTGTGCTCGTCTGGCGCGGCCAGACCAGCCGACGAGGCCGGCGAGAGCGCCGTCCGGCCGCCATCCACTCGCCACACCGAGCCGCTCACATAGGAGGCCTCGTCCGAGAGCAGGAAGGCGATGATGCCGGCTGCCTCCTCCGGGGCGCCCATGCGCCCGAGGGGCACGTCAGGGCGCTCCGCAGGCGGGAAGAGCTTCTCGTCGAACGGCGTGTCGAAGGCCCCGGGGGCGAGCACGTTGACACGGATGCCCTCCTTGGCGCCGATGAGTGAGAGCGAGCGGCCAAGGCCCTCGATGCCGGCCTTGGCCGCAGCATAGGCGGGCGAACGCAGCGAGCCCTCGCCGCTGCCCACGATGCTGCCCAGCAGCACGACCGAGCCACCCGCCGAGCGGAGAGCGGGCCAGGCCAGGCGCGCGGCCTGCCAGGACGCGGTGAGGTCGACGCGCAGCACGTCCGCCCAGTGCTCGGGATCGTCCCAGGGTCCGCTCGGTGGCAGGCCCGCGGAGCAGACGAGCCCATCGAGCCGGCCCTCCGGCGCAGCGGCAGCAAGGGCGCGTTCCAGGTCGGCCACCTCGGCGGCGTCACCGGCCACCGACTCCACGCCTTCGGGCGCGATCGACCGGCGGGAGAGGGAAGTCACGGCCCAGCCGTCGGCAGCCAGCCGGGCAGCGGTCGCGAAGCCGATCCCCGACGAGCCACCGGTGACAAGGCAGCGGCGTGGTGCTTGTTCGGTCATCGCGCGCATCGTACCCGCCCTCGCCGCCGAAGACGACGGCGTGCGTGAACTCGCCCAGCGCGCTTGCGCCTTCGGACTACGATGGGCCATGGCCAACATCGCGATCGTCTCCTGCACCTCGTCGGACCTCACGCCCGAGCAAGCCCAGGCCGCCGGCGTTCGTCTGGTGCCCCTGAAGGTCAGCTTCGGCGATCAGTCCTACGACGCCGTGACCGAGCTCACCAACCAGGAGTTCTACGAAAAGCTGACCGCGCCGGGCGCGCCCTTCCCGCGCACGGCTGCGCCCAACCCCGGGCAGTTCGAAGCGGCCTACCGGGATGCCTTCGACCAGGGCGCCGACGGCGTCGTCTGCGTCACCATCAGCGCGGAGCTGTCGGCTACGTACTCCGCTGCCGTCAAGGGCGCCGAGGCCTTCGAGCCGGGGCTGGTCGAGGTCATCGACTCGCGTACCGCGGCCCAGGGCCAGGGCCTCATCGTCGAGCATGCGGCCGAGCTGGCCGCGACCGGTGCGGGCCTCTCCGACGTGGCCGACCTGGTACAGGATCTCGTCGGCCGCTCGCGG
This sequence comes from uncultured Chloroflexia bacterium, assembly GCA_963712745.1. Lineage (GTDB taxonomy): Bacteria > Chloroflexota > Limnocylindria > Limnocylindrales > CSP1-4 > JAFMJV01. The sequence continues at coordinate 137,083 of CAVQJC010000002.1, read as the reverse complement.
CTGATGTTCGCACCCGAGACGCTCGAGTACCTGCAGAAGGGCGGACGTATCGGCCGCGCTTCGGCCCTGCTGGGCACGGTCCTCTCGATCAAGCCCATCCTGTGGGTCGAAGACGGCGCCGTGGCCACGCTCGACAAGAAGCGGACCTCGGCCAAGGCGGAGGCCCGGATGCTCGAGCTGGCGGCCGAGCATGAAGTGGAGCAGGTGGGCGTCCTGCACACGGGCGTGCCCGATATCGAAGCGTTCCGCGATCGGGTGGCTGAGGCCTGCGGTGTCTCACCCGACCTCGTCGATATCAGCCTCACCGGCCCGGTCGCCGGTGCCCATGTCGGGCCTGGGATGAAGGGCATCACGCGCATCCTTACTGCCTGAACTCGGCCGAATGGCCCTTCGGCCACGCGAATCCCGGATGTACGCTAGCCCTGCTCGAAAGCGAGCCAGCCCGCCCCGGCCTCACAGGGGTCCGGCGCTCGTGCATGGAGGTGGAAGTCCCGATGACCGCTCCTGAGGTCATGCCTGTGCTCGATGCCTGGGCCGTGGCCCAGCGCCAGTTCGATATCGCGGCTGACCGGCTGGACCTCGATCCGCGGCTGCGGGCCGTCCTGCGCGAGGCCGAGCGCGAGCTCATCGTCTCGGTCCCGGTGCGCATGGACGACGGCAGCGTCCAGGTCTTCAGTGGCTACCGCGTGCAGCACAACCTGGGCCGCGGACCGTCCAAGGGCGGCCTGCGCTACCACCAGGACGTGACCCTCAACGAGGTCCGTGCGCTGGCCATGTGGATGACCTGGAAGTGTGCCGTGGTGGGCATCCCCTACGGGGGTGGCAAGGGCGGCGTGGCGGTCGACCCCAAGCAGCTCAGCCAGCGCGAGCTGGAGGGCCTGACGCGTCGGTACGCCACCAACATCAGCGTCATCATCGGCCCCCAGAGCGACATCCCCGCGCCGGACGTCAACACCAACCCCCAGATCATGGCCTGGATCATGGACACCTACTCCATGCACGTGGGCTACACCGTGCCCGGGGTCGTCACCGGCAAACCCATCGCTCTCGGCGGGTCTGAGGGGCGCGCCGAGGCCACCGGCCGTGGCTGTGTCGTCACCATCTCCGAGGCCGCCCGCCACGTGGGCCTCGATATCATCGGCGCCAGTATCGCCATCCAGGGCTTCGGCAACGCCGGTTCGGTGGCGGCGACGTTGCTCGATTCGATGGGCGCCAACGTCGTGGCCGTCTCGGATAGTCAGGGCGGCATCCACCGGGCCGAGGGACTCGACATCAAGGCGGTCAAGGCCTGGAAGGCGGAGCATGGCACCGTCGTCGGCTTCCCCGGCTCGGAGAACATCAGCAACCCGGCCTTGCTCGAGCTCGAGCTCGACGTGCTGATCCCGGCCGCCCTCGAGAACCAGATCACCGCCGACAATGCCGAGCGCATCAACGCGCGGATCGTGGCGGAGGCCGCCAACGGGCCCACCACCCCCGACGCCGACGAGGTCCTCTACCGCAAGGGCGTCTTCCTCATCCCCGACATCCTCTGCAATGCCGGCGGTGTGACGGTCTCCTACTTCGAGTGGGTCCAGGACCTCAACCGCGACCAATGGTCGGAGGAGGTCGTCAACAGCAAGCTGACCGCCATCATGGTGCGCTCCTTCGGCGAGGTGGTGGCCATGGCCGAGCGCGAGGAGTGCGACATGCGCACCGCCGCCTACCTGCTGGCGGTCGACCGCGTGGCCACCGCGACCGCGTTGCGCGGCCTCTATCCGTAGGCAAGGGAGACAGGCCATGGTCGACCGGCTCGATCACGAGGAGCAGTTCCTCTTCAAGGAGGAGGTGCTGCAGCTGGCGGAGGCATTGGCCGAAGCCGGTGCGCTCGACAACGTCGAAGACCTGCTCACCGACGTCATCACCAGCCCCCGCTTCGACTCGGAGGTCTTCACCCTGGAGCGCTCGCTGCAGGTGATGCTGGGTGCTCGGCCGGGCACCACGCTGGTCGGCCTGCTGACCGTCAGCCCGGAGGTCTTCGACCAGGTGGCGGAGGTGCCCATCGCGGCCGAGGCGCTGGAACGACTGCGTGCCTGGCGGGCGCGCTTCGGCCTGGCCATCGACAACGCGCTCAACTTCCTCAACAACCCCGACGGCATCCAGGGCCACGACTTCTCGACCCAGATCGCCAACGTCGACGAACGGCGCGTGCTGCAGGGCCGGCTGACGCTCGTTCGCTACAACAACGAACCGCAGTTCTTCCTGGCCGACGCCCATGTCTTCTACGGGCTCATCGCCGACATCCTCGAGCAGCTTGGGCCCTACACCAACGAGGACACGGTCGATGACGAGACGCTGGTTCGGCTGCGCGAGGGCCTCGACCGTATCGAGCGCTCCCTTGCGTCGCGAGGGCGCGGCGGACGCTGACCAGTGTGAAGGGCCGGCCTTCGGTGGACCGGCCCCTGCCGTGGTGGCGGTGGTCAGGCGTCTACGGGCTCACGTACTGCGTGATGGGTCGCCTCCAGATGACGACCTTGACGTTCCCGATGGTCGTGCCCAGCAGATAGAGCTCGTAGCGATAGCCTGCCTTGGGAGCGAACCACTTCGACCGCGCCAGGTCGTTGACCTTTCCGATCCGACCGAAGCCCAGGCTCATCAGCAAGCCCGGCGCAGGCGGCTCCGCCCAGGCAAGGGGGACCTGGTCGCCCTTGGTCCAAGGGACTACCGCCACCGGTCCGATCGGGATGATGGCAGCGAAGCCGTAGCGGCCCTCGACCGTACCCAGGTCGGCGGCATGGCGCCAGGCCATGTGGTAATAGGTTGTCTCGGCCGGTCCCTTGGGCCAGATACCGCCGAGCCAGTAGACCGGGCTCCCGCTCACCTTGATGTTCATGAACTTGGCCCACTTGGGGGCCCTCTTGGTGATGACGAGCGTCACGTCCGCCGCGACCGCCAGGCTGAGCCGCTTCTGGGCGATCCTGGCGCCCTGGCAGACGCCCGGGCTGGCCTTGCGGATCTGGACCTTGGTGGACCCGGCCTGCACGACCTTGGCCACGGCCTGGCCGTACTTGGCCGCGCTGCGCAGCTCCTTGCCGTTGACGCAGATGTCGACCTTCTGGTTGGGGATGCCGTTGACGATGCCGATGGTGGCCTTGCCCGGGCCGGCGCTGACCGGGGCCGCGAGACCGGCGAGTACGAGCGCGGTCACCGATGCGGCGATGACGACCTTGCGGAACGCGTGCATGTGTCCTACCCCCTTCGCACACGGACCGAGGGACTCCCCCGGTCCCTACTGGTCAGGATAGGCCTGCCCGCAAGCGGACTTGACCGCTCGATCGGTATCGCCGGGGTCGCCCGTGCTGCCGAACACAGGAGGAGGGGCCGACCCGATGTGGGCCGGCCCCTCCAGCGACGTCGAGGTAGGGATGGCTACAGGCTTGGTGCGGTGACCTGCCGCTTCCAGATGATGACCTTGGCGTTGCCGGCCCACGTGCCGAGCAGGTAGAACTCGTAGCGAACGCCGGCCTTCGCGTAGACCGGCTTGGATCGAGCGAGATCGCCAGGCTTGTCGAGGCGGGCGAAACTGAGCGCATACGACGCGCCGCCCGGGGCCCAAGGCGGGACCGATGCGAGCGGGATCTGCTGTCCCTTGGTCCAGGGCTGCTCAACCGCGGACGGCGCCGGGGCGGGAAGACCGAAGCTGTAGCGAGCCGAGACCGTGCCGAGGTCGGCGGCGTGGCGCCAGGCCATGTGCGCTGTCGTAGCGGCCACGCCGTTGGGCCAGATCTGGCCGAGCCCGGCGTTGTTGAACTTGACCCACTTGGGGGCCTTCTTGGTGAAGACGAGCGTGAAGTCCGAGCCTGCGGGCAGGTTCATGGTCTTCTTGGCGAGACCTCGCCCCGGCAGATCCGCGGGTCCTTCTGGAAGATCTTGACCGATCTTCGACCCGGCCTGCACGACCTTGGCCACGGCCTGGCCGTACTTGGCCGCGCTGCGCAGCTCCTTGCCGTTGACGCAGATGTCCACGCGGGTGTTGGGGATGCCGTTGACGATGCCGATGGTGGCCTTGCCCGGGCCGGCCGCGGCGGGGGCGGCAAAGGCGGTCAGTACGAGTGCCGTCGCGGAGGCGACGAGGACGGCCTGACGGAACTTGTGCATGCGCACCTCTCCCTGTGGTTCGGTCCGATGGAGGGTCTCGGACTGCATGGGAAAGGGTAAGTGGCCTGGTGCTATGTCGAAACCCCTAGTGACACCAACGGACCACACAACTTCGGTCTGGCTGGTGTGTCGCTAGCCCAGGAAGCCCTCGCTCACGAGCTCCGCGCGTAGGTCGGCGGCTCCCTCGAAATGGTGGCTGTGGATGCCGTACGAACGAGCTGCCACGATGTTCGGCTCATGGTCGTCGATGAAGAGGATGTCCCCCGCCGCGAGCCCGTAGGTTTCCAGCAGGTAGTCGAAGATGGGCCGCTCGGGCTTGATGAGGCCGATGCGGCCGGAGACCACGATGCCGTCGAACAGGCCCAGCCAGTCGTACCTGGCCTCCGCGTGGGGGAACATCTCAGCTGACCAGTTGCTTAGCGCATACAACGGTATACCGCGGTCCTTGAGCTCGTGCAGGATGGCCACACTGTCCTCGTGCGACCCACCGAGCGTCTCGGCCCAGCGCGCGGTGTAGACGTCGAAGATGTCCGCCCACTGCGGGTGCTCCACCTTGGCGCGGGCGATGGCGTCGGCCCACGAGTCGCCGGTGTCGCGCTCGAGGTTCCATCCATGGTTGAGGACATCGGCGATGAGGGTCTCCATCTCGGCCTCTCGGCCGGGCATGACCTTCCGCAGCAGGTAGCGCGGGTCCCAGTCCACGAGGACCCCGCCCAGATCGAAGACGACGGTATTCACTCCCTGATGCTACCGGGTCCGGCGCGTACCCTTGGAGCCATGCGCCAGGTCTATCTCGCGGCCACCGGCCGCAATCACGGCAAGACGACGTTCGCCCTGGGCCTGCTCGCCTCGCTCATCGATAGGGGCATCTCGACCGCCTTCACCAAGCCCGTCGGTCAGCGCTACGCCATGGTCGGCGACATCCCTGCCGACGAGGACGCGATCCTGATGCAGGAGCTCTTCGGCCTCGACGACCCGCTCGAGGACATGAGCCCGGTGCACATCCCGCGCGGCTTCACCAAGAGGTTCATCCGCGGCGAGGTGGTGGAGGACCTGGCGGTCAGGATCGACGTCGCGCACGGGCACCTCGTCCAAGGGCGCGACGTGCTCCTCATCGAGGGCACCGGGCATGCTGGTGTCGGTGCCGTGGTCGGTCTCTCCAATGCCGACGTGGCCGCGCGCATGGGCGCTCCGGCGGTGATCATCAGCGAGGGTGGCATCGGCCGGCCCATCGACGAGATCGTGCTCAACCAGGCGCTCTTTGCCCGCCGCGGCGTGCCGCTCGTGGGCGCAGTCATCAACAAGGTCGACGTGGATTCCGACCCATCGCTGCCCGAGACGCTGGCCAAGGGCCTCGCCCTCCACGGCATCGAGCTCTTGGGCGTGCTGCCCTACCGTCCGGTGCTGGCTCATCCCACCCTCTCGATGCTGCTCGAGCAGCTGAGCGGCGAGCTCCTCTCATCGGGTGAGGACATGGACCGGCTCATCGAGCACGTGGCCATCGGCTCCGGCCAGGCCCGTCACGTGCTGGAGAAGATCGGGCCCGGTTCGCTGCTCATCGTGCAGGGTGACCGCCAGGACATCATCCACGCCACCATCGCCGCCAACGAGACGCAGCGGCAGCTCAACCAGGAACCGGGGCTGCTCGACCGGCTGCGCAATCGGTCGCGCTTCGGGCGTGTCCCCGACGATCCCGCGGCCTTGCTGCTGGCGGGCATGGTCTTCACCAACGACCGGCGGCCGAGCGACCGGGACATCGAGGCCTTGCGCAAGGCCGGTATCTTCGCGCTGCTCGTGCCCGACGAGATCTACCCCATGGCCAAGCAGATCCACGGCCTGCTCATCAAGACGCATGTCCAGGACCGCACCAAGATCGAGGTCATCAAGCAGGTGGTGGCCGAGCACTTCGACGTCGACGCGCTGCTGGAGCGCCTCGATGTCTCCAGACGGCCGCTGTCTGTGCCGGTCGACATCCACGACGTCGACCCTGATGGAACGGCCAGAGGCCGGGCGCTCATGCGTCGCGGCTTTCTGCGTATCGCCGAACGCGCCTCCCGCCTGGCCGGGGTCAGTCGAGGCTCGGAAGATCCTCGCTGAGCTCGGCCACTGACAGACGGCGCCGGTCGACCTTGAGCTGGAAGATGTCCGAGCGCGAGTAGTGCCCCGTGGGGTCGAAGTTGTGGCGCTCCTCGCGCACCCGGGCGAGGTCGATGTCGGCGATGACCAGCCCCTCCTCTGTGGCCGGCTCCTGCAGCCATGCGCCATCCGGGCCGGCGATGGCGCCGCCGCCATCGGTCCAGTCACCCGCCTCGATACGGTCGCTGAGCGGGAAGTCGGCGGGGATGTCCGTGCTCGAGATCGATCGTGCCCGCAGCGAGCGAGAAGACACGTCCCTCGCGGGCGATGAAGCGGGTGATGTCAGCTGTCAGGCGCACGGCACCCGGCCAGGCGCTGACATGGATGTCCTCTCCGCCCGCGTACATCGCCAGGCGCGCCTGGGGCAGCCAGTTCTCCCAGCAGTTGAGCCCGCCCACCCGTGCCGTCTCGCCCTCGCGCCCGGTGAAGGTGTGCACGCGCAACCCGTTGCCGTCGCCGGGCGCCCAGGCCAGGCGCTCCTCGTAGGTCGGCTGCACCTTGCGATGCGCGGAGACGATGCCCTTGTCCGGGTCGATGGCCACGAGCGTGGCATAGACCGAGCCGCGGGCGGTGGCGGCCCGGCGCTCGGCGATGCCCAGGTAGGTGAAGACGCGGTGCTCTGCTGTGGCCTCGGCGACCAGGCGCAGCTGCGGGCCCTCCAGCTCCACGGCCGCGTCGAGGTAGTAGGCATAGGCGCGTTTCTGGTCGGGGTCGTTGAAGCGGGCGCCTCCGGTGTCGCCGATCCAGAACGGGTAGCCGCCGAGATGCGTCTCCCCGAACGCGAGCAGGTCCACACCCTCGTCGCCGGCACGGCCGATCCATTCGGCCACACGCTCGGCCCCCGCGTCGGGCCGGCCCCAGGCCGAGTGGTTGTTGGCGGCGGCGATGCGCACGGTCTACTCCTTCACTCCTACGAGCTCGTTGTCGATCAGGCGCGTGGTCCCGAACACGACGGCCATCGAGAACAGCGCCGGGCCCTCGATCCGTTGCAGCTCACGCAAGGTAAGGGCATCGGCCACCGAGACGTATTCGACTTGCGCCAGCGGCTCGATGGCCAGCACCTCCTCCATCAGCGCCCGCAGGGCGTCGCCATCGCGCTCACCGCCGTCGTAGGCCTCTCGCGCGGCGCGCAGGGCACGCTGCAGGACGGGCGCCGCCGCGCGCTCCTGCGCGCTGAGGTGGACATTGCGAGACGACAGCGCGAGGCCATCGGGCTCGCGCACGGTGGGGCAGGGGATGACCTGCGTGGGCAGGGCCAGGTCGGTCGCCATGCGCGTGATGACCATGACCTGCTGGGCATCCTTCTGGCCGAAGTAGGCGTGTTCGGCGCCCACCAGTCCGAAGAGCAGCGCCACCACCGTAGCCACGCCCTCGAAGTGGCCGGGCCGGGCCGCACCCTCCAGCGGCTGGGCTACGGCACCCACGCTGACGGTAGTGTCGAAGCCCGGCGGGTAGACCTCCTCGACATCGGGCAGCCACACGATGTCGATGCCTTCCGCCTCGCAGATGGCCAGGTCGGCCTTGGTGTCGCGTGGGTACTGAGTGAAATCGGAGGCCTGGTTGAACTGGCGCGGGTTGACGAAGATGGTGGCCACCGTCGTGGCGTTCTCCTCTCGTGCCCGGCGCATCAGCGCCCGGTGACCCTCGTGCAGCCAGCCCATGGTGGGCACCAGGCCGACCGGCCGCGGCACCTGTGCCAGGGCCCCGCGCAATCCGGCGCGGGTGTGCAGGACGCGCGTCATCGGCCGAACGCGGGTCGGCTCAGAGGTCGTGATCGAGCGGGATGGACGTGCGCGAGGAGGCCTGGTCCAGCTCGCTGCGCCCGAGGACCTCGGCCAGCACGCTCTCGTCCATCGAGCTGGATTCGGCTTCGGCCGGAAACTCGCCGCTGAGCACAGCATCGCGATAGGCCCTCACCGCCTGCGAGAGCGCCTCGCCGACCTCGCCGAAGCGGCGCGCGTGCCTGGGCGTGAAGCCCTGGGTCAGGCCGATCACGTCTGTCACCACCTGGATCTCACCCGAGGTGTAAGGGCCGGCGCCGATACCGATAGTGGGGATGGACAGGCGCTCGGTTATGGCTCGCGACAGCTCTGCGGGGACGAGCTCGAGCACGACCGCGAAGGCGCCCGCCTCCTGTACAGCCAGGGCGTCGGCGATGAGCTTGCGCGCGGACTCCTTCGAGCGCCCCTGGACTCGGAAGCCGCCGAGCTGGTTGACCGCCTGTGGCGTCAGGCCGATGTGGCCCATCACGGGGATGCCGCTGCTGACGATGGCTTCCATGGTCCGGGCCGAGCGCACGCCACCCTCGATCTTGACTGCGTGCGCGTAGGCCTCCGAAAGGAAGCGTCCGGCGTGCTTGACCGATACCTCCTGGCTGACGCCGTAGCTGAGGAAGGGCATGTCACCGACCACGAGGGCGCGCTTGGCGCCTCGCGCCACCGCGCGGGTGTGGTGGAGCATCTCGTCGATGCTGACGCGGACGGTGGTGTCGTAGCCGAGCATGACCATGCCCAGCGAGTCGCCCACGAGGATGAGCGGGATACCGGCTTCGTCGACGATGCGCGCGGTGGGGAAGTCGTACGCGGTGATGGTCGCGAAGCGCTCACCCTCTTCGTACATGCGGGCGATGTCGGCGATGGTGATGCGGCGGGCTGGCTTGCTGGCGCTCATGGCGTCATTCTGCACCCGTTCCGGCCCGCAGTGCTGCGACACGGTCGAGCAGGCGGTCGGCCACCTGCGCCTTCGTCAGCAGCGGCCAGGGCTCCGGCTCGCGCCCGGGCACGACGAGGGTCACGCGGTTGGTATCGGTGCCGAAGCCCGATCCGGGCTCGGACACGTCGTTGGCCACCAGCAGGTCGACGCCCTTGCGCGCGGCTTTCTCAGGAGCGCGATCGAGCGAGCCGGTCTCGGCCGCGAAGCCGACGATGACCGGGCGCGCGGTGGGACCCTCGCCGGTCGCGCGTGCCCGGGCCGCAGCCTCGGCCAGGATGTCCGTCGTTGGCTCCAGGCGCAGGTCGAGGCCATCGGCACGGGCGATCTTGGCGCTCGCGCTGTCGATGGGGCGGAAGTCGGCCACTGCTGCGGCCATGATCAGGGCATCGGCGGTGGGGAGGGCGCCCAGGACGGCCTCGCGCATGGCAGCGGCCGTCTCGGCCTCCACCACGTCCGCGCCGGCGGGCGGTTCGACGCTGGTCGTGCCCTTGACCAGGGTCACGCGCGCGCCCCGGGCCATGGCCGCCGCCGCGATGGCCATGCCCATCTTGCCGCTGGAGCGGTTGCCGATGAAGCGCACCGGGTCGATGGGCTCGGCGTTGCCGCCGGCGCTGACGACGAGATGCATGCCCGCAAGGTCGGCCTCACGTGGAGGCTCGAAACGCGGCGGCCGGGACGCGGGATCGGGCTGGCGAATGGCTCGTCCGGTGATGGCCTGCGTCACGGCCTCGACCAGCGTGGGCAGGTCGACGAGCCGGCCGATGCCTTCCTGTCCAGAGGCCAGGGCGCCGGTGTCGGGGTCGACGATGGTGTAGCCGAACTCGCGCAGCCGGGCCACGTTGGCCACGGTGGCCGGATGGACGTACATGTCGCCGTCCATGGCCGGCGCCACCACCACCGGCGCACTCGAGGCCAGGCAGGTGGCGGTGATGACGTCGTTGGCCAGGCCGTTGGCCATGGCCCCCAGCCAGCGGGCTGTGGCGGGCGCGACGAGGATGGCGTCGGCCGCGTCGGCGGCGACGATGTGCCCGATACGGCTGTCGGACTGCAGCTCGAGGGGGTCGAGCATGACCGCCCGTCCTGAGAGCGCCTCCATCGTCAGCGTGCCGATGAAGTGGGTCGCGGCCTCGCTCATCATCACCTGTACCTCGGCTCCTGCGCGGACGAACTCGCGCAGCAACTCGGCCCCCTTGTAGGCGGCGATGGAGCCGGTCACGCCGAGCAGGATCAACCGTCCCTGGAGCGGACGGTCGGCGGGCTTGGGGTTGGTCTGGTCGGTCATCGGGTGGCTCCTGCGGATGGCCGCGCGCCCATGTGCTCGGCGAGCAGGCCGAGCCCGCGCAGCACGAGATCGGGGTCGAGCACGTCGGCGATGGCCGGCAAACCTGCTGCGGCGGGTGCGCGCCAGGCGGCCTCGGCCCACGCGGCTGCAGCATAGCCGCCGGTGACGACGACCTTGGTCGGCGCCCGCCGGGGGGTGCCGGGCTCGATGCGCTCATGCATGCGCAGGGCGAGCTCGCGTACGGCACCGATATGACCGAAGACCACGCCGCTGGCGATGGCAGAGGTGGTGTCGCTGCCGATGGCGTCTGGCGGCAACGCGGGCTCGACACGCGGCAGGCGGGCCGTGCCTTCGGCAAGCGAGTCGGCGGCGAGGCCCAGGCCCGGCAGGATGGCCCCGCCCAGGAAGAAGCCGTCGGCATCGACGGCATCGACAGTGGTGGCCGTACCCAGGTCGACCACGATGACCGGCGTGCCGTGCAGCTGCGCCGCTGCCCAGGCCGCGATGAGGCGGTCGGGGCCGGTCTGGTCCGGGCGCACCAGCGCGGTGCTGATGGGGATATGGCTGGCCGCGACGACGGTGAGCGGGAGGCCCAGCTCGTCGGCCACGTGCTCCAGTCGTTCGGTCCAGCGGTCCACGACGCTGACCGTGATGATGCGGGTGGGCGCTTCCTCGGGTCTGCCGGTGAGCACGCGCAGCCCGTCGGCTAGGTCCTCCGTACTGGCCGAGGACGTGTCCAGCCGGCCCGACGCGAGGATGCTCGCCCCATCCACGAGTGCGGCCTTGGCGGCGCTGTTGCCGATGTCCACTGCCAGGATCACGCTGCCGATGATAGGCCCGTGAGGCAGGCTCGGCCGGTGCATGGCGGCTGCGGCGGAGTCCGACGGAGTGCGACGGGGGCGGGCCGAGGGGCAGGACTCTGCGATACCATCGGCCGCGACGTCGTCGAATGGTCCGAAGCGGACGCGGGCCGCATGCTGCGGGAGGGTGCGTGTCGAGGGAGCTGCCGGCCAAGTTCTTCGTCAACGCTGGGCTGGTCTCGAACCCCGTCGACATCTATCACCTGCTGCGGCCGCTGCTGCGCCAGACCGTGGCCTACCGCTACGTCCGTGGACGCGAGGTCGTGTCGCATGGGACCGGCTGGGTCGAGCGCATCGTGGCCGACCGGCCCGACGTCTCCTCCTTCTTCACGCCCCTCTCCATCTGCCTTTCGGTGGCCTCCTGGGAGCACCTCGAGTTCGAGACGCGGCCCGATCAGCTCATCACCTACACCCTGGTGCAGAGCGATGAGCGCGTGGTGCTCGAGTTCGTGCCACCGCCGGGTGGCGAAGGCGAGGAGGTCGTGCAGGAGCCGCTGCCGTTCCAGGTCGCGCCCGGCTACATCCAGATGGAGCTTGGCGCGTTCGACACCGCCGAGTCGGTCGAGGGCGGGAGCACGGCAGCCGACGATGACGGCTCCGGCGCCGGCGAGGGTCCGCCGGCCGGAGAGGGCCCGCCAGCGGCCGAGTCCGGGGAGGCCGGCACGGAGGCCTGAGCCCTACGGCCGGAGCCCGGGGCCTGAGCCCTGCGGCCACTTGGGTCTGCCGCGCGCACCTGCGCATCCTGCTTCTGCGTGCCATTCCTGCGTGCCCTGCCGCGCACCTGCGGGCCCCTGCCGCGCACCTGCGCATCCTGCTTCTGCGTGCCCTTCCTGCGTGCCCTGCCGCGCACCTGCGGGCCCCTGCCGCGTGCCCCTGAACCGGTTCTCGCTGAGCGGGACAACGCGACACACCAACTCCCGATTCGGTCTTGGATTCCCATTGAACGGGACGCACTGTCCGTCCGTTGCACTGAGCGCAATGGCCGCGGCATACCCAGGCTCGATGACGTCGACTTCTCCCGCTGAACGGGAACGCGCCGGTCAAGCCCCTGGACGAGACCTCCTCGCCGCCTGACACCGGCCTGCGAGGAGGAACACGCCAACTGCTTCGACCCAGGACACGCAATGTAGACATGCACCCGGATACGGTCGAGTGAAGCGCCAGGTAAGGGCCGACCGTCACCATCGCACCCATGTCAGGACATGAGCGCAGCGACGACCGGGCGCGAAGGGTCGCCCGCCTGATCGTCATGGACCTCGGCCGGGAGATACGAGAGGCCCGGCTGGACCGGAACCTGAGCCAGCGCTCCGTGAGTGGCGCGGTCGGCAAGTCCGTCTCGGCCTGGAGTCGGCTCGAGCGAGGCCAATCGCCGTTCCTGCCGCTGACAGACTTCGTTCGAGCCGCGGCCGCGGTCGGACTCGACCTCCGAGTGCGCGCCTACCCCGGTGGCGACGCGCTGCGCGACCGTGCCCACCTGGCCCTGCTCGAGCGACTGCGGGTTCGCCTTGGGGAGGAGATCCTGTGGCAGACGGAGGTCCCCTTGCCGAACGTGCGGGACCGCAGGGCGTGGGACGCGCTCATCCGTATGCCGCCCGTGCGGATCGGCGTGGAGGCGGAGACGCGGGCGCGCGACTCTCAGGCGTTGCAGCGCCGCCTGGTGCTGAAGCGCCGCGACGGTGGAGTCGACCACCTCATCCTCCTTCTCTCGGACACGCGGCACAACCGTGCCTTCATGCGAGGGGCCGGCGCGGGCTTCCATGCCGACTTCCCAGTCCCCGGTGCGATCGCACTCGAGCGACTGGCGGCTTCTCGGGATCCTGGCGGAGACTCGGTCATCCTCCTCTAGGGTCTCGCCCTCCCCCCGGCCGTCACCCAAGGTCGTCGTTCAGGGCGATCGGCGAACCGGTCCTGGCTGGGCCGACCATTCGGCAGAGCCGTTGTCCCGTTGAGCGGGACATCTGGACATGCCGGACGTGGGATTCGCGCGGACGTCCCGTTGAGCGGGACATCTGGACATGCCGGACGTGGGATTCGCGCGGACGTCCCGTTGAGCGGGACATCTGGACATGCCGGACGTGGGATTCGCGCGGACGTCCCGTTGAGCGGGACATCAGGTCCCTTCTTCCCGTCTGACGCAACGAGCCGATCAGTCCGGGTCGCGAACGGGTTGCGTTGTCCCGTTGAACGGGAATGGAGACCCAGCGAGCCCGCGACCGCGCCGCAACTCAGCGACCACACGACCACGCCGCGGCCTAGCCCCGCAACTCAGCGACCACACGACCACGCCGCGGCTCAGCCGCGCGATGTGCAGCCCACCCCACACGCGCGCCGGCACGTTGCGACTGGGTGCCGCAGGGTCGACAGGGCAAGCCCGTGTACGATGGCGCCCCGATGTTCGAACGTACCGAGCTGCCCGATGGGCCGCGCGTCATCACCGCCCGTCTGCCCGGCATGCGCTCGCTGTCGGTGGCCGTGTACGTCATGGTCGGCTCACGCGGCGAGACGCGCGCGAAGTCGGGCCTCGCGCACTTCATGGAGCACATCACGTTCAAGGGCACGCGCGACCTCGTGACGACCCGGGAGGTCTCGGACGCCATCGAAGGGGTCGGCGGCAGCTCGAACGCGGCCACCGATCGCGAAGTCACCGTCTACTGGGCACGGCTGCCGATCCGCGAGGCCGATCGTGCCGTCCACGTCCTCTCGGAGCTGACACTGCACCCGCGACTCCGCAGCGCGGACATCGCCCACGAGCGCGAGATCATCGTCGACGAGATCCGCTCCTATCGCGACGATCCGGCCCAGTTCATCTACAACATCTGGGACGAGGCCTTCTTCGGCGACACGCCGTTGGGCTGGGAGATCGCCGGCGACGAGGAGTCGGTGCGCTCGCTGACCGACGTGGACATCCGCGACTTCTGGGCTGCCGCCTACCAGCCCTCCAACATGGTCGTTTCGCTGGCGGGCGACATCGGCCACGACGAAGCCGTGGACTTGGTCCAGCGGCACTTCGGCCGTGGGAACGGTGTGGCCCAGGCATACGAGCCGGCACCGGCAGGCCCGCTCGAGCGCATGCGACTCGATCATCGGCACACTGCCCAGGCGCACGTGTGCATCGGTGTCCCCGCCCTGCCTCGCGATCACGCTGACCAGTGGACGCTGGACCTGCTCAACACCATCCTCGGAGACGGCACGTCCTCGCGGCTGTTCATGAAGATCCGCGAGGAGGACGGGCTGTCCTACGACGTGCACTCATTCCAGACGGACTACGCTGATACGGGCCTGCTTCAGGTATACATGGGCGTCGATGCCGATGACGTCGTACCGGCGACCCGGGGCGTGCTCTCGGAGCTGGCACGATTGCGTGACGAGGCGGTTCCGGCCGCAGAGCTCGAACGAGCTCGCAACTACACGATCGGCCGGCTGGAGCTAAGGCTGGAGGAGTCACGCGCCGTGTCGTCGTTCCTGGGCAGCCAGGAGGCTCTGCACGAGCGCGTGATGACGATGGAAGAGGTGATCGAGGCGTTGCGAGGGGTGACTGCAGACGACATCCGGGCACTGGCCGGCCGGCTATTCCGCGACGAAGCCCTGTGCGCTGCGGTCATCGGTCCGAACCTCGAAGCCGGCAGCCTTGAGGGGGCCTTGCGACTGCCATGAGTGAGGAACAGCCCAAGCGGGAAGGGCCGAAGCAGCCGGCCGACTGGCCCAAGGGGGATCTTGCGGCCGAGGGGCCTGATCCGGTTGTCCGAAACGAGCCGAGCAGCCCGGCCGAGGGGCCTGATCCGGGCGTCTCGAATGAATCAGGCAGCGCGGCCGAGCCTGGCCCGATCGCCGAGTCGGACGACGCGACGCCATCAGGGTTCCCGCCTGAGCCGGACGCCACGACCCAGCCCGGCACGCCGGCCCCGCCTGGGCAGCCGGGCGGCCCCACGCCCGTGTCGCCCGCGCGCATGCCACCCGCGCGCATGCCACCCGGTCCCATGCCACCCGGTCCCATGCCACCCGCCGCGGGGCTACCGGGTCCCATGCCGCCGGGTCCGCCACCGGCGGGCCGTCCGATGCCGCCGCGTCCAGGCATGCCCATGGGCCCCGGCATGCCGCCGCCACCCAACGTCGCACGTGGCCCCGGCATGCCACCGCGGGGTGCCATGACACCGTCGGGTGCCATGCCGCCGCCCGGCCCGTACCCCGGCCCGGCGCCGGGTGCATATCCAGGCCCGCCGCCCCCGCGGTACGCCGGGCCGCCACCGCCACCGGGCATGACCCGCTCCGCTCCGATGCCGCCGGCTCCTGGGACGGCGCGTCCGTCTCCGCCTGCGCGGCCTGCGCCACCTGCTGCGCCCGAGCCGTCGGGACCTCGACCGGCTCCATCGCGTCCACGCCCCGGAGGCTCGGTGCCGCTGACGATGCCGGCGGCGACGTCCGATGCGCCGCTCCCCGGCCCCACGGACGACCAGGCCGCGGTCGCGAGCCGCTCCGCGGACGCACGCCTCGCGCGCGTACACCTTCGTGGAGGCCTGCTCACGCTGTCGCGGGCCCGGCTCGAGGGCATGGCTGGTGATGGGACCCTGGACCGCGAAGCCATGGCCGACCTCGCCGAGGTGCGCTGGCGCAGCGGGGACCTCCTGGGTGCGGCCGAGGCCGCGCGCGCTCACCAGGCGTCGGGCGGCGACGAGCCCCTGGCTGCCCTGATCCTGGCCGAGGAACTGGCCGGCAGCGAACAGGACGCCGACGCTCGAACCACCGCAGTGTCGGTACAGGAGCGAGTCGGCGGCGCCATCGACGTCCTCTTCGCACTGGAGCCGCGCAGCCAGGCCTGGCCCCCGGCCGACGAGGGCTGGATGATGACCGGGGCGGCAGAGCCCGGCCACTGGGGCCTGTTGGCCGGCGGCAGCGAGGTCACGGCGCCTACCCCCGAGACCTGGCGACTCGAGCCCATCGTCCAGCCGATCCCGGCTCCGCTCACGGCCCCGCTCCCCGTGCCCGTTGGCCGTGGCGGACCGATGCTGCCGGGCGGTGCCAGCAGTACCGGCGCGGTGGTCATTAGCGGACGCCTCGCCGGTGCGGAACTCGAGACTGTCGACCGTGCCCTCGATGCCGGCGACATCCGCGCGGCCGTCCAGCGACTGGCCGTGCTCCTGCGGCTGGACCCGGCGCTGGCCCCTATCATCCTGTCGGCAGCCGACCGAGCCGCTTCCGCCGCCCCTCCCGGCAGCGCCGACCTGGCGGCCATCCATCTCGTCAGAGGTGATGCCTACCGCTTCCTCGGACGCGACACCGAGGCGGCCGCGGCCTACCAAACAGCGCACCAGGCCCTGGGTCAAGGGCCGTCATCGAAGGAGCCCATGTGAGCGAGCGAACCCTCATCCTGATCAAGCCCGACGGCGTTCAGCGCGCCCTCATCGGCCGCGTCATCGATCGCTACGAGGCGCGCGGCCTGCGTGTCGCCGGCCTCAAGCTCATGCAGGCCGAGCGCTCGCTCGCCGAGCGCCACTACGCGGTGCACTCGGACAAGCCGTTCTTCGCCGGCCTCATCGAGTTCATCACCTCCGGCCCGCTCGTGGCCATGGCGGTCGAAGGTCCCAAGGCCATCGAGGTCTGCCGCGCCATCAACGGCGCCACCCGCCCCAACGAGGCCGCGCCCGGGTCGATTCGCGGTGACTTCGCGCTCGAGACCGGCATGAACATCGTCCACGCTTCGGACAGCTCCGAGAACGCCGCCGCCGAACTGGCCCTCTGGTTCGACGACGCCGAGTTGCTCGACTACGAGCGTGCCATCGACGCCTGGATCGTGGAGTAGGCAGGCGCTGCCCGGGCCCCGCCCGAGCGAGCTGCCCAGTCGACCCGCCCGACCGAGCTGCCCTGTCGACCCGCCCGACCGAGCTGCCCTGTCGACCCACCCGGGCGATTCGCCCGAACCGACCGCCGGTGCCTTCACCGGCGCTCGTGCGATTCCCGGGTACCCTCAGAAAGCGCCGGCTGACGCCGTCGCCCATCGGAGGAGCGGTTGGAAGAGATCGTCCAGGCCATCATCATCGGTATCGTGCAGGGGCTGACCGAGTTCCTGCCGGTCTCATCTTCTGCCCACCTCATCGTGCTGCCGCGGATCCTGGGCTGGGATGACGCGCTCATCAACAGCTCAGAGTTCGTGGTCATGCTGCACATGGGCACGCTGGCGGCGCTGCTGCTCTACTTCTGGCGCGACGTCCTCGTGCTCGTCAAGGCGTTCGTGGCCTTGCTGCGCGAGCGTTCCTTCGGCGGCGACCCCGATCGCAAGCTCTCGCTGGTGTTGCTGCTGACGATCATCCCGGCTGCGCTCTTCGGCCTCCTCTTCGAGGAATGGATCGACGAGTTCTTCTACGACGCGGTCATCGTCATCCCGTTCATCCTGGTCGGCGGCGCAGGGCTCCTGTGGCTGGGCGAGATCATCGGCACCCGCGAGCGCGACCTCGAGCAGACCGAGTACGCGGATGCTGCCGTCATCGGCGTGGCTCAGGCCTTCGCGCTCTTCCCCGGCATCAGTCGCTCGGGTGTGACCATCGCGGCCGGGCTCGCGCGCGGACTCAAGCGCGACGCTGCCGCGCGCTTCGCCTTCCTGATGGGCATCCCCATCATCGCTGGAGCCGGACTGTGGAAGACACGCACCATCGTCAGTGGTGGGGCGGGCGACATCGACATCGCCGTGCTCGCGGCCGGGGTCATCGCCGCGGCCGTCTCCGGCTGGCTGGCCATCGGCCTGCTCCTGCGCTACCTGCGCGATCACAGCACCTACATCTTCATCGTCTACCGGCTCATCGCCGCCGTCGTCTTCCTCGTGCTCCTCCTGCTGAACGGCTGACCATGGCACGCAGCGGTACGAGCGAGATCCTCAAGCGCGCCCGCCAGCAGGCCATCGCCGATGTCGTCCGCGACCGGCGGCCGCGGACCCAGCGCGAGCTGGTGGCGGCTCTGCAGGACAAGGGTTTCCGTGTGACCCAGGCCACCGTCAGTCGCGACATCACGGAGATGGGCCTGGTCAAGGTGCGCGTGGCCGGGGCCCAGGTGTACGCCCTGCCGTCGGCTGAGGCCGCGGTCGAGCTGGAGGGCGAGCAGCGCCTGCGCCAGCTGCTCAGCGACCTGCCCGTCGACGTCCGCCACTCGGGTTCCATGCTGGTCATCCGCGCGGTGCCGGGTGCGGCCCACGCCATCGCTGCCGCACTCGACCGCGCTCGCTGGCCCGACGTGCTCGGCACCATCGCCGGCGACGACACGCTCTTCGTCGCCTGTGCCGACGAGCGCGCGCTGTTCCGTGTGCGCAAGCGCCTGCTCCACCTGGGCCGGTAGCCGGCCCGGGACCGTCGACCGACCAACACCACCGAACGATCGCAGGGGAGGGTACCCATGGCCAAGACCGAGCAGCCGGACCGCCTGGTCATCCGCGACGTCGCGGTCATCGACGCCACGGGCGCCGAGCCCGATGGCCGCGGCGATGTCCTCGTGGAGGATGGCCGCATCGCTCGCCTGGGAGCCGTGGCCGAAGTGGCCGCCGGGGTGCCGGTCCTCGACGGCAGCGGCACCACCTTGCTCCCCGGCCTCACCGATGCCCACGTGCACTTCGCGCTCATCGGCCGCAAGGGCGATCACGGCAGCGACACCTGGATCATGCATGTGCTGACCGTGGCCGACTTCATCAGCGGCGCCCTGCAGGAAGGCTTCACCACCGTTCGCGACGCCGGGGGCCTGGAGCCGGCCTGGGCCCGGGCGGTCGAGTCCGGGGCGCTCCCGGGGCCGCGCATCCTGCCGGCCGGCTCGGCCATCTCTCAGACCGGCGGCCACGCCGACGACCGTCAGCGGCACGAGGCTCAGCACGCGAGCCACACGATCCCCGGGCTGGTGGCCGGCCACGAGGTCGTCGACGGCATCGACGAGGTGCGCCGTGCCGCCCGCGAACAGCTCCGGCGAGGGGCCACCCAGATCAAGCTCATGGCCAGCGGCGGTCTCATCAGTCCGACCGATCCACTCGAGTCGCTGCAGCTCTCGGTGGCGGAGATCGCGGTGGCGGTCGAGGTCGCTGCCAGCTGGGGCACCTACGTCATGGCCCACTGCCACACCTCGCCCTCCGTGGAGATGGCGCTCGAGGCCGGTGTCCGCTCCATCGAGCACGGCTCGATGCTGGAACCGGAGACCGCCGCGCGCGTGGCGGCGGCGGGTGCCTTCATCGTGCCCACGCTGCAGACCATGGAGTCGTTCATAGCCCATCCCGACCGCATGGGCCTGGCCCCCGAGAAGCTGGCTCTCCTCGACGGATTCGTGAAGCGCGCGTACCGGTCGATCGAGGTCGCCCGCGATGCCGGCGTGAAGCTGGCCTCGGGCTCGGACGTGGTCGGTCCCTGGCAGGGTCGTCGTGGGGAGGAGTTGATGTACAAGGCCCGCGTCCTGGGAGCGCACCAGGCCATCATCAGCGCCACCCAGGTCAACGCCGAGCTCTTCGGGCTGGCAGACGAGATCGGCACCGTTGAGACCGGCAAGCGCGCGGACCTCGTGCTCGTCCAGGGCCAGCCGCTCGACGACATCTCGCTGCTGGCCGAGCCTGACAACGTGGTGGCCGTGCTACAGGGCGGGGCCGTGGTCAAGGACAGCCAGAGCCGCCTGGCCTGATGGCCGAGTCGACCCCGACCACACTGCACGCCCGGTCGGCAGGCGTCGATTCGGGGCCCGACGGTGTACAATCTCGGTTCTGAACGGCGCCTGATCCGCCTGTTCTCACTGGGCGATGTGGCCGTCCGTCAGGACCCTACCCTGACAAGCCGCTACCACCCGTGCCCCACGCGTCCCGGTGCCGGGCGCATCACGAGGATCCATGGTGAACGCGAACAAGCCCGAATACCTCTCGGCCGAAGGACTCGCAAAGCTCAAGGCCGAACTCGCCGAGCTCACGAACGTCAAGCGGCCAGAGGTCGCTCAGCGTATCCACGACGCCAAGGAATACGGCGACGTGACCGAGAACGCCGAGTACGAGGATGCCAAGAACGAGCAGGCCTTCGTCGAGGGGCGCATCCAGTCGCTGACCGCCATCATCAAGAACGCGGTCCTCATCGATGAGAAGCATTCGCGCACGTATGTCCAGATCGGCTCGACAGTCACCATCCAGGGCGACAACGGCAAGGAGAAGTACACCATCGTCGGTGCTGCCGAAGCCGCGCCCGACGAGGGTCGCATCTCCAACGAGTCGCCGGTCGGCCGCGCTCTCCTGGGCAAGAAGAAGGGTGAGGCGGTGACCGTCACGGTGCCCGCTGGGGACTCGACCTACACCATCGTCAATATCCGCTGACGTCGTCCGGGCCCGCCTGGTCGTGAGAGGGGACCGTGCATGTACTGGGCTGACGAGCTAGCCGCGCGCTTCGACGGACCGCAGATCGTCAACGACTCGAAGACGCCCTCGGGGACAGTCCACATCGGCTCGCTGCGCGGTGTCGTGCTGCACGACGTCATCCACCGCGCGCTCGTGCAGGCCGGCCTGCCCAGTCGCAACCTCTACGGCGTCGACGACCTGGACCCCATGGACTCGCAGGCACTGCTGACGCCGGACGCGGTGGAGCGCTACATGGGCGTACCGCTCGCCAACGTGCCCGCCCCTGAGGGCAGCACAGCCGAGAGCTATGCCCGTTACTTCGTAGGTGAGCTCTTCATGGGCACCTTCGAGGGCCTCGGCATCCACCCCGAGATCTACTGGATGAGCCAGCTCTACGGCGACGGCTCGATGGACCGCTTCATCCGCCTGGCGCTGGACCGGGCGGAGGTGGTGCGCGACATCTACCTGCGCGTGAGCAACGTCGAGCGGCCACCAGGCTGGCTGCCGGTCTCGGTCATCTGCGAGGACTGTGGGCGTATCGGCACCACCCTCGCCACCGACTGGGACGGCGAGACGGTGGCCTACCAGTGCCAGCCCGACTACGTGCAGTGGGCCACCGGGTGTGGTCACAGTGGTCGACTGGTGCCCGCCGGCGGCCGAGCCAAGCTGCCCTTCAACGTCGACTGGGCCGCCAAGTGGAGCCACTTCGGCATCACCATCGAGGGCTGCGGCAAGGATCTAGGCACCAAGGGCGGCAGCCGCGACCGCAGCGATGCCATCAGCCGCGAGGTCTTCGACCGCGAACCGCCGCTCAACGTGGTCTACGAGTTCCTCAACGTCGGCGGACGCAAGATGTCGACCTCGAAGGGCTCTGGGGCCGCGGCTCACGAGATGGCCGACCTCCTTCCGCCAGAACTCATCCGCTTCCTCTTCCTGCGGCACAAGCCCAAGAAGGCGCTCGACTTCGATCCCGGCGGGGACGCTATCCCGGGGCTCTTCGACGAGTTCGACCGACTGGCCGCCGCCGTCGATGGGCGCCCGGTGCGCGGTGAGCTGCCGGCCGACTTCGATCGCATCTTCCGGCTCAGCCTGGTCGACCCCGATGCCGACGTGGACGCGGAAGCGGCCCGGTTCCGCCCGCCCTTCCGCCACCTGACCCTGTTGGTGCAGGTGCCGGGCGTGGACCTCGACGCGCGCATGGCGGCCGAGAAGGGCGCGCCGCTCGACGAGGTCGAGACGGCCATCCTGGCCGAGCGCGCGGGAGTCGCAAGGACCTGGCTCGACGGCTGGGCCCCTGAGCGCTACCAGGTCTCGGTCCGCGACGACCTGCCCTCCGAAGTCGCCGATCTGACCGAAGTGCAGGCGCTCTTCCTCGCAGACCTGGCCCGCGGAGCCGGCGACGAGCACCCGTCGGGCGGCGACGCCTGGCAGGACCTCATCTTCCGCGCCGGCCAGGCCCGCGGCGTCTCTTCGCGAGATGCCTTCGCCGCGGTCTACCTGGGGTTCCTGGGCCGCAGCAACGGCCCACGCGCCGGCTGGCTGCTGGCTAGTCTCGATGAGTCGTTCGTGGTCGAGCGACTGCGTGAAGCCGCCGCCGCCGCTCCGGCGGCCGCTGGCGCAGGTGAAGGAGAGGCATGAGCGTCGGACCGGCACGACTGCGCGAAGACACGGCCGTCATCCGCAAGGGCTGCGTGGCCAAGGGCGAGGATCCGACGCTGGTCGACCAGGCGCTGGTCATCGATGCTGAGCGACGTGAACTGCTGGGCCGGACCGATACGCTGCGCGCCCAGAAGAAGCAGATCTCCGAGTCGATCGGCGTCGCCATCAAGAGCGGCGAGCAGCCCGACGGCCCGCGCGTCTCACAGCTCAAGCAGCAGTCCAACTGGATCAGTGCCGAGATCAGCGGCATGGAGGCCCAGCTGGCTGAGATCGGTGGCCGCCTCGACGACCTGCTCCTGCGCATCCCCAACCCACCCGATCCTGATGTCCCCGAGGGCGGCGAGGAGGCCAGCCGGATCGTGCGCACCTGGGGTGAACCGGTCACGCCGCACGAGGAGCCGGCCAGGGAGGCAGAAGAAGGCTGGGCCCGCAAGCCGCACTGGGAGGTGGCCGAGTCCCTGGGCATGATCGACCTCGCAGCCGGCGCCAAGATCACGGGCTCCGGCTGGCCGCTGTACAAGGGCGCCGGTGCGGCGCTGCAGCGCGCGCTCATCGACTTCTTCCTTGACCTGCACACCCACGAGCACGGCATGACCGAGGTCTGGCCGCCGGTGGTGGTCAACGAGGACTCGGCCCGCGGTACCGGCCAGATCCCGGACAAGGAAGATCAGATGTACGTGGTCACGCGCGACGACCTGTACCTGGTGCCGACCGCGGAGGTGCCCGTCACGAACATCCACCGCGACGAGATCGTCGAGGCTGTGGATCTGCCCATCCACTACGTGGCCTATTCGCCCTGTTTCCGGCGGGAAGCTGGTGCGGCCGGGGCCAAGACCCGGGGCATCCTGCGTGTGCACCAATTCGACAAGGTCGAGATGGTCGCCTTCGTCAAGCCGGAGGACTCCAACGACACGCTCGAGTGGATGACCCAGCGCGCCGAGGTCTGCCTGCAGAAGCTGGGGCTGCCGTATCGGGTCAAGCTCATGGCCACCGGCGACATGGGCTTCACCCAGGCCAAGAAGTACGACTTGGAGGTCTGGGCTCCGGGCGTGGAGGATTGGCTGGAGGTCAGCTCGGTCTCCAACTTCCGCGACTACCAGGCTCGGCGCATGTCCATCCGCTGGCGGCCGGAACCCGGGGCCAGGCCTGAGGTGCTGCACACGCTCAACGGCTCCGGCCTGGCCCTGGCGCGCGTCGTCGCAGCCATCCTCGAGGTCTACCAGCAGAGCGACGGCTCGGTCGTGGTGCCGGAGGTGCTGCAGCCCCGGCTGGGCGAGCGCATCAGCGCAACGTAACTGCGTCGCTGCTGGGTCGACTACCCGGGCGGCCGGTCAGATGAGGGAAGGGCGGCCGTCGCCGCCTCCCGAGCTCGGACAGCGGTATCGGCTCTCGCTCTGGGACGCACTCGTAATCGTCGTGGCCGCCCGGACCGCGTCGGGGCCGCCCGGACCGGCGCATCCGTGCTGTCGACCGAGGACCTCCAGCACGGACGGAAGATCGCCGGTGTGACGCTCGTGAACCCGTTCGAACAGGCATAGGAGGACAGGGACAGGACTACGGTCCGGACTCGACGTGCTTGAGCGCGGCGCGGGTCAGCTTGTCGGCCAGGCCCTGGAGGTCCACCCGGCCCAGGTTCGTCATCACCACCACATCGAGCGACTCGTCCGGCAGGCGGTACATGAGTGAGACGAACCCGCGCAGCGAACCGCCGTGGCCGTACCCCAGCTGGCCGTCGAGATAGGCGTGACGTATGCCCAGGCCGTAGCCCGAGGAGGGGAACCTGAGCATCCGCTCCAGTGACTCGGGGGAAAGGACGTCTCCGCCGAAGAGTGCGTCCTGCCAGTCGGAGATGTCCCTCGCCGACGAGACCATCGCGCCGGCAGCGTTTGCCACCGTGGCCCCCGAGGTATGCGGCCGCAGCCGCGTCCCATCCCAGAAGCCGCGCCAGCCCGAGGTGGTGGCGAGATAGCCCTTGGCCGGCTCAAGGCCGACGGCTTCGCGACCCTGGAAGAACGTGTCGGTCAGGCCGAGCGGCTTGAGGAAGCGCTGCCGGATCTCGACCGCGGCGTGGCGGCCGGTGATCCTCTTGACGATCTTGGCGAGCAGCACATAGTTCGTGTTCGAGTACCTGTAGCAGGCGCCCGGCGCGCAGTAGCGCGGCCCCACCAGCTCCAGGATCTCGCTGGTCTTCCAGCGGTGCTTGGGCCGGCCGAAGACGAGCCCCTCGTACCTGGGGTGCGCGAAGTAGTCGTAGATGCCGCTGGTGTGGTTGAGCAGCATCTTCACGGTGATCTTGCGCGCCTTCGGATAGGCCGGCAGCCAGCGTGCGATGCTGGAGCCGAGTGTCAGGTGGCCCTCTTCGCGCAACTGGAGGATGAGCGCTGCCATGAACGTCTTGGTCAGGGAGCCCACCGCGAACGGTGTCCAGGTCTTGATGTCCCTGGCACTCTTGCCGGTCGCGCGCTTGCCGGAGGTGCCGACCCAGCGCGATCCATCGGGCAGCCGTACCGCAGCCGCCACACCTGGGGCGCGATGGTTCACCCGCCAGCGGTCGAGGCGCAGCTGGAGCTCGGTCGCCAGCTCCGGGTCGACCGAGGGCGGCCGGGCGGTGGCTGGGCCGGCGCCCGCGGTGATCAGCACGGTGACGGCGAGCAGGGTGGCCAGAGCGCGAGGCTGGTAGCGACGATCCACGAGGCGCCGAGCATAACGTCACGCCCCTGACGGGGCAGTGGCCCTTTGGTCGCCCGTCGTCCCGGACGTTGACTGCGCGCAGGCTGCGGGCCATGCTTTGGGTCTTCAAACTGGTGCAGGGGAGCGTCGATCCGATATGAGCATTGTCCGTCGCGCACGAGGCCGTCGGTCCCGCCGTTCCCGTCTGCTCGCTGCCCTCCTCCCGTTGGCCCTGCTCGTTGCCACGATGTCGGTCGTGCCATCTGCCGCACAGGCGCAGACGCCGTCCGTCGACGAGGTCCACGAGTACCTCCGCGGCGTCCCCGGGCTGAAGGCGGGGCAGCTGGATGTAGCGCTGGATGCCGTCGGTGACGTCGACGGGGCCGATGCCGAGTGGGCTGCCAGCGGTCTCATCGAGGTGCCCAGCAAGCTGCGTACGTGGCTCAAGGAGCTGGTCGCGAGCGAGTACGGCTGGGGCACGCTGCCGCCCAAAGGCACGCCGGTACTGATCGTCCTGGTCAAGCTGGCCGACCCGCCCACGCTCGACGGAGATCAGACCGCGGTCGTACACCTGGGCCTCGCCGGTGGGGGAGACCTGACCGTGCCCGGTAGGCAGCAGGACCTGGCGTCGGGCACGCGCCTGCTCCACTCGGGCGGTGTGTGGTTCGATGACGGGCGGCTCTTTCCTCAGAACGGGAGCTCGCCGGTCACCGCCGACGGTGTGGCCTGGTTCGCGGAGATGGCCGCGGGCGCCGGCGGCATCGTCATGCCCGACGGCGTGATGGTCATGGTCGTGCCGGTGGACAAGTGGGCCCGCCACCACCGCATCACGGTCGAGGGCACAAAGCCCTTCGCCGACCCCCCGGTGCCCCCCACGCGCGACGTCGTCTACGCCCCGGGCGGGAGCCAGTTCCAGCGGTTCCGCGATGGCCTCGACCTCAGCTCGGTGGCGTGCGTGAGGACGTCCGCGGCGCCGCTGAGCGACGGACGCCGGCAGGTGGAGCTTCACATCCAGGCGCTCGGGGACTTCAGCGCGGAGGAGCTGGCCAAGCTCCAGCTCGAGACGTACGACGCGGAGAAGCAGCTGCTCGATACGGTCGAGGGCCTGTGGACCCGGATCCCGGCCATGGGCCTGTACCGGGCCCTGTTCACCATCGACGACCCGGATGCCAGGTCGGCCGCGGTGGCCCCGCCTGAGGGTAACGTGCCCAAGCCGAATGCCTCGCCGTTGCAGCGTATCGGCCTCGCCCTCCGCACCGGCTTGTTCGGGATCGACAGTGTCGGTGACGCGCTGGGAACACCTGAATGCGGGCAGTTGGAGTCGAACGCCGACATCTGCGGTCCCCAGGTCGTGGCTGCGCTTGCCTCGGCCGACCTGTTCGATGGCGCCGCCGGTCGCCTCGTAGCCACTCCGGGCGTGGCCAGGAGCGGTGCCGTGACGTGCGAGGTGACCCTCGACGGCGAGCCCGTGGCTACCCTGCTGCAAGACTCCCTGCCCACCACGAGCCGGAACGAGTTCGACAACGTCGTCGAGACCGCCGGCTGCGCCGCGGTCGGCCTCACTTCGCTGCGGGAGGGGGCGCTCGTATCGTGCGACTCGTTCGTGGCGCTGCTGTGGCGGCAGGCGATCCCGGCGCTCGAGTGGGCGCAGGTCGACGACGGCATCGGCGTCATCCAGAAGATCGTGCTGTACCGGCCGCTCCACCGCGGACCGGCAGGCTCTGGGGCAGAGCCACAAGACGCCGAGCTGCCGAGGGTGATGGCCCCGGTGGTGGACGCCATGATCGCCGCTGCCGAACAGGCGGGATTCGACCTCGCGGTGCAGCAGCCGGCCGAGGTGGGCTGAGCCGTCGGCTGTTGCCGGCGCCCTATCAGACTTCCGCCTCCACGTCGGCAGGCCGCTCGAGGGACCTGACTTCGCGCTGCTATCCTGCCGCGCTGCGGGAGAGGTGGCCGAGTGGTTGAAGGCAACGGTCTTGAAAACCGTCAAGGGTGCAAGCTCTTCGTGGGTTCGAATCCCACCCTCTCCGCCAGATTCGAGCGTGCAATGGCCTCTGATGGACCGTCCTCGGTGTTGACAGACTCTGCTGCTTAAGGCTACGGGGTTAAGGCTACGGGATATGCTCCCGGCATGAGCATGTGGGTCACCACCGTCACCTTGATGTCGGGATGACCAAACCCAAGAGGACGAGGGAACGTGAGCGCGGCGTGCGTGGGCGCGGCTCCGTCTTGGAGCTACGACCCCGGCTTGGTGGAGATCGGTCAAGCCAACACCGAGGCGGGCCCCGATGGCCGGCTATGGACCCTCGCGTTGGGGGGTCTCCGGGTGTTCGATGGCGGGTCGTGGGCGGAGGACGACATGTGCTGCGACCTCTCGGCCCTCGCGGTCGGGGGCGACGGCACCGTGTGGGCGGTCGGCGATCATAGCCTCTCGTGGACACCGCCGGAAGGGTGGGATAACGGGAGCGACTGGGCCGACGTGTACGGCAACGATGTCACTGGGCTTTCGGTGAACGACGACGGCATGGCGTGGCTCCTGGTCTTCTCGCACGAAGGTGAAGTTGCCGTCGGGACATTGCTGCGCTTCGACGGCACCGACTGGCAGGTCGTGCCTTCACCCGATGGCATCGACTGGTCGTCTCAGCCAGGGAGGACGTTCGATGTCGGTCCCGACGGCACGTTGTGGACCGCCGGTGACTTGGGGCAACTACATCACAGCCTCGCCCGTCTCGACGGCTCCGGCTGGACCGTCTTCACCGACGCCGATGGCGTCGGCCCATGGGGCCAGCCCTATGTCTTCCAGGTGCGCATGGCGGTCGTCGAGGTCGCTCCAGACGGCGGCGCCTGGGTGAATGTGACGAACGACGGAGGCGACTGCGATGGCTTGGCCCGCTTCGACGGCGATACATGGACCCCCTACCTAGCCGGGCGATGCATCTCGGACTTCGATATCGCTCCCGACGGCAGCGTCTGGGCGGTGGCCCGGTCGCAGGACGGCTCGTCGGGAGTCGACACCTACGTCATCACCCCCGAGGCCGTGGCGGGCACGGAGTAGGGGCGCGGCAGCCGCCAACCAGGCCACCACCCGACCGCCACCCGACCACCTTCCACGCTTAGCGCCGCGAGCCAGATCCATCCAGGGATAGAGACCGACACGATGGGCATCTATCCCTGCTCGAGCTGCGCCACACCGACTTCGACACCACAGCGGTGCCCAGGGAACAGGGGATGCGCTCTTGGTGGGCTGCTCGCCACGCCCTATGCTCCATCCCCGGATGGCGGAGGAGTCGACCGCGTCCGCGTAGGTGAGGTCAGACATGACGGTCAAGGTCATCATCGAGCTGCGGGCCCAGCCTGGCCGGCGCGATGAGCTCAAGGGACTGCTCGTGAGCCACGTCCCGGACGAGCCCGTCCCCGGCTACCTCGGCAGCTCGCGCTACGAAGTGCTCGACGATCCCGACCTGTTGGTGGAGATCGCCGAGTGGGAGTCACCCGAGGCGCGGGTGGCGTCGATGCATGCGATGGCGGACGATTCGGTCTTCACCCGTCTCCTGGGGCTGCTGGCCGCGCCCTTCAAGGCCACCATCATCAGGGAACTGCCCTGACCGGCCTCGAGGACGCGAACCACCGACCGACCACCCTCCACGCTCAGCGCCGTGAGCCAGATCCCCATAGGGATAGACACAGACACCCATGGCGTCTGCCCCTCCTTTACCGCAGCGATACCGAGTTCGACACCACGGCTGGGCACTGAGGACAGCGCCACGGACCCCTGAAAACAGCGCCGCGAGCCTTCGTGACCTCCGCCTCTTGAACGACCTGCTACTGCTGTGGCGTCATACCCAGCAGAGCGGGAGGCGATGAGGCGCGGCCCACACCCTGGCCGCCGGGGCCGCGCCGAGCCACTGGCGGACCCGACCCGCGCATGAGCCGAAGGAGGCTTGTCATGCGCAGTCCGTGGGCCGCTGCTGCGGCTATGTTGACGTTCCTCGTGATCGGTGGGGTGCCGGCGCTGGCTCCGGTGGCTCAAGCACAAGACGACCGGGGCGAGACCACGGCAAGCGCGAACGGCTGGACAGCCACCGTGCTGCCCCAGACCATCGGCACGACCATGGCTGTCGGCATCGCGGTCGGGCCATCATCGATGGTCGCGGTCGGGCAGCGGGCCTGCATCCAGGGGCGACGAGAGACGTCGCGCTGCTGGGGGCCGGCCTGGACCAGCCCCGATGGCATCACCTGGGAGGCCGTGGACCCTCGCTCGTCTGGCCTCGACCTCGGAATCATGCGGCCCACCACCAGCGGCCCGGAGATCGGCCTGCAAGGGGTCACGTACGGCCCTGCGGGCTTCCTCGTCTTCGGGCGCGTGGCCGAGCAGGGTGGTCAGCGATCGGCGGTCTGGCGCTCGGACGATGGGACATCATGGGAGCGGGCCACCGCCATGGACGCCTTCCCGACGGGCACCCGGCTGCGCACGATGCTCGGTGCCGACGACGGCTACCTGCTGGGCGGCGTCATCTACCTCGAGAAGGCACCTCGCGCCGCCATCTGGTCCAGTCCGGATGGCAAGACCTGGACCCAGGCCAGGGCCAAGGAGGTCTTCGAGATCGGTGGCTACATCGACACGATGGAGGATCCATCGGCTGGGGGCGTCGACGCCTTCGGCTTCTATGCGGGCACGGAAAGCGGGGCCGGACTGTTGGCAAACGGCGTCGTCGCCGTGGGACAGGCCTGCATGCCAGCCTTCGACAAGGACCCCTGGGCCTGGAACGGCACCTGCTGGGGGCAGCTCTGGCGCTCGCCGGACGGGCTCTCGTGGAAGAAGGAGGCGAGCGCGATGCCCCGTCCCCATGGCGCGATCACCTCGGTCGCCGCAGTGGCGGAGCGGCTGGTGGTCGATGCCCCTATCTGCTTGGACCCGTGCGGCTCGGCCATGCTGCTCACCCCTGACGGCACCGAGTGGCATGTCGCCTACGGCAGTCCCGTGGACGGCCAGTTGAAGGCCCTCACCGTCCAGGGCGGCCACTTCTTCGCCCTGCTCGTGGGCCCGAGCGCGCAAGGGGGCCAGGACGGCGACCTGCTGGCGCTCTGGGCATCCAGTGACGGCACCAACTGGGCACTGGAGGAGGCACAGCCGATACTGCCTGTGGCTGGCATGTGGATCTACGACGTGGACATGGCCGTCGCCGGCGACCGCCTGGTCGTGACCGTCTCAGGTACTGACGATGGCGACGACCTCGTCTCTGTCGCTCTCCTCAGCCCACCCCAGTCCTGATCAATGGACCGCACCTCGCCGGCGATGCGAAGACCAAGAGGCCCGTCCCACGAGGGGCGGGCCTCATCTTATTCCCAGCGCGTCCCGCAGCACCGCCGCCCTTGGGCCCATCTCGCACTTGGTGGATACGCAGCCGGTACCTGGTCTCAGGCTGACCTGATAGCCACGAGTGGGAGAATCCACGCATACGCGGGAGGCGATGAGGCACGGCCCATACCCTGGCCGCCGGGACCGTGCCAAGCCACTGGCGGACCCGGCCCGCGCAAGTGAGGGGGGGGTAGGGTCATGCGCAGGATGTGGGCCGCGAGTGCGGCAATCGTGTTGTGTCTGGCGCTGGGCGGGCTGCCGGCAGCAGGGCAGGAGTCGTCGGAGCAGCCATCCGCCGCGAGCACGACCATCGGGTTCACCAACGTGTTCCAGGACGACGGCTTCTTTAGCGACATCGAGGCGGGCGCACGGGAGGCCGCCGCGGCGGCTGGGGTCGATCTCCTCGTCGAGACCGCCTGGGGGAGCCCCACCACGCAGGCGAACCATGTCCGCGGCTTCATCGAGAAAGGCGTGGACGCCATCATCATCACCCCTGTCGACCCTGACGCCATCGTGGCTTCCGTCGAGGCCGCCAACGCAGCAGGGATACCGCTCCTCGCCGTGGACCGCACCGCGAGTGGCGGCACGGTGGCCTCGCTCATCGCCTCTGACAACGTGGCCGGTGGTCGGATGGCCGGGGAGTTCCTCTTCGAGACGATGGGTGGCGCTGGCAAGGTCGTCGAGATCCAGGGTGACATGGCGGTGTCGTCCGGTGCGCGGCGCAGCGAGGGCTTCCAGGAGGCGCTCGATGCCGCTCCCGGCATCACCCGCGTGGTGCAGGCACCGGCCTACTTCGAATACGGCATGGCGCTCCGGGCGACGCAGCAGGCACTCGAGGAGGACCCCGACATCGGCGGCGTGTTCGCCGCCAACCTGGGCATGCTCTATGGGGCCATCGAAGGGGTTTCCGCGGCAGGCATGGAGGGCCAGGTCCGGGTCGTCGGGTTCGACACCGAACCGGACATCCTCGCGATGGTCAAGGACGGCAGCATCGACGCGACGGTGGCCCAGCAGCCCCGGCTCATGGGCCAGAAGGCCGTCGAGGCCGCCATCGCGGCTGCGGCCGGCGAGACGGTCGAACCGTTCATCCCCATCGAGACGATCCTCGTGACCGCCGACAACGTGGACCAGTTCCTGGCCGGTGAGGTGGTCGCGGCTGAGGCTGCTCAGGACGAGCCGGCCACCGATCCGACCGCCCTTGTCACCGGCTCCATGCTGTGGCAGGGCACGGACCCGTCCCAGATGGAGTTCTCCGAAGAGGGCCCGGTCGACCAGCCCGGCTCGGTCGGGCACGGCCGCGGACTCAAGCACACGGCTGCGTACGAGTGGAGCGACTCGCGTCTGCCCAGCCAGGGTGAGGGTGTTACGAACTTCGAGGCGTACGGTGAGTCCGGCGTGGCTATCAGCAGCACCTGGCTGCTCGAGGGTCCCGATGGCTACTGGACGGGTCCTTGGAGCGGCTACTGTGACGCGCAGGACCGCTGCCGTGGGCTGGTCGTCCTCACCGGGCACGGAGCCTACGAGGGCCTCTACGCGGTCTTGGCCGAGAGGACGCCTGAGGAGGCCAGCCGAGTCAGGTCGGTGTTCGAGGGTGGCATCTACTTCGGGACGATGCCACCGCCGCCCGAGTCGTTGGAGCCGACGACCGAGTAGGCGCCTCATCGGCTCAGGTTCTTCGAAGGCCCGTCCCGCGAGGGGCGGGCCTCTTCGTGTCGGAGAAGGTTCGCGGCGACCAGACAGCCCACGACGTGTCCATCTCTTGTCCGGTCCCCACGCTCAGCCCTGGCGGCGCCGCGAGCCAGCTCACCCATACAGACCTCCACTCCGACACCATCGACCCGACTGGTCGTCTGCGGGCGGTCCCATGACGTGCTCCAGCAGTTCCTGCACGCTGGAACAGCGCCACCACCCCGCACGCATCCGTCCGCTTGCATCGAGGGCTACGATGGAGCCAGACGGTGACTCCGCCCCTCGTCGCGGCGAGGAGAGGCCGGAGGCCGAGACAGCCCGAAAGGGTGGTCGTCATCAACAAGTCCCACGACTACCACGCCCTCGAGCGCGAGTTCATCACCACCGACATCTCCATCAGGGCGTTGTGCCGCCAGCACGGCATCACCGCCCACTCCGCCGTCGTCGTCCAGGCCCAGAAGGGGGACTGGGAGAAGAAGCGCGAGACGTATCAGGCCCGGCGTCGGAGTCCTTCATCGAGCACCACGCCGAGCGCATGGCCGACCGCCAGGCCGAGATCCACGACGAGGTCCTCGAGGCCATCGCCAGGTTCAGGGCCGACCTGCAGGCGACGAAGCTGGTCAGGCAGCCCGACGGCCGCATCACCGAGGAGCCCGCCTGGTCCATGACACCCCGCGATGCGTGCCTCATCATCGACCGCTCCCAGGTGCTGTTCGCCAGGCCGTCATCGATCAGCCAGCACCAGGGCCTCACCGTCACCTCCGAGCTGACCGCCGATGTCCTGCTCGAGTTCATCGAGGCGACCCGTGGCCTGGTCGAGCCACCCTCGCAGGCCTCACCGATCCCGCGGTCACCGCGCCGACTGGACGACCGAGCCTGAGCCCACCGGCCGCCTCGGCTGCCTGCGCCATGGCGGCGGGCCGTCCGGCCCTTGACCCGCTGACCGGGGCGCGGAGGATGGGGCCATCCGCAAGGGGAGACCAGGATGTGGTACGACCGCGTGGGGCGCGGCCTGGTCGCTTTGGGAGTCGCTATCGCCGGGTCGCTCGGCGTGTTCTTGTTGGTGACAGCCGTGGTCTTCCACGCCGAGGTCGGTTTCATGTCGATGGGTGTTGAAGGACCTCCTGTTCAGGTGCCTCTGCTAGCCATCCTCTTCGGCTACGTGCTCCTGCTCGTGCAGATGCTCAGGAATGTCACCGCTGCGCTCGGCTGCGGCGGCCTTTTCGGACTGCTGCTGGCGCTGGCCGGGTTCGGCTTGGTCATCACCGGCGGCGCCTCCGGGGGCACTGACTACGATCTGGCGTTGTTCCTCGCCATGGCCGCCGCTGGCCTGGCGCTCGCGGTCGGCGCGCTCCTCCGGCTCGTGGCTCGCCGCGTACCACCTCCTGCCAAGCCGTCTGGTCCCTGACGCTGGAGCGCGGCTTGCCCACCGAGACCTTCGAGCTCCTGCCCGCCGAGGAGTAGGTCGCGGCTGCCGTCGAAGGCCATGCCCTCCGCTCTGGTGGACAAGGTGGACATGTCAAGTGGACATGTCCACCAGCGGGTCCGCTACTTCGGCTATCGGTTAAGGCTATGGGAGTCCAGACGTGACCCATGGCTCCACGGGGCCTCGAGCGTGGCTGAGCGCGTCTTCAGGGGCAGCATGGATGCGAGCGACCCCCGGCTCGACGGACACGTGGCTGTCCATACGAGAGATGCGTCCGGAGCGGTCCGCATCCAGGAAGAGCAAGGCACGTGGAGCGATGCACTGGGCCTTGGTGGCGACGTGGCTGGCATGCCTGGCGCAAGCCGCTTCGGCGCGTGGCTCGTCGGCGAGGATGCGTACGAAGGGCTGAACGCGTTCATGTACGCAGTGATCTGTAGCCTGTGGCACTAGACCGGACGAACCCGGGCGCGAGCGTCAGCGCCGCCCTGTGGCACCGGACGGCGGGCGGGTCGATGGGGCACTATTCCCGAATGAAACGCAGGGCTGGCACCGCGTTCCTGCCACCGCTACGTGCCGGTTCCGTCGAGCGCCACAGTTTGCTCGCGGCGCTGCGTCCTGCCGAGGTCGTCGCTGTCCTCGCGCCCCTTGGCTACGGCAAGACCACGTTCGTGGTCCAGCACGCACTGCGACAGGAGCGCCCAAGCGTGTGGGTGACGCTCGACCAGCACGATGATGACGCGGTCGTGCTGGTCTCCAAACTCGTGGATGCCATCGAGCGAGTGTCGGAGATCGACGCCTCCGTGAGGCTCGGGCTGGCGGCGCCTGGTGCGTCGATCTGGGCGATCGTCATGCCTCGTCTGCTGGCTGCGCTGTCCACCATCGCTCCGATCCTCATCGTGTTCGACGACATCCACGAGCTGAGCTCGCAGGAGGCGCTGGATGTGCTCGCTGCACTGGCGCTCAGTCTGCCGACGCACTCGCAGATCATGCTGGTCGGGCGGCCTGGGAACGGGCTCCCCCTGGCCCGGATCCGGCTGGCTCGTCGCCTGCTGGAGATAGGCGCCGCGGAGCTGCGATTCTCGAACACGGAAGCGCTCGAGCTCCTGTCCTCGACCGGCGTCGAGGCGACGAAGGAGGATGCCGAGCGGCTGAATGAGCGCTGCGAGGGCTGGCCTGCGGGCCTACGTCTGGCTGCGCTCTCGGGCTTGGGCTCGGGGTCACTCGTTGCGAGCTGGCAGCCGGCTGGACGCGATCGCGTGTTCACCGAGTACGTGCGTACCGAGCTGCTCGCGTACCTCTCGCCTGAGGAGTCGCGCTTCATGCTGCAGACTTCGGTCCTGCTCCGAATGTCGCCGGCCTTGTGTGACTTCGTGTTGCAGCAGTCTGGATCAGGAGCGATCCTGCAGGACCTTGAGCGTTCCAACGCATTCGTCATGGCTCTCGGTGGCGATGAACGCTGGCATCGCTGCCATGACTTGATCCGTGAGGCGCTGTTGGCGAACTTGGAGCGCGAGGATCCAGCGTCGCCAGCGCTCCTGCGCACGCGCGCAGCGGAATGGCATGCGGCGAACCTGATGCCGGTGGAAGCGGTCCACTACCGACAGCACGCCGGAGATGACGCCGCCACGGTACGGATGATGGCCGCCTATACGCAGCAACTGTACGGCCAGGGAAGGACCGGGACGCTCAACGCCTGGTGGGCCTGGGCCGAAGCAGGCGACCTGCTGGGAGTGGAGCCGGAGTTGGCGATGTCGGGAGCCATCGCTCTGGCCATGAGCGGAGAGGCCGAGCGTGCGGAGCGCTTCGCCAGCGCCCTGTACGCGATGGAACCGCGGGGCCGGACCACTGATGGTGACCCGGGAGTCGATGGCTGGCAGGCGCTCGTACGTAGTCTGTTCTGCGAGCGGGGTGCGGCGCAGTCGCTTGTCGATGGTGCACTGGCCTGTGAGCTCATCCCGCCCGCCCACCCCTGGTGGCGTCCCACACGGCTTGCCCTCGGCTTCGCCTTGCTCCTCGAGGGCGAGGACGACCAGGCTGAGGCGGTGCTTTCGAGCATCGGTGGGGAGCGGGCCATCGTGGGCGCCGCCCCCAATGCCCGAGCGATAGCCCTTGGACTGCGGGCCCGGCTGGCGCTCGCCCGCTCGGACATCTCCGCTGCTCGTGATCTCCTGGATGCGGCGGACGAGATCCGGCGTATCGGTGCGCTCGGTGAGCAGGGCCCGCAGGCGTTCCAGGATGCACTGTCAGCCAGGGTCGCCATCGCGATGGATGCACCCGACGAGGCCAGACGCCGATTGGCCCACGCGCAAAACCTGCGGCCCCAGCTCACGTGGGCCTTGCCGGGGCTGGCGCTCATCACCCGCCTCGAATTGGCTCGTGCACGTCTCTCGCTGGCTGACGTGCCCGGCGCCAGGACGTTGGCCCTCGAGATCGGGGACATCCTCCATCGTCGTCCCGATGTGGGCATGCTCAACGGTGAGGTCGAGGAGATCCGCGCCCAGCTGGTCGAGTTGCGCAGCGGTTCGGTGGGAGCGTCGACGCTGACCGGGGCGGAGCTGCGCATCGTCCCCATGCTGGCCACGCATCTCAAGTTCAGTGAGATCGGCGACCGCCTGCACATCTCCGAGAACACCGTCAAGACCCACGTGATGTCTCTCTATCGGAAGCTCGATGCGACCACGCGCGCTGAAGCTGTGGAGCATGCGGTACGGGCCGGGCTCATCGACCCGGCCGCCATGACAGCTGTCGTCCTGGGTGCTCGCGACACCTGAAGAAGCGAGGCCAGTCTCACCTGGTTCGGGTGGCATCGAACGCTCCCGAGCGTGCTTCAATCGCAAGGCCCGGCTGAACGTTCACGGGACACCACCGATGGAGACATGGGCCGCATGCCGCCCGACTACGAGGACACACTTCGCCGCTTGACGCTCAACGATGAGCGGTTTGTGCGTGGCGTGCTTGCTGGAAGCCCACAGCCCGATCGTGAGGGACCGCTCGAGCCCAAGACCGACAGCCTCGTCCGGCTGGGGGCCCTGATCGCCATCGACGCCGCCAGCTCGGCGCTCGGCGCCGAGGTCGACGCCGCCCTCGCCGCCGGAGCCTCTCGCGAGGAAGTGGTGGGCGTTCTACTGACGGTCGGTCCATCGATCGGCTTGGCTCGCTTGATCGGCGTCGCTCCTCGCATCGCCGATGCACTCGGCTACGACGTGGCTGTGGCGCTCGAACATTTCGACGGATACCGAGCATGACAGCGAAGGCGTGAGCGACCCAGCCGCCGGCCCGGGCTGGTCCGGCGGGGCCCAGGCGGAACGCGCCAGCTGGTGCCTTCCTGCAGTCCATCTATGCGAAGCGAGTCCTCAACGCCACCAAGGAGACCGATCATGACGACCAAGAACGAAGACCCCAAGCGGGTCTCCAGCACCGTGCCCCTCGACTGGAACGAGGTCTGGTACACGAACTGCCCCATGGTCTCGGCCAACAACGTGGACCAGGAACTGGGTTGGTGCCGCGAGGAGTTCAAGAAGATCGGCGTGGAGTACGACTACTTCCGCCACTCGCCCGAGAACAACTGGTACCCGCACTACATCCACAACCTCGACAACCTCATCCGCTTCGGTGGCCTGTACCCGCCGATCGCGGTCAACGCCGACATCCGCCGCACCAGGCTGCTGGGCGCGACCTGGGTCTACGAGGGCGGCTGCATGGCCGTGCGCGCCCGCGACCCGATCTTTCGGATGGAGGACCTCCGGGGCAAGAAGGTCGGTCTCACCAAGAGCCTCAACACCATCAAGAACGACTGGTGGCGCATCCAGGAGCACATGGGCATCGAGTCCATGCTCAGGCTCAACGACATGACCATGGATGACATCGAGCTCGTCGAGTTCCCCTACCCCGATGACTGGTACGACGATCCCAAGATGCTGGCGCCCATCAACAATCCGTCCGAGACGTGGCTCAAGCGTGACCACAAGCACGACCTCGCCTTTCGTCCGCTGGAGAACGCGCTGTTGGAGGGCAAGGTCGACGCCATCTACACGCAAAGCAAGGTCTTCCAGCACCTGCAGGAGGCCACCGGCCGAATCAAGATGATCGAGGACCTCTCGAAGTACCCCGACTGGACCATCCAGGTGGCCAATACCCCGGCGGTCATTACCTGTACGGACGTCATGGCCGAGGAGCACCCCGAGCTCGTCATCGCCTACATGAAGGCCATGATCAAGGTCGGCCGCTGGGCCAATGAACACAAGCGGGCGGCCGGTGCGATCCTCAACCGCCAGACCTTCTACCTCGATGCCGAGGACACCTACCAGGGCATCAAGGACGTGGACATGGTGCCCAGCCTGAGCGCGATGAACATGCAGACCATCAATATCGGCAAGGATTTCATGTTCAGCCACGGCTACATCCAGAACGACTTCGATGTCGATGAATGGAGCGCGCCGGAGTTCCTGGAACAGGCCGCGATGGAGGTGCTCAAGGAAGAGTGGCAGCGCAGGAGCTGGAGCAAGCTGCCTGAGGGTGGCGGACTGGAGGCGGAGACCGTACGGCTCGGCTAGACCGGTAGGGACGACCTGGATGCCTGCTGTCCCGGCGGGCCCCATGTTCGCGATCGCGGTCCTCTGTGCCCTGGTCGCGCCGCGGGTCGCGGACTCGTCCACCGGTCTGACCGGCGCCGTCGGTTCCTCCCTCGTTCGTGTCGTCAACAACGACGGTGCGTGGGAAGGTACCTTGGAGTTCATCACGATCGACGAGGTCGGGACCGACCGGGCTCTGGCTGGCTCGTCGGTGAGGATGCCTACGAGGGCTTGATGGCCTACGTCGTCATCGACTACAGCAGCCCCTGCTGCAAGTTGAGCGGCCACATCACCCCGGAGGGTCCACCTTCGGCACCCGAGAACTTCCCCCAGCAGTAGGTCCTCGATGCCGTAGCCTTCGACGGGTCTCTCGGTCTTCAGCTGAGGGACCCGTCCGCGGGCCCGACGCCCGACGCCCGACGCCCGACGCGAGGCTACTGTGCGGGTTGAGCGGCGGCCGCGGCGGTCCCGGCCTGGCGGCTCACACGCAGGGCCAGCAGCGCCGCGCTCAGCCGAACGGCCGCGTCGCCGTCGAGCTCACGGCCCAGCAGCGTCTCGATGCGCTCCAGGCGGTAGGCCACCGTGCGCGGGGCAAGGTGCAGGCGGCGCGCGGTCTCGCGCGTGTTCTGGCGCGCGCCGAGGTAAACCTCCAGGGTCTCGAGCAGCTCGTCTCCCATGCGCTGGTCGGCCAGCAGCGGCCCCAGCTCCTGCTGCACGGCGGCTCGGACGAGGGCATCGTCGAGCAGGAAGGTCGACTCGAGCGCCAGCTCGCCGGGATCCCGATCCAGCCGCGTCGGCCGAGGTTGGTGGCCACGGTGGCGCTGTAGTCGGCTTGGGCCAGGGCGTCGGCGAGCGCCTCGCAACCCTCGACCGGGCCGGTGTCGATGACCACGACGTCCTCCCCCACGACGTATGGCAGGGCTTCACGCAGCCTTCGCTCGCCGGCCCACTCGCCCTTGGCGAAGACGAGCACGTGCCCGCGCCAGTCGAGCACGACCGGGAGACGGATGCCGGGCTTGTCGCGATGGTTCGCGCCGGGGACACGGATGCGCTTCTCCAGGTCATCGATGGCGTTCTCGATCCCGGCGTCACTCATGCCCGGCACGTAGACCAGGATGAGCCGGTACGAGCCCTGGGGAGAGAGCCCGTGGCGTTCGCTGCGGCGGCGGATCCGCGCGCGGTCCTCCGGCGTCGCGCGCGGCGCTGTCAACAGCTCCTCGAGCACTGCGCGTCGCTCGTCCGAGTGGGCCGCGGCCAGCTCGACCTCCACGCGGATATAGCCCTCCGAGATGGCGGCGAGGGCGTCGTCGAGGCCGCGCAACAGCCGGTCCGCGAAGTCGAGGATGACCTCGCGGGCGATGTCCTCCTCCCGCATGGCGGCTTCCCAGATGGCCCAGTTGAGCGAGAGATAGCCATCGAGCACTCGCTCCGCGGCGGCGCCGTCCCGGGCGAGGCGGACTCCTTCCTCGCGCCATGCGGCGATCTGCTCGGGCGTCGGGACCGGCTCGGCCACGAGGTCGAGGACACGGTCGAAGGCCGGTTCGATGTGCACGACTTCGATGTCAGTGTCTTTCGCTGTCGTGCGTACGATCGAGTCCTTGGCCGCCACCAATCGCTCGAACAGGTCCGTCCGCGACTGGTCCACCGAGAGCTTCCGCCTGCCGGCCATCCGATCCTCCTGCATTGCGCTGACGATGCAACGACACGTCCATCCTAGGCCAGCAGATGCACTGGCGTTGCCGGGATGCGGCAGGAGTGACCGGCCCCATCGACTCGGGCTGGCCAGGCCCGATACCATCTGGCGATGCACCGGGTCATCGCTCGCCTTCGCTCCTCTCGCCGCCCCCGAAGACGTGACCGCCAACGGCCTCGATGGGCGGCCGGTGAAGGAGCAGGAGCCTGTTCGTGGGATGAGCTTCGGGCTACCTACGAGGAGCAGGCCGCGCGAGGGGTGCCCGAGGCCGTGCGCGGGCTGGAGCTGATGGACGATGGCCGCTGGCCCTCGGACGGCAGTCCCCGCCGGCACTAGGAGAGGAGCCAGGGTGGACGATCTGGGCAAGGGGCTGGGCAAGGACATCGGTGGATTGGGCAGCTGCGCCGTGGCCCTGTCGGCGGTCGGGATCGCCCTGCTCGCACTGCTGCTCCTGGTCATCGGCTGAACACACCTCTCGGCGAGAAGCCGGCGGGGCCCTGATAATCAGGACCGACAAGGACTGCAGCAAGGGGAGTGCCCATGATCCGTCGAGCCCTGGGAGCCGCAGCCGGAGCGATGCTGGCGACTGCGCTGATCGCGACCGCCGCGACCGGCCCGGTCGGCGCCGCCAAGAAGGAAAAGGCGAAGGAGCAGGCTCCCCCGGCTCCGATCGAATCGATCAAGGGCAAGGCCTTCCGCATGGCCCGCACGCGGATGGCCCCGCAGATCACGCGCATCGCGGACGGGGCCTCGGACCAGGTGACCCGCGACGGGACTCCCGCCCCAGACGCGCCCGAGTGGTCGGACATCTCGGCCGTCTACGTGGCCAACACGAAGGCCACCGCCAAGCTGGTGGGCAAGCTGGCCGACGACTATCCGCCCGGTGTGGCGCGCTCGTTCTACGGCAAGGCCGCCGAGTTCCGGAGCAAGCATCCCATCGTCTTCGTGGCCGTTGAGATGGCCAAGCGGATGCCCGATGGCATCCGCGGGCAGCAGGTAGAGATCGGCATCGACGGCGATGCGGCCACGCCCGTCCAGGTCGGGACCCAGCACGACACCCTCGCCGGCGTCGAGCGGTTCTCGCTGAGCGGTCTCTTCCGCGATGGCACCTGGGCCACCGGCACGACCGATGTCAGTGGCCGTGCACCCGGTGACGAGATCGACTACTACAACGTGGCCTCGGGCGTGTTCGGCTACTACGACCCCAAGAAGGCCACCTGGTACGTGATCATGCCCCGGCCCAAGGATGCCCGCTCGGTCACCGTCAGCGTTCGCAGCAGCACCGGGTCCGGGCAGGTCATCGACCGCCTGCAGCTGCCCGGTGGCGGCCACTTCGTGGATCTGCGCGACCCCACCGGCGGCTTCACGCCCAAGGGCCAGCGCCTGCTGCTGACCTGCCGTTCGCTGGAGACCTTCAGCGGAGCCTCGGGCGTGGTGGAGCTCGACGATCCTGCGTCCACGCTCATCCGCTACACGGCCGGCGTGGAGGCCGCGGCCGACCCGGCGGCGGCTGCGAGCACGCTCAAGGCCGCCATCGAGGTCATGGGCCCGGTGGAGGTCGTGCTCGACCCGGTGGCCGGCGATGCCGAGCCGACGACCGTCACCGGCGAGCTCTCGGTCTCACCGGCCGGCAATGCCGTCTCCCTGTCGTTCGAAGCTCCCGCGGGCCAGTGGACGTTCGCGCTGGCCGACGAGCTCGAGCTCAGGACGCCCGCCGGCGAGTCGATCATCGACGCGTCGTCACTCACCGGCCGAGCCGGGGTGCTGACCGGTGACGGACTCGATGGCCTGGTGGCCGGTGATCTCAGCTGCGCCCAGGCAGCCGAGAGCCCGGCCATCGACGAGACGACAGACAGTGCCGCCGAAGCGTCACCGGGAACCGAGGAGGCCACGGCCGAGCCGACCGCAGCACCGGACGCCTAGGTCCTCATCAGGTACGGGAAGAGCCGCATCTTGAGGTCGTTGGGTGGCAGCGCGCCCACGATCCGGTCGACCACGCGCTCGCCCTTGATGACGACCATGGTCGGGATGGAGGTGGCCCCGAACTGCTGGGCCAGGCCCGGGTTCTCGTCCACGTTCACCTTGACCACCTTGATGCGCCCCGCGTACTCCTTCGACAGGTTCTCGAGCATCGGACCCACCACGCGGCAGGGGCCACACCACGGCGCCCACAGGTCCACGAGGATGGCCACCGACGAGCGCGCTTCGTAGGCGAACGTCGCGTCGGTGGCGTTGACCAGCCAGGGCAACGGCTGGCCACAGGCACCGCAATGCGGTGAGCCGCGTTCGGCGGGTCGGATCTTGTTCTTCTTGCCGCATTGGCTGCAGGTGAGCATCGACATCGGCCCGGCGGATGCGGCGCCACCGGGTGTCGTGCGCTGTTGTGTCATGGTGCCCCTGAGTTTGCGTTCCATCTGCGAATCGAGCAAGGTGTCGCGGACATACGCGCACAGGGGAGGGCCATGCGCCTTTCGATCGGCATCGTTGGGGGATCCATCGCGGGCTGTTCGGCAGCCATCCTGCTTTCTCGTGCCGGTCACGATGTACGCGTGTTCGAGCGCTCGCGCGGAGGCCTCGTGGGGCGAGGTGGCGGCATCGCCACGACCGGCCCCATGTACGAGGAGCTGGTCGACCGGGACATCATCGACCTCCATATGCCCCACATCAAGTCGGGCAAGATGCCCTTCATCGTGCGCACGCCTCAGGAGCCCTCGGTCGGCCGCTCGCCGTTCGCCATCCCCCTCGACATGCGCACTTTCCAGTGGACCGAGCTCTGGGGTCAGCTGCGCCGGCGTATCCCCGACGACATCTATCACCAGGGAATCGCCGTCAGCGGCGCCGAGGCGGTCGGCTCGGAGGCGGTCGACGTGACCTTCGAGGACGGCAGCGCCGACCGCTTCGACCTGGTCCTCTTCGCGGACGGCTACCAGTCGGTCGGCCGGGGGCTGGTCTCTCCCGGGACGGAGCTGGAGTACCGCGGCTACATGCTCTGGCGCGGTCTGCTGCCCGAATCGGCCGTCACCGATGCTCCGCTGGGCAATGACGTTCCTCGCCTCTCGTATGCCGACCTGCCCGGCAACGCCACCGCCTACTTCGTGCCCGGCTCCGATGGCTCGGCACGTGCCGGGGACCGCACCATCAACTGGGCCTGCTACATCCCGCTGGCAGAGGAGGAGGTGGCGGCGTTCATGGTCGACCGCGACGGTCGCGAGCGTCACGGCTCCATCCCGCCGGGGGCCATGCGGCTCGACGAGGAGGCCCGCCTCAAGGCGCTGATGCGGCAGAACCTGCCCGACTGGCACGGCCGCATGATCGGCAAGACGAGGGACACGTTCGTCCAGCTCATCTACACCGCGCAGCTGTCGACCTACGCGAGGGGTCGCATGTGCGTCATCGGCGACTCGGGCGTGGTCGCGCAGCCCTTCACTGGGTCGGGCGTGTTCAAGGGCTACCAGAACGTGAGCGGGCTGCTGCCCGAGCTCGGGCGCACTGACGACCTTGATGCGGCCCTGGCCGCCTGGAGTGATGAGCAGGTTCGCCTCGGCGCACGGCTCCTGGCGCTCGGCGACCAGATGGAGCAGGCCTTCATCTGGGATCCGATCGACCTGGGCACGGCCTCATCCGAGGATGTCGCCGCCTGGTGGCAAGGCGCCGTCACCTTCCCCGAGGACTTCAGCTACCAGGCATAGGCGCAGGCGCCGCTCGGTAGCCCGCAGGCGGCGCCTGGTGGTCAGCGATGGGGATCAGTCGCCTCCGCGGAGCTGGAAACGCGACATGCGCCAGGTCGCCACGGCGAGGGCAGCGAGGATGGTCAGCGTCAGGGTCAGCAGGCCCTGTTCGAGCGTGGCGGCATCGGGGGGGACGCGCTCGCCCGAGAGTTCGCGGGCCACGCCCAGGGTGGCCTGCCGGATGGAGAACGTGTTGGTGCCGGGCAGCAGGTCGGCCAGGAAGCCCTCCCACAGCAGCACGTAGAGCAAGCCCACGATGAGGGCCCAGCGGGTGAACGTGCTGACCGCCAGGAACACGACCGCGTAGGCAGCCCCACCGGCCATTGCGGCCACTGCATACGCGACCGCTACTCCCGCCACATCGCTCCCACCGAGCGTGGCGACGAGCCCGGCCAGCAGCGTGGCCGGGGCGACCAGGGCCGCCGTCAAGGCTGCCGCCACGACCGACTTGGCGGTCACCAGGCGGAGGCGCCGGATGGGCTTGCTGAGCAGGTAGATGATGGTGCCTTCTTCGAGCTCCGGACCCATGGCCGAGGTGCCGAAGACGAGCGCGATGAGCGGCAGGATGGTGGCGATGATGATGGAGTCGAAGTCGTCGGCCTCGATCTCGGCAGGGCCCAGCGCGACCGCCAGCGCGACCAACAGCACAGGCATGGCGGCGAGCCCGATCATCAGCCAGGTGCGCTTGCGGTCGAGCAGCGCCCGCAGCGTGAGGGCCACGATGGGCCAGCGTCCGATCATCGGCCCACCAGGTAGGCGAAGACCGATTCGAGCGAGTCATCGGTCGGCCGAAGTTCGAACAGGCGGATGTTCGCGTCGCGCACCACGACCGGCATGCGACGGGTGAACTCTCCGTAGTCGGACGTCCGCACCCTGAGACCGTTGGCATCGAGCTCGACGCCAAAGACGCACGTCTCCGCCAGCAGCATCGAGCCCAGGCGCCGGTCGTCCGAGGAGCGCACGGAGAAGGCGTGGGGCCGGTCGGTCA
Organism: uncultured Chloroflexia bacterium; assembly: GCA_963712745.1. Classification (GTDB taxonomy): domain Bacteria; phylum Chloroflexota; class Limnocylindria; order Limnocylindrales; family CSP1-4; genus JAFMJV01. Next base: position 92,848 of record CAVQJC010000002.1, on the reverse strand, counting down.
TGAGCTGGCGGATGGAGCGGAAGTCACCCGAGGCGGCGAGCCGCCCCGCGTAGATGACGAGCACGGAGTCGGCGATGCGCTCGACCTCCTCCAGGATGTGCGACGAGAGCAGGACCGTCCGGCCTTCCTCGGCCATCGTGCGCAGCAGCTCGAACATGTGCAGCCGCTGGCGCGGGTCCATGCCGTTGAAGGGCTCGTCGAGCACCAGCACCGAGGGGTCGTGCACGAGCGCTGCCGCGACCTTGATGCGTTGACGCATGCCCTTGGAGTAGGTGCCCACGCGACGATCGGCGGCAGGGCCCAGATCGACCAGCTCGATGGCTCGCTCGACTGCCGCCTCCGTGTCGGGGAGCCCGTGCAGCTTGGCGTTGAGCAGGACGAACTCGCGGCCCGTCAGATACGGGTAGACCGCTTCGCGCTCGGGCACCAGGCCGACCTGGCGGTACACGGCCGGCCGCCGCCAGGTGGGCTTGCCGCCAACCAGCACCGATCCGGCCGAGGGGGACATGAGTCCCGCGATCATGTGCAGCAGCGTCGTCTTGCCCGCCCCGTTGGGCCCGAGCAGGCCGGTCACGCCCGGGCCGATCTCGAACGAGATGTCGTTCACCGCGACCACGTCGCCGTACCAGCGCGAAGTGTGCTCTACCGAGATCGCGATGGGAGTCCGCTTGCCGGTCATAGCGCCATCCGCAGGTAGCGTCGGGCCAGCACGGCCAGCGAGCCCACGATCCAGGCGATGGAGGCCACGACGTAGGCCCACCCCTCGAGTCCGGCCCGTCGCACGGTGATGTTCTCCGCCGGCACGTCGAAGAGGAAGGCGTTCACGCCGTCGAGCACATCGGCTGGACTGAGGAGCGTGGCGACCTGGCCGACGATGCCGGCCTCGAGGCCCACCAGCATGGCCGCGGCGATGTTGGGGATGAGGAAGACGGCGATGATGGCCACGGTCGCGTAGGAGCGACGTGGTGTCAGTGAGGCTGCCGCTGCTGAGATGCTGCCCACGAGCGTGCCGATGGAGAACCCCACCATCAGCGCGGTAGGCACGCTGGGCAGTTCGTCGGCCAGTCCGTCGAAGAGGTCCGGCGCCACCAGCACACGCCCCAGCAGGAGCAGCAGGTAGGGCACCAGCACCAGCACCAGAAGTGAGAGGAACAGGCCCAGGAAGCGCGCGATGGCGTAGTCCAGGCGGCCGACCGCTCGCGAGAAGTACAGCGGCAGGACGCCCATCTGTTGGTCACGGCCGAAGAGCTCCGGCGCCTGCGAGGCGCAGAAGAGGAAGACGAGCGTGGCGATCATGGGGAAGAGCGTCGAGTACTGCACCGGCGAGATGGCCTCGAGCGCCTCGCCCGGGGGGCCCAGGGTGGAGATGAGCATGAGGATGCCCAGGGCCAGCAGCGAGGGCAGCACCGCCATGACCGCGAGGCCCACCGGCATGACCTTGGAGCGAGCGCTGCGGCCGAAACCGTAGGCCGTGCGCACGCTGTGGGCCAGGAGCGCCCAGATAGCCGCTCGACGCCCCAGGCGGGGGCCTTCGTAGCCGCGATAGCCGAGGTCGTAGATGGAGCCGCCGCGTCCGGCCTCGGGCCGACGGTCCGCGGGTGTGGCGGTCACGGCTGCGGAACTCCGAGACCGGCAGTCTTGTTGTCACCGTGGCCGATGATGGCGGCGTCCGCCTCGTCGTCGCTGTCGTCGCCCGGCTTGCTGTCGTCGATCGGGTCGTCGCCTGGCTTGCTGTCGCGGAACAGGTCCTCGAGACTGCTGCGCCGGGGCTGCACGCGGATGAGCGCGAGGCCCAGCTCCACGACGGCGTCGAGCACCTGGTCGTGGGTCTCGTCGCCGCGCAGCTCGACGAGCACGTGGCTGCCATCGACCACGGCGGTCAGGCCGGCCTCGGTCAGCTTGCCGGCCAGCGCCTCGTGCCCGTCGTCCACTTCGACGATGAGCGTGCCCGTGCGCTGGGTGAAGGTGTGCAGCTCTGCAGCGCGCAGCAGGCGCCCGGCGTCGATGGCCACCAGGTACTGGCCCACGCGCTCGATCTCGCCCAGCAGGTGGCTGGCCATGACGATGGCGATGCCGAACTCTGTGCCGGTGCGCTCGATGAGGTCCAGCATGTCATCGCGACCGGCCGGGTCGAGCCCGTTCGTGGGCTCGTCGAGGAAGAGCAGCCGCGGGTCGTGGACCAGCGCCTGGGCCAACTTGACGCGCTGCTTCATGCCCGTGGAGTAGCCGCCCATCGGCCGGTACCGTTCTTCGAACAGGCCTACGTGGCGGAGCACCTCGGCGGTGCGCTCGCGAGCCGAGGCCCGCGGCAGGCCGGACATGCGCGCCATGTGATTGACGAAGTCGCTGGCCGAGATGTCGTTGGGCAGGCAGTCGTGCTCGGGCATGTAGCCCACCAGCTGGCGGATGGCCAGGCCCTGGGTGGCCACGTCGAGGTCGAGCACCTGGGCAGACCCGCTGGTCGGCTCGAGCAGCCCGAGCAGGATCTTGATGAGCGTCGACTTGCCCGCGCCGTTGGCGCCGACGAGGCCGACGATCCCCGGCTCGATGGTCAGCGTCAGTCCATCGAGCGCGGTGACGCCCCCAGGAAAGCGCTTGGTGAGCCCGTCGAGGGCGACGAGAGACATGTGGGCCGAGTCTACCCCGGCGCTGCCGGTGGAACGCGCCGCCCCCGTTCCGCCCGGGACCCGCCCTGGGCCCGGTGCCGGCCGGCGCCCGTCGTGGGTCGTTCTCGTTCAGCGGGACAACGCGACGTGCTCCGCACCCTCGACCACACCCGGAAGGTACCGACGGTCCCATCCTCGCCGCGTCGCGGCAGGAATCGACACGATGTCCCGCTGAGCGGCAAGGGCCGACGCATCTGACCTGCTGGACACGTCATCCCGTGCATCTGCGGTCGAGTTGGCCCGCTCAGCGGGAAGACGGTCAGCAGAGCCGGCATCGGCGATGCTCGGTGCGCTCGGCGCCTGCCTTGGGCCCAGTGACGGTTCGGGTCCGATCGGCCTGATGGCGGACTGGGCCGAAGCGGCCCGGTATCCGGGAATTGCCGGGGTCCGCCGGTCGGCCAGGGCTGATGCGACCGGGGGTCCGCCGGGTCGGCTTGGGGACGCTCCCGTTCAGCGGGCCAACGCGAGGTGCATCGCGCCCCCGCGACCCTCGGGACGTGCTCCCGGCCCGATCCTTCGCGCCTGGCGGCATAGATCGTCACAGCGTCTCGCTCAGCGGGAAGACCGTGCGCATCTGTCCTGCTGGACGCAGCACGCCGACCACGCGCGGTCGAGGTGGCCCGCTGCGCGAGAACCCGAGAAGAAGCCAGGCCATGCGATCGCCTCCTCCGTGCTCGCGGGGGCGACCGCTGCCTCGATCACTGGACACGGCTTCCCGCCCTTGGTACGATTATTTCGTTCGACGACCGAATGAATAGGTGCCGTGGAGGGCTACCAGGGCAGATGCGAACCGGACGACGCGAACTGATTCGCGACCTGAACCGTGCCCTCGTCCTGAATCTCGTGCGCGAGCGCCGTGCCATCTCGCGTGCTGACATCGCTCGCATCACTGGGCTCAGCCCCTCGACGGTCACCTCCATCACGGCCTCGCTCCTCGCAGACGAGCTGCTGGTGGAGGAGGGACCAGGCTCGCGCGACCGCGACCGTAGCGGGTCCGTCGGCCGTCCGGCGACGCTCCTGCGGGTCGATCCCGCTGCTCGCCACGTCGTGGGCGTCAAGCTTGCCCCTGAGTCGCTGACCGCCACGATCACCGACCTCGATGCCCAGCCGCAGGCCATGGTCTCGCTGCCGCACCGCTCGCAGGCTTCGCTCGACGAGATCGTCGGATTGCTCCGCCTGGCCCTGCAGCAGCTGGAACGTGAGGCCGGACTGGTCGGCGAACGGCCGCTCGGCATGGGTGTAGGGATGCCCGGAGCCATCGACCCCGCGACCGGCGACGCGAGTCGCTCGCCGCTGCCCGATTGGGTCGGCTGGGATCTCGCGGCCACGCTCGAGTCGCGACTCGGCGTGCCGGTTCTCATCGACAACGACGTCAACACCCTGACCGTCGCCGAGCATCTCTACGGCGCCGGACGTGGCTGCGACTACCTCTTGGTCATCTCCGTCGGTCGCGGTATCGGCATGGGTGTGGTAATCGACGGCGCCATCGCTCGTGGCGCCCGCGGCGCGCTCGGCGAGATCGGCCATGTGGAGGTGGTGGCTGACGGGCACGAGTGCTGGTGCGGCAAACGCGGCTGTCTCGAGGCGGAAGCGGCCGAGCCGGCGATCGTGCGCGACGTCCTCGCGTCGACCGGACAGGTCATCCCACCCGGCGAGCTGGCGACGGCCGCTGACGGCGACGCCGGCATCGCTGGCCTCCTCAGCCGAGCCGGACGGCTGGTCGGCCGGTCGGTCGCGAACGCCATCACACTGCTCGACCCACAGCGTGTCGTGGTCTCAGGCGAGGGTGTCCGACTGGGCCACAACTATCTCGATGGGATCCGCGACGGGATCCACCAGGGCCTCCTGCCCGAAGTCGAGCCCGACCTCGTCTTCGAGCCGTGGGGCGACGAAGCGTGGGCACGCGGAGCGGCCAGCCTGGTCCTGCGCGAGCTCTTCACACCGGCCCACCTGCGCGGCGAACGACTGCCCGCCGGTGGCCAGACCAACGCGAGGGGCGAACCCTCACCAGCAGCGGCCTCGTAGGCCAAGGAGGAGAACACCATGGATGTGATCGACCGGAAGCGGCTGACCGCTCTCGTGGCATTGCCCGCAGCTCTGTCGCTGGCCTTCAGCGGCCTCGCTCTCGCCCAGGACGACGCGATGGCGCCAGACGAGTCCGTCAGCGGCACCGTCGTGTTCTGGAACGGCTACGGCGCGGACGGCGACGAGATCACCACGTTCCGCGATGAGGTCTTGCCGGCGTTCCAGGAGATGTACCCGAACGTCACCGTCGAGACCCAGGAGATCCCCTACAACGATCTGCGCCAGAAGCTCATCACCGGTCTGGCTGGTGGCGTGCTCCCCGACGTCCTCCGCTCGGACATCATCTGGGTGCCGGAGTTCGCCGATCAGGACGTGTTGCTCGCGCTCGACGAGGAGATGCCCGACTTCGCCGAACTGAGTGAGGCGGTGTTCCCCGGCCCACTCTCGACGAACAGATGGGGTGACCACTACTACGGGCTGCCCCTTGATACCAACACCCGCATCATCTTCACCAATGACGCCGTCCTCGAAGCTGCCGGCATCAGCGAGATGCCGACTACCATCGAGGACTTCGAGGCCATGCTGGCGACCGTCGCCGAGACACAGGGCGAGGGCGTCTACGGCTATGCCGAAGGTGGCACCGGCGCGTGGAGTGTCCTGCCCTGGATCTGGACCATGGGCGGGTCGGTCACCGACGCAGATCTGACCACGGCCAGCGGGTACCTAGATGGTGAGGGCACCGTGGCGGCCGTGGCGATGCTCAAGGACTGGCTCGACAAGGGCTACATGAGCCCAAGCATCCTCGGGGGTGGCACCAACACATCCGACCAGTTCGGGAACGGCCAGACCGCTACCGTCTTGGAGGGCCCCTGGATGCCGAGCATCTTCAGCAACCAGTTCCCGGAACTCGGCTTCAGCTTCACCCCGGTGCCCGCCGGGCCGGCTGGCAGTCAGTCGGTCGTCGGCGGCGAGGACATCGTGGTCTTCAACACGACAGAGAACAAGGACGCCGCGCTGGCCTTTGTCCGCCACATGCTCTCCGAGGAATCCCAGCTGGCCATGGGCAAGGTCGGCCAGATGCCGGTGCTCTCCAGCCTCGTCGGCCATCCGGACCTGCCCGACTACTACCCCACCTTCATGGAGCAGCTTGAGAACGGCAACGCACGAACCCCTGTCCCCTCGTGGCCGAAGATCGACGAGGCCATCGGTAATGCCGTGCTGAAGGCTCTGCGTGGCGATATGGAGGTCCAGGCAGCACTCGCCGAGGCTGCCGGCATCGTCGACGGCCTGCTGGCCCAGTAGGTCTCGAGCGCACGCGCGTAGTCTTCGACCGATATGGGGATGAGTCGCCGCTCCGTGATGACGCTGGGGCGGCGACCCGACCCTCCTCCCACGGGCACCGTGCTCGTGGAACCGTGGAGCAGTCGTTTGCGGCGACTGCTCCCCATCTACGGGCTCATCCTGCCGGGTCTGCTGCTCTTCGCCACCTGGGCGCTGATCCCGGTCCTGGAATCGTTCGTGATGAGCTTCACCGACTGGAAGCTGCGCGGCGACTCCTCCTTCGTCGGGCTCGACAACTACGTCCGTGCCCTCCATGACCCGCTGTTCTGGCGAGCGCTGAGCGCTACTGTCGGCTACACCGTCGTGACCGTTGCCGGCCAGCTGGTCCTCGGGCTGGGTGCGGCGCTGCTGCTCAACGAGAAGATCCACGGGCGGTCGGTCTTCCGACTGGTCTACTACCTGCCGGTGATCACCAGCTGGGTCATCGTCTCGCTCATCTTCGTGTGGCTCTACAACGGCCAGTCGGGCGTGTTGAACTGGCTGCTCAAGGACGTGCTCGGGATCATCGACAAGAACGTGGCCTGGCTGGCCGAGCCGGCGACCGCGCTGTGGGCCATCGCCATCCTGGGCGTGTGGAAGGGCATCGGCTGGACGATGGTCGTCTACCTCGCCGGGCTGCAGGGCGTACCGCATGAGCTGCACGAGGCGGCCGCCATCGACGGCGCCGGCACCTGGGCCCGCTTCCGCAACGTGACCATCCCCTTCCTGCGCGCGACGACCACATTCCTGCTGATCGTGCTGACTATCGGTGGTTTCAGCGCCTTCATCAGCATCTTCGTCATGTCGACCGCCGCGGTCGGTCAGCTGGGCGGGCCCCTGAACAGCACGGAGGTCGTGCTCACCTACACCTGGAAGCAGGCCTTCCAGGAGATCGACCTGGCTTACGGTGCGGCGCTCTCGTTCATGATCGCTGCAGTGGTAGCCGCCATCAGCGTCGTCGAGTTCCGCTTCGCCCGCCAGCAGGAGCAGACATGATCGGCGGATACCGGCGAGCCCGGCTGCAGCGCTGGGTCTCGTTCAGCCTGGCCCTGGCCTTCGGCCTGCTCATGATCGCGCCCTTCGTGCTGATGGTGAGCACTGCCTTCAAACCCCATGCCTACGTGCTGGAGATCCCGCCACAACTCATCCCCCAGGAGCCGACGCTCGACAACTTCGCGCGCGCCTGGAACAGCGGGGACTTCGCCCGCTTCTTCGTCAACAGTGTGGTCGTGACTGTCACCAGCACAGCCATCTCGGTCTCGCTTGCGGCGATGCTGGGCTTCGCTTTCGCTCGCTATCGCTTCGCGGGCAGCCGACTGCTCTTCGGCGCGCTGCTGTTCACGATGATGGTGCCGGGCATGCTCCTGCTCATCCCGCAGTTCATGCTCGCGCGCGACCTCGGGCTGCTCAACAGCCTCTGGGGGCTCATCGTGGTCTACTCGGTCATGAACCTCGGGCTCAACACGTTCCTGCTCCGTGGCTTCTATGCGGCCATGCCCCAGGCGCTCTTCGACTCCGCGTCGGTCGACGGAGCCGGGCCGTGGCGGGCATTCCGCTCTATCGCCCTGCCGCTGTCGAAACCGGGCCTCGCCACAGTGACCATCTTCAGCTGGCTGGCGGCCTGGGACGAGTTCACGTGGGCCATCACGATCCTTGCCGACCGGGAGTTGTATACGCTGCCCATCGGTATCCGCATGCTGCAGCGCGCACAGTCGACCGAGTGGGGCCTCGTCTTCGCCGCCTCGCTCATCGCCCTCGCGCCGGTGCTGGTCCTGTTCATCGCGCTCCAGCGGCAGTTCGTCAGCGGTGCCTTCGTGGGCGCGACCAAGGGGTGACGACATGACAGGACCAGGCACGTCTTCCGGCCGCGACCTCGTAGCCGCCAGCCTCGAGGTCATCGGCTCGAGCCAGGCCTCGAGCGGGGCGTTCCTGGCCGGACCGACCTTCAGCCAGTACGGCTACTCGTGGTTCCGCGATGGCTCGTTCATCGCCGAGGCGCTGGACCATGTCGGTCGTCTCGAATGGGCCGCACGGTTCCACCAGTGGGTGGCCCGGGTAGTGATCTCCACGGCGCCCGGTCTCGCTCGCGCTCGGGCGGCGGCACAGGCAGGACGGATCCCGGACGCGGCCGACTATCTGCACTGCCGCTACGACGCTGACGGCCAGCCGGCGGATGACACTACCGACTGGCCGAATTTCCAGCTCGACGGGCCCGGCATCTGGCTCTGGAGCCTGGCCCACCATCTCCGTCACGGCGGGCATCTGGACACCGAGCTGCGCGAAGCGGTCGTCATCACGGCCGGCTACCTGGGAGACCTCTGGATGGTGCCCTGTGCCGATGCCTGGGAGGAGTTCCCCGAGCACGTCCATACCAGCACCCTGGCCGCCATCCGCGCGGGCATCGAGGCGGCCGTCTCGATCGAGCCTTCCCTCTCGGCGGCCCCGGCCATCAGGCGCTTGCGTGACGAGATCGAGGGCCGGATGTCGGTGGTCGATGGCGCCTTCACCAAGTGGGTCGGCAACAGCGAGGTGGACGGCAGCTTGCTGTGGATGGCGGCCCCCTACGACTCGGTGCTCGCGACGGAGCCGCGCTTCGCAGCCACGTTGCAGCGCATCGACGTTGAGATCGTCAGCGATGGGCCCGGCGTACACCGGTACCTCTCCGATACGTACTACGGTGGCGGAGCCTGGCCGGTGCTCACTTCGGCCTACGGACGAGTGCTCCTGAGGCGGGGTCAGCCCGGTGACCTCGAGGCCGCGACGGCGGCGCTGCGCTGGATCGAGGCACAGGCCGATGCGCACGGGCGACTGCCTGAACAGGTAGCCAGCCATGCTCTCGCCCCGGACCGCATCGACGAGTGGCGCGAGCTCTGGGGTGAGTCGGCACGCCCGCTCTTGTGGTCGCACGCCGCGTACCTGTCGCTGCGGGCGGAGCTGGCTGCCCGCTCTGAGCTCGTGGCCGAGCCAGCGTGACGCTCTGTACTGTCGGATCGATCCGGCCTGCGAGGGCCTGGGGCCGACCAGGCGAGTCCATCACCGTCGAGTTCTCGGTGACTTCGGAAGAAGCGGTTGCAGCGTCGGCGAGCCTGACGCTCCTGGATCTCGATCGCGAGGCAGCCGTGGTCCGAGGCGCGCTCGAACTGGGTGTGGGCACGACGACCCACGACCTCGCCCTGGATCTGCCCGCTGCGTCCCGACATGGCTACGGGCTTCGACTCGTGCTCCATGCTGGGACCGCCATCGCCGAGGCGACCTCCGCGGTGGAGGCGCTGGAGGGCTGGTGGCAGTCCCCACGTCATGCCGCGGTCACCGACTACGCCGATGCCGACGCCAGCAGCCGTGCGGCCCATGCGCTGCGTGACTGGCATGTCAACGTCGTCCAGCACTACGACTGGATGTGGCGGCACTATCGCTACAGCCCGCCCGACGGAGCGAGGGAGTTCGCCGATGCTCTGGGCCGCTTCGTCTCGCATGATGCCGTTCATGCCTCCGTTGAGACAGGTCGCGAATACGGCATCGCCTCGCTGGCCTACGGCTCCGTCTACGGCGCCGAGCCTGAGTACGTCGAAGACCACCCCGATGAACGTGTGTTCGACGACGCGGGCGAGTCCCTGAGCCTGGGCGGCACCTTCTTCATCAACGACATCCGCCCGGGCAGCCCCTGGCGAACTCGCATCCTCGCCGAGTACAGCGATGCGATCGGCCGCTTCGGTTTCGATGGCATCCACATGGACACCTACGGTCCGCCGCACCGAGCCGTCTCCGCCGACGGCGAGGCCATCGACTTCGCCGAGCTCTATCCCGGGCTCATCGAGGAGGCTGCCGCGGTCGTGGCCCATGCCGACCCGGCTGCACGGGTGCTGTTCAACTGCGTCGACGGCTTTCCGCTCGAGTCGGTGGCGCCGGCCCCGGCCGCCGCGCTCTACCTCGAGCTTTGGCCGCCCGATCGCGCCCTGGGCGATGTCGTCGGCTGGATCGACCGGGCCCGCGCCCTCGCCGGCGACCGGCAGGTCATCATCGCTGCCTATGCCGCCGCGCTCAGGGACGGCGACGCCGTGGACGATCGTGCGTCCGCGTTCGAACCCACGGTGCTGCTGGGCTCGGTCATCGCCGCCGCGGGCGCCTACCACCACACGCTCGCTGAAGGCGACCGTCTCCTGGTCGAGGGCTACTACCCGGCGGCCGTGGCCATGACGCCCGCCGAGGCCGTCGAGTTGCAGGCGCTATGGCGCTTCAGCGCGCGATACGTGCATCTGCTCTCGGATCCGGGCCTGGCGCCAGCCGAGGTTCCGGATCTTCGCCTCCAGGACGCCGACGGGCGCGACGTGCGCTGGTCGGCCATTCCCGAGCCGGGCATGGTGTGGGCTCGGGCCGCGCGCGTGGCGGCTGGCCAGCTGATGCTTCACCTGGTGGACCTGCGCGAACAGGCCGACCTGTACTGGGACGCACCGAAGCGGCCGGCACTGGAAGCCGAGGATCTTCGGGTCGTCTGGCCCGGTGCGGCCTCGCCCGTGGCTGCCAGTCCCTGGAGCTCCGACGGTGATGTGCGGCCGTTGTCGCGGGACGGTGGCGCCTGGCGCCTGCCACCATTTCGTCGCTGGCTGATGGTGGTGGCGAGCCCAGCGCGGACCTAACGCTCGCCCGGGACGAAGCCGAGGTGCTTGTCGACCACGTTGGCCAGCGGCTGGCCGGCCAGGTAGCGCTCGAGGTTGGCCAGAAAGGCCTCTCCGAAGGCGAGCGGGGTGCTGGCTTCGTCGCCCCCGATGTGCGGGGAGACGATGACGTTGGGCATGTCCCATAGTGGGCTGGCCGCGGGCAGGGGCTCCTCCTCGAAGACGTCGAGCGCGGCGCCGGCCAGCGCTCCAGAGCGCAGCGCCTCGATGAGGTCGTCCTGCACGACCGTGGGGCCGCGGCCGATGTTGACGAAGCGGGCACCGCGCGGCAGCTGCGCCAGCTCGGCCGCACCGATGAAGCCTCTCGTCTCCGGCGTCAGCGGCGCCACTACGATGAGCCAGTCGGCCGACCGCAGCAGCTCGTGGAGGTCGGCGACAGCGCGGACGCGACCCTCGCCGGGATCACCGTCACGCTCGCTGCGCCCGACCAGCGTCACCCCAAGCCCCATCGAGCGCAGCAGCCGACCGGCGGCACGAGCGATCGATCCTGCGCCCACGATGACCGCGCGACCGCCAGCAAGGGGTTCGAGCAACCGGTGCTGCCACTGGTGGCGACCCTGGGCTGCGAGGGTGGCCGGCAGGTCCTTGACCAGCGCCAGCATCAGCGTCAGCAGGTACTCCGGCAGCGTCACGTCGAAGACGCCGCGGCTGTTGGTCAGCACGACATCGCTCTCGATCAGCTCGGGGAACAGGGCCCAGTCGATGCCCACGCCGCCGATGTGCAGCCAGCGCAATCGGCCGGCCAGCTCCCAGTTGGCCGAGAGCGCATCTCGTGGGTGCCCGTAATGGAAGACCACGTCGCAGTCGGCCAGACCAGCCCGGACCTGATCCATGGTGTCGGCCATGACGTACTCGACGCCCGTACGCGTCTCGGGCAGACCTGCGGGCGGCAGACCTGCCTGGCGGCCGATGACCATCACTCGCGTGGGCATGGCCCGACTCTACGGCCTCAGCCGGGCCTTGGTGCTAGCGTCAGGTCACCGATCCGATGCAGGCACGAGGGGACGAGACGAGATGGAGATGCCCGGGTGGATGGCCAGCGCGATGCTTCGCCTCGGGATGCTCGCCCAGATCACGGTGGTCGGCCGCAAGAGCGGCCTCGAGCGCACGGCGATCGTCAACAAGAAGTCCGCGCCCGGAGGTGGCTACTACGTGGTCGCCGGGGATGAGTCGCACCAGTGGGCCAGGAACCTGCGTGCTGCCGGACGCTGCAAGCTGACGGTGAAGGGAGCGACGGCCGAGTTCAGCGCCACCGAGCTCGAGGACGACGAGCGTCTGGCGGCGGCCAGGAGCCTGGCACCGCCCTTCACCAGCGCGGACAAGGCCGTGGCCGGACCGATCTTCCGCCTCGACCCGGTCGACTGAACCGGCCGACCCACGCGCCAACCGGCCGACCCACGCGCCGACGGCCGACCCTCAGCTCGCGAGGCTGCCGTCGGGTGCGTAGCGGCCGTGTCGCTGCGCCGCCTCCACGAAGGCGTGCATGTTCTCGGCCGGGGTCTCCGGCGGGAGCGCACAGCCGGGGCCGATGATGAGACCGCCACCCGGTGCCAGCACCTCGAGTTCCTCGCGCACGGCCTCAGCCACGGCCTCGGGAGTGCCGCGCGCGATGACCTCCGACGGATCGACCACGCCGAGCACGGTGGTGCGCCCTTGTGTGGCCTCCTTGAACGGTGTGTTGAAGTTCGTGCGCAACGCGCGCGACTCCGGCCACTCCTGCATCTTCATCGCCCACAACATCCACCACGTCTTCCAGGTGGTCGACCGCATCATCGTGCTGCGCCGAGGCCAGGTCGTGGCCGATGACATCGACCCCAAGGTGTCGACCATCGAAGAGGTCGAGAAGGTCATCACCGGTGACCTCGATTTCATCGACGGCGAGATGACTGCCTCGCTCGACGCGGGAGAGGCTGCCGCCGCCGGATAGGTCAGGAAGCGGCCGCAGCGCCATCGACGCGCAGTGACGGTGCGGGGCTCCGCCTGGAGCGCTCGTAAGCTTGGCTGCCTCCCGCTGAACGGGACAACTCGACGCGTGCAGCGCCCGCACCTGGCGCGCCCTGCGCCTGGAGCGCTCGTAAGCTTGGCTGCCTCCCGCTGAACGGGACAACTCGACGCGTGCAGCGCCCGCACCTGGCGCGCCCTGCGCCTGAGGTGCACCTTATTTGCCGCTGAGCGGGACGCGGTGACACGGCTTCCCGTTCAACGCGAAGGGAGGGGCCCGACCGCCCGGGTCCGCGTTGCGTTGTCCCGCTGAACGGGAACACGGCGGGCTCCCGGTGCCCGACCGCCCGGGTCCGCGTTGCGTTGTCCCGCTGAACGGGAACACGGCGGGCTCCCGGTGCCCGACCGCCCGGGTCCGCGTTGCGTTGTCCCGCTGGACGGGAACACGGCGGGCTCCCGGTGCCCGACCGCCCGGGTCCGCGTTGCGTTGTCCCGTTGGACGGGAACACGGCCGGCTCCCGATGCCCGACCGCCCGGCATCTCGCAGCGTGCCGCGCCAGACAGGCGGTGTCAGGGTTCGATGAGGTAGAGGGCGGCCCGCCACGTGCTCCCGCTCGACTCGGTCCATTCGACGACCGAGACCCAGGCTCGGCCATCGGTGTCGAGCTCGAGATCGCGGACGCACGAGGACTCCCCGAGATATGCGGTCGTGCCTGCGCTGGCGAAACGCATCAGCCGGCTGCATCCGTGGCCGATCGGTGGCGCCAGCCACAACGTCCCGTCTGCTCCTGCCCGCATCGGCACGCCGATATCCGAGTTGATGAACCTGCGTCGCAGCGGGGGTACCCCGTCCTCCTCGTCGAACACCGTCCAGCCCTCACCGTCGAAGCGGGCCAGGTGGGCGGAAGGCAGCTTCGACACGGTGTCCTTGCGTGCGTCTGCACTGAGGTAGACCCACACGGTCCCGTCGGGCGCTGACGCAACGCCGTAGACGCGGGCCGCGACGCCGCGGCCAAGCGGCCGGATGATCTTCCACCGCTTGCCGTCGAAGCGGAGCAGGCCGCCGGGATTGTCGCGACCAGCGCTCACCCCGACCCACGCTTCGCCGTTGGGCGTGGCAGCGATGCCCGTGACGCGGGAACCCCAAGTCAGGGTCGCCTTGGGCAGGCCGGCCCGTGGCGAGAACTTCCGGTCGTGCTCGCCACGGACGCGCAGGACGCCCAGCGACTTGCCAGAGACCTCTGCCCAGACCGTGCCGTCAGCTCCGGCCACCACGAGTCCGCTATCGGTATTGCGATGAAGCCGGTTCCACTCGTCATCGACGACGGACGCGACGCCCGCGCCGACGACCCACAGCGTTCCGTCGTCAGCTACGGTCATGTCGGCGATGTCGCCGATGCCGACTTTGGGGAAACTCCAGGCCGCGGCAGGCTCGGGGTCGCCAAGGCGATGGATCTCGGCCTCGTCCCGCGCCTCGATGAGAACGTTGGGCCGGTCGCAGCACGTGAGCACCGAACCGTTGGGCTCGACCGCGACCAGATCGGCCTGGGTCCCGCGGAACAGGCTCCAGTCCCCGGGTCGATGCCCGACCCCGTCGTCGATCAGCCGCCTGACGCCAACACCCACCTGCTCGAAGCGGAAGTCGGCGTACGGCCCCGGACGCGAGATGGCAGCTGGCTCGGCTGGCTCGGCCGGTGTGGCGCCCTGCAGGGCGATGGCGAGGACGATGGCCGCCGGCACGAGGAGGCAGGCCAGCATGGGGCAACTCTCGCGCGCGACATAGGCCGCGGCAGCCCGGAGCCTGTCAGCTCCAGGTGGCTCCATCGTACGCATCGTCTTGCCCCATTCGATTCTGAACGTCGAGGCAAGCGTCGGACTAAGCCGAACTCACGGCATCGGGGAAAGACTCATTTCACGCACGTATGGGAGCAGGGACGGCGAGACGTGGGGCCGCCTACTCCGGGGTGCCATCCGCTGGGTCAATGGCAACATCCGCGACGGACTCGCTCAGGTAGGTCCTCGCCAGGCCATCCATGGTGACCACGACCGACGTGCTGCCCTCGATGTGCCCATCCGACAAGACGACCGGGTCCGACGGGTCGAGTAGCCATCGATACTCACCCGCAAGGTCGATCTGGTCATATACGGCCGTGACCCCGTCGGGCAACCTTGAAGACGGGACCGCCTGATCGCTCGCGGTCATCACGACCTCGCCGCGCAGCGCGTAGCGGCCATCGGGAAGGATGTCCACGAGCGTCGTGGTCGTGACCGTCGTTGCCTCGAAGACCGGCTCCCCGCCGAGCGGCCCACCTGCGATAGCGACCGTCTCCCAGGTCGCTCCTACCCCGACCGGCTCCTCCGGCAGGATGAGCGAGGCAGGCCCGTCGGGCCCTTCACTTGCGCCGGCCTCCCAGATCCGACCGCGATCGTCCATGAGCCACGGTCGGACATCGACGTCGGGTGCGCCAGCCTTCAACGGCCGCCCTCCGTCGATCGCGGTGAAGGTCTCGATGAGGTAGCGTCCATCCGCGGCGACCCCCGTGACCGTCCGCGTCCCGAGGGCAGTCGAAGCCGTGCGTTCCCGTGGCTCCGCTTCGCCGTCCACGGTCAGGCGATCGGAGCGGTCGGTGGTGATCACGTAGTCGGTGCTGGTGCCTTCGTCGAGCTCGAAGCGAAGCGTGACGCGGGGCTCGGCGCCCGGGTCGAGGAGAGTCGTTTCAGGTCCCGCCTTCGCAAGCTGCACGGAGAGCGCCACGGCCGCACCCGCCGCCACGAGCGCCAGCGCGACAGCAGTCGGTCCCCAAGCCCGCGACCCCCAAGACCTACGGCGCACTACTTGTCGACCTCGCCGCCCTCGAGGTCGGTCTTGGCGTGACCCACGTTGCCGTTGATGGAGAGGCCGCCGTCGACGATGATCTCCTGCCCGGTCATGAAGCGCGACGCATGCGAGGCCACGAAGCAGACGACATCGGCCGTCTCCTCCGGCACCGAGATGCGATGCAGACCGATGCGCTCGAGATACGTGGCCCGGGCCTTCGGCGTCCAGGCGGTCGCGTTCAAGGGCGTATCCGTGGGTCCGGGCGAGACCGAGTTGACGGTGATGTCGTAGTCGGCGAGCTCCAGCGCGAGCACCCGGGTGAGACCGTTGATGCCGCCCTTGGCCGTGATGTAGGCGCTGAAGCCGCTGATGGCCTGGATATCCGACTGGCTGGTGATGTTGATGATGCGCCCGGGGCCCGCCTGGACCGCCATCTTCCGAGCCGCCGCGCGGCAGCCGAACATGTAGCCGTGGAGGTTGGCCGCGAGCAGCCCGTGCCACTCCTCGGTCGCGAGTTCGAGGAACGGCTTGACGAAGATGCGCGCGGCGTTGTTGACCCAGATGTCGAGGCTGCCCCACTGCTCGACGACTCGGTCGGCCATGTCGTCGACATGAGCTTCGTCAGCCGTCGAACCTTGCAGGATGAGCGCCTCGCGACCCTGTGCCTCGATGAGGCCCCGCGTGATACGGGCTGCCTCGGCGTCCTTCTGATAGTCGCCCGCGACGTTGGCTCCTTCGCGCGCGAGGGCTTCTGCGATGGCCCGGCCGATGCCGGTGGACAGGCCGGTGACCACGGCGTTCTTGCCGTCGAGGCTGAAGGTGGCGCTCATCAGGGGGTCCTCCTGTGGTTGACTCGGTGTGGTGATTCGGCCTAGGCGTCCATGCGTGGATCGAGCATGAGCTTGAGCCCATCGGCCTTTCGCGTACGCCCGAACGAGGTCTCCCACGCGCTGAGCGGCGCGACGTCGGTGACGAGCGGGTCGAGCACGACCGCGCCAGAGGCGATGAGCTTCTCGACCCGGTGCCACGAGCGTGGGGTAGAGGCGAAGCCCGAGGTCACCACCAGCTCCTTGAGGCAGACCAGGTCGATGTCGACGCTGATGGGCTTGCCGGTGAGGCCGACCTGCACGTAGTGGCCGCCCTTGCGGATGGCGCGCAATCCCGCGTCGATGCCGCGCTCTGCCCCCGAGGCATCGGCTACGACGTCGAAGCCGACGCCGGGGATGACGCTCTCGAGATCGGCCGCGAGGACCGTGGTCAGGCCCAGTGACTCGGCGATGTCGAGCCGCTGCCGGTCACCCGGCGTACCGGAGATGGTCACCTCGGCACCCTGGCTCCGGAGCACCTGCGCGGTGAGGATGCCCATGGCACCGGGGCCGATCACGAGGGCGCTGTCACCGGGGCTGGCCACGGCCGGATCGCACAGGCACTGGGCCACGCAGCTCAAGGGCTCATAGAGGGCGCCGGCGTGCTCACCGACCGACTCGTGGACGGCGTGGAGGTTGCGCTGCGGCACTTTCACGTACCTGGCGAAGCCGCCGTCGACGTGGCTGCCGATGGAGCGGCGGGCCGGGCAGAGGTTGCGCCGGCCCGCGAGGCAGGCCGGGCAGCGGTCGCAGGTGTAGAAGTAGGTCTCGGGGCTGACGCGCTCCCCGACCCAGTCCTCGGCCCCGGGCCCGGCCTCGACCACGCGCCCGCTGACCTCGTGGCCCATGACCACCGGCGGGGTGCTCGGGAACTCGTCGTCCTGGATATGGAGGTCGGTGCCGCAGATGCCCACCGCGTAGACCTCGATGATGACCTCATCGGTTCCGGCGACCGGACGCGGGACCTGGCCGAGACCGACATTCTCGGACCCCCGGTCGCGCTTGATCAGGCCGGTCATCGCTGGTGTGTCGGAGGTGGTCGCAGTCATGGCCGGATTGTAGGTCGCAGTTCCGTGCGCAGACGGTTCCTAGCGTGTCCTAGCGGCCCAGACCGTGCTATCCGGTTGGCCGCCTTGAGTACGCGCCGGGCGGTCGTGGGCGAGGTCCGCGACAGCGACTCGAGCGTCTCAGCCAGCTCGTCCTCGGGCAGCGAGCCGAACAGGCGCAATAGGCTGTCGAGCGCCTCGTCCGAGACCCGGGCAAGCACGCTGAAGCCACGCGCGATCTCGTCGGTCTCGGCCCTCGACAGCGTCCGAAGCGCGCGGTCGAAGAGCGTGGCCAGGCCCTGGATCTCGGCGATCCAGGTTCGCAGTCGTCGGGCCTCCTCGTCGTCCGGCCTGGCCTCGATGGCCTCATCGGCCAGCTCCAGGCAGACGGCCAGGCGAGGCTGGAGCGGGTCGGCTTCGCGCGCACGCCGCTCCTCGGCCACGCGCTGGAACCAGCGCCAGCGATCGCCGACCACGCGCCAGGCCACCGCTGACGGGCCCGGCCGCGGGTCTCGCGGAGCGTCATCGACGCGTTCGACGAGTCGCCACTCCTCCAGTTCTGCCAGAGCCAGCGAGGCCGCGCGATGGCTCAGGCCCAGCGCTTCGCGGATGTCGCGCTCGGTGAGCGTGCCACCGTCGACCAGCAGGTAGCCGTGGACGCGCGCCACCGAGGGCGTGACGTTCCAGGCGGGACCCATGTCTCCCCAGGTGTCAGCGAAAGCGACCCGGACGTCCTCGGCCGTGGGCGTGCGCCCGTCGAGATCGGGCCTGGTGCTGCTGTCAATGGTCACCGCAGCACGATAGCAGGCGCCTCTCGGGTAGCATCTGCGGACCGCACTCGACAGCCCACGACCCGAGGAGGCCCTGACCCCGTGCCCGAACCTGTTCCCGAGGCCATCCGCGACGCGCTTCGGACGGTCTCGACCGGCCAGCCACTATCGCCAGAGGCGGCCGAGGCGTTCATGGCGGCCGTGCTCGACGGCGAGGTTACGTCCGCCCAGCTCGGCGGCATGCTCGTGGGCATGCACGCCCGGGGCGAGACGCCCGGCGAACTGGCCGGGTTCGTGCGTGCGATGCGATCGCGGGCTCACGCGGTGGAGGCACCCGACGGCACCATCGACACCTGCGGCACCGGTGGCGATGTGCGGGGCACGTTCAACATCTCCACGGCCGCTGCGCTGGTGGTGGCAGCGGCCGGTGTGCCGGTGGCCAAGGCCGGCAATCGCGCCGTCTCGTCGCAGGCCGGCTCGTCGGACGTGATGCGGTCGCTGGGGCTGCGCGTCGAGCAGTCGGCCGAGCAGGCCGAGGCGTCTTTGCGCAAGGACAGCTTCGCCTATCTGCACGCGCCGTCTTTCCATCCGGGCATGCGCCACGCGGGCCCGGTGCGCATGGAGCTCGGCGTGCGCACGGCGTTCAACATGATCGGCCCGCTGGCCAACCCGGCCCGGCCACGCCGACAGCTCGTGGGTGTGCCCGATGAAGCGGCCGCCGAGTCGGTCGCGGCAGCTCTCCACGAGCTCGGATCGGAGCGGGCGTTCGTGGTCCACGGCGACCGCCTCGACGAGTTGCCGCTCGACGGCTCCGGTGTCATCTTCGACGTCTCGCCGGCGGGCGTGGAGCGGCGCACCGTGAGCACGGCCGACCACGGTCTGGCCGAGGTCGAGACGGACGAGCTGCGGGGCGGGGACGGCGAGGCCAACGCGGCGCTCATCGTGGCCATCCTCGAGGGCCAGCCGACCGGCGCCGCGCACGACGTGGTGGCACTCAACGCCGGCGCGGCGCTGGTGGTGGCCGGTCGTGCCGACGACCTTCGGGCCGGCGTCGAACTGGCCGCGGCGACCATCGCGTCGGGAGCCGCGCGTGAGCAACTCGAGCGACTGCGGACGAGCGCGGCTGAAGCTGCCGGGACGGACCATGCCACCGGGGCTGCCGAAGCTGCCGGGACGGACCAGGCCACCGGGGCTGCCCAAGCAGCCGGCATGAGAGACGCTGCCGGGACTGCCGACGCCGCCCGGACGGCCGATTGATGGTTGCTTCTTCCGTCCTCCACCAGATCGCCCAACGGCGCGCGGCCGACGTCGCCGCCGAGCTGGGCGACCGCGACCTCAAGACGGTCATCCGCGAAGCGCCAGAAGGGCCCATGCGACGGGACGTGAACGGCCGACTTGCCCGACCCGGGCTGCACCTCATCGCCGAGATCAAGCGGTCGTCCCCCTCGGCGGGTTCCATGGTCGACGGCGCGCTGGACGTGGCCGAGCGCGCTCGTGCCTACCAGGCCGGCGGCGCCTCGATGATCTCGGTGCTGGTGGAGCCGCACTGGTTCAGCGGTTCGCTCGACGACCTGCGCACCGCGCGCGCGGCCACGACCCTGCCGGTGCTGGCCAAGGAGTTCGTGGTCGACCCGCGCCAGCTGCCGCTACTGCGTGCCGCGGGTGCGGACGCGGTGCTCCTGCTGGCCGCGCTCCATCCGCCCAAACGTCTTGCCCGACTGGTGAGCGTCGCCCTTGACGTCGGCCTGGAGCCGCTGGTCGAAGCGCACTCCTCCAAGGAACTGGCTTCAGCTGTGGCCACCGACGCGCGCCTCGTCGGCATCAACAACCGCGACCTGAAGTCGCTGGCGGTGGATACCTCGCTGTGCGAGCGACTGCGGGCCGAGGTGCCCGACGACCGCGTCGTCATCGCCGAATCCGGCGTCCACGACGCTGCCACCGTCCGTCGCTGGCGGGCATTCGGCTTCGACGGGGCGCTGGTCGGCGAGGACCTCATGCGCGCTGGGACCGACCCCGGCGCCGTCGAGGCCCGCGTGGCCACGCTCGTAGGTGCCGGTGCCCTGCCCGGGCCCGGCGTCGACCCCGCGGTCGATGGCCGCGCGCCGTTCGTCAAGATCTGCGGCATCACTGAGCCGGCCGGACTGGATGCCGCCATCGCCGCCGGTGCCGATGCCATCGGCCTCAACTTCGTGCCGGGCACGCCCCGTGCGCTCGAGGAAGGGGAGGCCGCGGCACTCGTCGCCTCTGCCCGCGCCGCCGACGCCCCCGGCAACGGCCCGCTACTGGTAGGTGTCTTCGCTGACCGCGATCCGGCCGAGGTGGCAGCCATCGCTGCCCGCCTTGATCTCGACGCCGTACAGCTCCACGGTTCCGAGCCCCCGAGCGACCTCGACGCCATCCCGCTGCCGGTGCTGAAGGTGCTGCACATCCCCGCTGCCGACGATGCCGAGGCCTCCGCGGGTGATCTCGTCGCCACGGCCGAGGCCTACGAGGCCAAGTCCAACCTGCAGGCGATCCTGCTCGACACCAGCGACCCGACGGCCCTCGGGGGCACCGGTCGCCGCGCGTCGGTCGAGGCGGCCCGGGCCATCGCCGACCGGATCCCGCTCATCCTCGCGGGCGGCCTGACCGCGGCCAACGTGGCCGAAGCGCTCCTCGATGTACCGGCCATCGGCATCGACGTCTCCAGCGGCGTCGAGCCAGTGCCGCGTCCGCAGGGCCGCCCATACAAGGACCCGCTGAAGGTCGCACTCCTGGTCAAGCGCGCCAACGCCGCTCGCGTCGACCGTCCCACTGTGGCCTTCGGGCCGCGCCCGGTCGACCCCGGACTGCTGGACGCTGACGGAGCGGGTCGCTGGGGCACCGATCGTTCGTTCGGCGGACGTTTCGTGCCCGAGACGCTCATGGCCGCGCTGCTCGACCTCGAGGCGGCCTACGACGACCTGCGCGGCGACCCCTCGTTCTGGGCCGAGTTCCGCGAGCTCCTGGCCACCTTCGTCGGCCGGCCCACGCCCGTCTATCGCGCCGACCGCCTGGCGGCCGAGATGGAGCGCCGGACGGGTCGCGAAGCGGGGCAGCTGCGCCTCTACCTCAAGCGCGAGGACCTCGACCACACCGGCGCCCACAAGATCAACAACGCACTGGGCCAGGCGCTGCTGACCAAGCGCCTGGGCAAGCACCGCGTCATCGCTGAGACCGGGGCCGGCCAGCACGGCGTGGCCACCGCCACGGCCTGCGCCCTGCTCGACCTGGAGTGTGTCGTGTACATGGGCGCAGAGGACATCCGCCGCCAGGCGCCGAACGTGCTGCGCATGCGCGCGCTCGGGACCGAGGTCCGCGAGGTCACCTCCGGCACGGCCACGCTCAAGGACGCGGTCAACGAGACGATGCGCGACTGGGTCACCAACGTCGAGACCAGCCACTACGTGCTCGGCTCCGCCGTCGGTCCGCATCCGTTCCCCTCGATCGTGCGAGACCTCCAGCGCGTCATCGGCGACGAGGCGGCCGAGCAGGTCCGGGCGGTCGAGGGACGCCTGCCGGACATCGCCATGGCCTGTCTCGGCGGCGGCTCGAACGCGATCGGCCTGATGACCCGTTTCATCGGCGAGACCGGTACGCGCCTGGTCGGCGTCGAGGCCGCGGGGGAGGGGCTCGACGGTCGTCATGCGGCGGCCCTCTCGGCGGGCCATGCCGGCGTGCTCCACGGCTCGCGCTCGTACCTGCTGCAGGACGACGACGGCCAGATCACCGAGGCCTTCTCCATCTCGGCAGGGCTGGACTATCCGGGCATCGGCCCGCAGCTCTCGGCGCTCTTCGAGGCCGGGCGGCTGGAGATCCTCTCCGCCACCGACGACGAGGCGCTCGAGGGCGTGCGCCTGCTGACCAGGACCGAGGGCATCCTGCCCGCGCTGGAGCCGGCCCACGCGATCTGGGCACTGACCGATCTGCTGGAAGGGAACGGCGTGGAGGCGGCCGAGGCCGACGACATCGTCCTGCTCGGGCTGTCGGGTCGCGGCGACAAGGACATCGCGGCCATCGAGGACCGGCTGATGGCCGGCATGGACGGGGGAGCGGCGTGAGCAAGAAGGCAAGGGGTGCCAGCCGCATCACCAAGGCCATCCGGGCGGCGAACGACGAGGGGCGCGCCGCGCTCATCCCGTACACGGTGGCCGGCTACCCCGATGCCGATACCTCGTTCCAGATCGCCGTGGCCCAGATCGACGCAGGCGCCGACCTGCTCGAGATCGGGCTGCCCTATTCCGACCCCCTGGCCGATGGGGCGACGCTGCAGCGCGCGTCGACCGTAGCGCTGGCCAACGGGGCTACGCTCGACGACTCGATCGCGCTGGTCGGGCGCATCCACGAGGCCCGGCCGAAGACCCCGCTGGTGGCCATGGGCTACGTCAACCAGGTGCTCGGCGGGAAGGACGGCGCGACCGTGCTGCGACGGCTGGGCGAGGCCGGCGTGTCCGGCTTCATCCTGGCCGACCTCACGCCCGACGAAGGTGCCGGGCTGGAGGCCGAGGCCGCCGGGTTCGGCATCGGCATCGTCTACCTGGTGGCGCCGACGACTCCGGTCGAGCGCCGGCCGTTCGTGGCGAGTCGGTCGCAGGGCTTCCTCTACGCGGTGTCGCTGGCCGGCGTGACCGGCGCGCGCACCTCGCTGCCGCCTGGCGTGAAGCGCTTCCTGCGGTCCGTGCGCGAGGTCAGCCCGGTTCCGGTGGCCGTCGGCTTCGGCGTGTCCAAGCCTGCCCACGCCCGCCAGCTCGCACCGGTGGCCGACGGCATCATCACCGCTTCCGCTCTGGTCGACGCGCTTGGGCCCGACGGCCGGGACATCGAGACGATGGCGGCGCTGGTGCGGTCACTGCGAGAGGCCACCGTCCGCCACTGAGGCCGCTCCGGCCCCGGGGTCGAAGTACGCGCGCAACGTCACGGGCGCGGACCAGTTGCCGGCGATGTCTCGCCACTGGACCCGGATGGCGACCACCCCGGGTTCCGCCAGGACCTCGTCGGAAGCCGGCTCGGGTGACGGGCTCACCACGTCGGGGGCAAAGACCTCGTCTGCCGGGTCGACGTCCGGCATGGTAACGCTCACCGACTCGACCGCCGGGTACGTCGTGCCACGCTTGAGCTCGCCGTCTTCCCCGACTTGGCCACGTCGAGCGACGCGTACGAACGCGACACCGCTGCCACCGATCCCGTCCATCGCCGAGAGTTCCAGCGTCACCGTCTCGCCGACGACCGGAAGCTCGTCACGCTGGCCGAGCACGCTTTCGCCGCTGATGCGCGCGGTGCCCACGGGCGCGATCTCGTCCTGCGGACGGTCCATGGCGTAGCGCAGCGCCGACCAGAGCTCGGTCCGCTCGCCCTCGTAGCCGAGTGCCCAGATGCCCACCCCGCGCAGGCCCTTGCGGCGGGCCAGGCCGACCTTCGCCCGTACGCTGTCGACGTCGTCGTACCAGAGCTGTCTCGGGCTCAGTGGGCAGGTCTCGCAGGCTTGCGACCCGTAGACGCTCCAGGCGGATGCCTGCTTGGCGTCGTAGAGCCGGCCCGCCGAGGCGGCGCGCGGCACCGAGACACGGTAGAAGGCCGTGGACGATGCGAGGAACCGGTCGCTCCGCCGGGTTCGAGCCCCGACCTCGGCCGTCCTCGTCGACCATGCCCGGCCGTACCAGGGCATGGCCAGGATCACACGCTCGGCGGGCGCTCGCGATACGGCTCGCTCTACCGAATCCCTGACATCGAGTCCGTCTGGATCTCGCAGCGGAGCGACCGAGCCCGCGACCTTGCTGCCGGGCGTGCGGTACTCGTAACCCATGAGCACCGCGGCGTCGGCCGCCCCTTCCGCCACCAGCCGCTTCAAGGGGAACGACGTGACATCCGGAGTCAGGTCGAACGTCAGCTGCAGGGATGGATCAGCCGTATCGAGCACACGACGCACCTTGCGCACGAGTTGCACGAAGTCCCCGCGGCTGCTCCTGGGGAGCGGCTCGAAGTCAAGGTTCACGCCGTCGGCCCCGGCGGCGGTGACAGAGTCGGTGATCTCGCGGGCCAGCATCGCCCTCGCCGCCGGGTCGGAGAGGAGCTTCTTCGTCTCTCGCCTGCCGGCCTCCGACCACGAGAATTGCTCGATCGTCAGCACCACCCGCACGCCGGCAGCCTGTGCTCGCTCACGGAGCGCGGCGAACTCCTCGCTCGTCCAGCCCGCCCAGCCGGGCGTCAGCTCTCCCTCGGGAGTCTCGCGCACGAGTCGGCCGTCCCGGCCTGCCTCCACGCCGAACCAGGCCAGGGTCGTGAGGGTGTCGAGGTCGATCCCGTCCGAACGACCCAGTTCCCAGTAGGGCAGGAAGCCGAAGACCTCGCGCTGCTCCAGCCGGTCGTCTGCCGTGGCCGGCAGCGCCATCAGCACCAGGCCGAGGGCGAGGATGAAGACGACGAGCGCTCGCGGCAGCAGATGCATCACGTGCCGCGATGGTACGTCGTATGGCGTGAACGCCGTGCTGGAGCGGTTACCCCTCCAGCACCGACCGCACGGCCACCACCACCTCGTCGTGGATGCCCGCGGCGGTGACGACCGCCCCACGGTTCCGGGTCATGCGCTGGCCGGCGGTGAGGTCGAAGGGCTTGCCCTCCACGTCGGACACGCGTCCGCCTGCCTCGCTCACGATGAGCATGCCCGCGGCGTGATCCCAGATGTTCTCGCGGTAGTCGCCTCGTGGGACCCGCAGATAGATGGAGGCATCTCCGCGCGCCACCATCGCATACTTCGTCTGCGAGTCAAGGCGGACGGGTTCGGCGGTGATGCCGAGGGCGGCGCCGATCCGTGCGGCTTCCGACTGGTCGGAGTGGGCGGCCTCGACCGACTCGGCGTAGCGCGCCTGCGCCGTGGTCGCCGGCGCAGCGGCCTGGACGGGTTCGCCAGCCTGGTCGGCCGTGGCCTCGAAGAGCGGCATCATGCGTGTGCCCCGGCCGCGCTCGGCCACGAACAGGACACCGATCGGTCCCTCGACCGACAGATCGCCCGGCTCACCGCGGTAGGGGAGATTGGGGCAACCCATGGCTGCCACCACCACCTCGCCGTCCTCGATGAGCGCCAGCGCGACCGCGTACTGCTCGTTGCGCAGGAAGCCCTTGGTGCCGTCGACCGGGTCCAGGGTCCACCAGCGGCGCCCCGGACCGCCCGGGTCGTCGCAGGCATCGAGCGCGACGCGCACATCGTCGAGCGTGACGTCCGGCCGCTGGGCCCGGACTCGGGCCAGGACGGCTTCGGCCAGCTCGGTCGAATCAGCCAGCGGACCGAAGTCCTCCTCGCCCAGCATCCCGTCGTCGGGAAGCCCTTCCGCGAGGGCCATGCTCACCAGCGTCTGCGCGCCCAGGTCGGCCACGGTCACCGGTGATGAGTCGGCCTTGGACACGGCCTCCGCCCCGGGGTCGAAGTCGTCGCGTACGGCCTTGGTCAGGCGCGCGGCGGCCACGACTGCCTCGATGGCGAAGCGGCGCTCGGTCGCGTAGGGGGAGGGGGTCTTCTCGGCGGTCACTCCGCCGCGCCTGCCTCGTGGGTGGCGCCTGCCTCGGTGGCCGGTTCCTCGGCGGCCGGCTCGCCGTTGGCCCGCTCCTCGGCAGGCGGCACCGGGACGTCGGGCTTGTTGCGCGATGCCTTGAGCTGCTTCTTGATGACATCCAGCGGAGCCTGCTCGCCCGTCCACAGCGTGAATGCGGCGGCGGTCTGGTCGATGAGCATCACGTCGCCGTTCATGACCTTGGTCGCTCCGGCGGCCTTGGCCTCGCGCAGCAGCCGGGTCTCCTCGGGCACCACGTGCAGGTCGAGAACGAGGATGTCTGGCGGCAGCAGCTCGGCCGGGATGGGCGTCTCGTCGGGGTCGCTGCCCATGGCGCTGGCGTTGATGAGGATGTCTGTCTTGGCCAGCTCGGCCTCGATGACCGACTCGTGCCAGGGCCGGGCCTTGAGCTCCATGTGCGCGGCGCTGCGAGCGAAGTGCTTGACCAGGCGCTCGCCGCGGTGGAGGTGGCGATTGAAGAGGGCCACGTTCTGGAAGCCGGCCTGGATGAGCGCGTAGATGGCCGCGCGGCCACCACCACCCGCCCCGACCACGACCGCGTTGCGCGGCATCTTCTGGTTGCCCACCAGCTCCTCGAGCGCGGGCTTGAAGGCGATGACGTCGATGTTGTGACCGACCAGCTGGTCGCCGTCGCAGGTGATGGTGTCGACCGCGCCGGTGACCTGGGCCTCCTCGGTCAGCCGGTCGAGCATCGAGGCCACGCGGTCCTTGTGCGGGTGGCCGATGTTGGCGCCCAGGTACTCGTCGCCGCGGAGCGCCTCGACGGCGGCCGCCAGATCGACGGTGGGGGTGTCGATGGGCTCGTAGTGCGCATCGATGCCGGCAGCCGCGAAGGCTGCCTCCTGCAGTGCTTCGGACAGCGAGTGGGTGACCGGCTGGCCGAGAAGTACGACGCGTTTCGTCATGATCGACATCTCCCGGGGTCGCGAGCGGTCGGGCGCCCGCGGCGTGAGCAGGCGGGGCAGGCTCCCCCGATCGCCCACTGTTATCAAATAGACGCGCCGGACACAGCCCGACACGTCTTGGGTGGTGGTGGGAGACCGATGATACTCGCCCTTCCTCGGCTGCGTGCTACCATCGGCCGGCTGAAGAGGAGAGGTCGCATAGAGGCCTAGTGCGCCGGTTTGCTAAACCGGTGAGTGGGGTAACCTGCTCCGAGGGTTCGAATCCCTCCCTCTCCGCCACGCTAGGGCGCCCGTAGCTCAGTGGATAGAGCATCTGGTTGCGGACCAGAAGGTCGTGAGTTCGAGTCTCGCCGGGCGCGCCACGCATCTGAGTGTGATATCGACCCTCCGCGGAGCGTGGAGGGTCGTTCTCTTTGGCCTTGCAGCCCCGTTTGTACCCCGCGAGCCGGCAGGAGGGCGCCCAGACCTACCTCCGGTCGGGTCGATCGAAATCACAGTACGTGTGGCACTCGACCCTTCGGATGCCCCTTGCGCACAAGCAGTGCCCCGCCCACTCGGCGGGGCACTGCCTATCGTGTCGAGCGTGGAGCGGCCCGACAGCGGATGGCAACAAGGACCCAGCCACGCGCGGGGCCGCGGCCCATCGAGTGCTACGTTTCATCCCAGCATCGCCGAAGGAGATGACCGCAGATGACGGGTGACCACGTGCAGACCGCAGCCTCCATGGACGAGACGGGGCGAGGGCGCTGGCTGGGACTGGCGATGCTTAGCCTCGGCGTCGCCATGATCATCGTGGACGCCACCATCGTGAACGTCTCGGTGCCCACGATCATCCGGGACCTGGACATCAAGGGCACCGAGGCCGAGTGGGTCAACACGACGTACGCGCTGGTGTTCGCCGCGCTGCTCATCACGCTGGGCCGACTGGGCGACCAGCGTGGTCGTCGCAGGATGTACCTGCTGGGCCTGGTGGTCTTCATGGTCGCATCGGTCATCGCGGGGTTCGCCAACAGCGGGATGATGCTCATCGGCGCCCGACTGCTGCAGGGTGTCGGCGGCGCCATGATCGTGCCCTCCACGCAGTCGATCCTGAACTCGAACTTCCGCGGCCACGATCGAGCCATCGCCTTCGGCATCTGGGGCGCGGTCATCGGCGGCATGGCCGCCCTGGGCCCGCTGCTCGGCGGCTGGTTCACCACCAACTTGAGCTGGCACTGGTCGTTCTTCATCAACATCCCCGTGGGCATCGTGGCCATCGTGGGCACGCTGTACTTCATCAGGGAGTCGCGCGACGAGCACGCCCAGGCGGGGTTCGACCTGCCCGGCTTCCTGCTCATCACGTTCGGCCTGGGGGCGTTCATCTTCGGCCTCATCGAGGGCAACACCTACGGCTGGTGGAGCCCGAAGCAGCCTCTCGAGATCCTTGGCTGGACGTGGCCTCTCGAAGGGATCTCGATCATCCCCGTCGCCCTCGGCTTCGGCATCCTGGCGCTCGGGCTGTTCGCCTGGGTGGAGCGTCACCGTGCCCGCGCCGGCAAGTTCTTCCTGTTCGATTTCGAGCTCTGGCGCTTCCCGGCCTTCCGCTACGGGAACCTGGCGGGCACGATCGTTTCCCTCGGCGAGTTCGGGTTGCTGTTCGTGCTGCCGCTGTTCCTCCAGGCAGCGCTCGGGTTGTCAGCGTTCGACACTGGCGTCATCTTCCTCTCGCTCGCGATCGGAGCCTTCGTCGCGGCACCGATCGCGGCCAAGCTGGCGAACCGCTACGGTCCGCGGCGCACGGTGAGCCTGGGCATGGCCCTCGAGGCGGTGGGCATCCTGCTCGTGACCATCCAGCTCGGCGCGACGGTGACCGGCCTGCAGCTCGTGCTGCCACTCTTCGTCTACGGCCTCGGCGTCGGCCTCGCCACGGCGCAGCTGACGAGCGTGACGCTCTCGGATATCCCGGTGGAAAAGTCGGGCGTGGCATCGGGTGCCAACTCCACGTTGCGACAGGTCGGCTCGGCCCTGGGCATCGCCATCCTGGGCACGATCCTCCTCGTGAGCCTGGGCGCCGGTGTGCGCAACGAGCTTGCCGACGTGCCGGGGTTGTCAGCGTCGGCCGCGGAGAGCATCGCGGTGGCCATGGAGTCGTCGGCCGGGCAGGCGCTCCCCGGGATCAAGGCGCAGCCGAACTCGGCGGCCATCGTGCCGCTACTCGAAGATGCCTTCGGACATGCGGCGAGACTGACCGGTTTCGTGGCTTTCGGGTTCATCCTGCTCGGGCTCGCCTTCAGCGTCCTGCTGCCTGAGACACGGCTCGCGCGAGCAGATCCGGACAAGCCGGACGTAGCTGGGACCTCACCCACGTCCTGACGCGATCCTACTCACACCCTGCCCAGCAGGTCCTCGGTGCAGGTCCTCCAGGGTCGGCCCGCGGAAGCTCGGGCCGTCGTCGAGTTCGACACGGTGACCAAGGCGTTCAGCGACCTCGAGACCGTGCTCGCCCATCTCGACGCGCAGGATACGCTCGGCGACGATGGGCGCGTCCTCATGTGGGACCTCACCGAGGGTCGCGTCAGCACCCACGCAACCGCGTAGCCTGTCTCGCCCTCTCCCGCCAGACACCCCAGGTCCAAGATCCCCCGTCAAGCCGCGAGCTGTGCACACGGCCGATGCCAGGCCATCGCCTCGTCATACATCGTCTGGTGGACGAGGTAGCCTTTCTGACCCTCCCACGCCGGACCGTGGCTCGCGAGCCGCGTGAGCCGTGCCGGTGCAACCAGGGGAGGACGAGGTTCAGTAGGGTGCCATCACCGCCCCATCGGGGGCGATCGCCACTCGGAAGTTCCGGCCCTCCCAGCGATCGACGTCCGGCCAGTAGAACGTGGCTTCCACCGCCTGTCCGGCGGCAAGATCCTCCGATCCGGGGACGTCGGCCACCCACACCCCGAGGCCTGTGTCACGGGCATCCACATCAAGGCTCGTGCGCCACCCGTCGAACGAGTAGTGGACTCGGCACGCAGCGAGCAACTCGAAGCGAAGGAGCCGTCCGGCCACCATCGATGGCCGCGGAGCCGCGAAGCGCCAGGTCGCCCTCGTCGCGACGGGACGCTTGCCTTGATAGCGCTGCCAGGCTGCCTCGGGGCGATCGATCGCGTGGCCCAGGGCCAGAGAACGGGCGAGCTTCACGTACTCCGCGTGAGCCCACGCCAGCGGCATCGCGGAACCGCTCGGCTGCCCGAGCCTGAGGCCGCGCTCACTGATGGCGGGCGCGTCCCAGACCTGTTCGGGCAGCATGCCGCCCCCCGATGCGAACCGGCGCATCGTCTCCAGGTAGGGGCGAGGGTCACGACCCGCCTCAAGCTCGTAGTGGCCGCGCTCCCCGACCAGCAACGGCCAACCGCGCCCGATCCCCGTCCCATCGAAGGGCCTGCCGTCTGCGTGTTCACCATATCCGTCGCCGCTGTAGCGGTGCCAAACCGGCCCATTCGGGGTGTCTGTGCGCAGGAGCGCATCAGTCACCTCGAGCGTCGAGAGGATCCTCGGGTCATCGGGCTGGCGCAGGCCGAAGCGTACGAGGGCGAGGAAGTCCGTTCCCACCATCTCGTCGCCGGCGATCTCCGATTCCCCGGCAGTTCGGTTGCGCACCGGTACGGGCGTCGAGACCGGCGCGCCGGCGAGGACGTCCGGAGAAGCGATGCGCACGTAATGTCCGGCCACGCCATGCTCGCGTGCCAGTCGCGAGCCTTCCACGTACGTCCATTCCTCGATCGACGCGTTCCAGTCATCGGCCAGCTCACGGCAATACGTCGCGGCCGGCTCGGCCAGGTGGTCGCCAGCGACGACGAGCGCGGCGACGACTGGTGCGAGCGTGGATGTCGTTAGCCCCGCGTTCTCCTCCCAGCGGTCCTGCTGGGTCAGCGGCCCCGTCCGCGCGATGAAGCCTGCCGCCGCTTTGATCATCCGTCCCAGGGCGCGGTCACTGACGAGGTGCTCGAAGTCGGCCGCCTCCTCATGCCGCCCGTGCATGTGGGCGGCGCCGGCCTGCCGCAACGCTCCGGCCAGCAGGATGGGATAGGCTGCCTCATCGAGCTGGATGCCACTCCAGTAGGCGACGCCGTCGACCCACTGGTTCTGGTACCAGTGGCCGTCAGGCTCTTGCGTCGCGATGAGGTACGCGAGCGTCCGCTGTGCTGAGGCACGGGCCCCGAGCGCGATGAGTGCGCCTGCCGATTCGACGAGGTCCCGCGACCAGACCAGGTGATAGCCAGCCAGGTCGTTCCGGGCGTTGCCCCAGGGGATAGACAGGCTGGCGATGGTCGCCCCGGGCGAGGCACGATCCTGGTGAGTGCGCAGCACGGCCGCCGAGTCGAGGTACAGGGCAGTCAGATCGTCGCCGAGTTCACCCGGTGGGGGTGCGCAGGTGCGCTGGAACTTCTGCCAGTTCGCGGCGTACTCATCCCAGGCCACGTGGAAGTGACCGATGAGCGCAGCCGAAACCTGGAGCGCCGCCGCCTCCGGATGGTCGCCGAAGCCCAAGGCCAGCTGGATCGCGTCCTCTCCGGGGCCGATCTCGATGATGCCGGCGACGTTGCCCGAGCCCGCAGTGTCATACGCCCATGCCATGCGACCGTTGGCCGCGAAGTCCTGCCACCCGTCCGACGTGCCGACGAAGCCCACGCTCTGGCGTGTGGCAGGAGGATCGCTAGCGAGCGCGAGCGCGGTGGTACCGGACTGGGCGCAGAGCACGGGACGGCCCTTGTACATTCCGGTCCAGGCTCGGTTGTGCCAGCCGCTCAACCCGAGATGCGGTGCCAGCAGCGCATAGAGCCGGAGCGGAGCGGAACTCCGGGTTGGATCTGCTGCGTCGCGCGTGTCCTCGAGCCTGGCCTCGATCCGGACGACATCGGCGTGATCATCCGCACAGATGCGCAGCGTCAGCACGTAGCGGGCGTGCCGATGGACGACCACGATCGCCGGGATCCCAGGCCTGACGGAGTGGACCTCGGACTCCACGTCGCGTCGCTTCACCTCGCTCCAGAAGCCGTCGCCGTCGGCCACGATGAAGCCGAGGTCGCGCACCTGGGGACGATCGACGCGGGGCCAGTAGATCTCGTTGAGGATGCCCCGGCCGACGGTGAACCATACGCGACTCGCGAAGTGCGAGGTCCCGACCGCGTCCTTGGCGCTGCTCGACCAGGTCGGTGCGATGCCGGGCGCGCCGGGAGCCGACCTCCGCCCAGCACTCGATGGCGAGAGGTCGCGGCGTTCGAGATCATCGTTCATCGCACACTCAAGTGATGCCTCACGGCCTCCGGTCAGGCCGCTTTGCCGCGACTCTACGGGACTGGACGCAAACCCTGTCAGGCAACGACGCCGGCCGTCAGCTCCAGCCTGCGGTGCGATACTGTCGGTAGAGACGATCGAGGGCTCATCGCCGTGACCGGCAGGGTCGCTCGAGGCCACGCCTGGGCAGCACGACGCGGCAAGCTGGCGACCACGGAGGTTCAGCTTTGGAGCAGACAGACGTGGGCGTCATCCCGGCAGCGCCGGACGATCCCAGCGAAGGCGGCCGTGACGGCCGCCACGGGGGCGCCCGGGGGCGGGTGTCCGGCACCGTGTCCATCGTCCGGGCCAAAGGTCGCGCCGTGGTGGAGTCGTCCTCGCTCGACGACCTCGCGGGATTCCTGGGCGACCCGGACACCACCGTCTGGATCGACCTGACTGACCCGTCGGCGGAGCTGGTGGGCGCGGTCTCGCGCGAGCTGGGTGTTCATCCACTGGTCATCGAGGACATCGTCGAGACCGATGGGCGCGCCAAGCTGGAAGCTGCGGATGACGTCCTCCACATGGCCCTCTTCGCCCTGACGCGCGACGATGCCACCAGGCTCCACGAGGTCGACTTCGTCATCGGGCGTCGGTTCCTTATGTCGGTCCACCCGGGCACGTGGGACCCGCGTGCTGCACACCAGTTGCGGGCTGGCCCGGGGGCGGTCATGAGCCGCGGGACAGACGCGCTTCTATGGGCCCTAAGCGATGCCGTCGTGGATGGCTACTTCCCGGTCTTCGACCAGTTGGCTGATGAGATCGATGCCCTCGAGGATCGCATCCTTGACCGTCCCGACCGTGAGGCGCTCCAGAAAGTCCTGGAGATGAAGCGTGAGCTCATCAAGATTCGACACGTGGTGGCTCCTGGCCGCGAGGTCTTCAACCAGCTCACCAGCCGTGAGCACGAGCTGATCCGCGAGCCCCAGGTCCTGTACTTCCGCGACATCTACGACCACCTCATCCGCCTGACCGACGAGTTCGACAGCTTCCGAGAGTTGACCGCCGCCACCATCGAGCTGTACCTCTCAACGGTCAACAACAACCTCACTGTCATCATGAAGCGGCTGACCGGCGCGACCGTGGTGCTCGCCGGGATCGCCGCCGTGGCCGGTCTGTTCGGGATGAGCGAGGCGTCATCGGCGCTCGATGGCCGAGAGGGCACCGGTTTCTGGGTCATCACCATCATCACGGTCGTGGTCGCGGCGGTCGTGCTCGCAGTCCTACGCCGCATCGGCTGGGTCTGACGGCTTCGACCGGGATATCGAGGCCGGTCACTCCCCTCGACCCTCTCGCTCTTCCTGGTCAAGCGGGGCATGCCGGCGACAGCGTCGCGCGCATGGCCACCGACCTTGTCGAGAACGCGGCCAGGTGCTCGCCAGACGGACCGACGGTGGCGGTCTTCGTGCAAGGTTGACGGAGTAGCCAGGGGTCAGCGCGGAGGTCAGGGCATGCTGTTCCAGGCAGCCGGTAGCCCGAAACGGGGCCAGTTCACGCTCGGGGTGTGGAGCCGACGCTCGGATCTGCCCCGAGGACCCGCCGTTTGCGGATCCCAAAGTACGCCGCGCGGACGTCAGGGGACCGTCTCGAACCCCGCTGTCCTGAAGTCCACGTCGAGCGCGATGGCGCGGCCGATAGCCTCGCGACGCATGAACGCGAAACTCGTCCGGTCTACGAGTGAGACCGAAGACTCGATGGTCTCGCGGAAGGCCACGAGCGCCGAGGCATGGAGCTCCGAGTCCACCTCATGCACCACGAGGGCGGGCAGGACGCGATCGACCAGGTCGGCAGCGACGGCGGCGCCGAAGCGCCGTCGAGCGACGGCAAGGGTCTCGACGACTACGTAGGCATGTGTCACGAGCGGCTCGTCGTGGCCCATGGAAAACGCCGCTACGGCCCCAGTATGTGCTGCATCATCGCGGTCGACCAAGGCGATGATCCCGCTGGTGTCCACGAACAGGGTCACCAGCGACCTTCCGCCAGCACCTCGTCATGGTCTCTCGCGACCGTGCCGCTACCCGAGGCCACAGACCCGGCCACGCTCAGGAGCGCATCGACACGATCGTGCCGTAGCTCATCCTCGTCGGGCACGACACGATCGACGGCATCGCGCACGACGGCTGCGAGGGAGACGTGCCGGCGGCGTGCCTCCTGACGGAGCCGTCGCATCTGCTCTGGGGTAAGGGACACTTGCGTACGGATCATGGTCAGATGATATCACTCGTCGAGTCGGTGATGTAAGTCAAGCGCCTCAGAAGCGCTCGGCACGATGCTTGGTGCCTTCATCAGCGAGGACGGACTCCTCGGCCAGCCTCGGAGCCCGCGCAGCCGCCTGCCGGGCGATCCTAGCGGACGAGGATGACCGACTTGCCCTCGGCGCGTCCGGCCGCCAGATCCGCGATAGCCGCTGGCGCATCCTCCAGCGCGTAGCGCGCACCCACGGGTGGGGTGACCTCTCCCCGCTCGATGAACTCGGCGAGCCGGTCGATGAAGCGGTGGTCCTCCGTGCTGATGAACATCGTCAGCCGCTGTGATACGAACGGTGACCAGAGCAGCGCGCCGATCTGGCGGGCCATGCCGCCCGTGAGCCGATCCCCGCCCTCGCCGCCGACGATGACGAGCGTGCCCGCAGACGTCAGCGCCTTGCGCAGACGTCGCAGCGGGTTGCGGCCGCCGATATCGATGATGAGGTCGAAGCGCCGGGATCCGTCGAGGTAGTCGTCGGCCGTGTAGTCGATGACGTCGTCGGCCCCGAGTGACCGAACGAGCTCGAGCTTGGCGGTGCTCGCGACGCCGGTGACGTACGCGCCGATGGCCTTCGCGATCTGGACCGCGTAGTTGCCGACGCCCCCGGAAGCCCCGATCACGAGCACGTGCTGGCCCGCCTCGACCTTGCCGATGTCGGCCAATGCCTGGAGCGCGGTGATACCGGAGATCGAGGCGACTGCCGCCTGCTCGTGCGTGATCGAGGCAGGCTTGTGGGCGAGCTTGTGCTCCTTCGCGACCGCGAACTCCGCGAACGAGCCGTCGGCGATGCCGAAGACCTCGTCGCCCACGCCGAAGCGCTCCACATCATCGCCGATCGCTACGACGCGCCCGGCGACGTCCGCCCCCGGCACCGGCTGCGCCGGTCGACGCAGGCCGTAGCCCATCAGTCGGACGAGATACGGCATCCCGGTCATGAGGTGCCAGACGCCGCGGTCGACGCCAGCGGCGTGGACCTCGATGAGCACCTCGTCGGCAGCGACCGTCGGTCGCGCGATGTCGCCAAGCTCGAGCGTCTCCGCTGAGCCGTACGCTCGCTGGACGATCGCACGCATCGTCGCTGTCGCCGCTTGCTCATTCGCCATCCCTGTCGCGACCGCCTCGTCGCGGGTCGTCGTCTGCATCTCGAACTCCTTCGTCGTCTGATTCGTACTAAGTACGGCTCTTGGCGGTCATGGTATCGTACTAAGTACGACCCAGTCAAGAGGAGATCGATGGACACCGCCACGAGGCCTTCCCTCACACCCGATCGCGTCCTCGATGGGGCTGTGGCGTTGGCTGACGACATCGGCATCGAGCGATTCACGATCCGTCGCCTGGCCGAGGCCCTGGGCGTCAGACCCATGACCATCTACCACCATGTCCCCTCGAAGGACGGGATCATCGACGGCATGGTCGATCGGGTCTTCGATGAGATCGCGTTACCGGACGGCGAGCTCGACTGGCGAGCGGCCATCCGCGAGCGATGCGTATCGGCACGCGAGGTCCTGCGCCGACATCCCTGGGCGCCTCCGCTGATGGAGTCGCGCCCGACGCCAGGCCCGGCAATGCTGCGCCACCACGATGCCGTCATCGCGACACTCCGCCGTGGCGGCCTGTCCTGGGAGCTGACCGCCCATGCGTACGCAACCCTCGACAGCTTCGTCTACGGCTTCGCCCTGGAGGAGGCGAACCTGCCCGGCGGCGGAGGGGAGGAGATCGTCGAGCTCGCGGAGGACCTCGTCGATGAGACCTTCGCCGCCTATCCGGCGCTATCCGCCTTCACGACCGACTGGGTCATGCGCGGTAGCTACTCGTTCGGGGCCTCGTTCGACTTCGGCCTCGACCTCATCATCGACGGGCTCGACCGCGCCGCGTCCCGGTCGGGGGAGGACCGATGACGCGAGCAGGGGCCGAAGGTTTCGCCACCGTCGACCGCCGTCCCGGCGTCTCCGCCGGCCACTGTCAACCGCGGTCCGCCGCCCATCCCGATGGATCTCACGCTGGTCAAGAACGACGCGCCTGCGTCACCGGTGCGGGGTCACGTTCGGGGAGTGGGACCGATACTCGGATCTGGACCGAGGACCTGCTTCTATGACGCCGCAGGGAGGCCATGGGGGCCCACTCCCCCTTCAGATCGCAGGGAACCGCACGCGCACGACCCGTGCGGTCTCAGAGCCGGCACGCATGCATCGATGTCGGCGCATCATGATGCTACGATTGGCGCATGCGAACGACGGTGAACCTCGACGATGACGTGGCGGTCGCGATCGAGCGCCTGCGGCATGAGCGTGGCCTGGGCCTGAGCGAGGCCGTCAATCAGCTGGCCCGGGCGGGCCTGAGCCAGAAACCCAGGCGCGCGCCATTTCGCCAACGCACCGCAAGGATCGGCCTGAGGGTCGACGTGTCGAATGTCGCGGAGGCGCTGGAGCGGCTCGACGGGCCGTCGGCTCGCTGACGCGAACCCATCGCTCATGCTGATCGATGCCAACCTGCTCATCTACGCGGTCGACGCGACGCTGCCCGAACATGGCAAGGCCTCGGACTGGCTGACCGATCAACTGAATGGCGATCGACGGGTCGGCCTCCCGTGGGAGTCACTGGCCGCATTCCTCCGCATCACCACGCATCCGCGGGCGACGGCTCAGCCCCTCAGACCGGCCGATGCCTGGCGCTTCGTCCA
Organism: uncultured Chloroflexia bacterium; assembly: GCA_963712745.1. Taxonomy (GTDB): domain Bacteria; phylum Chloroflexota; class Limnocylindria; order Limnocylindrales; family CSP1-4; genus JAFMJV01. The sequence goes on along the minus strand of CAVQJC010000002.1, from coordinate 56,004 downwards.
CGATTGGCTCGGCGTCGACCTGGTCTGGACGCCAGCCGCGACGGCACGACACGCTGACGTGCTCGCGGGACTCCTCGATCGCTATCGGATCTCCGGGAATCTGGTCCCCGACGCCCATCTTGCCGCGCTCGCCATCGAGCACGGCCTGGAGATCTGCTCGGCCGATACGGACTTCGCCCGGTTCACCGAGGTCCGCTGGCGGAATCCGATAGCCGCCTGACCCCGAGGAGGAGCCCGTGGTGTCCGTCATATCGCCTTCGGTCTGGGGATCGGGCAAGAGGTGCGACGCTGTCTGGAGCGGCTGACAAGGGTCACGCGGCGAGATCGACCTCCTGGTCGAGCTCGATCGGGCCCGGCACGGGGCTCAGCTGTGATGAGGCGCCACCACCGACCAGATGGTCGTGAATTCGAGTCTCGCCGGGTGCGCCGGTATCCCGCCAGCAGGCCTGGTTCACCGCGCCCGGCCCAGATTCCCGCCGGTACTGTCTTGTCAAGGCATTCCGTATCGTCTTGCCAGGGCATGATATCGTTGTATATCACTTGCCTCCTGGAGCGCACCGATGGCCGACATCCTGATCCGTGACATACCCGACGACGTCCTCGCAGCGATTGACGCCAGGGCAAATCGAGCAGGCCTGTCGCGTACCGAGTACCTCCGGCGAACGCTCGCACGCGAGAAGAACGGCGCCATCGCCGAAGTGACCGTCGACGACCTCGCCCGCTTTGCGGAGTCGTTCGTGGACCTCGCCGATGTCGACGTCATGGACGATGCTTGGTCGTGACCGTCTGGCTGATCGACAAGTCCGCGCTTGTCCGCCTCGCTCAGAGTCCCGATGCAGGCGAATGGGCGTCAAGGATCCAGCGCGGGCTGGTGCGGGTCAGCACCGTCACGCGTCTTGAGGTCGGGTTCTCCGCTCGCACTGCGGACGACCTGCGGTCGGGGTTCGCGCGGCCGCCGCTGGCGACGATGCCTACTGAGTACCTCACGCCGGTGATCGAGGATCGAGCTGTCCGGGTCCAGACCGCGCTCGCCGACCGTGGTCAACACCGCGCTCCATCCATCCCTGACCTGCTCATCGCCGCGACCGCTGAAGTGGCACGACTGACGGTCCTGCATCTTGACAAGGACTTCGAGCTCATCGCAGACATCACCGGCCAGCCCGTGGAGCGGCTTACACACCGATAGGCGGCGAGGTCCGCTCAAGGTGGTTCGGCCCATCCAGCGGCGCCTTCACCTGGGCATCCTGACCCGCGGAAGCGATTCCGAGAACCAGCCACTCGCGCCCTATCACGAGTCGTGCCGCTTTCGACCGGCCGCTCGCCCTCCGATCGCGCAGCCGCCTCTGTCGCGTGCGGGGAATGGAGCCGACGCTCGGACCTGGACCGAGGACCTGCTGTTTGCGAATCGCGAGGACGCGCAGGCACCGACCACCGCGTGATGTGGCTCGCCGGCCACACAGATCGGTGGCTGTGTGCCCCAGGCCACGATGCGTGCCACCGTTCCTGGTCCCGGCGGCATCTGGTCCGGCCCTGGGTCCTGGTCGCCCAGGGCCGCGGCCACTCCAAGCCTTCCTACCGGAGTGGCGGCGGCCACGAAGGGGTCAGCGCAGGCGTCGGTCGCGCTGGGGCGACGACCGTGGATCGCCAGAGTCAAGCATTGGAACCGAGGCGCTGCGGTCTATGGATCCGGGCCATAGCGCCTGGCGACATCGGCCGGTCGATTGGTCGCTATCGCCCCAGGACGACGTCGATGCCGGCGAGTATCGTGTCGAGCTTGGCGGTCCCGACCTCGCCCACGTGATCGGTCAGTCGCGAGCGGTCGAGCGTGAAGATCTGCGACACGTTGACCACGGAGTCTCGCGGCAGGCCCGACTCACGCGCGGCGAGCCGGACGTTGCCCGGTGCTCTGGCCCACTTCAGGTTGCTGGTCACAACCACGCACACGACCGTTGAGATTCGGCTGCGGTTCAGGGGGTCGCCCTGCACGACGATCACCGGTCTGCGAAAGCCTGACTCTGAGCCCGCTGGGTCAGGCAGATCCGTCCACCAGACGTCTCCCTGGCTGATCACCACTCCGCTTCTGCCAACGTCTCACGCGCTGTCGCATCCAGGAACGGATCAGGCCTGGGGTCGATCTCTTCGAGGGCCCGGTCCATAGCGGCCGTCACCGGCACGGTCTGCTGGTGGGCGAGGTAGTCGCGCAAGGCCGTGCTGTAGATCTCACTGCGCGTTCGGCCAGTTCGCTGCGCGAGCTCCTCAGCTTGCTCGTAGACCTCGGTGGGGACTGAAACGGCGGTCTTCATACCCGAAGTATAACCACGACCGTCACGTTTCACGTCGAGCGAGGCCGACCTTGTGCCGCGGGTTGATGATCGCGGTCCGCGGCAGTGCCCCCTGTCCTACGGTGCCAAGGGAGCTCTGGCTCGTCGCGCAGGAGCACGCACACACGGATCTCGCGCCCGCGCCCGTGGAGGTGCACAATGAGCCGCAGATGCCATACCGCCCCGGGAAGGGTCGTCGCTCCCACAATGGGTATGGGAATGGGAACCGTCGTCGTGGTTCCTTCGCGGCCCGACTTGCCGTAACTCGCAGCCACAAGCAGAAGCACGCATCCCCGGGCCTCGGGCCCGTGATCGTGGTCCTGCTTATCGCGGTCATGACCATCGCGTCCACCTCGGTGATCGCGATCGGCGGCGTCGCCGGCATGGCCATCGCCGTGCTCGACGAGGGCCTTCCGGACGTGCGCGCCTTCAGGGATCTCGGGTTCTCACAGCCCACGCGCATCCTCGACCGCACGGGCAAGACGGAGCTGGCCCGCTTCTACGAGGAGCGCCGCAACGTCGTCGAGTTCGACGAGATCCCGCTCTTCGTCCTGGACGCCACGACGGCGGTGGAGGACGACACCTTCTGGGATAACCTGGGCTTCGATCTCGAGGCCACGCTCAATGCCTTCGCGCAGGAGGCAGTCGGCGGCGGCGAGCGCGGTGGTGCGTCCACGATCACCCAACAGCTCGTCCGGGCTCGGCTGTTGCCGCCGCAGGTGGTCGAGCAGGACAACACCCAGGAAGGGCTCTACACGCGCAAGGCCAAGGAGCTCATCCAGGCCTACAAGCTGACGCAGGCCTTCCCTGGTGAGCAGGGCAAGAAGGACATCATCACCGCCTACCTCAACGAGATCTTCTATGGACAGAACTCGTATGGCATCGCCGCCGCGGCCGATGTCTACTTCGGCAAGAGGCTGGGCGAGCTGACCGTCTCGGAGGCCGCGCTCCTGGCAGGTTTGCCGCAGGCACCCTCGCTGCTCGATCCCTACAAGTTCGCCAAGCGTGAGAAGGTGGGTCCCAAGAGGGGCAAGGGTATGCGCCAGACCCGCCTGGTCGTGCCCACCTGTGGGTCCGTGCCCAAGCCCAAGTGCCGAGAGTCCGCGCCCATCATCCGGCGCAATTTCATCCTTCGGCGTCTCGCCGACGGCAAGGGTCGCTGGACCGTTCTGGACGAGGAGCAGCTCAAGGCCGCGCTTGACGAGCCCGTCGTCCTGAAACCGCCCCGAGCGCGGCGCTGGAAGGCACCGCACTTCGTCAGTGCGCTCATCCCCGAGCTGCAGAGGATCATCGCAGACCGCGATCCCATCCAGCGCGGTGGCTACAAGGTCTTGACCACGCTGGACATGCGGGCTCAGCGGCTCGGCGAGAACGTCATCCGGGCGGGTGCGGTCCTGCCCAACGTGGGATCCACGCAGTTCTACAGGCTGCTCGACAAGCTCAAGCTCCGCAAGGACGCCAGCTGGATCGAGCGCCTCCGCGGTTCCAACCTCCGCAACGGCGCCATGGTCGCGCTGGACTACCGCAGCGGCGACATCCTCGCCTACGTCGGGTCTGCTGGCTACTACCGCAAGAAGACGCCACAGTTCGCACCGCAGGTCGACCACATCGGAGGCTCCTATCGACAGCCGGGCTCGGCCTGGAAGCCGATCCTATACGCCACGGGAATCGATACGGAGAGGTTGACCGCGGCTACCTTCCTCCTCGACAAGCAGGAGCAGTTCGGCCCAGGCTGGACGCCGAGGAACGCGGATGGGCAGTACCGGGGACCGATCAAGGTTCGCGACGCGATCCAGCAATCGCTCAATGTCCCGGCCATCCGGGCCCTCCAGCGCGTGGGCATCGCCAACGTCCGGAGGTATGCGGTGAAGGCAGGCTTCTCGTTCCTCGGCGGCAATGACAAGATGCTCGACGAAGCCAGCCTGGCGGGAGCCCTCGGGACGGTCGAAGTCCGGCCGCTGGACATGACGTCGGCCTTCGGAGCCTTCGGCAACAGCGGCAAGGTCACTCAGCCACGCTACGTGCTGAAGGTCGTGGCACCCGACGGCGAGGTCATCTATGAGGCCGGCAAGCCCAACACGCGGCAGGTGTGGAAGCCGTCCACCGCCTTCATCATGGCCGACATCCTCTCGGGCAATACGAACCGTGCCGTGAACCCTGCCTGGGGTGCGGTCTTCGAGCTGCACAACACGCGGGATCGCTCCCGTCGTGAGGCGGCGGTCAAGACCGGCACGACCAACGAGCTGAGGGACTACTCGACCTACGGCTTCCTGCCGATGCCCAAGAACAAGAAGCAGCCCGCCCTCGCGGTCGGGGTCTGGTACGGCAACAGCGACAGCTCGAGCCCCAACCTCGGTCTTCTTCGGTACTCGATGGACAACGCCGGTCAGACCTGGGTGGCCTTCGTGCGCGAGTACATGAACGGGAAGCCAGCCCCCAGGTTCAAGCGACCAAAGAGTGTGGTGCGGGGGCCCATCATGGGCGCGGGCGGGACTGAGCTCTACATCCAGGGCACGCAGCCCGGCGGCAGGCGGCAAGTGGACCGGACGGTGCCCATCGTCCCGACCACGACGCCTGAGTCGAGCGGCTCGACCGGCGCCGGGAGGGACGACAGCAGTGATAGCCGCGGCAGCAGTACCCCCCAGCGGCGTCGTGGAGAGCCCGACGGCCCGGCTCCGGCGCCGACCTGCCAACCAGGATCGACAACGGTCCCACGCGGCTGCTATATCCCCGGGCCCGGCTGAGCAACGTCCACCCGACCAGTCCGCGACGCGAGCTGCGGCGCCCTCGTCTGGCGGCGACGCAGGCTCCCACGGCTTCCCGTACCCCTGGGTCCGTGCCGTGGCCAACGTGGCCGCCATCCAACGCCTGGATGAGATCGAGCACGTGGGCGATATAGCGGTCGTCAGCCAGTTCGATCCGGAGACCGGCGAGATCGCGGCCTGCGAGGAGCTTGTCCCGGCCCCATGGCGGACTGGGTGGACCCCTGACCCGGCCGTTTCCGGGCCAGACCCGTCAGTATCGAACGAGGAGGAAGCCAGATGATCAGCGATGTCTTGTTGACCATCACCCAGGTGGGCATGCTCGTCTTCATCGTGGCCAGCATGGCCGCGATGGGCCTGGGCCTGACCGTCAAGCAGATCGTGGAGCCGCTGCGCGATGTGCGCATGCTGCTGCTCCTGCTGGCGGTCAACTTCGTGGTGGTGCCTATCGTGGCCATCGCCGCCGCGAACCTGCTCCCGATGGGCGACGACTCTGCGACCGCGGTCATCATCATCGGCTGCTGCGCTGGTGCACCCTTCCTGCCCAAGCTGGCCTTGCTGGCGAAAGGCAGCCCGGCCCTCTCGGTCGGCGCCATGGTCCTGCTCATGGTCGCGACCGTCATCTACGCCCCCATCGTCGTGCCCCTCGTCGTCGAGGGCGCCGAGATCGACCCCTGGGACATCGCGAGCTCGCTCATCCTGTTCATGCTCGTCCCGCTCGGCATCGGCCTGATCATCAAGGCTCGTTACGCTGACCTTGCTGATGGCTGGGTCGGGCCCGTCGGGCAGATCTCCAGCGTGGCCTTGCTGTTCGGCATCGGGGCCGCCCTGTTCGTCAGCTGGCGGGACATCGTCGGCGCCATCGGCAGCTGGATCTTCATCGGGACCGTCATCGTCCTCGTCGCCGGGCTGGCCACGGGCTATCTCGCCGGCGTCGGGCGCTCCAAGAGCGACAAGACCGTGCTCGGCTTCGCCACGGCACAGCGCAACATCAGCGCCGCCATCGTGGTGGCCACCTCCCTCGGTGGCAACGTCATCGTGCTCACGCTGGTCGGCGCGCTGATCATCCCCATCGTGCTCATCATCCTTGCCGCCGAGCTGGGCAAGCGCGTGGCCGCCGTCGGGGGCGCCTCTGTCGCGGACCCTGCACCAGCGCCTCAGACCTCCGATGCCGGCGGCGCTTCGTAGCGGGCGGACTTCAACGATGCCGCTGGGGCTGGCGTTCGCTTGCATGTTGCCGCGGTTCCCGGGCAGGCGTGTGGCAGCGATATCGGGCGCAGCGCTGGAGTCTGCCGACGTGGGCAACTCCTGCCCCTGGCACAGGAGTACCTTGACGAGGTGACCGACGAGGCTGACGACCAGAAGACGGCCGATCCACCCAGCGGGTCGACTCCGTCGGTGCCCGTCGACGCGGATGGGCCCGTCTCGACCGATCCAGATGGCCAGCAACCACCAGACCCGACCGACCCGCGGGGTCAGGCACCCCGGCACTTCCTGCGCTTGCATGCGTGGTTGGACCAGCGGTTCTCGCCGAAGGCCCGGCGACGCCTGGGTGTCGTCGTTGGGTTCGGCGCGGCCCTCGGGGGCACGCTTATCGCAGCGGGCCTTGCGAAACGCCTGGGTCTGGACATCCCGTGGGCGGCCTGGATCGGGCTCTTCCTCGCCAACTGGATCGGCAACGGCGGCATCCTGGTGCCCATCCCGGGCTTGCGCCTGGTAGGCATGGCCATGGCCGCCTACCAGGGTGCGTATGGATCCACGATCCTCGTCGGGTTGGTGGCCGGCTTCGCCATGGCTCTGGGACAGACTTCGTTCTACCTCACGGCCGCCAGCGGATCGCGCCATCTGCAGGACCCGGCGAAGAAGGGGAAGAAGCCCCGGGAGGGACGACTCGCCCAAACCATGCGCAAGTCCATGGAGGTGACCGCGGACTTCGTCGACCGCCACGGTATCCCCACCATCTTCACGCTCTCGACCTTTCCCAACCCGCTCACGACCTTCGCGACCATCACAGCCGGCAGCATGGGCATGGGCTTTCGCGAGTTCCTCATCGCCAACTTCGCGGGGCACGTGCTCCTGGGGCTCATCCTGGCCCTCTTCGGCCAGAGGCTGCTGGGCGTGTAGCAGATCGACTCCGCGGCGACCCGTCGGGACTGCACCCGACGCGGGTGTAGCGGTGGACCGCCCAGACCGACATGCTGGGCTGCCTGGTAGACACCGACGCCACGCCGGCCTGGCCGGCCACGAGTCAGACTCGCAAGCGGAGGAGGGGAGCAGGGTGAGCAGGACACGGAAGCAGGACGTCGCCGTCCACGCTTCCGACACCACCAGACAGACCCTGGCCCCGACGGGCAAGCTGACGAACAGCGCCGTCGAACCGCTCCGCCCGACGGCTCGGACCTGCTGCTACCAGGCGGGGCCGCTGACGGTGACGAGGGCCTCGGCGACCTGCCCGAAGGGCTGTCCGTCAGCCACCAGTTCGAGCGCGATCGGCCTCCGCCGGCACTCTCCAGCCGTGGTCATCGTGAGCTCGCAATCCACCTCGGCTCGCGCTGGGGCCGTGAGCGTTGCTGCACTGCCGACCCAGCCGGCCGGACCAACCAGGCGGACCTCGAGCGTCGCTGCGTGGGGCAGGGGGTTGCGCACGGTCGCCCGCACGGTCGCGGTCTCGCCGTCTGCCAGATGGAGACGGTATGGCCAGAGCCAGCCGCCCCAGGAATCCACGTCGAAGTGGGCGTCCGTGGCCGCCAGCGGCATGGCCCTCCGGTGGGCGTCCTGGTAGGTCCTGTTTCGGTCGTCGATGAGCTCGAAGAAGGTCTCGCTTGTCCGGAACGGAGGCCAATGGCCGCTGAGCACGATGTCGGGTCGCTGCGCCTGGAGCCACGCCCCGCTGCGCGCGAAGGAGTCGAGGTGCGCACCCCCGCGGTAGACGTGGTTCTCCTGGTGGCTGACCGCCTCCCAGTCCGCGATGGCATCGCCCCCGACCGGCTCGACAACGTGGTTCTGCATAGACGACTTGGCGATGAAGCCGTACTGGTCACCGCTATGGGCGTAGCGGACGCCATCGACCTCGAAACCGATGAGGTTCTGGAAGCGGGTGTGTCCGCTGGCAAGCTCGAGTCGAAACTCGACCCCCTCCCACGAGATGGCCTCGCCGTCGCGCAGGCGCCGGTCGACGCGCGTGGGGATGGGGTTGTCGCACGGGAACTGGTGAGCGTCGGGGTACTCCAACAGATCGGCGAACCCCTCGTGCGCCCAGCATTCGGTCCCCTGCGTGCGCTGGAGGAACGGGATCCCGGCGACATGGTCGTCGTGGTAGTGAGATGGGATCACGACATCGATGCGCTCGACCCCGGCCTGATCCCTGAGCGCGTCGAGCGTGTGGGCCAGGACTCGGGAACGATACGTGTCGAACGGGTATCCGTACCACCATCGCTTGGCGTGGTAGCCATAGTCCAGGGCGAGGGCTGAGCCAGATGGGCCGACCACGAACGTGCACGTACTGTCCGAGTGCTGAGCAAGCCAGACGCGTTCGCTCAGCCGGGTGAGCGGGGGTCGCCCATCGTCCTGCCGGGCCGCCTCGAGCTCCCCCGACTCGACCGGCCGGGTCGCGCACAGCGCTTCCATCGAGTCGCTGCAGCGCGTCCAGCGCCCAATCGGCGTCTGCCAGCATCGGCTCACCCAGGCTGGGGAGGAGGACGTCGACATCGCGACGGCGCAGCTCGGCGGCAGAGTGCCAGACCTCCACGGCGCCCAGCAGGTCGGCGTAGTTGTACTGGAGAGGCGCGACGCGCGGTACGCGCCCGGGCGAGTGGATGGTCTCGCCCGAGCAGACGGCTCGCAGCGAGGTCCCCGGCACGCTGAACCCAAGACCTACCTGGTTGACGGTGGCGCCGGGCAACGGGATGACCTCGATCTCCAGGCCGGCCAGCTCGAGGCGTTCGTAGTCGCGCAGCACCCCTGCGACCGGGATCGGCTCGATGGGGGCGAAGTGATCCCAGTAGTTGACGTACACGAGGTACGTCTTGCGTCCGCGAAAGTGCTCGAGCGGGTCGCTGAAGAGCTCCGCCTCGCGCTCCGGCACGAGGACGCGAAGCCCGAGCTCTCGGGCGGCACGAGGCGCGCCTGCGCAATGGTCTCGGAAGAAGTGAGTGCAGGCCATCGCTATTGGCCGGGCCGGCAGCTCGGCGACGTGGTCGATCCATTCTCCGGTTCCGGCATCGATGATCAGGACACCGTCGGGACCGGTGATGGCGTAGACATTGCAGCTGTCGGGCCACATCAGGACACCCGGCAGGACCTGCTGCCACTCAGCCATGCGTCAACCTCCCCGACCTGACTCGCAGTCCATACAGTCGCCCTCGCGGGTCACCGGTCGGGCCTGCTGGGCACCCCGACCCCAGTCGGAACATACACGCCCTCGAACCCGACGATGGCACCGATCCCGCGCTCGTTGCCGGCCCGCAAGATCGATCGGCAGGCGCTGCAGCGTGGCCACGTGGCAGTATCGATGACCCACGCGACCATCGGGGGCGGTGAAGGCCACGCGGATGGCGTTCATGCCCAACTTGCCGCAGGACGTCGACCTTGGCGGAGCGACCCATCCCCGCTTGGGCCAGGTTCCCTCGTCGGCGGCCCGGTAGGCTGACCTAGCGGACTGGCAGGAGGAAGACATGGCCTACAACCCCTACGTCCCCAAGCACGTCACCCAGGTCGACGGCAGCAACAGCCAATGGCAGAACTGCTGGGCCGCGGTCGGTGCCTGGCTGACCCGTGGCGCCACGCGCAGCAAACGGCGCCCGACCCCGACTCGGTTCCGCAGATGGGCCGTGAAGCCGCCGAAGACGGCCGGCGGTCTGGCGGACATCCAGCGCGGGCTGCAGGCGAAGCGCCTGTGGAAGCACGCGCTGCTCAAGAGCGACATCCCCAGGGCGGACCTCAGGGAGCGACTGCTGGCCCGGAGCGGCAGACTCTACGCGGCCGAGACGGACTTCGAGGTCTACCCCGACAAGGACAGCTGCCAGCCGGGCTTCACCGAGAAGGAGAACGCCTATCACATGATCGGCATCGTGGCCGGCGAGGGCGAGGGGGAACACGCCGGCGAGGTCCGGGTCATGGACCCGCTGTGCCGGAGGATGCGCTGGGTCGACGTGGACGGAGTGGTCGACGCGATCGTCCAGTACAACGATGAGCACACCGGGGAGAAGAAGGGCACGGCCGACCTCATCGTCCTGACTGTTCCGCCCCGGGAGGGAAGGGACGTCCCCAAGGACTCCGCGCCGGAGGATGACGACACGCCTGAGCCACCTCTGGAGCCGATGGAGTGCGACGAGGACGAGGTCGAGATGCTGCTCTCCCGCCTCCGGGAGCAGTTCGACGCGTGCAAGGAGGCCTGAGGGCCGTCATCCGGACGTGCCGCCTGGCCCGCTCCTGCGCACGACTCTCAGCGCGGACGACGGTTGGAGCGGTCATCATGCGGAACGACAAGGAGTGAGCGAAGACCCCGCACCAGGCCGTCCCCGCGGCCGACGTGTCCGGGTCGGAGGAGTGTTCATGACCCTCGACATCAAGCCTGCGTCCGCCTGCCGCTGGGACGCCGTCAGCCTCGGCGAGGTGATGCTGCGTTTCGACCCCGAGTGGGGGAGGGTCCGCACGACCCGCCACTTCAAGGTCAGCGAGGGCGGCGGCGAGTACAACGTCACGCGTGCGTTGCGCAAGGTCTTCGGCCTGCGTACCGCGGTCGTCACGGCCCTGGTCGACAACGAGATCGGACACCTCGTCGAGGACTGCATGCTCACCGGGGGGGTCGACCTTCGTTACGTGAGATGGGTGCCGCATGACGGCATCGGCCTCGAGGCCCGCGTGGGCCTCAACTTCGTCGAGAAGGGTTTCGGCATCCGCCCGGCACTGGGCGTTTCGGATCGAGCCCATACTGCGGTGTCGCAGCTCAAGCCTGGCGATATCGACTGGCGCCGGATCTTCGAGGAGGACGGCGTGCGCTGGATGCACACCGGCGGGATCTTCGCCGCGCTCTCGGAGTCCACGGCCCAGGTCGCACTCGAGGCCATGCAGGCGGCCAAGGCGTCGGGAACCGTCGTCTCCTACGACCTCAACTACCGCCCCTCGCTGTGGAAGCCGCGCGGCGGGAAGGAACGCGCGGTGGAGGTCAACCGCGAGCTGGCCAGGTACGTCGACGTGATGATCGGCAACGAGGAGGACTTCACCTCCGCGCTCGGCTTCGAGGTCCCGGATCTGGACCACGAGATCTCCAAGATCGACCCGGCCAACTTCAAGGCCATGATCGGCCAGGTCGTGGAGGCCTTCCCCAACTTCAAGGTCGTGGCCACGACCCTGCGCAACGCCAAGACCGCGAGCGTCAACGACTGGGGCGCGGTGCTCTACGCGGACGGCGTCTTCTGTGAGGCGCGCATGCGCGAGGCTCTCGACATCTACGACCGCGTCGGAGGTGGTGACGGTTTCGCCACCGGCCTGGCCTGGAGCTTCCTCGATGGCCGCGATGCGGGCGAGGCGGTCGAGATCGGTGCTGCACACGGCGCCCTCACGATGACCACGCCTGGAGACACTTCGATGATGACCAGGGACGAGGTACTCAGGGCTGTCCACGCCAAGGGCGCCCGGGTCGTGCGCTGACCGAACGACACGCCGTCCTATTCCATGCGCAGGCGGGTTAACGAAGTGGGATGACGCCCGGGCCGCTCCGGCCCGCACCATCAGGTGGGGCGTATCCGTCGAGAGCATGTTGGCCATGTGGCAGACCGTCCGGGAGCACGGTGCGTACGACTGACGGGGCACGAGGCTGTGCGGCCCGCCTCGTAGCTGTCACTCCCGCCCGTCCTGTGACGGCGGCCATTCGGACTCTGCGCCCCGAAGCGACACCGGCCGGGCCGGCCGTCGCCCCGCCCCGTCTGGGTATCCTCTGTGCGTGGAACAGCGTGAACACTGGCAGCACATCTACGAGACGCGGGATGCCACTCGCGTGGGCTGGTTCGAGCCCACTCCCGAGCTGTCTTTGCGTCTCGTCCTGGGTGCGCTGGCCTTGGGAGCACGCAATGTCGTGGACGTGGGCGGCATGTGACGCCGGGTGGTATCGAGCAGCGCTACCTGTACTGCTCCCGTGATCGCGTCTGAGAGCCGCCCCGCCGAGCGGCGCTGACGAGCCGGCCTGACCGCTGACTCCAGGCGGTCTTCGCTGCTAGCTCCAGGCGGTCTCCACCTCGGTGCCGGCCGGAAGCGTGGGCAGGATGAGCATGTACTTGCCGTCGCGCAAGGGGTGCTTCCGCAGCGGCCGGTTGTAGGGCAGGTAGTCCTCGCTCAGCGCCCGTGCCGGTACCGCGCTGTTCGGCGGCCGCGAGGCGCCCCAGTTCGAGCTCACCGATGGATACCACGGGTCCTCGATGAAGACCTTCTTGACCTTGAAGTCCTTGCTGTACGCGGGATCTGCCGTGGAGGTGAAGCCCGACATGACCCAGGCGTGCGCCCCTCGCCACACGACGAGGCCGGCCGGCCGACCGGTAAGGCGGATGGCCTTCGCCGCCATGCGGATGGCCTGCTTGCGTGTCTTTGCGCGTTCCACCTTGTACGGTCCGTAGCCTCGCGCGGTCAGGATCCCTGCCCAATCGCGGAGCCCGAGCCCATGGAGGCCCTTGTCCCATCGAGCCTCGCCGGCCACCCGCTCCCAGAACGGATCCCACCGCTCGTCAAGGCGCCGCGCCTCGAGGTGAAGGCGCTTCTGGAATGCCTTCGAGCGGTTCGGCGCGTCGTCCTCGATGATGTTGATCATCGTCTGTGTCGCCGCCGCGATGCACCAGTACTTCGTCTGCTGAGGGACGAAATCGCCCTCGGCATAGAGATCCATCGAGAACGGACCTGGCTTGGGCGCGGGCCTGAGACGGATCGTCTCGATCGCCGGGCCCACTTCGAGTCCCGCCTGCGGGTCGTCGCCAACGAGCGGGGCTGGCGGCGCGGGCGTGGTCGCCATCGACGCCGCCGTCGTCTGGGCCAACCAGCCGTCCAGGAGAGCGGCCTCCGCCTCCCCGGACGCGCTCGCGTGGGACGGGGGCGCACCGATCAGGGCGACCCACGTCATCACCAGCGCCAGCGAAAGGAGCCCTGCCTTGGGGCGAGCACGCGCGGCTAGGGGTCGTCGCGGGTCAGCCGTGATGCTGGGTCGCTGTCTGTTCACGTGGGTCGGACCCTAGGGCAACTCCGACTTGGCGTGAACCACCGTTGACCATCCTTAACCGACCGATCACGCTGCAACCGACCTGTCAGTCTGCCGCGCCGCCCTCAGTCGATCTCGCGCAGCCTCTTCTCCCAGGCACGCTGGTCCGTCAGGGGCGAGAGCCGGCCGACGACGAACTCGACCTGGCGCAGGCAGCCGTCGCGCCAGGCCCCGCCCTCGATGAACTCGCGGTGGCCTTCGTCCGTGCGCAGGTCGACCCCGGTCAGGGTTCGACAATCGGTGGCTCCGTACTCGGCCTCGAAGTCGGCCAAGAGCTGTGCCGTGATCAGCCGCGCTGCCCGCTTGGCCTCGCGATGGTCGGCGATCCGCTCCGCCGCCAGCAGGCCGATCGCCAGGGCCGCTCCCGAGATGGCGCCGCACGGCCCGCCGCTGTAGGCGAGCCCGCCGTTCAAGGCCATAGCCGCGGACGAGTCGGTGCTGTCCGCCAGCCCATAGGCCTCCTTCAGGACGACGAACACGGTCTCGGCACATCCATACGTGTTCGCATCGTCCAGGAACAGATCCCGCGCTGCCTCGACGGCGCCACTGTCGCTCATCGAGCCTCAGGGTAGCGCTCACCGGGTTCCACCGCGCCTGGATCGGACGAGCGCATGCGGTCGTGCGCGCAAGAGGGCAGAATCTCGAGGAGGCGACGCGCTCGCCGTTGCCCTGAAGTCGAGGTCACAGCATATGCCTACCCCCTCCACGATGCTCCCCCTGGGCACGAGCGCGCCCCCCTTCTCGCTGCCCGACGTCACCACTGGCGCCACCGTCTCGCTGAGCGACTTCGACGACAAGCCCGTGGTGCTGGTGATGTTCATCGCCAACCACTGCCCCTACGTGATCCATGTGGCCGACGAGCTGGCGCGTGTCGGGCGCGACTACGGCGCCCAGGACGTGGCCGTCGTAGCCATCGGCAGCAACGATGTCGCGCAGTACCCAGACGACGGGCCCGAGCGCATGGTCGAGTTCGCCGCCGCCCATGGCTTCACGTTCCCGTACCTCTCTGACGAGACCCAGGAGGTGGCGCTGGCCTACCGCGCAGCGTGCACGCCCGACCTCTTCGTCTTCGACACCGATCGCCGGCTCGTCTACCGCGGTCAGCTCGATGGGGCCCGCCCGTCCAACGACACTCCCATCGACGGCCGTGACCTGCGCGCTGCGCTCGACGCTGCTCTTGTCGGCCGTCCTATCCCTGAGTCGCAGCTGCCGTCGGTGGGCTGCAACATCAAGTGGAAGCCCGGCAACGAGCCCGACTACTTCCCGTCCGCCTGATGGCAGCCCATCCCGGGGCCCGCCTGCGCGGCCGGCAGGTCTGGCTTCGCGCGCTCGAGGCGTCCGACCTGGCCGCCTACGGCGAGGCCGTCAACTCGGTGGAGGTGGGCTCCTGGGCAGGGTATCCGTGGCCGCACTCGGCAGCGACCATCGAGCGCTGGTACGACGACGTCAGGTCGCGCCACGGCCACGGCGAGTACTGGTTCGCCATCTCGCCGCTCGGCAGCGACGAGTTCATGGGCACGCTCTGGCTCTGGTCCAGGGGCTCGCGCCTCGACGGGCTGGAGCTGTCGATCTTCGTGACCGAGGCGGCCGGCCTGGGCCAGGGTATCGGCACGGACGCCGTCAACGTCGCTCTCGATTTCATCTTCGGTAGCTACGAGATCGAGCGCGTCTGGCTCACCACCGAGGCTGGCAACGCCCGAGCTCGCCGGGCGTTCGAGAAGGCCGGCTTCGCAGTCGACGGCACCATCCGACACCACTTCCGGCGCGCAGGGGTATGGCAAGACTCTCTCTTGATGGCCATCGTGCGCGGCGACTGGGAGGCGCTCGAGCGACCGCGCAGCTGGGACCTCGCCGCAGCCGAACCCGGCGCGTCGCGCGATGGCTGATCGGGCAGACCTGCCGGCGGCTGCCCACCGCTGGCTCGACCACGTGATGCCGGCCGGGACGCCGACGCCGTCACGAGCGGTGGTCCGGCAGCGTGGTTCCATGGAGGCGAACGGGCGCTGGCTCGACTTCACCGCGGCCGGCACCTACCAGTCCCGGCCTCTCGCCTTCGAATGGCGAGCGCGTCTGGCGGTGATGCTGGGCATCTGGGTCATCGCCACCGATGGCCACGCAGACGGGGACGGCTGGGGTGGCGCCAAGCTCTGGGGTCTCAAGTCCACGGGCGGCCGCAGCGGCCCGGACGTGCACGCGATGCAGCTCATCCGCCACATCGCCGAGCTGGCCTGGCTTCCCGACCTGGCCACGGCCGATCCCGGACTGCGCTGGTCAGGGGCCGGCGACGATGCCTTCGACATCCGCGCCGATGCGGCCGAACGGGAAGTGGTCGTCCGCTTCGACCTCGACAACGAAGGTGACATCGTGCGCGCGTCCAGCCCGGCGCGGCCGTATGACGTGCCCGAGGGCTACGAGGATGCGCCCTGGCGCTGTGACTTCTCCGATCACCGAGACCTTGGCGGCATCCGCGTCCCGGGTTCGGTCACGGCCACCTACGAGCTGCCCGACGAGCCCTGGGAGTACCTCCGCGCCGAGGTCTCGGACATCGAGCGCACCCCGTCAGCCGCCTGAGTCCAACGGCACTGGCGCGGGGCCTCGAGTGGCGTCCACGCTGACCACCGTGATGCGACCGACCGGTCTCGCGACCGCCATCGTGGTCCTGGCTGCCCTCGCGCTCGCCGCCCTCGTGCCGGTGGTGCGACTGCCGCTGCTGGCCGGGCTCGTACTCGGCTTCGTCCTGGCCCCGCAGGCGTCCGCCGCCCGCTGGGCCCTCGCCGCCGGCATCCCGGTCGCGCTCATCCTCGGCTGGGGTGAGATCGCCAGCAGCCGCCTGCTCGAGGGCGACTTCGCCTGCACCGACCCGTTCTCTCCGCTGGCCTGGCTGCGAGTGGCCGAGGCCGCCCTGGTCATCGGGGCCGTCGTCGCCCTGGCGCGCGCGTCGGGCACCCGACTCCGGGCGTTGGGGCTGAGCCGGCCATCACGTGCCGAGCTCGCCCTCGGCATCGTCGCGCTCGCGCTCATCCCGGTCCCGGGCCTCTACCTGGGCACGATCCTGGCCGAGCCGTTCTTCGGTCGCATCGACCTTGACCTGGCCCAGCCCGCAGCCATCGTGCCGGCCTTCACCCTGGCCATCGCCAACGGCACCATGGAGGAGCTGGCCTATCGCGGCGCCCTGATGTCATGGCTATCCCGTGCTGCCGGACCGACGATCGGGCTCGTGGGCCAGGCCGTCGTCTTCGGGCTGGCCCACACCGGTCCGGACTTCGTGGGCCCGGCGCTTCCGGTCGTCCTGGTCATCGCGGCCGGGGGCCTGGTGGCGGGGCTCATCGTCCGGCGCACCGGGTCGCTGTGGCTGCCCATCCTGGTCCATATCGCCTTCGACGTGCCGCTCTACTACGCGGCCGCCTGCCGGTCGGGCTAGGCGCGGGCCGCGGCCACCTGTGGCGCTCTTGACGCCTGAGGCACGAGCTCAGGTCCGCGCTAGTAGGTCCCGAACTCCTGGGCCGCGTCGAAGAGCGCGAGGATGTTCTCCGGCGGGACGTCGGCCTGGATGTTGTGTCCGGCCGCGAAGACGAAGCCGCCATCGGGCATGAAGTCATCGAACAGCTCCCGCGCCGCCTCGCGCACCTGTTCGGGCGTGCCGAACGGCAGCGTGTGCTGCTGGTCGAAGCCGCCCCAGAACGTGATGTCGGCCCCGAACTCACGCTTGAGGCGGGCACGGTCACCCATGCCCTCGGCGCCCGGCTGGACCGGGTGCACGGCGTCGACGCCGCCCTCGATGAGCATCGGGATCAGGGGCACGATGCTGCCGCAGGAGTGGTAGAAGATCTTGGCCTCCGTCCGGTCGTGGATGAAGTCCCACAGCTGGCGGTAGCGGGGCCAGATGACCTCGCGGTAGACCTCGGGGTTGATCATCGGGGCTCGCTGCGTGCCCAGGTCCGAGCCGGTGTTGATGAAGGTGGCATACGGGCCCACGCGGTCGAGCACCTCGCCGACGAGCGCCTTCTGGTACTCGAGCATGGCGTCCAGCTGGGCCTCGGCCAGCTTGCGCTGGGTCACCAGGTCCTCGAGGAAGCCGACGTAGCCCCGCAGGTACCAGCTGAACTCGAAGAGCGAGGCGATCATGTTGACGCCGAGCGCCTTGTCGGATCGGCGGATGGCCGCCCCGGCCTCCTCCAGCCCGGCGTAGCGAGCCGGGTCGTGCGGATCGGGCCAGCGGTAGCGAGCCAGCTCCCCGACCGTGCGCGCCTCGCTCAGCGGATGGCCGATGAAGTCGTAGTAGAGCAGGTGGCCGTCGGGGCGTATGGCGGCCTGGCGCACGATGCCGAACTCGTCGCGGTAGGTGTCCGCGGTCAGCTCGACATCCTGCCAGTCGCGCGACGCTCGCAGGTAGAGGTAGCGAGAATCGACGTGCAGCCGCTCCAGGATGTCGGGGTGGGGGATGGCCAGCTGCTGCACGCGGTCGGCAACCTCGTCGGGCTCATCGATGCCGAGGCGGGTCTTGAGCGCGGTACTGGCGCCGGTGCTGATGCCGGTGACGATGCCCCCGAGGTCGATGGGCACCCGGTCGGGCTCGCGGTGCTCCATGGCCGTCCTGAACCGTTCGGGTGGGTGCATGCCCCATTGTCGTGTCCGCGGCCGGCACGCCGTCCCGGGCCATCGGTCGTGCCGGGGCGTGACGGCCAGCACGACGTCCGTCCCGACGGCGTCGACTCAGGGGGGACCCAGCGGCGCCAGCGCCGCCAGCAGGCGTTCGCGGTACTCGACCAGGGCCGCGCGCCCCTCGCCCGTGAGCGAGACCATGGTCTCGGGCTTCTTGCCCTGGTAGCCCTTGACGACCTCGATGTAACCCGCGTCCTCGAGCTTGGCCAGGTGCGAGCCGAGGTTGCCCCAGGTGAGGCCGGTCTGTTGTAGCAGGTAGGTCGCATTGGCGCTCTCGACCACGAAGAGGTTGGTCATGATGGCCAGGCGGGCCGGCTCGTGGATGAGACGGTCCACCGTGGCCGACACCGTGACCATCCGCTCGCTGTCAGTCACCGGGGCCTGCTCTAGCTGGCCTGCGGCGCGGGGTACTCGCGCAGGAAGCGCCGCAGCTTGACCAGCCCGACCGCGATGACCGCCAGGCCGGCGGCACCCATGATCAGCCACATCGGGAACTCCACGCCCCACAGCAGCTCCGGCCAGATCATCAGCGGCATGATCAGCCCGCCGCCGACGCCGTAGGCGTAGAACCGCGGCACGTCCAGGTAGTAGGCCATGGCGCCGAAGACGACGATCGAGTTGACCAGCCAGAGCAGCGGCACGACCAGCCCCAGGCTGTCCTTGTCCGCCGGGCCCGCCACCGCTACCGCGCCCAGGCCGAAGACCGCCAGGCCCAGGGCGACTGAACCGGCCAGGACCGCGCGCGTGCGACTGATCCTGACCTTTCGCCTCGGCCCTGGTTTGAAGGTCCCCAGACGCTCTCGCAGAAGGCGTCGACGGTATGACAGCAGCGGCACCGTCACGCAGGAGTGCTGTGCCGATCATGCCGGCGTAGATGGCGCCCTCGTTCTCGAGGTTCTCCCACAGTGTCGAAGCCGCGAAGAACACGAGCAGCATCACGCCCAGGTAGATATCGAAGATCCCGTCCTCGTAGAAGCGGCGGAACGCGTCGCGTTCCAGCTTGTCGAGGTCGGTGACGGTCTCGTTCAAGGTAAACCCCCACGTTCAGCTTGCAGAGTACTCTGCACCACAGAGTATAGCCCGTTCGTCAAGCCTGGGCGAGGAGCACAGCCAGTTCTTCACGCCTCAGCGAGGGTCCGGCCGTCGTCGGTGCGTCGGCGGATGAGGTGGATTCCAAGGCGCTGCCCGATGTCCTGGGCGCGCCTTAGGTCGATCGTGACACCCATGAACGAGAACGTGACCCCGGAGACGCAGCGCCGCTCCCGCTCGACCTGGCTCATGGGCCTGGTGCTGGCCGTCGCGGCCGTGCTCCTCGCGGTGTCCGTGGCCATCCTCGGCGGCGACCAGGGAGACGCCGAATACGCGCCCGGGTCACCCGAAGCCGCCTTCCAGGACTACGTACGCGCCTGGGACAGTGGCGACATCGACGGCGCCTGGGCGGCACTCAGCGACGAGGCGCACGATCGTGTCGACGAACGCGAGTACCGCGACGCCGCTCGCTGGCGGGACGAGGAGACCGCGCGCATCTGGATCGACAGGGTGACCGGGAGCGGCGACCGCGTGACGCTGCACGTCACCATCGAGACCGGCTATGGCCCCGGACTGCTCGGTCCGGACCGCTATCTCGACCAGACGCGGGTGGCGCTGGTGCGTGAAGACGACCAGTGGCGCATCGCCACTCCGCTCATCGGCTACTACCACTGGTAGGGGAGGACCGAGCCATGCTGACCATCAAACGCCTGTACCTCTACGCCGTCCTTGGCGTCTCGCTGGCCCTGCTGCTGTGGGGACTGGCTGACCTCATGCGCTTCGCGCTCGAGGCGGTGGTCGGCGCCACCGGGTCGCGCCCTGCCCTGGGTGACTCGTACGCACGCGAGGAGCTGAGCCGGGCGCTCGCCCTCGTGGTCGTAGGCGGCTCGATCTTCGGCCTGCACCTCGCGTTCGTCCGCCGCACCCTGCGCGGCGACCCGGCCATGGTGGCCGACGAACGCGCTTGCGCCTCCCGTGCCACCTACTTCTTCCTCCTCCTCGTCGGCACCGGCATCGTGCTCCTGTGGGCCTTGTTCGACGTCGGCTACCAGCTCGTGGTCTCGACCGTCTTCGGTGAGCCCGGATGGCACCCCGAAGGCGCACTGGGCAGCGCCCTCGTCGTCGGAGCCGCCTGGTTACTGCATGTGCGGGCCCGCGCCGCAGACCTGCGGCTGGCGCCCGACCGCACGGCCGGCGACTGGCTCACTCGCGGCTACCTCTACGGCGCCCTCCTCCTCACCGCCATCGTCTTCGCTCTCCAGTCGGGGGAGGTGCTCACGGCCGCAGCTCGCAAGGCCTTGGACATGCCACCGTTGTGGGAGGCCTATCGCTGGTGGCAGGAAGCCATCGCCGGCCCGGTCGTCGCCACCATCGTGGTCTCGGGGGCCTGGCTGGCCCACTGGCTGATGGCCGAGCGCCTCCGGCGAGCACCTGATCCGATGGGCGCAGCCCATCGCAGTTCCCACACCCGGCGGGGCTACTTCCTCGTCGTCCTGTTCGCCGCCGCCGCCGCCGCGCTGGTGCTGGGTTCGGTCGCCTTGCGCGAACTGCTCGCTATCCCACTGGGCGCCGCCGGGCCGAACCCGGGCGACCGACTCCTCGAAGACGTGGGCGGTCCACTGCTCATGGTCGTGCCTTTCGCCACGGTCGGCTGGTGGCACGCGCGACGAGGGGCGCGGGAGGCCTTGGCCCTGGAGGGTCCGCTCCTGCAGCGCTCGGTCGTTCGCCTGAACCGGTTGCTCGTGGCCGTCGTCGGCCTGGCCGGCCTGGCCGCCGGCCTGGCCTGGCAACTCCAGGGACTCATCGACACGGTCGGAAGCTCGGCGCGGGAGAGCCTGTATACGAGCGGCTCGTTCGCGGAAGTCAGCTCGGGCGCTCTGGCCGTGGCCCTCGTCGGCCTCGTGCTCTGGCTGCCGGCCTGGGCCACCTCGCAGGCCGAACGCGCCAACCGGCCGCTCGAGGTCGCCGAGGCCATGTCGCGCCGTGCCTATCTCGTGCTCGTCTCAGGGCTGGCCGTCATCGCCGCCATGGGCTCGCTGGCCTATCTCGTGTGGCAGGGTACTCGCCTGCTGCTCGACAGCGGCAACCTGGACGACCCCTCCTGGGCGGTCTCCATCCTGGTGGTAGCCCTGGTGGTGCTCCTGTACCACCTGTGGCAGCTGCGCTCCGACCTCCGGGTAGTGCATGCGTCGCAGCCCGCGGCCGGGGCCGAGGCCGCCGGTCAGGCGCCGGCGACGAGCGCGCTCCCCGCTCACGAGACCATCGAGATCTGGGCTCCGCCCGGCGCGGACTTCGGGGTCCTCAACGCAGCCATCCGCTCCGAACTGCCCGATGGCTACGAGCTGCGGGTGCTCCCCGCGTCGCTATCCGCACCTCGCTGAGGGGTGCCCATCACGCTTCGCAGCGTGTAGGCTTCCGCCACGTTCCGATCCCCGGGGCGGCCGTACCTGGAGAGTCTCCACATGCATGCTCGGATCCCCCGTCGAGCCCTGGCCGCGATCGGCCTCACCGGCGCACTCCTCGTGGCCGCCCTGCCTGCCCTGGCCCAGGACGACTCGACCGTGGAGGCTGATCCGTCGGGCCTAGCCTCGATCCTGCCCGCAGAGATCGCCGGGGTCGCACTCGAGCCGTACGAACTGCCGTTCCTGACCCTCGTGGAGCAGGCCGACCCTGACGATCCGGCTGTCGGCCCCACTGTCGACGCCATCACCGCGTTCGCCGAGGCCCAGGGTGCCGGGCTCGAGCAGGTATGGCTCGGCGGTGCTTCAGCCATGAACCCGGATGCGGCACGGGGTGTCAGCATCGCTTCCCTGCGCATCGAGGGGGCCGACGGGGCGTCCCTGGCCGAGCCGTTCGTGGCGCTCATGCTCGAGCTCGACCCCGACTACTTCCGCAACACGGACGTGGCCGTGGAGCCGGCCCAGATCGAGGGTACCGACGTGTTCCTGGTCACTAGCCCGATCCTCCAGGACGGCGAATTCGACGAGAGCGACGACGTGGCCGTTGGTAGCGGCGAGCTCGCCCTCATCGTGAAGGGCGATCCGGACTCGATCATCGAGCTCGTCGCGGGCTTGGCCTCGGAGTAGGGAAAGGACCCCACGGGACATTCGGAGCGACTGGCGCGAGCCGGCCTGGCGCGCCCGGGTGATAGAGCGATCCCGGCTGCCTTCCTCGACGGTCCAGCGACCCGTGCACCCGATGGCCTGAGCCCGGTCGACGCGAGCACCGAGGAGCGGAACTCCGGCTGCCAGGCGCTCGCCCCGTCGAAGGAGGGCTTCATCGATCATCGGCGCGGACGCGAGGCCGAACACGCGCTGACCCGGCAGCGGGTACCGTTGGAGCCACCAATACCTGTAGCCCCCGGTCCGACCTGTGAACAGCCAGCCCAACCCCGACTCGTCCGAACGTCCGTCCGATTTCATCCGCGACATCGTGGCTGCGGACGTGGCGGCCGGCCGCTACGAGACCATCGTCACCCGCTTTCCGCCGGAGCCCAACGGCCATCTCCACATCGGCCATGCCAAGTCGATCGCGCTCAACCACGGCATCGCGCAGGAGTTCGGTGGCCGCTTCCACCTGCGCTTCGACGACACCAACCCCACCAAGGAGGAGCAGGAGTACATCGACGCCATCGAGGCCGATGTGCGCTGGCTGGGTGCCGACTGGGGTGAGCACCTCTACTACGCCTCGGACTACTTCGAGCAGCTCTACGCCTGGGCGGTCCACCTCATCGAGCAGGGCCTGGCCTACGTCGACGATCTTTCCGGCGACCAGATCCGCGAATACCGCGGCACGCTCACCGAGCCGGGCCGACCGAGCCCGTACCGAGACCGCAGCGCCGACGAGAACCTCGAACTCTTCGCGCGCATGCGCGCAGGCGAGTTCCCCGACGGCGGCCCCGTGCTGCGCGCGAAGATCGACATGGCCGCGCCCAACATCAACCTGCGCGACCCCATCCTCTACCGCATCGTCCACGCCTCGCATCCGCGTACCGGCGATGCCTGGAGCATCTACCCCACGTACGACTTCGCGCACGGGCAGTCGGACGCCATCGAGGGCATCACCCACTCCATCTGCACGCTCGAGTTCGAGAACC
This sequence comes from uncultured Chloroflexia bacterium, assembly GCA_963712745.1. Lineage (GTDB taxonomy): Bacteria > Chloroflexota > Limnocylindria > Limnocylindrales > CSP1-4 > JAFMJV01. Next base: position 32,892 of record CAVQJC010000002.1, on the reverse strand, counting down.
ACCGTCCGCTCTACGACTGGCTCATCGCCCACCTGCCGGTGCCGGCAGTCCCGCACCAGTACGAGTTCGCGCGCCTCAACCTGACCTGGACCGTGCTCTCGAAGCGCTTCCTCCTGCGCCTGGTCCAGGAGGGCCGGGTGCGTGGCTGGGACGATCCGCGCATGCCCACCATCGCCGGCCTGCGCCGCCGTGGCTACCCCGCGGATGGCATCCGCGACTTCGCTGCCGCCATCGGGGTGAGCAAGGCCGATTCCACCGTCGAGCTGGCCCGCCTCGAATACCACGTGCGCCAGGTCCTCAACCGCGATGCGCAGCGGCGCATGGCGGTGCTGGACCCGCTCAAGGTCGTCATCACCAACTACCCCGAGGATGAGGTCGACGAGCTCGAGGCGGTGAACAACCCCGAGGACGCGTCGGCCGGCACGCGCAAGGTGTCCTTCGGTCGCGAGCTCTGGATCGAGCGTGACGACTTCATGGAGGACCCGCCGCGCAAGTTCTACCGACTTGCTCCGGGCCGGGAGGTGCGCTTGCGCTACGCCTACTTCATCACCTGCGACGAAGTGGTCAAGGACGCCGAGGGCCAGATCGTCGAACTGCGCTGCTCATACGACCCCCGGACCCGCGGTGGCGACGCGCCCGACGGCCGGCGTCCCAAGGCCACGCTGCACTGGGTCTCGGCGGCCCACGCGGTGCCCGCCGAGGTCCGTCTCTACGGGCCGCTCTTCACACGGCCCGATCCGGGCGCCGACGGTGACCTGCTCGACGATCTCGACCCCCAGTCGGAGCACGTCCTGCGCGAGTGCTATCTCGAACCCGCCGCGGCCCAGACGCCGGTGGGCACGACCATCCAGTTCGAGCGCCTGGGCTACTTCTGCGCCGACCCCGACTCGGTGCCGGGCAGGCCCGTGTTCGACCGCACGGTCACGCTCAAGGACGCCTGGGCCAAGCTGCAGAACCAGGGCAAGGCCGGGTAGCCCTCGCGCCGAGCGACCGCGGCCGGCCCACTACCAGTCGGTCGCACCGAGGCGGTATCGTGCGGGGGGTTGGTCGAGCTCCGGATAGCCATCACCCTCCATCTCGCCCTCGCCCTCGTCTCCTTCCGCGTCATCCTCGAAACGTTCGACGCCCAGCAGCACCTGCCAGTACAGGTCCAGCGGGCTACCGATGAGCTTCCGGTCCAGGGTGAACGTGAGCACCGATCCAGCTGCGTCCACGTCGACCACGTTCCAGTACATGTCGGACTCGGTGACGAGGAGGGCGCCTGTCTGCTCCTGCATCGGGAGGGTGACACCGTGGGTGCCCGTCGTGTAGGGGTCGCTCGCGAGGATTCCTCGCTCGTCCACATCCGGCTTGTGCGACATGAGGATGAAGACGGTGTCCGTCCACGTCTCCATGTCCGTGCCGAAGGGGCGCTCCGGCGCCAGCTCGATCTGGAAGCGGATGGTCGGTCCGTCCTCGGGCTCGCTGACGGTGATGGCCACGATGTCCGGGGAGTCTCCGACCGCGTCGCCAACGGCGTCCTCATACCGTTCTGCCCCTGCACCGAGGGCAGGGGAGGCCGACAGCAGCACTGCCGCGACCGCCGCAAAGATGCACATCCTGTGCATGGTTCATCTCCTTCGGGACCAGTCGGCCCCAAGACGAACCTAGATCGCCGTGCGCTGTTCGGCTAGTGACGAAGGACCTGCGAATCGCCGTGGGCTCAGCCGGCTTGGAGTGCCTCCGCGATCGATCTCGGCGAGGGGTCGACCGCTGGCCTGGGCCAGCTCATAGCGCACCCGGGTGACGGGCTTGTTCAACTGCAGCAGTCGGCCGAGGTCGATGGGCGTGGCCGCCAGCACGAGGTCGGCATCGACGCGGTCGAGCGTCTCGCGCAGCTCGGCCATCTGGGCTTCGCCGTAGCCCATGGCAGGCACCAGCGGCCCCAGGTCGGGATAGCGTTCGAGCACGGCCTTGATGGAGCCGACCGCGGCCGGGCCCGGATCGACCACCTCGGCAGCGTCGAACCGTTCCGCTGCCACGATGCCGGCGCCGTAGGTCATGCCGCCGTGGGTGAGCGTGGGCCCGTCCTCCACGACCACGACGCGCTTGCCTTCGATGGGCGGCCCTTCCAGGGTGAGGTCGGAGCGGGCGGTCAGGATCTCCGCCTCAGGGTTGAGTTCGGCGACAGAGGCAAGGACGGCGGCCAGGTCTGCCTCGGTGGCCGAGTCGATCTTGTTGATGACCACCACGTCGGCCATGCGCAGGTTGGTCTCACCGGGGTGGAAGCGCCGTTCATGCCCCGGGCGCAGGGGGTCAGCCACGACGATGAAGAGATCGGGCAGGAAGAAGGGCAGGTCGTTGTTGCCGCCATCCCAGAGGATGACGTCGGCTTCCGTCTCTGCCTCGCGAAGGATGGCCTCGTAATCGACACCGGCGTAGACGATGCGGCCGGCCTCGATGTGCGGCTCGTACTCCTCGCGCTCCTCGATGGTGGTGTGGTGCCGCAAGAGGTCGTCGCGGTCGCCGAAACGCTGCACGCGCTGGGCGACCAGGTCGCCGTAGGGCATGGGATGGCGCACCACGACCGGAGTCAGGCCGCGCTCGGCGATGAGTGTCGCCACCGCGCGCGTGGTCTGGCTCTTGCCGCAGCCGGTGCGTACCGCGCAGACCGCCACCACCGGCTTGTTCGATTCGAGCATCACGCCGCGCGGGCCGATGAGCCCGAAGTCGGCACCGGCGGCCATGGCCCGCGAGGCCGCGTGCATCACGGTCTCGTGGGGTACGTCGCTGTAGCTGAAGACGACGAGGTCGGCGTCGTGCTCCCTGATGAGCCGCTCCAGCTCCGCCTCGGGGGCGATGGGGATGCCGTCGGGGTAGGACTCGCCGGCCAGCTCGGGCGGATAGCGTCTGTCGTCGATCCCGGGGATCTGCGTGGCCGTGAAGGCCACTACCTCCACGCCCGGATCGTCACGGTAGACGACGTTGAAGTCATGAAAGTCGCGCCCCGCGGCGCCCATGATGATGACCCTCGTGCGCTCCACGATCGCCTCCCGTGCGCCCCGGGCAGCGCTCGTCGCAGTGCCTTCGAGGTGCGCCCATACCGTGGCGCGCCGCCGTGGTCGCCGGTAGAGTCCTTCGGCCCGACCTCAGGCTGTCAGAAGCGGTACGCCGTAGGCCTCGAACGCCGGGTCCCGGGTCACGATGGTCAGACCCTCGATCATGGCCTGTGGATACTGACGGTCGCCTTGGGCTCGGATGCAGCCATGGACCTAGTCCAGTCCAGTCCGAACGCCAGTCAAGCCCCCGCGTGCGCGTGCGGCGCTCCAGCCTTCAGAGCTGCCGGTCAACGGCCGGCGCGGCGGTCCTCCAGGCGCTCTCGCGTGGGCACCAGCCACATCACGTCGTATGGGCCCAGCTCGACCCGCAGCGATTCCGGTGAGCCGTTCCAATGTTCACCCGCCACCAGGTCGTACCAGGCCTTGTCGCTCACGCCCAGGTCCTCGATCGGGCACTCGAGCCGCACGACCTCGTTGGTCACATTGGTGAGCGCCAGTACGCGGCGATCCCCCTCGGGCGAGACGCGCAGCACCGCGAAGACCTGCGCCGACGGGGTCAGCACATGCATCTGGCCGCGCGGGTGGAACGCTCGCGAGCGTGTCCGCATCTTGGAGATCTCTCGCTGCTCCAGGCGCAACAGCGATCGCTTCGAGCCGGGCTGGTGCAGGTGCTGGCGGAAGATCTCAGTGTCGATGACACCGCGGTTGACGTCGCGCTTCACGCCGCTCTTCTCCACTAGCGCGTGGTCGTTGGGCAGGGCGATGGCTCCGTGGGTGTAGATGCCGGGGATGCCCTTGAGCACCAGCGCGATCGAGCGTGAGGCCACGTATCGCTTCACTTGCAGGGCGATAGGCTCGGTCGAGCCGTCCAGGTTGATGGCGCTCCACCAGGTCGTGTTGATCTCGTACGGTTCCTCGCCGGCCTCGGTGCCCTTGTACGAGACATAGGCTCCGTGCTCCTTGGCCCGCTCGATCATGGCCTCGATCTGCTCGCGGCTGAGGATGCCCTTGACGCCCTGCACGCCGACCCCGTCGTGGGTGTCGAGCATGTTGAAGAAGTGGGTCTGCTCGGAGGGCAGCTCGAGGCTCGCGGCCCACTCGCTGATGGCGGTCGTGTCCTCGCTGTAGAACGTGTGCAGCACCAGCGGTGGCAGGGCGAAGTTGTAGACCATGTGCGCTTCATCGGTGCCGTCACCGAAGTAGGAGATGTTCTGCTCGTGGGGCACGTTCGTCTCGGTCACCAGGGCCACGCCCGGCGCCACCGTGTCGAGCACGTCGCGCAGGAGCTTGATGATCTCGTGGGTCTGGGGCAGGTGGATCGACTCGGTCCCGGGCTCCGACCACAGGTATGTGACCGCGTCGAGACGGATGATGTCGGCGCCTCGTCGGACGTAGAAGAGCAGCGCCTCGAGCACCGCCAGCAGCACCCGCGGGTTGCGGAAGTTGAAGTCGATCTGGTCGGACGAGAAGGTCGTCCAGATGTACTTGGGCCCGTCGATGGTCTCGTAGCGCGTGAGGATGTCCGATGTCCTGGGGCGGAAGATCTTGCTGCGCTGCTCCGCGGTGAGGTCGTCGGGCGAGTCGTAGGCGATGAAGAAATCGTCGTACTGCGGGTCCCCGCGCAGGAAGCCTCGGAACATCTCCGAGCGTGAGGAGGCGTGGTTGAACACCGCGTCGAACATGAGGTCGTAGTCGAAGGCCAGCTCACGCACCTGGTCCCATGACCCGACCTTGGGGTCGACCGCCTTGAAGTCCACGACCGCGAAGCCGCGATCGGACGAGTAGGGGAAGAACGGCAGCATGTGGATGGTGTTGATGGCGTCGTAGTACGTCTCCACGAAGCGGTGCAGGGCCTCGATGCCGGTGGCCTCGCGGCTGCGCACCGCGTCGGCGTAGGTGATGAGGATCATGTCGCGCTCGGTGAATCGCTCGGCCGGTTCCAGCGTGGCCTCGTGCTCGATGAGCTCGGGCGGCTTGTGCGCGTAGTGCACCTTGAGGATGCGCTCGAGTTCGGGCATCCAGGCTTCTGCGGTCTTGCGCCCGTAGAGGAACGCGAGCCGCTCGCACATGTGCTCGTGGATCGCCTCGTCGATCTCGAGCAGCGGCCTCGAGAAGTCCGGGTCGCGCAGATAGGGCGTGCGGTTGGCCATCCTTGTGTGCTCCTCGGTCGGGTCGGCGAACGTCTCGGGGAGGCCTCGAGGCTAGCACCCTCGAACGACCCGGGTCCCACGCTCGGGACGGGACCCGGGACTCGCCATGTGGTCATGTGACAAAGGGCCCACTTGACGCGGTACCCCACAAGACCGACAGTCAATGGTCCGGTCGGCACCACGCCGGCCCGGCCGAGGTCGTCGCATGCCTGAGACACTTGAAGACAAGCTCGTGGTGGGCATCTCTTCGCGTGCCCTCTTCGATCTCAGTGACGCCAACGACGTCTTCGAGCGCGAGGGCCTCTCCGCATACCGCGCCTATCAGCGTGCGCACGAGCACGACGTCCTCGCTCGTGGGACCGCCTTCCCCCTGGTCAGGGGCCTGCTCAACGTCAACGCCCGGGCCGGCGAGCAGCTCGTCGAGGTCATCATCTTCAGCCGCAACGACGCCGACACCGGCATGCGCGTGCTGCGCTCGGTCGAAGCCCACGGCCTCGACATCACGCGCGGCGTGTTTCGCGGCGGGCGCGAGCCGTGGCCGCTGCTGCCCGCACTCCACTGCGACGTCTTCCTCTCGGCGGAGCCGTCTCAGGTGCTCAAGGCGCGCGAGCAGGGCGTAGCGGCCGCACTCATCATGCCCGGCGCCAAGCTGGCCAACGAGGATGTCAACGAGGTCCGCATCGCCTTCGACGGCGACGCTGTGCTCTTCGGCGATGCCTCCCAGCAGGTCTTCGACAGCCAGGGCCTGGACGCCTTCCACGAGTACGAGGCGCGACATGCCGACGAACCCATGTCGGCAGGTCCGTTCCGTCCCTTCCTCGAGGGCCTCGGTCGCATCCAGGCGCATTTCGGGGCCACCTCGCCCATCCGCACGGCCCTCGTCACGGCCCGCGCGGCGCCTGCCCACTACCGCGTCATCAACACGCTGCGCGCCTGGGGCGTGAACGTCGACGAGACCTACTTCCTCGGCGGTGTCGACAAGGCCGCGGTGCTGGCAGCGTTCGGGGCGCATATCTTCTTCGATGACCAGCGCGTCCACGTCGAATCGGCTGCGGCCGCGGTGCCGGCGGCGCAGGTGCTGTGGTCGGAGGATGACCTGCCCGCCAAGACCCCCGGGTCCTCGCCCGTGGTGGTCGCGGGACGCGCGGCCACGAACGGGCCCGGGAGCAAGCCGCAGCCCGGCTCCAGGCAGAAGCCGAAGGCCAAGGGCAAGGCCGCGAAGGTCGCTAGCCCTCGTGCAGCGACGCGTCCGGCGGGCCCACGAGCACGGGCCCGAAGCTGACGCCGAGCCCACCGCGAGTGGGCGAGCAGCACATGGGCCCTCCCGTCAGCTCCATCTCGGGCGGCAGGTAGGCCACGCGCAGGAGCTGCCAGCGTGGCTCCTCCCCGAGGCGGTAGCGAACCGTCACGCCGTCGCCCTTGCGGCTGGCTCGGAAGGTCAGGGCTCGCCCGCCGACTTCGGCGAGGGGAGCGACCGACCAGTCGGACATCCCGTTGGTCACCACCACGCTGGCGAAGAGCTGGCCGTCGCTGAGCTCCACGCCGGTCTTGAGCCACGTCTGCGAGTCAGCCCGCAGCATCAGGCCGGCCTGGTCGAACTGGGCCTCGAAGTCCGCCCGGAAGCTGACCTCGATGGCGGCTTCGTGCGGGAGCGGTACGCCCAGGAAATGGCCGTCGTCGTGCGTGAAGCCGTAGGCGGTGGCACGCCAGAAGTCGGTGTTGGTGCCGGTCTCGACGACGAGCCGGTCACCCTCGACCCGCGCCGCGGGCGGCTCGTTGAACCAGCTCATCTCGGCCCAGGGGATCGTCTGCATGGTGGGTCTCTCCTGCGTGGTGAGGCGTCCGCGCGATTCTGAACGGCAAGCCGAACCTATACTCGGTCTCCATGCTCGTCCACACCATCCTGCACTTCATCCGTGGCTTCGCCATGGGCTCCGCCGACATCGTGCCCGGCGTCTCCGGCGGCACCGTCGCGCTGGTACTCGGTATCTACGAACGCTTCATCGCCTCGGTGCGCGCGGGCTCGAAGGCGCTGACGCTGCTGGTACGTCGCGACGTCGACGGGTTCCGCACCTGGATGGCCGCGGTCGAGTGGGCCTTCATCCTCCCCTTGGTGGCCGGCATCGGGGTGGCCTTCCTGACCCTGGCACGGGTCATCAGCGACCAGCTGCACGAGCAGCCAGAGGCGATGTCGGCCATCTTCCTCGGGCTGGTGGCGGGCTCCGTCGTGGTGGCCTGGCGCCTCGTGCGCCGGCCGGCCGCGCTCCACGCCCTCATCATCGCTGCTGTCGGTGTCGCCACGTTCGTGCTGCTGGGGCTGGTCCACGGCACCAGCGAGGAGGCCGTGAGCCAGGCTTCGCAGCCCGCACTTTGGGCCTTCTTCATCGCCGGGGCCATCGCCATCTGTGCCATGATCCTGCCCGGCGTCTCGGGCTCGTTCCTGCTCGTGGTCATGGGCATGTACGGCCCCGCCCTCGACGCTCTCAAGTCGCTAGACATCGTGCCGCTGCTGGCCTTCGGCGCGGGCATCGTGGTCGGCCTGGCGACGTTCTCGCAGGTCCTGCACCTGGCCCTCCAGCGCTATCACGACCTGGTGATGGCGGTCCTCATCGGGCTCATGGCAGGCTCGGTCCGCGTGCTCTGGCCCTGGCCGGGGGGCGTGGAGTCGACAGCCATCGGCGTCCCGGAGGGTGACTGGCTCGTCGCCGTCGGGCTGTCCGTAGTGGCCTTCGCGGCCGTGGTCGTGGTGGGTCGAGTGGCCCAGGGCTTCGAAGCCAGCGACGAGCATCCCAAGGCCGAGCCGATGGGGCCCGACCCTGATGCCGATGCGACCGGCCCCGCCGACACGACCGAGGTGTCCGCCGGTTGAGCGATGCCCGGGCCGCCCTGCGAAGAGCGGCCCCGGTCAGATGGAGGCTATGCTCAGACGAAGGCTGAGAAGGAGATTCCGCCCCCGCGCACGGGTGAGGCGATGGGCATCGGCACGTTCCAGCCGATGAGCTCGCAGCCCAGGAAATGTGGTGCTTCCTGGCCGGGCGTGCATCGGGGACAGCCCCAGTACGCGTAGCCGCCCTCGTCGGGCAGGTAGTCCAGGTGGCAGACGTCGACCGCCGGATCGCAGAAGCGGTCGTGGCAGATGCAGTCGCAGCCCACCGGATGGTCGCAGCTGCAGACGGCGTCGGGCGATGGCTCACGGATGACGGTCGCCGCGATGGGCTCACTGGTAGCCATCGAGCACCTCTGCTCGCTCCGGCCCGCTGCACAGCCCCCCGGGCTCGGGATGCATGTATGGTCGCAGGCGCGTCAAGTGGAAGCACGTTGTGTGTTGTTGCTCAGTGGATCTGTTCGCGCCAACTGCGCAGTGAATTTGTCCGCGCCGACTGGTCAGTGACTTCGTCACTCACCGCCGATGGAGGACGCGATCACGATGTCAGGACGGGAGCAGCGACGCGCCTGGGTGCTGTCGATGTGCCGCCGTGACGTCCGATAGGGTCGCGCGGCCACGCTCAACGATGTCCTTGGCCGCGCTATGCGCTCCGGACCGGCCAGCGTCGTGGGCTACTTCCGGCACTTGCCCTCAGGCCAAGGCCTGAGGTTGCCCTCCTTCAGATCTTGCGCGCGAAGTCCCCGGGTCGCACCTTGCCCGACTGCACGACGACGGTGTTGGCGCCTCGCAGCCGCAGATGCCGGTACCTGGGGCCGTTCGCGACCCTCAGCGCGTCGGCGCCCCACCAACCGCGGAACTGGTCGCAGCCGGTATGGGGTTCGGCCTGGACCTCGAGGATGGCCTCACCCACGCTGATGCGGGAGCCGGCCGGCAGGTTGGCCTCGGAGAGGTCGAGATCGACGTAGAGCTGGTCGCCGCACTGGGCCCACGCCTGCGGGTCCGGATCATTCGAGATGAGCTCGGCGAAGCGCGCGTTCATGACCGTGACCTGGGCGTAGGGGCTGGGCTTGTCGGAGTTCATGCCGGGGCGGTTGATCCAGTCATCGCCTACGAGCCCCAGCTCGGTGTCGAGCTGACCTTCCTCGAGGATCTCGCGCTCACCCTTGGCCGGCCGCCGCACCACCAGCCGCACCGGACCCTCCGCGGTGGGCGTGTCGAGCACGCCGGCCATGCCTGCTTCGAGCTGGTCGATCGTCTGGTACGTCATGCTCCGAGTATGCCGCACCGTATCCGTCGTCGGAACGTCACAGACACCTGCTTGGATACGCTCCCATGACTGCGACAGCCACGTCCGCTCCTGAGTCCGGCGCCGTTCACTCGCGCACGGCCGACCTCGCCGCGTTCGTGGCCGGCGGTCTGGCCGCTGCGCTCGGTATCGCCATCGGTGAGCTCATGGCAGGCCTGGTCGCCGGCGCCCCTTCGCTCATCATCGCCATCGGCGACTTCATCATCGAGTATCAGCCACCGTGGGCCAAGGATGTCGCGGTCGGCCTCTTCGGTGAGAACGACAAGCTGGCGGTGAACGTCGGCATCATCCTCGCAGCCATCGGATTGGCCGGTCTCCTGGGAGTCGCCGGCCGCCGCAGCTGGAACGTGGCCGTCATCGGCTTCGCCGTCGCCGGCGCCGCGGGGCTGGTGGCAGCGCTCACCCGGCCTCTGGTCGAGCCGGTCTGGGCCATCGTCACCGTGGTGGTCGCCATCTCCGCGGCGCTGTTCGTCCTGCGCCTGATGCTTCGGGCGACCGGACCGACTTGGGCCGCTCCCGCCGGCGCCGCTCCCGCCGCTGTGCCGCCTGCCGCTGTGGCTGCCGGCGCTGTGCCCCCTGCCGCTGCGAGTGACGACCGGGGCGGCATGCCCGATTGGGACCGCCGCCGCTTCCTCCAGGTCGGTGGCGGTGTGGCCGTCAGCTCGATCGTGCTCGGAGTGGTGGGGCGCAATCTGTTGACGAGCCGTCCCGCAGGAGCGCGCGAGGCGGCCCAGCTGCCGACCGCCGCGGCGCCCCTGCCGGAAGTACCCGCGGGTGCTTCCCTCGATGTCGAAGGCATCACACCCATCGTCATGCCCAACGACAAGTTCTACAAGATCGATACGTCGCTCATCAGCCCACGCGTCGACGCCGACACGTGGCAGCTGACGGTCAAGGGTCAGGTCGATCGTGAGGTCGTGTTGAGCTATGAGGACCTGAGCTCGATGCCCCTCTTCGAGCAGTACGTCACCATCGCGTGCGTCTCCAACGAGATCGGTGGCCGCCTGGTGGGCAACGCCCTGTGGACCGGCGTGGACCTGCGCGAAGTACTTGACATGGCCGGCGTGCAGCCGGGGGCCGACCAGATCGTGGGCCGCTCGGTAGATGGCTTCACGGCCGGCTTTCCGACCCAGTGGGCCATGGATCCCGAGCGCCGGCCGATGATCGCCATCGGCATGAACGGCCAGCCTCTGCCGGTCGACCACGGCTACCCGGCGCGACTCATCATCCCCGGGCTCTATGGCTATGTCAGCGCTACCAAGTGGTTGAGCGAGATCGAGCTGACCACGCTCGATGCTTTCGATGGCTACTGGGTCCCGCTCGGATGGGCCAAGGAGGCGCCCATCCTGACGCAATCACGCATCGACACGCCTCGCAACGGTGCCAGGCTGACGGCCGGGGAGACCGTGCCCATCGCGGGCGTGGCCTGGGCTCCGGACCGAGGTGTTCAGCGAGTGGAAGTGGCGATCGACGGCGAGTGGCAAGAGGCCGAGACGTCCGATCCGCTCAACGACGCCACGTGGGTACAGTGGAAGCTGCCCTGGATCGTGCCCGCCGGTGGCCGCCATGAGATCCAGGTGCGCGCCACCGATGGCAACGGCGAGGTGCAGACCGCGGACGTCACCTCACCGCGACCCGATGGCGCGCGCGGGCATCACGGCATCCGCGTCGACGTCGGCTGATATCCGGCGCGTCGACGTCGGCTGATATCCGGCGCGTCGACGTCGGCCGATACCCGGGCCCGCGTCCCCCGGTCCCTACTCGAGGTCGACCGAGCCTCGGGGTTCCCCAACCGGCGAGCCTCCTCGTGCCCGAGTTGCCCGAGTCTGCCCGAGCTGCCCGAGCTGCCGAGCCTCCTGCGCCGGACACCTGCGCTGACGACCGCCCCGCGCCATCCTGCAGCCACGGTAGCGCCGTCCCCGCGGCGCGCCACCTCGAATGCCGCGTCGTCGACATGGGCAGCTCTTCCTGCGCCGAAACGCGCCGCCTTGTCGCCATCCGCCAGCCCGGTTGACGCGCGGCGCGAACGGCCTGGCCGTCGGCGCCCGCTGTCGCTGCGGCTGTCCCATGGCGCGGGAACCACGTGCACGAGCGGCGATGCGCCCGTGTGGGTGACGCCTGGCGCCATCGCAGCCGCAACCCTTGATCGGCGCTGCTGGCGCTGGCATCTGGCGAGCTCGCTGGCGCTGGCGCTGTCATCCGGCAAGCTCGCGGGCGCTACTGGCGCTGGAACCACCGGCTACTCGAGGTCGACCGAGCCTTCGATCATGGTTCGGGTGGCGCCACCGACCCAGATGGCCCCGCGCTCGTCGCGGCTGATGCGTGGCCGGCCGCGCCGACCCAGGACTGTGCCCTGGCTGGCCGTGTAGGGCGGTGTCACCTGTCCACTGCCCACGAGCCACTGCGCGAGGGACGCGTTGAGGCTGCCGGTGACGGGGTCCTCCATCAGCTCTCCGCGGTCGTTGTTGAAGATGGCCCGAACCTCGTAGGTGCACTCCGACCCGGGCGGGTACATGCCCACCACACCGATGTCGATGTGCTCGCCGCGACCCGATGGGCGCAGCTCCAGCACGGCCTCCGCCGAGTCGAGCATGACTGCCACCCAGCCGGGGCCATTGTCGACCCACTGGCTGTCCACGATGTCCGCGGTGCTGATGCCGAGGACCTCGGCGATGCGTGCCAGGTGCGTCGCCGAGACCGGGCCCGAACGCGACACCGGCGGCGCCTCGAAGGCGAGCACCCCGTCGATGCGTCGGATGGGCACGAGACCGGCTGGGCACTCCTGGACGATGCGCTCAGCGTCGCTCGGCTCGCCTCCGGCTTCCAGCCAGGCGTGGCATGTGCCCAGCGTGGGGTGTCCGGCGAAGGGCAGTTCACCGACCTGCGTGAAGATTCGCACCGCATAGTCGGCCGTCGGGTCCGTCGGCGGCAGCAGGAACGTGGCTTCGGACAGGTTCGTCCAGCGCGTGAAGCGCTCCATCTGTTCGGTGGTCAGCCCAGCGGCCTTATGCACCACCGCCACCGGGTTGCCTCGGAGCGGCTCGGATGAGAAGACATCGACTTGGCGGAACGGGCGCATGATCACTCCTGGGCACCTCAGGATAATCGCCCGTCAGGCCCTCGCGTCTTCCTCGTCGGTGGAGACGACGCGCGAGGGCGTGCCGTGGACCGCCGGGATCGAGCCCAGCCGGCCGGCCTGGTAGTCGCTGAACGCCTGCATCACCTCGGACCGCGAGTTCATCACGAATGGGCCCATCCAGGCCACCGGCTCGCGGATGGGCAGCCCGCCCAGGATGAGCACGTCCATGCTCGGGCTGCGACTCTCTTGCACCGGTCCCGCCGCCACGGTCAGCGTGTCACCAGGGCCGTAGACGGCCAGCTGGCCCATGCCGATGGGGCGCCCCTCCGGGCCCACCGTGCCCTCGCCGTTGAGGACGTACAGCAGCCCGTTGTAGTCCGCTCGCCAGGGCAGCGAGAGCCGGGCGCCGGGGCTGATCGTGGCATGCACCTGCGTCATCGGCGTGTAGGTCGAGCCCGGGCCACGCAGCCCGCCGAGCTCGCCGGCGATGATTCGAAGAAGGGCGCCGCCGTCATCCGAGGCGGCCAGGGCCACCTCGTCGGCGCGCAGGTCCTGGTAGCGCGGATCGGCCCATTTCTTCGAGCGGGGCAGGTTGACCCAGAGCTGGAACCCGTGGAAGAGCCCGCCACTCACGACCAGGTGCTCCGGCGGCTTCTCGATGTGCAGGATGCCGGCGCCCGCGGTCATCCATTGGGTATCGCCGTTGGTGATGACACCGCCACCACCGTTCGAGTCCTGGTGTTCGAAGATGCCATCGATCATGTAGGTGACCGTCTCGAAGCCGCGATGCGGATGCCAGGGTGTGCCCTTGGGCTCTCCAGGCGCGTACTCGACCTCACCCATCTGATCGAGGTGGATGAAGGGATCCAGGTCCCGCAGGTCGACACCCGCGAACGCCCGGCGAACGGGAAAGCCCTCGCCCTCGAAGGCGCTGGGCGCCCGCGTCACGCTCTTCACACTGCGCTCGCGGGCGATCGATGGATCGGGCACCGGGATCCGCGGCAGGGCGGTGATGTCTTCGACGGTGATAGCTGGCATGTCATTGGCCTCGGAGGGGGGAGCGGTCAGCGATAGTGTCGCACGAAATGGTTGCGGCCGCAAGTATCTATCTGAACGCGGAGCCCAGGGCCACCTCAGCCTGGCGTGCGGCTGGCCTCGTGGCGCGCGGCGACGTCCTCGACGATGGCCTCGAACTCATCCCACGAGTGCACGTCCACGACCCCGTCCATGGGGTCGTTCCAGGGATGGACCATGCGGCACACGACCGCATCGGGCAGGCCGGATGCGAGCTCCTCGAGCTGGTGCGGCGCATCATCGAGGTAGATGTCACAGCCGGCCAGCGTCTTGTCCCAGAGGAAGTGGACCTCCCGCGCGGGCACGTCGTGGTCGGCCAGCCAGGCCAGCGAATTGGGGATGGCCCAATCGAACTTGGAACTGACGATGACCACCCGGTGGCGGCGGCCGATGCGCTTGATGGCCTCGATGGCCCCCGGCAGCGGTGGCGCATCCCGGAACGTGGAGCGGCCGTCCCCCTGGGCCCAGGCCCAGAAATCGGCCATCGAGTCGAAGTGGGTCAGTCGGTAGATCCCGTCCCACTGCTGCACCATCGAGGCCTCGAGGTCGGTGCCGAAGTCGCGGTTGTAGCGCGTCATCCAGCCGGTGTTGAAATCGGCCAGCACGCCATCCATGTCGATGCCGATGCGGATGCCCGGCAGCAGATCGCCGAAGACGTTCTCGTGGCGGCTCACAGGGCGGCGTCGTCCATGCCGTCATCGCCGAACAGGCGCGCATGGGTGCGCAGCGCGAAGCGGTCGGTCATACCCGCGATGTAGTCGGTCGCCTGCGTCACCCGGTCGGCATCGTTGTCCCGGTACGAGGCCGGGATGTCGTCGGGGTGGCTGAGGTGGTGATCCATCAGTCGCCGGATGACATCGATGGCGGCTGCCTGTGGCGCGCGTTGGGCCGGGCCCAGGTAGACACGCGCGAACATGAAGTCACGCAACTCGTTCATGACGGTGAGGACGTCGTCGTCCATGCGCACCTCGCCCGAGGCGAGCGAACCGTCGATGACGGCCTCGATCATGCCGCCGACCCAGGACGAACCCGGCGCGCCGAAGCGCTCGGTCACGGCCCGGGGGAACTCGTCCGGCTTGAGCACACCCGCTCTCATGGCGTCCAACGCGTCGTGGGTGAGGTAGGCGATCCTGTCCGCGTAGCGGACGCAGTGCGCTTCCTGCGTGGCCGGCGGCGGGTCGATCTTCCAGGAGTGGGCGCGGATGCCGTCGCGCACCTCCCAGCTCAGGTTCAGGTCCTCCAGCACCTCGTAGATGCGCACCGACTGCGCCGCGTGATGCCAGCCGCCGCTGGTCGGGAAGTACGGCGACAAGGCCTCCTCGCCGGTGTGGCCGAAAGGGGAGTGGCCCACGTCATGACCGAGGCCGATGGCCTCTGCCAGCGACTCGTTGAGCGACAGGGCCGCCGCGATGGAGCGCGCGATCTGCGTCACCTGGATGGTGTGCGTCAGGCGCGTCACGTAGTGGTCGCCCTCGGGGTTCACGAAGACCTGTGTCTTGTGCTTGAGGCGGCGGAAGGCCTTGCTGTGCATGATTCGGTCGCGGTCGCGTTCGAAGGCCGTGCGCAGCTCATCGGGCTCCTCCGCGCGGGCGCGGCCCCGCGACTCGACCGAGCGGAAGGCTCCTGGTGCGAGCCGCTCGGCCTCCTCCGCCTCGCGAACTCGGCGGTCGCGCAGGATGAAACGGTCAGTCACGAGGCGCTGTCGGTCTCCAGCCCGGGATCGGCAGCGCGCAGCCCGGAGAGTTCTTCCTCCTCCTGCTGCCCAGGCTTCCCGTCGCTGCCCTCGATGATCCGGCGCCGCAGCCAGCCACTGGCTTGGTCGATGATGATGGTGCCCACGATGACGACAAGAACGACCATGCCGGCCTGCTCCCAGCGGCGGTACGTGAGCGTGTTGGCCAGGAGCGCGCCGATGCCGCCAGCGCCCACGATGCCCAGCACGGCGGCTGCTCGCAGGTTGATCTCGAAGCGATAGAGCCAGAACGCCACGATCTCCGGCAATACCTGTGGGACCACACCCCAGCGCTGCTGGGCGATCCCGCTGGCGCCCGCTGCACGGGTCGCCTCGACGGGTCCGGGGTCGATCGATTCGATGGCTTCAGAGGTGAGCTTGCCCAGGGTGCCGACGGAGTGGATCCCGATCGCGAGCGCTCCTGCCATCGCGCCGAGGCCGGCGATGGGCACGAACACGACGATGGCGAGGATCAGCTCTGGCACCGCCCGGATGACATTGAGGATGAGGCGCGCGATCGCCGACAAACCCCCACCCGAGACGTTCCGGGCAGCCAGGAAACCCATCGGCAGTGACAGCGCTGCGCCGATCATCGTTCCCACCCAGGCCATGGCGATCGACTCCACCATGGCGTCTACCGCCACCGGCAGGAACGACCAATCGGGCGGCAAGAACATGCGCCCGAAGATGTCGATGAGCCGCTCGGGCAGGTTGAGGAGGCGATCCCACCTGATGCCGACCCCCACGACGGCCCACAGGAAGACCGCGCTGACCGCCAGGAAGACGAGGTTGCGCTGGCGAGCAGACGGCTTGGTGGGTCGCTCGGTCATACCAGCCGCCGTCGCAGGATGGTGCTTGCGAACTCGATGAGCAGGACGACCACGAAGATCTCGACGATGATCATCCCGATCTCAGGGAAGTTGAAGCGTGCCAGCTGTGCGCCCAGCAGCATGCCGATGCCACCGGCGCCGGTGAGGCCGATGACGGTCGAGGCGCGGATGTTGAGCTCGAAGATGTACAGCGCGAAGGCCACGTAGTTGGGCAAGACCTGGGGCAGGACGGAGCTTCGGACCGTCTGCGTGTGACTTGCGCCCGCCGCCTGGGCGGCCTCCATCGGCCCGGTGTCGACCGCGTCCACGGTCTCCGAAAGAAGCTTTGCCATGACGCCGATGTTGAAGAAGATGAGCGCCAGCACCCCGGCGGTCGGGCCCACGCTCAGCGCTGCCACGAAGATCATCGCGTACAGGAGGTCAGGCAACGCTCGGATGACGTTGAGCACCCAGCGATCGAGGGTCTGAGACCAGCGATTGGGGGCGGTGACTCTGGAAGCGATGAAGGCGAAGGGCAGAGCCACAGCGCAGCCCACGATGGCAGCGATGATGGCGATCTGGAAGGTCTGGATCATGGGATCGACGGTGCGTGGGAAGAACGCCCAGTTGACGCTCAGGACCTCGCCGATGATGGAGATGCCGCGGTTCCAGTTGTTGACGATCTTCGCGACGTCGAAACCGATCTCCGATGCCGCCCAGATCGTGATCGCGACGATAGCGAGGAGCCCGGCCGGCAGCAGCGGGGATCGGCGCGGCTTGGCTGGACGGCGAGACTTGGGCGGGCCCGAGGAGGTCGCGGTCGCCGTCACAGGGCCGGGCTGACGGGCGCTGTTTCCAGGACGTCGTCCGCGGTGAGTGAGCGACCGTAGATGTCTCGGAAGACGTTCTCGTCAGCATCGGCGCCAGGCCCATCGAACACGAGTTCGCCGCCGCGAAGACCGATGATCCGCTGTGCATAGACACGCGCAAGATCAAGGAAGTGAAGGTTCACGATGGTCGTGATACCCAGTTCTCGATTGATGCGCTGGAGGTCGCGCATCACCACGTGCGACGTTGGCGGATCGAGCGAGGCCACGGGCTCGTCGGCCAGGATGATGCTGGGTTGCTGAGCGAGCGCGCGCGCGATACCGACACGCTGCTGCTGACCACCCGACAGGTTCGCGGCCCGGACGTACGCCTTCTCCACGATGTCGACGCGCTCGAGGGACTGCATCCCGATCTCGACATCCTCGGCCTTCCAGCGACTGATGAGCGAGCGATACCAGGGCGTGGCGTGCAGGCGCCCCATCATCACGTTGTCGAGCACAGAGGCCCGCTTCACCAGGTTGAAGGTCTGGAAGATCATGCCGATGTGCGAGCGGATCTCGCGGAGTTCCTTCGAGGACGCCTTGGCGATGGACTTGCCGTCCACGATGACATCACCACTCGCGAGTGGGACGAGCCCATTGATGACCCGGATCAGGGTGGACTTCCCGGCGCCTGAGAGGCCCACGATGACGAGCATCTCCCCGTCCTCGATCTCCAGCGTCAGATCACGCAGCGCGTGCACCCCGCCCCGGTAGACCACCGAGGCGTTCTCGAATCGGATCATCTGTGTCGGCCCCTGGGTGACAGGCCATGGCGGGCCGGCTGGAGCCGGCCCGCCATGGCTAGGTTCGCTCGGCTAGTTCAGCGACGCCGCTTCGACCTTGTCGGCCGCCTCACGGACGAGGTCGTATTGGGTCACATCTGCGAGGCCGTACGTATCGATCTGATAGACCGAATCGAGGACGTCGGCACCCTCGGGCGTCTCGGCGTACGCCAGGAACGCATCGATGATCTGCTGCACGAACTCCTCGGGGAGGTCGGGGGTGACCCCGATGCCGTCAGCAGGGATCTCGTCGGACAGCGCGAACACGACCATCTCGCTGAGTGCGGGACAGTCGGCGGGGCTCACGATCTCGCGCGCGTCATCGAAGGACACACCGACTTCGGCGTCGCCGTTGCACACCGCGATCACCGAGTTGTCGTGGCCGCCGTTCATGGCAGCCTCGACGTCCGCGAGCGGGTCGAGACCGGCCAGTTCGATCAACTGCAGCGCCGGGAAGATGAAGCCCGACGTCGAGCCCGTGCTCGTGTACGAGATGGGCGTGCCCGCTTCGATCTTGGCGATGGCGTCTTCGCCCTTGGGCCCGAACGTGTACCCGGCCTCGGTGTCGGGCTCAGCGGTCCCGTTGCAGTTGAGCAGTGTGTACGTCTCGCCGTCTCGGTTCGTGTACTCCTTGCCGACGGGCTCGTCAGCACAGTACTTGTCGGGGTTGTTGGTGAACCACTGTGAGTGGTACGTCACCTCGCCGTCGCGCTGGGTCTGCAGGATGGGGATCACGCCAGCCCGGTCCATCGCTTGGACCATCCCGAACGGCGGGAGGGCTCCGATCTGGGCCTGGCCGGTCTCCATGGCGATGACCAGGCCGGCATAGTCCTGGGTCACGTTGCCCCACACGAGGTGGCCCAGCGCCTCGGTCAGATAGTCCGTCAGGGGCTTGATGTTGGTGATGAGCACGTCGGCCTCTCGCGAAGGCACGAAGCCGGCCACGACGATCTCAGGGATTCCGTCATCCTCTTCGTCCTGGGCGAGTGCCGGGGCACCTGCGAACGCTGTCGCGGCCAGCACGGCGGCAGGCAGGAGCCAAAGGGAGCGGCGTCGGGACATGGGTCTCCTCCGAGTCATACCCGCGGGCACGAGCGGGCGTCGCGTCCAGGCCCGCCGCGCGGCACGATATTCACGCGGTGCTAACGGTCCAATGGCCCGGACCCCACCAGTCTAGTGCGGCGGTGGCGGCCGCAGGGCCCCGAATCGCCAGCGTCGCCGACTACTCGCCGGCCGTGTCAGCCTCGATGGCCGGCACCACCAGCTCCGCGACCGCGATGAGCAGGTCGCGCGGTTCCACTCTGTTTCCTGCCGCCGCGTCGGACAGGATGGCCGCGAAGGTGATGACGCCTGCCCTGGTCTCCACCCGCAGATCGGTGCCGCTGTCGAAGGCGGGCAGCCCCAGCAGCGTGGTCTCGACGCCGTCGGGGAAGAACCCGCGCACGTCGTCAAGCGTGAAGACGTCGACCATCGCCGACACTTCGGCATAGCCCTCGCTCAGGTCCGACCGCGACAGCGAGCAGTGCTCCTCCCAGAAGCTGTTGGCGCTGTCGAAGTCGACGATGCCCAGGGCATTGACGGCATCGAGGTCGAGGTACTCGCACATCGGCTTGGGCAGCAATGACGCGGTGCCCTCGGTGAGCGCCGAACCGGGATCGGAAAGGAGATCCTCCAGCTCACCGAGATCCACCTGGTCGTCGCGGCTGAAGGTTGGCTCCGGCACCGTGATGGTCGGCAGCAGGGTCTCCGCGACAAGGCGCCGCAGCGACTCGTCGGTCAGGCTCGTCTCTTCGTCGCCGCTGTCGAGGAATCCAGCCACGCTCAGCGTGTACGCGCCTCCGGGCAGTTCGATGAGGAGCTGAGATGCGTCCTCGAGCGCGCGCAGCTCGCTCACGCTCGTCTCCTCCATCTCGGGCAGCCAGGCGGTGTAGTCGTCGAGCGCGGTCTCGATCAGTGAGACCGCCAGGCTGTGGAACCCGGGCTCGCCGTCGGTCGAGGCAAAGCCGCAGTAGGCCGAGTCGCCGGAGACCTCATCGAAACCGAGGCCCGTCAGCTCATTGAGCGCGTCGAGGCTCAGCGACTCGCACAGTGCCATCTCGGGGGTCGGTTCGGGCGTTGGAGGTGGCGTTGGGCCGACCAGTTCCAGCCGGGCCTCGGCGACACGCGGCAGGAACACCTCGGTCACGCCCGTTGCCTGCGTCAGCCAGTCGAGCCCAGCCGGTGGATCCTCCGGCAGGGTGACCGAGACGATGAGCACGTCCTGGCCGGCCTGGGTGATGAGGTTGGTGCCGAGGCCATCGGAGCCTGTCGCGAAGGCCGCCGCACCGCCCACCTCCAGCGCCTGGTCGGCCCCGTACATCTGGGCCATGCGCTCGACATCCTCGTCGAACTCAAGGTTCACGTTGGCACCGTGGTAGTCGTCGAAGTCGCTGTTGGAGTAGGAGCAGAAGTTCTCGAAGCCGTTGGCGGAGTCGTACTGCAGCTCGCTCACGGCGTTCAGATCCTGCGGGCTGACGATGCCGCATAGACCCTCGGTGGAGACGACCGGCTCGAAGCCGTAGTCGGGCTCCTCGGGCTCGAGGAGGCCGCCGCAGACGACCCACTCGCCGTTCTCCACGATGAGTTCGACCTCCTCGTCGATGGGCAGCTCCTGGCTGAAGGCCATCTCGATGAAGGGCAGCATCCGCTCGAGGTCTTCGTCGCTCGCATCCGCACCCATGTCGGCCTCGAGGATCGAGCGGGCCAGTTCGCCGACATCGGCCCCGCCGGCGTCGAGCGACATCGTGCCCGTGACACGCACCGAGGCCGCCTGGCCGTCCTCGCTCACGACTTCCACGGCTCGGTCTGCGACGTTGAAGCTCAGCGCGGCGGCGATGTCGTCGCCATCGAAGCCCATCTGGGCTGCGGGGTCGAACGTGGTGCGGACAGCCCCGCGCTCCGCTTCGCAGACGAGTGCCTCGGCAGCCGCGAAGTCGCCCTGCTCCACCGCGTCGAAGAGCTCGCTGACGGCATCGGCAGGGCTGCTCGCGGCGGCCACGGGCAAACCCAGGGCGACCAGCACGAGTGAGGCGGCCAGGGCCGGGCCGGCGGCACGGGAACGGGTAGGGGGCATCGGTTCCTCCAGCGCTGCGAGGCGCCGATGGTAGCGGAGCCGGCGCCTAGTTCGCGGATCCCGCGGTGCCGGCGGCGGGGGTCCGCTCGCTGAGCCACTCCTCGACCCACACCAGCCGGGTCTCGATCCAGTCCTCGATCTCGTCCCGCCTCAGCGCGACCGAGGCCGTCAGCAGGGCCAGGCTGCCCCACCAGATCACGGGCATCGCCAGCAGCACACCGACCGGCAGCAGCCACTTCTCACCGCGCCAGGCGGCGAAGACGATGACTGCCGCCGCCAGCGGCAGCCGGGCCACGAGCGGGATGGGCACCGAGCCTGGCACCGTGCTCGAGCCGGTGCTGCTCAGGAGCAGTTGGAACCACTCGGCCCACATGCCGGGCGTGAACAGCGCTACGGCCGCGATGACCGCCATCGTGGCGGCCACGGCGATGGCGAAGTTGAGCCACTCGCGGCGCACCGCGAACCAGAGCACACCCACCCCCGGGGTCACCTTGGTTAGCAGCGGGAAGGCCCAGGCGAACGAGCGGCTGAAGCCGAGCACGATGGCGGCCGCCAGCAGGATGGTGATATTGCCGCCCCACAGCTCCGGCAGCGCCAGCAACAGCAGCGGCAGGAAGAGCAGCGGACGAGCCAGCCAGAAGAGGACCGCCAGCAAGCCCATCGTCCAGAGCCCCACGAAGAGCGGCCAGGGCAGTGCCCGCAGCGGGCTCAGCGCGGTCAGGAAGGCGGGCGAGTAGAGGTAGGCCGACTCGTGGCCCACCGACCCCGGCTCGTAGGGCTCGTCGAGCGGCGCGGCCCAGTAGGCCCGGGCGTCGTGGCCGGGCCCGAAGCTGTCCGGCTCGAACGGCTCGGCCAGTGCCGTCATGAGCACCACGAGCAGGACGGCCGCGAGCAGGCCCCAGACCGCGAGCACGCGACCCAGGTAGGCGGACCTCATGGCTGCGACGACCTCGCCATCACGCGTAGGGGTTGTCCAGGACGTCGACGCTGTTGCCCAGCATCAGCGGCCGGCCGAGCAAGCCCGAGTAGCGCGGGCGCAGGCGCTCGATGTCATACAGCTTCTCGGTGTCGACGGACATGGCCGTGTCGTCCTGGCTCGGCAGCGGCGAGTGCGCATAGCGCCCGTCGCGGATGGCCATCATGCGGCCGCGCTGGCCGTTGGCGATGAGCTCGACCGCGATGTTGGCGAAGGTCACCGAGACGAATGTGTCGACGGTGTCCGGCTCGCCCGAGCGCAGGTCGTAGGTGAGGTCCGAGTGGATGGTGTCGATACCCGTAAGGGCCTTGACCTCCGACGCCAGGATCTCGCCCACGTTGGCCTTGTGGCGATGGCCGAAGGCATCGGGCTCGCCTACGTCCTTGATCTCGCCGCCCTCCCAGATGGCGCCCTCGGAGGTGATCCCGATGGCGTAGTGGCTGGAGTTGAGCGCGTGATCCTCGGCCAGCAATTCAGCCAGGTGCTTGATGTCGTAGCGGTACTCGGGGATGACGCAGCGCGCGGCGGTGGTGAAGGCCGTGTACAGCGCGGTGAAGCCGGCGTCCCGGCCGAAGATACGGAAGATCCCGATGCGCTCGTGCGAACCGATGGTCGAACGCTGGCGGTCGATGGCCGCGCGGGCCCGGGTGATGGCGGTCGAGAAGCCGATGCAGTACTCGGTGCCCTGGACGTCGTTGTCCATGGTCTTGGGCACGGCGATGATGTCGATGCCCGCATCGTGCAGGGAGCGGCTGTAGCTGAGCGTGTCGTCGCCGCCGATGGGCACGAGGTAGTCGAGACCCAGCGACTCGATATTGTCCATCACCAGCGGGGTGATGTCGTAACGGTCATCGCCGACCTTCATCGACTCCGCCTTCCTGGCGTCGAGGGTCGGCGGCAGGGCGGCCTTCTTCATCTTGCGCGGGTTAGTGCGCGAGCTGTGGAGCCAGGTGCCCCCGGTGCGGTCGATGGTGCGCGTGTTGTCGAGGTTCAGGGGCACGATGTAGCGCTCGTCCTTCATACCCACGCCCGGCTTCAGCTGCGTGAGGCCTTCCCAGCCGCGGCGGATGCCCACCACCTCGAAGCCCAGCTCGTGGGCCCGGTAGGTCACGCCCTTGATGACGCTGTTGAGGCCCGGGACGTCGCCGCCGCCGGTGAGGATGCCGATCCTCTTCTTGGCCATGTCGCTCTCCATTCCCCCAAAGACAGGCAGGCACTTGCGCCTGCATCGTTGGTCGAACCAGAAGTAGGTGGGTTGTTAAGGACGATGGTACCGCCTCTGCGAGACGGGTACGATGGTGGCCGACGCCCAGCAGCGTCGACCGCAGAGGGACGCCCAGATCCGGTCATGAACTACGAGCTCTATATGCGCGCCGCGCTGGCGGAAGCCGCCCAGGCCCGCCGCTCCGGCGAACGCGCCAACGGCGCCGTGGCCGTCCTCGACGAGGCCATGGTCGCGCACGGGCGTGAAGCCGTGGCCAACACCGGCGACCCCACCGCCCACGCGGTCATGATCGCGTTGCGCGAAGCGGCCACCCGGCTGGGCCGTCACTCGCTCGCCGGTACCACCATCTTCTGCGTGGTCGAGCCCTGTCCCATGTGTGTGGGGGCGCTGCTCGCCTGCGACGCGGACGGAGTCGTCTTCGCGCTCCCCGATCCGGCCGAGGGCGCCTGCCTGTCGGCCATGAAGATGAGCGAGGGCACAGGCATGGGCCGCCGCTTGCAGGTCGTCTCGGGCATCCTGCAGGAAGACGCCGCCGACCTCCGGCCCGACCTCGTGGCGAAGCCCGCCGGCTCGTAGTCCAGCCGTCCTATCCGGTCTTGGGCGAGGCTTTGTTAGACTCCTGCGCACCCGGAGAGGTGTCCGAGTGGTTTAAGGTGCCGCTCTCGAAAAGCGGTGTGCGAAAGCACCGTGGGTTCGAATCCCACCCTCTCCGCCACTCACCGCCCGCCGACTCCTAGCGACTCGGCCTGCCCGAGCCTAGCGGTCGTCCTCGACGCCCTGCTGCTCGCCGGATGTATCCGCGTCGTCCTCCTCCCAGTCCGGGCCGGGGTGCTGGGATTCGGGCTGCGCTGACGGAGCCTGGACCGGCTCGGCTGGCTGTGCTGCCAGCGCCGCCGGGCCCTCGATCCCGTCATCGCGCGTGAGGTACGCGGTCGTCGAGGGGAAGGCCATGCCTGTGCCGGCTGCCCCCACCTCTCGCATGATCATCGACAGCAGTTCTTCCTGGACCGCCATGAACTCGTGCACGCTGGTCGTCTCGACGTAGGCGCGCGTCTCGATATCGATGGACGAGGCCCCGAACGCTGCCAGGCGCACGCGAGGCATGTCATCGTCCTTCTCTACCTTGGGATGCGCACGCAGTCCTTCGCCGATGCGTGCCACGAGCCGTTCGATCTGCTCGAGCGTGGTCTCGTAGCGGACGCCGATGGTGTGCAGGAAGAGCGCGTTGTTGCGCTGCGTGAAGTTGCTGATGCGGGCCTGCACGATGTCGCTGTTGGGCACCGTCAGCTGGGTGCCGTTGAGCTTGCGGATGCGGGTCGAGCGGGGCCCGATCTCCTCGACCGTGCCGTTGTCCTCTCCGAAGCCCACGAAATCGCCGACTTCGAAGGGCTTGTCCGCGAAGAGGGTCATCCCGCCGATGAGGTTCTCGATTGTGCTCTGTGCGGCGAGTCCGACGACCAGTCCGCCGACGCTGGCGGTCGCCAGCAAGCCCAGCGCCGGGATGCCGATCTGCTCGGCGCCGATGAGCACGATGATGAGAACGCCGACGGCGCTGATGACCTTCGAGATCAGGCGCAGCAGGTGGGCGTCGTAGCGTTCGCCCGAGATGAACGGCGTGGCGATGACCCACTCGACCACGAGCTCGACCAGCTCCTTGAAGAGCCAGGCGACGGTGAGCCAGAACGCGATGGTCGTGCCCAGGACGACGAGCTCGGCGAGCTCACCGCTGTAGTTGACCTGGGACGCCATGAAGCGCTCGTAGCTGTTCATCAACAGCAGGACGACTAGCGGCGTGGTCAGGCCGAAGACGTGTCTTCGGATGGAGTCCTTTGGCCCGCGCCGCCCGATGTACCGGAACCACACGGCGCCGATGAGCACGATCAGCATGGCCCCGAGCAGCGCCACCAGCGCCTTCCACAAGGGGCTACCTAGCACGCGGTCCTGGGCGATGTCGGGCAGCGAGCTGATCAGGTCCGGTGGGATCAGCGGGCCGGTGGTGAAGTCGATGGTCCGCTGCCAGTCGGTGATGGCGGCATCTTCGACGAGAACGGGCAACCCCTCGACCTCCTGGCGCCAGCCCGCGAGGCCTTCCACCGTTCTTGGCGAGAGGACCCAGCTACCGGCGCGGTCACCCTCTTCGAGCGGCCTGAAGGTGATCTCGGTGCCCGGCAGCGTCCACTGCGTGAGCTCGTCCGCCGCGGCCTGATCCTCATCAGGGATGGCCTCTGGATCGGGCAAGGGGATGCGCATGAGGATGTCCGCCAGCGCCGCGAAGTTGCCCTCGATGACCTTATCCTGCGATGCCGCCGGCACCTCGGAGAGGTCGGACAGCTGACGCGTCTTGGCCACCTGGCTGAGGTACTCACCCTGCGTCTGGAGCGAACGGTTGACGCGGTACTCAAGGACCGCGTCCTCGATGTCGCCGGTCTGCTCGATGAACGAGAGGAATGCGGCGCGCGGGCTGGAGGCATCCAGCGGCTCCAGAGGGTTCGCGTTCTCGCCATCTGCTGCCGAGGCCCCGGCAGCCATCGCGACGAAGGTGAGCATGGTCAGCAGCACGGCCTTCAAGCCTTTGGACAACGGAAATACCTCTCCTCTGACTGGTCGCATCGAGCCGCAGACCCAGGGTGGTCCCCGACGCAGGTTGCCGCGTCTTTCCAAGGGCACTCGTCCGCCGCGGGCCCAGCGTGGACCCGTCTGCCCCGACGCGCGAACGATCGACGATAGTCTAATCTGATAGCCACGCGTCCAGTCTGGCGTCTGCCTCGGCGGGGCGGGCTCGGTCGCAGGCATGGAGAGGTCGCATAGAGGCCTAGTGCGCGGCACTGGAAATGCCGTATGGGGAAACCCATCGCGGGTTCGAATCCCGCCCTCTCCGCCACCCACCCCGGCTCTCTCCCGCCCTTTCCCGGCGCCCGCTATCATTCTTTGGCCGTGCTAGGCGGGGAACTAGCGGTGCCCTGTACCTGCAAACCGCTCCAGCAGGGCTGAATCCCCTCCCGAGGTCCGCCGTTCGCGGAAGCCAACGGGGCGAGAGGCGTTGAGGATCGGGTCCCGCGCAGCGGCGACGCGTGAACCACGTCAGGTCCGGAAGGAAGCAGCGTTAAGCGCTGCTCGCCGGGTGCCGCGGACCGGCCTGGTCCGAGCCGATCGCCCTGGCCGGGCCCGCGACTGGTCGTGATCGACGGAGGGTGCACGGCAACTCAGCTCATCGGTGTGTCAGCCTGTAGCGGGGCCGCACACCACGGCTCGGCCAGCACCGCCGCGGCGCACGGAGACCGATGACCGACAGCCCGACCACGACCAGCGAGGCCACCGGCGTTGCCGGCCAGGCGCTCTATCGGCGCTTCCGTGCACAGACCTTCTCCGAGATCGTCGGTCAGGATGCCGTGGTCCAGACGCTGCGCAACGCCGTGCGCCTCGACCGGGTCGGTCACGGTTTCCTGTTCGTGGGCCCGCGCGGCACAGGCAAGACGTCGATGGCGCGCATCATGGCCAAGGCCGTCAACTGCACCGACCTGCGTGACGGTGAGCCCTGCGACGCCTGTCCCAGCTGCGTGGCCATTCGCGAGGGTCGTGCCCTCGACGTCGTCGAGCTCGATGCCGCCTCCAACAACAAGGTCGACGACATGCGCGAACTCGTGCCGCGGGTCTATACCGGCGCGGCCGACCTGGCACGCAAGGTCTTCATCATCGACGAGGTCCAGCGCATCAAGGAAGGCTGGGACGTGCTTCTCAAGACGCTGGAGGAGCCGCCCGAAGGTGTGCTCTTCATCTTCTGCACGACTGACCCCAGCCAGATCCGGCCGGCCGTGGTCTCCCGTCTTCAGCGCTTCACCTTCCGACCGCTGGCCGTGCCAGAGATCGAGGGCAAGCTGCGGCGCATCCTCGCGGCCGAGGGACGGAGCGTGGAACCGGCAGCCGTGGCACTCGTGGCTCAGATGGCCGGCGGCGGCATGCGCGATGCGGAATCGATGCTCGACCAGGTCCTGGTCAGCGCGGACGATCCCATCACGGCCGATTCCATCGCCCAGCTGCTGGGCTTGGCCGACGCCGAGATGGTCGATGACTTCCTCGAAGCGCTCGTCGCGGGCGACGTGCTCGGCGGCATCGCCGTCCTCGACCGCCTCGAGGCCGAGGGCCGCGACCTGGTCGCCTTCAGCGAGCAGCTCGTCACTCGCCTGCGGGCGATGCTGGTCGAGCGCATGTCGCGGCGGTCTGCGTCCGAGCGCGCCGCTGCCCGGCCGTTGACCCAGGCCGCCCGTCGTCTCACCGGCATAGACGCCAGCCGGTCCGGCCTGGGCGGGTACCGCTGGCAGCTGGAGCTCTGCCTGTTGTCTGCGAGCGAAGACTCAGCCGTGGGCGCCGACCGCGTGACCCGTCCTGCAGCCTCGCCTGCACCCGCCTCGCCTGCACCCGCCTCGCCTGCACCCGCCGCCCGGCGCCCCCCGCGCCGGCCAAGCCCCGGCCAGCTCCAGAGCCCCAGGTGGCTCCGGACACTCCAACCGCGACGCCCCCGCCGGACGTCGCCTCGGCGCCGGCCCCGTCGGCGCCCGCAACCGAGCCCTCAGCGGCTGCATCAGCTGCACCCGAGCCCAATGGGGCTGCCAGCGAGCCGGCCCCTGGGCCTGTGCCCGGCGCTGAGCCGGCTGCCGGGGCCGACGACATCGCCGTCATCCGATCGGCCTGGCCGGAGGTCGTAGCGGCCATCGGCGCCAACCCCGCCAACCGACCGCTCGTCACCACCTGCCGTCCGGTCGAGATGCGAGACGGCTTCCTGGTACTGGGCTTTCCCGAGGACCAGGCCTTCATGCGCGACATCGCCGAACGCAAGCGCTCGGTGCTGGAGGCGGGCATCGCGTCCGTCGTCGGTCGCCTCATGGCGGTACGCTGCGTCGTGACCAACCTGGAGCTCGTCGAGCCCGTCGACTCCGGGGAAGGTCGATCTCGTGTCCCAGGCCCGGCACATCTTCGATGGTGAGCTGGCCGGGGTGGAGGACATCGACTAGGGCTGAAGTTAGGAGACGAGCGTGGGCATGGGCAACCTGGCCAAGATGGCCCAGCAGATGCAGGCAGACATGGCGCGCGCCCAGCAGGAGCTGGAAGAGCTGCGCGTCGAAGGCAGCGCGGGGGGCGGCGTGGTCAAGGCGGTGGTCAGCGGCAAGCTGGACATCGTCTCGGTCACCATCGACCCCGAGGTCGTCGACCCCGACGATCTGGAGGACCTGCAGGACCTCGTGGTGGCCGCAGTGGCGGACGCTCAGACCAATGCCAAGGCCGCGGCCGAGGAGAAGATGAACCGCATCGCCGGCGGTCTCGGCCTGCCGGGTGGTCTCGGCCTGCCGGGCATGTAGCCGGCGCCGTGAACGCTTGAGCCAGCTTATCGAGCCGGTCGCCCGGCTCATCGAATCCTTCTCGCGCCTGCCGGGCGTCGGCCCCAAGACCGCCCAGCGCCTCACGTACCACCTCCTGCGCGCGCCGGACACCGAGGCCCGTGCCCTCGCGGCAGCGCTCATCTCGGTGCGCGACGACGTCGTCTTCTGCGAGCGCTGTTTCGACATCTCCACCGGGCCTCTGTGCCCTATCTGCGCCGATCCCATGCGCGACGACACGCGCCTGTGCGTCGTCGAGGAGCCGCTCGACGTGCTCGCCCTTGAGCGCACCCGCGCCTTCAAGGGTCGCTACCACGTACTCCACGGGGCCATCTCGCCGGTCGACGGCATCGGGCCCGAACGTCTACACATCCGAGAGCTGTTCGAGCGCGTGGCCGAACGCCAGGTGACAGGGGAGCCCTACGAGGAGATCGTGCTCGCCACCAACCCCACCCTCGAGGGTGAGGCCACGGCCATGTACATCGCCGAGCGCATCGGCGCGCAGGTGGCCACGGTGTCGCGCATCGCACGCGGCATCCCGGTTGGCGGCGACCTCGAATACGCTGACGAGGTGACGCTCGTGAGAGCGCTGCAGGGGCGCCACCAACTGGAGCGGGCGGTTGACCGATGATGTACCTGGTGAATGAGGCGCTGCTGCGCCTTATCAAACCACTCGTCGCGCTCATCCTCGGACTGCTGCTTTACTGGGTCATCACCGGCCTCCTGGGTGAGCCCGGGTCGGCCCTGCTCGGCCTGGCCTGCTGGATCAGTGCCGGCGTCTTCATCCAGCTCGTCGAGACCGGCATCATCTGAGCTGGCCCGGCCGCAGATCCCGCTCGTCGAAGGCCCCGATCGGCTCCGTTTGACGAGACTGCGAGCAGGCTCTAATATCTCGCTTCTGCGCAGCGCGGCACCGCCGCGCGGAGCGTCACTCCCGGGTCCTTCCGGGTCGGGGGTCGGTCAGCCCTGTGTTTGACAGCCCTGCTGGGTGTATGTCACCATAGGGGGCCGTGCCGGGTCTCAGCCGAGGCTGGGCTCGGAGAGCACCTTAACAAGTGAAGAGTGACAGACAAGTCTGTTTGTGTGAGCGGGCAAACCCCGAACCAATTAGGACGATCCGCAAGGTGAGTCCTTCTTCTCGGAGAGTTTGATCCTGGCTCAGGATAAACGCTGGCGGCGTGCATTAGACATGCAAGTCGAACGAACGACCTCGGGCTTGCCCGGGGAAGTTAGTGGCGAACGGCTGAGTAACGCGTGGGTGACCTGCCCAGAAGTGGGGAATAACTGCCCGAAAGGGTGGCTAATACCGCATGTGGTCATAAGTTCATTCCTATGACCAAAGCCTTCGGGCGCTTCTGGAGGGGCCTGCGTTCGATTAGCTCGTTGGTGAGGTAACGGCTCACCAAGGCGACGATCGATAGGTGGTCTGAGAGGATGATCACCCAGACTGGGACTGAGACACGGCCCAGACAACTACGGTTGGCAGCAGTCGGGAATTTTGCCCAATGGGGGAAACCCTGAGGCAGCAACGCCGCGTGAGGGATGAAGGCCTTCGGGTTGTAAACCTCTTTTCTCAGGGACGATAATGACGGTACCTGAGGAATAAGCCACGGCTAACTACGTGCCAGCAGCCGCGGTAATACGTAGGTGGCAAGCGTTGTCCGGATTTACTGGGCGTAAAGAGCGCGCAGGCGGCCAAGTCAGTCGAATGTGAAAGCCCCCGGCTCAACTGGGGAAGGTCGTTCGATACTGCTTGGCTTGAAGGTAGGAGAGGGAAGCGGAATTTCAGGTGTAGTGGTGAAATGCGTAGATATCTGAAGGAACACCAGTGGCGAAGGCGGCTTTCTGGCCTATTCTTGACGCTGAGGCGCGAAAGCTAGGGGAGCGAACGGGATTAGATACCCCGGTAGTCCTAGCCGTAAACGATGAACACTAGATGTTGGTGGTATCAACCCCGCCAGTGTCGTAGCTAACGCATTAA
>CAVQJC010000001.1:0-516319 GCA_963712745.1 uncultured Chloroflexia bacterium | reverse complement strand
TTCGCGACTGTAGGTCCGGCCGGCCTGGGTCCGCGCCAGCCATTCGAGGTACTCCCGGTCCTTGGCCACCTGGGTGATCGTCCAGCCGCGGTAGCGCCCGAACGAGAGCACGGTGCCCGATGCCGGTGGATAGCTCGGCGGGGGCCCGGCTTCACCGAAGACGGCGCTCTGTGGCACCGGCTCCGAGCGGTCTCGCACGCTCCATAGCCGTCCTCGTACTTGGCGTTGATGGCACTCGGTGCGGTCGGGCGACGATGGCCGCCTTCCTCCTCCCCGAGCAGCTCGTCGTACGTCGCGCGCTTCTCCGGGTCGCGCAGGACGGCATAGGCCTGGTTGAGCTCCGACATCCGGCTCGCGGCCTCGCGGCTGGGTCGTGATCAGGGTGGTATCGCTTCGCGAGGACGCGGTAGGCAGCGCCGATCACATCCGACGTCGCTCGCCGGTCGACCATGAGGATGCGATACAGGGTGGCGAGGCCATCCAGTGAGGATAGCGGCACTGCGGACGGGTCCCACTGGGACGAAAGGCCCATCGGGGGCACTCGGATACAGCTACCGAGCGCTGCTGGTGCCTCAGGCCGTGCCACCGGCCTGCGGATCCTCAGGCCGCTCCTTGCGGTGTCGGCATCGCGTCGACGGCCGCTTCCCATGGCGCCGGCAGACGGACCGCGCCGCGGGCCATCAGGCGCAGGTAGATATCCGAGGCGGTCCCGGTCACCCTGAACCGAGGCTCGCCATCGCCGAAGATCCACGTCCCTCCGAGGTCCACGACCTCGACCGCGAGCGTCGGTACGTCACCCAGCCTGGGGCAGCCACAGGTCACTGAACTCCTCGAGTCCATGTCTGGCCACGATGGGCAGCAGTGGCTCCGGCTCCTCGATCGCATCTGTGCATCCCAGCGATGCACGCCGGTCTCGATGACCATGCGGCGCTCCCAGGTGCTCACCCTGCGGTCCGAGAACAGCGTCCACCCCAGGGCACCCGGGTCCACGTCCCGCAATGCCTCGATCATGGCTGGCAGGGTCTCCGCGTACCAATCGCACGGGTCGCGGCCCTCCGGCAGGGTCATCGGCGAGGGGCTCTCCTGGGGCAGCGTGGTACACACGAGTGTCGTCCGTGCATGGATCGACGCCACATGCGCGATGAGGTCGCGCAAGGTCCACTTTCGATAATGCGGCACGGGCCGCCCGGGATCGCTGTGCACGAATCCGAGGAGCCGCTCGCCCTCAGTCGCGATGGCAGCAAGGTTGTGCTGCCGAGATCATCGTCGCGGCGACCATCATGGGCTCGGGCCCAGAGGTCTCGAAGCCGACGACGCCGGACCGCATCCAGGATGCTGCGGAGGTGCCCGTGGGGCGTGACCCGGACCCAGTCGGCGGCACCGTCAGCGCGTCGTCCGTGTCCCTGACGAGACGCGCCCGCCGACGCCAACGCTGACGGCCGCCGCCGTCCGGGCGATCAGGACGAACGGCGCGGGTCGACGCCGATGGCAGCGCCCATGGCGGGCTGCGTGCTTGTGCCAGGCCGTCCTTCCGTTGCAGGACCTCTCCGGTCGTCCCGGGCGGCTGAGTCTATGCGACATCACCCTGAACAGCTAACCTGAGTCTGCAGCGCCGCTGACGCCTGCTTCCCGGAGGAGCGATCGATGGCTGATATCCCGACCGACCAGCTGTTCGTCGGCCACCGGCTGGACGATGACGCAACATCGTCCCTTGATCCCGCTGATCTGACCACGCACGGGGTCATCGTCGGCATGACCGGATCGGGCAAGACCGGGCTCGGGCATCGACCTGCTCGAGGATGCGCTCTGCTGCAAGGCATCCCGTGCCTCGATCATCGATCCCAAGGGCGACATGGGCAACCTGCTGCTGACGTTTCCGGAGCTGCGTGCGGCCGACTTCCGTCCCTGGGTCGAGGAGAGCGCCGCAGCCAGGGCCGGCATCAGCCCTGATGAGTTGCGCTGCCAGCACCGCGCAGACCTGGCGGGACGGCCTGGCGCGATCAGGTATCGGCCCGGAGCGCATCGCCGAGCTGCGGAGTCGTGCCGGCTTCACCATCTACACGCCGGGTTCCACCGCGGGCGTGCCCCTCAACCTCATCGGTTCGCTCAAGGCACCCGCCCGCGGCCGCCGACATCGAGGTCCTGCGCGACGAGGTGGAGGGCTTCACGTCGGCGCCTGCTCGGGCTCATCGGCATCGCCGCCGACCCGCTCGCGAGCCCGGAGCACATCCTCATCGCCAATCTCATCGAGCGGAGCTGGACGCAGGGGCACGACCTCGACCTGGCCAGGCTGCTCGGTCAGATCCAGGACCCGCCGATGCGCAAACTCGGCGTGCTCGATCTCGATACCTTCTATCCGCCCGCGGACCGGTCTGCCCTGGCCCTCAAGCTCAACGGCCTGCTGGCCTCGCCCTCCTTCGCTGCATGGAACCAGGGTCGCGAGCTGGACATCGAGACGCTCCTGCGGATCGACGGGCGTCCCCAGGCGGCCATCGTCTCGGTGGCCCATCTGTCCGAAGCGGAGCGCATGTTCGTGGTCACGCTGGTCCTCTCGCGCATGGTCACCTGGACTCGGCAGCCGAGTCAGGTACCGGCGACCTGCGAGCCCTCATCTACATGGACGAGGTCTTCGGCTACGTGCCACCCACCGCGACACCGCCCGCCAAGAAGCCCATCCTGACCATCCTCAAGCAGGCTCGTGCGCATGGCGTGGGCATGGTGCTGTCGACCCAGAACCCCGTCGACATGGACTACAAGGCCATCAGCAACGCTGGGCACCTGGATGATCGGCCGCTTGCAGACGGAGCGCGACAAGGCGCGCTTGCTCGATGGCATGACCTCCGCCAGCTGGCGACGTCGATACAGCCGCGCCATCGATGCGACCATCTCGGCGCTCGACAAGCGACAGTTCCTCTTCCACAGCACGCGTGCCAGCCAGCCGGTCCGCTTCGGCACGCGCTGGGCCATGTCCTACCTGGCGGGCCCGCTGACGCGTGATCAGATCAAACGACTGATGGCCCACGAGTCCGGATCGGTGTGCTCGAGTCGGGTGCCGTCAGTGTAACTATCGGCGACGCGCTCGCTGATGCAGGCGCAGTGCTGCTCGCCGACGACGAGACGTTGGTGGCGCCAGAGGTAGCCGAGGGTGTCCCGGTGCGCTACCTCGACCCCGCTGCGCCATGGGCCGCCGAGGCAGGCGCCGTTGCCGGCAGTCCACGGCTATCACCGACGTCTGATCGCACGGGTACGCATGATCTTCGATGACACCAAGGCCGATCTGCGCGAGACCGTGGAGTGGGAGGCGGTCGTTGGCGTCACGCGTAGCGAGGTCGATTGGGGCGCGGCCGTCCACATCGACTACGACGAGCGCGACCTACGCTCCGAGGCTCCCGACGGTGCTGTCTACGTCCTGTCCGACGCGCCCATCGGGAAGAGCTCGTTCTTCCGTAGCGCCACCAAGGAGCTCAAGGACCACCTCTATCGAGAGCAGACCATGACGCTCCAGGTCAATCGACCGCTCAAACTCTATTCGCGCGCGGGTGAGACGCCAGAGGCCTTCGCTCAACGTTGCGAGGCCGCCGCCGACGACGCCAAGGACAAGGAGGCGGCCGTCATCCGCGACCGCCTGACCTCCAGGATGGAGGCCCTCAACAAGGCCATCGCGCAGTACGAGGATCGTGTCGCCGAGCTCCAGGCCGACGTGCGCAATCGTCGCAACCAGGATTTCATCTCCATCGGCAGCTCCGTGCTGGGCAGCATCCTCGGCGGCCGCACCAGCACCGCGACGATAGCGCGCTCAGCTGGTCGGGCGGCTACGCGTGGCCAATCCTCGGCCCAGCGCATCAGCACCATCGTGAACCGCATCGACGAGAAGAACCTGGCCATCGAGGATCTCGAGAACGATCTTCAGGAGGCCATCGCGGACATCGACGCGGAATGGTCCGAGAAGGCGAGCAGCATCGAGCCGCTCGAGGTCGGTCTCGAAAAGACGGACATCAGCGTGGACGACATGAGCCTGCTCTGGCTAGCGCAGGCCTAGCGGGGATCACGTTCGGGGCGGTGCGGACGAGCAACGGGGGTTCTGTACCAGTCGCCCCGGACCGTAGTACGGGTTGTTGCGGGTGGGTGCGGACGCCACCATGCGTATCAACACCTCGATGGACCACATCACACGTGACCTCATCGATCAAGGTGCTCTCGATTTCACTGGATCGAGTCTTCCGCCGAGCACCGTCCAGCAGCCCACTGAACGCGAGGTTAGTGAACGCAACATGGCGTCCATGGCAGCCAACGATCTTGGACCGATGCTCACCGCGAGCGAGGTCGCAGAGCTCCTCCACCTACATGTCAACACAGTCAAGCGTCTCGGCGACCGAGGCGAATTGCCCTTCTATCGCGTCTGCAAGCGAGGCGATCGTCGCTTCCGCCTGGAAGACGTGATGACGTTCCTGGCGAGGAACCGCTAAGCCCTCGAGCGGTACACCTCAGGTCGGCGATGCCCTGCCGCACCTGACTCGCTCTCTGCTTCGCGCCGTCGGACACGTGACCGGCGGCGCTGCTGTGTCTGCTGCCTTGTTGCGCGTACGATGTAGCCCTGAACTGCCAACGGCCCTTTCGGGCGCTGTCCTCGAGGGAGCGTGCATGTCCATCGACCTATCCCTGACCTCCTGAGAACCTGCTCGTCCGCGAGGCGGTGCGCGACTTCGTGCAGGCCGAGATCAGCCCGTACATCCGCGAGTGGGACGCCAAGGGTGAGGTCCGCCGCGACGTCATCGAGAAGATGGCCGGATCGGGCTTCCTGGGCGCGCCGATCTGGGAGCGCTGGGGCGGTGCGGGCATGGACTACGTCAGCTTCGCCGATCCTGTGCGAGGAGCTGGAGCGTGCCGACACGGCCTTTCGTGTGGTCATGAGCGTGCACGTCGGCGCTCAACTCGCTGACGCTGATGCAGTGGGCCACCGAGGAACAGAAGCAGCGCTGGCTGGTGCCGCAGGCGCGCGGCGAGAAGCTGGCCACCTTCGCGCTGACCGAGCCCGGGGCTGGCACCGACGCCGCGTCGCTCGCGACGCACCGCTCGTCGCGATGGCGACTCGTATGTGCTCAACGGCTCGAAGCTGTGGATCAGCCTGGCCGACCTGGCCGACCATTTCCTGGTCTTCGCCGCGTCGATCGGTCCAAGCGCCACCGCGGCATCACTGCATTCCTCCTGGAGCGAGGCATGGCCGGTCTCAGCACCGAGACCATCCACGGCAAGATGGGCATCCACGCCGGCAACACCGGTGGCATCACGCATGGACGACGTGCGCGTGCCGCATCGAGAACCGCATCGGCGAAGAAGGCGAAGGCTTCAGCATCGCCATGAGCGCCATCGACCAGGGTCGTTTCACCGTCGCGACCGGGGCGGTCGGGCCTGGCCCAGGCATGTCTCGATGCGTCGCTGCGGTACGCATGCCGAGCGCGAGACGTTCGGCTCGCAGATCGGCGAGCATCAGCTGGTCAAGCAGATGATCGCGAACATGGGTGCCGGCATCGAGGCCGGTCGGCTGCTGTGTCTGCAGGCGGCCTACCTCAAGAACCACGGCAAGCGCAACACGCGCGAAACGAGCCTCGCGAAGTGGCACGCCACCGAGCACGCGGTGCGCTCCGCGCTCGACGCCATCCAGATCCACGGCGCCTACGGCTACTCGAACGAGTATCCCGTGGAGCGCTACCTGCGCAACTCCAAGGCCGCGGTCATCTACGAGGGCACCAGCCAGCTGCACACGCTCATCCAGGCCGACTACCTGCTGGGCTATCGCGAGGACAAGCCGCTACGTCGTGCGGCCTTGCCGGCACAGGGCTTCGAGGAGTCGCCTGACGTCGCTCTGACGTCCGTCGGCCGGATCGCCTGCGCGAGCTCGCCGATGTCGTCCGATGCTTGCGCGGCCTCGATGTCGGCTGTCGTAGCCACCGCCTGGCCGATCTGGTCTGCCCGGCCAGCTGCACGAGGGCGACGCTCGTGGTCGGTTGTGCTGGGCCACGGTCGACCTTGAGCGGCACCATCGAAGACGCGGCGCGCCCTTCCGTCCGGCCGGCGAGACCCGACTCCTGGGGGGCAGGCAGTCAGCGTGCACATCGGAGCGTCGGTGCTGGTAGCCGAGGAACCCGACACCGAGGGTCGACTGGCGGCCTTTCTGGCGCGTCACGGCGAGGGTCTATGTGCCGTCTACGTGGAACGGACAGGCATCGGCGGCGTGTCGAAGCGTCGCATCAGCCCAACACCGCTGGGCGCCCGGCTCAGTGCTCGCTCACGATCGGTCGTGGGGCCCGTTCGTCATCGCTATCGAACGGGCGGCTAGCGCCTTCGTGAACGTGCGTGCCTGACCTACCCAGTCTTCGCGCCTGATGCGCTCAGCGCTGACCTTGATGTCCGTTGCGACACGCTCGAGTCATCGTCCGACCATGCGGCGATCTGTGCGAACGTGGTCACACCGATAGCGCTGAGGCGTTGCTCGCTCACGCTCGCCGATGCCCTTGATGTCCTGAAGCGTTATCGCCCGCATCGGTCGTGGTCTCGCGCCGACGGATGTCGCGGCTGGCTGTGCTGGTGGTGCGACCCTTCCGACTTCCGTACCTGGGCGGCGCCTGGCCCACGTCGCCGCACCGGCCGCTGCTGCGACGACGCCTGCGGCCATCACCACAGTCTTGCGATCATCGCGCTCTCCTTCTGTCTCGGGTTGCGAGGCGGCCCGCGGTCTACCAACGCTCTGTGTGGACCACATCCTCGAACGACTTGCGCCCGCCTGCGCGCGGCTTGCGCCTGAGTTCATCCGGGTCAGCCGGCCAGCCCAGCGCGATGAGGTACTGGCACTGCTTATCGGCATGGCAGGGCCAGTACATCGGCGGCCAGGTCGAATTCTCGCACGGTGATGGGGCAGGAACCGATGCCCATGGCCCAGGCAGCCAGCATCATGTTCTGGGCCGCGCGCCCAAGGTCCCAAAGCACCGAGCGGGCGTGGTCGGGGTTCGGCGCATCGACGATCTGAGCGATGGCGGCACCGGCGCTCGGCAGATGCTTGGCGTTGGGCGTGACACCCGAGAGGCGCTCGAGCGAGCGTGGGTCGCGGATGGTGATGAAGTCCCAGGCCTGATCGTTCTTCGATGAGCCGGTCTTGCGCGCGGCATCGACCACGGCACGCACTTCCTCTTCGGTGAGCGGCTGCGGGCGATAGTCACGGATGACGCGGATGTTGCGGATGTCGGTAACGGTGTCCATGGCATGAGTGTATCGGCCGTCTGAGCCCTAGACTGCAGGCATGAACGAATCGCTGGGCTTTCCTGCCGTCATGGAAGTCGTCGTCGAGATCCCGGCAGGCAGCCGTAACAAGTACGAATACGACGAAGAAGCCAAGGTCATCCGCCTCGACCGGGTGCTTTCGTCGGCGGTCTACTACAACTTTGACTACGGCTTCATCGAAGGCACCCGCGCCGACGACGGCGACCACACCGACGCCATGCTGCTCATCGATGAGCGCACCTTCCCGGGATGTCATGTCTGGGCGCGACCGGTGGGTGTGCTCAAGATGGCCGACGAGAAGGGCGTCGACTTCAAGGTGCTCTGTGTGGCTTTGGCCGATCCTGTCTATGCGCACCTCGAGGCGCTCCGGCAGGTCTCGCCGCACAAGCTCAAGGAGATCGAGCAGTTCTTCCATACCTACAAGAACCTGGAAGACAAATCGGTCGAGATCGACGGTTGGGCCGGCGTCGCGGAGACACTCGAGATCCTGCGCATGGACCGCCAACGCTGGCTCGATGAGCAGGCGGCCACCGCCGACGGAGACGCCGAGGCCTAGCCCGTGGCCTCCAAGTTCGAGCTCCTCCAGGTAGAGGGGCGCGAGGTCAAGGTCACCAACCCGGACAAGGTCTACTGGGCCGGACCCGGGTACACCAAACTGGACCTGGTGCGCTACTACCTCGCGGTCGCAGAGGGCGCTCTGCGTGGCGCCGGCGGCCGGCCCATGGCGCTCAAGCGTTTCGTCAACGGCGCCGCTGGCGACTTCTTCTTCCAGAAGCGGGCTCCGGACAATCGGCCCGACTGGCTCGATAGCGTGGTGCTCGATTTCCCTTCCGGTCGCACGGCCGAGGAGATCGTCCTGCGCGACGCGGCGTCGCTGGCCTGGGTGGCCAACCTCGGGTGCCTGGACCTCAACCCACATCCGGTACGTGCCGAGGACCTCGACCACCCCGACGAACTGCGCGTCGACCTCGACCCGGTGCCCGGTGTGCCGTGGTCGCAGATCCGCGAGGTGACGCTCGTGACCCGCGAAGCGCTCGCAAGCCGTCGGCTTGGTGGGCTGGCCCAAGACGTCCGGGTCGCGAGGCATCCACATCAACGTTCGCATCGAACCGCGCTGGTCATATCGTGATGTACGCCGCGCGGCCCTGGCCTTGGCCCGCGATGTGGAGCAGCGAGCCCCCAGTCTCGCCACCAGCAAGTGGTGGAAGGAGGAACGCCACGGCGTCTTCCTTGACTACAACCAGAACGCCAAGGATCGTACGGTCGCCTCGGCCTACTCGGTGCGCCCCACGCCCGACGCACGCGTGTCGATGCCGCTGACCTGGGACGAGGTGCCAGACGTGGAGGCCGAGGACTTCACGCTGGCCACCGTGCCGGCCCTGTTCGCCCAGCACGGCGACCGGGCCGAAGGCATCGATGAAGCGGCCGGGTCGCTCGAGGCGCTGCTCGAGCTATCGGCCCGGCACGAGGCAGCGGGGGAGGGTGATGCCCCGTGGCCACCGCACTACCGCAAACAGGCCGGCGAGCCTCCACGCGTGCAGCCATCGAAGCGCAAGGCAGGGGACGCCGCATCGCCAACCGGTCGCCGCAAGTCAACCAAGCCACTCATCGAGATCTCGCGTGCGGCGCAGAAGGAAGACGCGCTGGCGGGCCTGGAGCGCTGGAAGGCCCGCCACCCTGAAGTGGTCACACGCCTGGAGCCCGCCGATATCCTCGTCGACGCTATGCGCGGCCGAAGTACGACCTGGACTCGCATCCGCATCAACCTCGAGCACGTGCCCGAGGTCCTGCGTCCGTCGCAGGAAGAAGTCGAGCCTGATTACGACCCCTGGGCGGCCTACCGCGAGATCGAGGGCTCATGAACTACGACGTCGCGCTCGCGGGACGGATTCGTGCCCGTATCCGGAACCACCCCGCTCTGGTCGAGAAGGCCATGTTCGGTGGTCTCGTCTTTATGGTTGGCGGCAACATGGCCGTCGGCGTGCACAGAGACGAGTTGATGGTTCGTGTCGGCAAGGCCGCGCATGCCGAGGCAGTCGCACGCCCGGGTGCTCGAACCATGGCTTTCACGACTCGCCCGATGATCGGCTGGATCGTGGTCGATCAGGCCTCCCTCGAGGACGAGGCGACGTTGAGTGCCTGGGTCGACGAGGGCGTGGCCTACGCGGAGAGTCTGCCCGCGAAGTAGTGCCTCGAGGAGGACGGGCAGCACCACACAACGAAGAGGTGCGCGCGGCCGACTCGCGTCCAGGGCCTGAAACAACGATGAGACCTCCGGGTTTCCGGAGGTCTCATCGACCTGTCGTTGATCGGGGCCGTGCCTAGGCTACGCCCCGCTTACGGAAGTGTCGTCTGCCGACGATCATCGCCACCAGCACGAGCAGGTAGGTTCCCAGCACGAGCAAGCCGCCCGCGGTCGAGCTTTCCTCGCCCTTGACGGCCACATCGAAGCCGACGTCCAGTGCCTCGAAGCCGACGGCCGCGATGAGGATGCCGACGCCCCAGATCGCACCAAGCAGACCAAGCACCATCCCGAAGGCGCGGCCCCACCTGCGGTGGGCCCAGATGCCGACGGCGCCGATGACTTGCATGAGTCCGAGGATCAGGAGGATGCCGCCGATGGCGGTGGACTGCTCGTCGAAGTCGGTTACGAGCTTCTGCACGTCTGCGCTCAAGGTGAGGTCCTGCGTCAGCTCGGCGAGCTTACCCAGGTAGAGCACGAGCGCTCCGACGACGCCGAACAGGACGCCCCAGGTGAGCAACACGAAGCCAGCCAGGACGGCGATGAATGCGCGGCCGTAGCCGGTCTCACCCTGTTCCCAGTACTGCTCCTGGCCAGGCCACTGCCCGGGTTGCGCGTAGGCGTAGGGCTGCCCGGGAGGTTGCTGGTAGCCCTGCTGCGCGTATTGCTGCTGCTGATACGCCTGCTGGTCATACGGCTGCTGCGCGTATTGCTGCTGTGCGTACTGCTGCTGTGCGTACTGCTGCTGCGCGTACTGCTGCTGTGCGTAGGCCTGCTGGTCGTACGGCTGCTGCGCGTACTGTTGCTGGTCATACGCTTGCGGCTGCTGCTGATAGGCCTGCTGGTCGTACGGCTGCTGCGCGTACTGCTGCTGATACGCCTGCTGGTCATACGCTTGCTGCTGCTGCTGTGCGTATGCCTGCTGGTCGTACGGCTGCTGCGCGTACTGCTGCTGATACGCCTGCTGGTCATACGCTTGCTGCTGCTGCTGTGCGTATGCCTGCTGGTCCGCCGGAGCCGCTGTCAGCGAAGGATCGGTGTAGGTCGCCGATTGCGGCTGGGGAGCCGAAAAGGTCTGTTGGGCGGGCGCTTGCTGCTGATAGCCAGCATCCGCTGAC
Organism: uncultured Chloroflexia bacterium; assembly: GCA_963712745.1. GTDB lineage: Bacteria > Chloroflexota > Limnocylindria > Limnocylindrales > CSP1-4 > JAFMJV01. The sequence continues at coordinate 505,684 of CAVQJC010000001.1, read as the reverse complement.
CAGGCCGCATACTCGGCGACCGCCTCTTGTCCTGCATCGCCAGCCGTCAGTCCGGCTTGTGCCGGATCCTGAGCAGCCTGCTCGGGCTGATTCCAGCCTGATGCTTGGCTACTCCCCCCATTGCCTGGTGGCTGGGCACTTGTCGCGTCGTCTCGCGCCGCGTTCTGATCCATCGAGCTCCTCCCTGGTAGGCAGTCGCCAGTGTACTCGCCTCATCAGTCCACTTTACTATCACGCAACGTACCCATCGGCAAAGATGCGCTGCAATTCGTACGGGGCCGTGGCCTCCAGTTGGTCGTATCGACAATCAGCGGGAGACCTATCCGGCCGCCAGCGGCGGAACGTGGTGGCATGCCGAAAGCGATCGCCCTGCAGATGGTCGTAGGCGACCTCGCAGACACGCTCGATCCGGAGTGGCTCCCAGGACAGGTCCTTGCCACGGTTCCAGCGCGAGGTCGCGCCGGGCATACGCTGCCCGGAGTCCGCTTGATCGCCTGACCAGGCGGCCCATTCCTGCCACGGATGGTCGTCGAGGGCATCCGTCCCGCAACGGGGCCAGTTCATCCACCAGTGCGGCTCGTCGATCCCATGTGAAGGAAGACGTGACGCCCACGTGGTGGAGCACATCGTCCTCGTCGAACAGACCCGAGGATCAGGGAGCCGATGTGCGTGCCTGGCCCATTCCTGTGCCAGCGAAACCCAGCCACCACGCAGTCGGCCGTGCGTACGTGCTTGATCTTGATCATGCGCCGCTTGCCGGGTTCGTAGAGGGCCGTGTCCTCCTTGGCGATGACGCCGTCGAGGCCCGGCGCCCTCGAAACGCGAGAACCAGTCCGCCGCGACCGCCCGGTCGCGGGTCAACGGTGTCAGGTGGATGCGGCGGACGGGCTTCCTGAGAGCCTGCCTCCAGTACTGGCGGCGCGCTGACTTGGGGCAAGTCCAGCAGGCTCGTGTCATCGAGCGCCAGCAGGTCCCAGGCGACGAATGACGCCGGCGACTGCCTCGGCCAGCATCGCGACGCGAGATGCGGCCGGGTGGATGCGCAGGAGCAGGGCGTCGAAGTCGAGGCGTTCGCCACCCGCGATGACGACCTCGCCATCCATGATGCAGCGCTCCGGCAGATTGGCCTTGAGTGGCGCGGCCAGTTCCGGGAAGTAGCGATCGAGCGGCTTGCCGTCACGGCTCTGGATGAGCAGCTCGTCACCATCGCGGAACACGATGGCGCGAAAGCCGTCCCACTTGGGCTCGTACGACCACGTGTCGCCGCTGCCGGGAGGTCGCTGCTGGCTTTGCCAGCATGGGCTGCGATCGGCGGTTCGAGAGGCAAGCGCATGCGTGGCACGATACCAAGGCACGGCTCGGCTCCGATCGCCGAGCGCGCCTTCGGCCATCGGCTTCCGGCGGCTACCGTGGTAGCCTCGGAATCGTGTCTGGTCCGACGTTCCGCGGCGATCCCTACCGCGTCCTCGATGTGCCGCATGACGCGTCCGCCGAGGAAGTCAAGCGACGCTGGCGTGAGATGGCGAGCGAGCATCATCCCGACCGCGCCGGCGCCGACGACCGTGAACGCGAGCGCCTCACGACGCGCATGGCCCGCATCAACGCGGCCTACGACGTCCTGCGGGACCCGGTCCGTCGTGCCCGCTACGACTCGACGCCGCAGGCGCGTCGCGAACGCTACGCCGGTGCCGATGCTCAGGGACGTCGAGCGCGGGCCGCCGCCACCCCCGCCCACCCGCCCGGTCACCGCTCGCTTCGACACGTCGGCGCTCTTCCGCGCGCGCAACACCACCGTGCACCATGGCCGGGCCGAGCAGCATCGCCCGCGCTCGACCGCACGCCCGCCGATGGCTGGCGTAAATCGCAGGACGAGTGGCGTGAGTACCGTCATCCGCCCAACCTGCGCGCCAGCGCGCCCAATGGACCGGTCTATCGATCGATCGATCCATCCCGCGTCCAGCTGCCGACGCTGGCCGAGGCGCGCGCGACCGTGCTCGGTTTCGGGCGGTTCCACGGCTCACCCTGGGTGACGTGGCTGAGCGGGAACCCACCTACATCGATTGGATCGCCAGCACCATCACGCGCGATCGAGACCTAGTGATGTGCGCGCGCGTGGTCGCCACTGATCTCGATGAGCGGGGCGTCGAGCGCCGCGCAAGAATGGCCGAGGCCTAGAGAGTCAGGGATCGATCCGAGTCGCCCGGCTTGTCCGCCTGCCGGGCGACTCGATCTCGATCGATGCAAGGAAAGATAACCTCGCCGTCGCGACCCTCCTCGCTGCTACAAGCTCGGAGCTAGCCGGTTGTACCTGTTACTCGACTCGTGACCTGGAGACGGCGATCGGCTGCTCATGGTGCTTGCCCCGCTGCACGGTGCTGGTCGCCCACCATATTCGTCAGCTTCGATCGCGTTTCGTTCCAGGCCCGGTGATCGACGCCTCAGGGCCCGTACCAGCGTCAAGGACGACGGCAACCCAAAGGCTAGGCATCGCTGCGCGTCGATACAATGGCGCCATCCTCCCCGGCAGGGGGGACCATCGTTTCCAGCGACCAAGGCCGGGCCCACCCCGAACGCGCGGGGCGGGCCAGATGCCCCGAGGTCGTTTCGGACGGGCCGATCCGGGGCTCCTGGGTCGGCGCCCCCCGTCCATCCTCGTGAGGGCCACTAGCCCTTTTCGACTATCAGCCAGTTGAACTCGAGCGGCTCGCGAGTGGGTGCCGAGACGCGGATGACGAAGACATCCTCTTCGGTGTCCTTGCGCACCCAGAAACTGCGCTTGCCGAGATCGCTGGCGGGGGTCACCAGCACGACCGTATCGGCATTGATGTCCAGGCCGGGGTCGACGACGACACCCCTCAGACGTCGTGGCACGGTCGCGATGCCAGCGGCCTCATCGACCTTGATGCGACCACGCGCCACGCGCAGGCCATAGCCGCTCGGGCTGCTGGCCAGCACGCCCACGCCCTCAGCGGACACACCCGCCAGCCCACCGCCGAGCGGGCCCGAGCCGATGCCCCAGATGGCGGTGCCCAGGACTGAACGCACGATGGTCCTGGTGGGCGACTGATTGTCCTCACCGAGCACGACCACTCCGCCCAGGTCGGCTGCTGGCCCCTGCTCACCCTGTGGCCCGGGCGCACCCTGCTCACCCTGTGGCCCGGGCGCACCCTGCGTTCCTGGTTCACCCTGTGGCCCGGGCTCACCCTGCGGCCCCTGGCTCACCCTGCGGCCCCTGCTCGCCCTGCGGCCCCTGCTCACCCTGCGGCCCCTGCTCACCCTGCGGCCCGGGCTCGCCCGCGGGGCCCTGCTCACCGGTGACCCCCGGCTCTCCCTGCATGCCAGTGGGGCCAACTGGCCCGGCAGCGCCATCGGCTCCGACTGGACCAGGCGGTCCGACCGGTCCTGCCGGCCCCGCCGGGCCCTGCTCGCCCGCCGGCCCGCTCGCCCGCGGGGCCCTGCTCGCCTTGCGGGCCGGCAGGCCCCTGCTCGCCTGCTGGGCCGGGGGGCCCTTCGGCGTTCCACTCGATGAGCGTTTCGTCCGTGAGACACAGTCCAGCCGGAGCCGTCCCCGTACCGACGTTGATCAAGTCTGCGTCGGTAGTGATGCAGCCGTAGTAGTCAGTGGATTGCGCGACCGTTCCCGCGGTGGTCGCCAGCGTCGCTGCGAGCGACGTCGCGACCAGCAATGCCAGTGGCCGCAGGCGCGGTCGTGCCAGCGAACGTCCTTGTCGATGAGCCATGGGATCCTCCTGCATTCGTCGGTCCGATGGAGGGGCGAACCACCTTGACCCCGAAGACGACCGACCCTCTCCGAGGCACCCTTTGATCGACCCAGCAGGAACCCTAGCAGGCGCGCCAAGTGCTGTTCGAGCCCTAGCGGGTGTGAGTGGTCGAACTAGAGCGCCTCGCTCAGGCTAGAGCGCCTCGCTCAGGATGACCGTCAGTTCGGCATCGCTCAGCACGATGGGGTTCGTGCGCATGCTGCTGCCGGGTGCGTCAGCCACGACCGCAGCGATGTCATCGGCACGCATGCCGAAGGCGGACAAGCCTGGAACCTCGAGCCGCTCGGTCCACTCGCGCAACGTATCGACCAGCGCCGTGCGAGCCACCTGGTCGCTGGCGCGTGCCGACACGTCGGACAGGAGGCGCCCGAGTTCGGCATAGCGCGTCAGGGCAGGGGACGTGGCGTCACGCTCGTCGAGGGCCTCGATATTGGTGCGGATGGTCTGCCACAACACCGCGCCACAGGCGATGCCGTGCGGGATGGGCAACTGCGCTCCAAGTGGGCTGGCCAGACCATGCACGGCACCTAGGCCGGCATTGGCCAGGCAGATGCCCGACAGCAGCGCCGCATAGGCCATCTGGCTGCGGGCTGCGGAGGCCTCCACGCCGTCTGGGTCTCGGTGCCAGGTCAGCAGTCCATGCCGAGCAGCCTGCAGGCCGGAGCGTGCCAAGCCATCGGTGAAGGGCGTCGCCCGCTGCGACGTAAACGACTCGAGCAGCTGCGTCAGCGCATCGAGGCCGTTGGCCGCGATCAAGCCGCGTGGAGCACCTGCGAGCAGATCCGGATCGATCGATCGCGTCCGAGGGCACCAGCCGCTCGTCTCGGAACGAACGCTTGTAGCCCTGCGGACCGCGTGAGCTGATGACGGCGTTGCGGGTCGCCTCTGAACCTGTGCCGGCGGTCGTGGGCACCGCTACCACCGGCACCGCGGGGCCTGCGTAGGGCACACCGCGGCCGACGCCCTCGAGGTGGTCCATCAGGTTGGTCTCACTATGCAGCAGGCCGGCGATAGCCTTGGATGCATCGAGGACACTGCCACCGCCCACCCCCAGCACGACTTCCACGCCGGCACCGTGGTATCGCTCGATGGCCGCCTCGATCATGTCCGGTCCGGGCTCGCCACCGATCGAAACGCTACCCGCGAGCGTCACGCCCGCCGACGAGAGTTCGCGCTTGAGCGATGCAAAGCGTGCCGAAGCGCGAAACGAGTGACCACCCGTCACCAGCAGGACCACGTTGCCATGGCCGGCCACGATCGCCGGTACCTCCGCGAATCGGCCGGCTCCGAACGTGATGCGCGGCAGGCGCCCGATCTGGAATGGCCCCAGGGCGTTGCTCACCCGGAGTGTGCTCCCAGCTCCGGGAAGAGTCCCTCGTAGCGCACGCTGATGCGCTCCTCGGCCATCATCTCGGCTGCTGCGGCCTTGAATGCCAGGTAGTGGGGTGTTTCCTTGTGCGCCTGCGCTGCCCGTGCATCGACGTACCACTCCCAGAGCACGAAGCGGTTGGGGTCATCGACCGAGCGAGCTACATCGAAGCGGATGCAGCCAGGTTCCTGGACCGAGCCGTTGTGGTTGGCGCGGATAAGGTCGAGGAACTGGTCCACGTGGTCCGGCTTGACGTGGACATGGACGAGTGCGATGAACATCGATTGGCCTCCTTGATCGAGCGGCAGGTACGTAAGATGGCACGACCGACCGATACGAGGAGTGACACATCGCATGACATCGCCCCAGGATCCAGCGCTTGACGCCCTTGCTGACGGCCTGGCCGAAGAGCTCGACGGGGTCTCGACGTCCGTCGATGGCGAGGTCACCAGCTACGCCCGTGGCGAGGTCGTGTTCGCGCGCGCCTCATCGAGGGTCACTCGATATCCGCCTGCCGGCGGATATCGCCGAAGCCGCCCTGCGCACTCCTGACACGGACCACCTTCCGGACGAGGCCGGCTGGATCCGCTTCACGCCGACATCCGACGAGCGCCACGTGGTGGACCGGGCCGAGGCCTGGTTCGTGACCGGCTGGCGCCACGCGCTCCAGGCCACGTAGCACGACGCCCCGGGTGGACCCGGGGCGTCAGAGCGAGCGCGAGTCGCAGGTTATGCGGCGCTGGAGGCCTCATTGCCGTCAGCGGCACCGCTCGTGAGCGCAGCAGCGGCCACATCCGCCAGCTCGAACTTCTTCTCCAACTGCTCCATGGGCTGGAAGCCCACGACGCCCTTGGGCTGGTCGCCCGGCTTGAAGTAAGCGATGGTCGGGATGCTCATGATCTGGTAGGCCTGCGAGAGGCCCGGATTGGCATCGACATCGACCTTCACGACATCGACCACGCCGTCGTACTTCTCGGCGATCTTCTCCATCTCCGGCGCGACCAGCTTGCATGGGCCGCACCAGACGGCCCAGAAGTCGACCACGACCGGCTTGTCGTTCTTGAGGACCAACTCCTCGAACGTCGCATCCGTCGCTACCTTGATAGCCATGTTGCTGTGTTCCTTTCCCCGCCGAATGCGGTTCCTTGTCGCCTGTGTGGCGATCGGGGTCGCTAGCGCGCCACCGATTGGATCAATCGATATGCCTCAAGGATCCGGGGATCAGTAAGGCGATAGAAGACGGTGCTGCCCTCGCGGCGAGAAGCCACCAGGCCGGCCGACCGCAGGACGGCAAGATGCTGGCTCATGTTCGGGACGTGACAGCTGGCTTCGCGTGAGAGATCGCCGACCGAGTGTTCGCCACTCGCCAGGATCTCCAGCACGCAGAGCCTCTTGGGGTCGGCCAGCGCACGGCTGATCTCAGCGAAGCGCTGGCGTTCCACATCTGACGTTAGCTCGGTCCCGCCCGTGTGGGAGAGCCCGGTGTCGACTGGTGTCGTCATGCGAGGATGTTCTCATCATTTGCGCAAGCACGCAAGTGGAGATGTGACGCTAGCGTGACACGACCGCGGTGGATGAGCTGCTGGGCGCGCGCCTCAGTCGTAGTCGAGTTCGTGCAAGCGTTCGTCGGTGATGCCGGCATGGTGGGCCAGTTCGTGGATGAGCGTCCGACGTACCTGTTCGGCCAATTCAGCGGGGTCACGGAAGTCCATCTCGAGGGGCCGCTGGAACAGCGTGATCTTGTTGGGGTACGGTGCCATGTCCGCACCCCATTCGATACCTGGCACACCCTCATAGAGCCCATACAGGTTCGCGCCTGCGGGTGGCATGTCCTCGATGACGATGGCCACATCGGCCAGCAGACGCTGGAACTGTGCAGGCAGGCTGTCGATGGCGTGTTCGACCAGCGCTTCGAATCGATCGGGCTGCTCTGGCGTGGGCTTGCTGCTTGTGGGACGGGACATGCGCTTCAGGATGTCACGGTGGCGCCGATGCATGCGTGAGTGCCCGAGACCTATGCTTGATCCGTGCCAGCCGATGCAGTCGAGCCCCAGTCCATGGTCGTGCGCTTGCAGACCGGCGAGCAGATGCACTATCTCGACTGGCCGAGCGAGGCCACGGGCAGGCCGATCGTGCTCGTGCACGGCCTTATGCGCACCGCCTGGACCTGGTTGCCAGTCGCACGCCTGCTAGCGACCGACCACCCCGTGGTGGCCGTCGACCTGCGAGGGCACGGGGCCTCGGATGCGCCGTTGGCCGGCTATGACCTGGAATCGCTGGCACTCGATGTGCTCACCGTGATGGCCGGACGCGGTTGGGGCGCCGTGGTCGACGGGCCCGCGGCGATGGTCGCGGGTCACGGCCTGGGCGCCATGATCGCAGCGGAGATGGTGGTGCAGCAACCAGAGAGCGTGGCTGCCGTCGCCCTCGTCGACGGTGGCTGGGAAGAGATGGCCGAGGCCACGCGCATGTCAGCCACCGAGTTGCTCGCGCAGATCGAGGACCCGCCCGAGGTGATGACTTCGATGCAGGCGTACCTCGACGATCGCCGCGACTTCGACCCGGCCAGCTGGGACGCCGATCAGGAGCTCGCAGCGCGCGCCCAGGTCAACGAGAAACATGCTGGGCATGTGCGCTCCGTGGTCAAGGCCTCGGTGCAGCGGCGAGTCGTCGAGGCGATGTACCTCTATCGGCCCCTCGAGGTACTCGCAGACGTGCGCTGTCCGGTGCTGGCGCTGGTGGCCAGTAGTGGTGCGGTCGATGACGAAGACGAGCGAGAACGCAACCTCGCACTCGAAGATGTCAGCAGCGCGCGTTTGGCTGCTGGCCTGTCGCCGATCGAGGTCGAGCGCTTCGTCGGTGTCGGTCATGACCTGATGCGCTACCGGGCGAAGGGCGTCAGTGATGCGATCTCACGCATGGCGGGTTGGTAGCAGCCGTGCGCTGTACCATGTGCGCATCGTGGGACCAGAACTGCTGATCATCCTCGTCGTCGTGCTCATCTTCGTGCTCATGGCGCGTGGGCCCAAGATGCTGCCGCGCATCGGCGAAGCCCTCGGCAGGACCGTCAAGAGTGCGCGCGAGGAAATCCCCAGCGCCCTGAGGGATGACTTGAACGAGCCCCCCGCTTCGACCGAATCGACCGACCCGAGTCAGAAGCCTGGGTCCTGACGCCACACCAGGCGCCACACGCGGAGATACCAGGCCCATGACCGAGGTGCTCATCGAGTCCGCCGTTCGCCAGATCCTGACCGAGATCGGCGAGGATCCCGACCGCTCAGGCCTGGCCGATACCCCGTCTCGCGTACGCCGCATGTACGCCGAGTTGACCGCTGGTTACGGCATGGACCCTCGTGAGATCCTCAACGATGCCGTCTTCGACGTCGACTACAGCGAGATGGTCGTGGTCAAGGACATCAGTTTCCATTCGCTCTGTGAGCACCACATGTTGCCGTTCGCTGGTACCGCCTCGGTCGCCTACATCCCCGATGGCCGGGTCATCGGCCTGTCCAAGATCCCGCGGGTGGTCGACATGTACGCGCGACGCCTTCAGGTTCAGGAGCGCCTGACGCAACAGGTCGCGGACTTCCTGATGGCCCAACTGCGGCCGCAGGGCGTGGGCGTGGTGGTGGAGGCGACACACATGTGTGCGAGCATGCGCGGGGTGCGCAAGCCGGGCATGGTCATGACCACCTCGGCCGTGCTGGGTCTGTTCCGCAGCAGCGACAAGACTCGCGCCGAATTCTTCAGCCATCTGCAGCGACCATCAGCCGGCGCGCCCTAGCGCGACGGCCTACCATCAGCGCGATGACAGATCGACCGCTCAAGGTACTCATCGCCAAGCCCGGGCTCGACGGCCACGATCGTGGCGCCAAGGTGCTCGCCCGCGGCCTGCGCGACGAAGGCTTCGAGGTCGTCTACACGGGCTTGCGACAGACGCCCGAGATGGTCGCGAGTGCAGCGCTCCAGGAAGACGTCGACGTGGTCGGCCTGTCGATCCTTTCGGGAGCCCACATGACGCTGCTGCCGCGGATCTGTGAATTGCTGCGCGAGGCGGGCATGGGCGATGTCCTGGTGACCGCGGGGGGCATCATCCCGGCGGAGGACATCCCGGACCTCCAGGCAGCCGGAGTCGCGGCCATCTTCGGTCCCGGCACCAGCATCGGCGAGATCGCCGAGTACATGCGCGACCACGTGACGCAGCGCACGGGGTGATCACTCCGCGCGTGGACGGGGCGACGGTTCCGAGTGCGAGCGGAGCAGGTATTCGCCTTGCCCAAGATGCTCGATCTGGCTCACGTCTGGCGCTGACACGCTTGCTCACGGCGGTCGAATCGAGATCGTCCGTCGCGGAGGAGGCTCTGCGGTTGCTTTTCTCGAGTGCCATCGGGGCACAGCTGGTCGGTGTGACCGGACCTCCCGGGAGTGGCAAATCCACGCTTGTATCCGCACTCGTCGCGGAGGCACGCAAGGCTGATCGCGCGGTGGCCGTGCTGGCCATCGACCCATCCAGTCCTGTGACCGGCGGCGCCATCCTGGGTGACCGCATCCGGATGCAGCAGTATGCCGCTGACGGCGACGTGTTCATCCGCTCGATGGCCTCGCGCGGACACCTCGGTGGCCTCGCCGGCACCACCGCTGAGGCAGCTGCGGTCCTCGCCGCTTGCGGCTTCAAACTCATCTTCATCGAGACCGTGGGCACCGGGCAAAGTGAAGTCGAGGTGGCCGCCATCGCCGACACCACGCTCGTGGTGCAGGCACCCGAGATGGGCGACGAGGTCCAGGCCATCAAGGCTGGCTTGCTCGAGGTGGCCGATATCGTCGTGGTCAACAAGTCCGATCGGCCTGGCGCCGACCGCACGGCCGCGCAGTTGCAGGCGATGCTGAGCGTCAGCGCTGCCGCTGATGCAGCCGCCATCGCCAAGGGTCGCCCACGTCCCAAGCGTCCGGATGTTCGCCTTGCCTCAGGTCTTACCGGCGCCGGTACGGCCGAGCTGCTCGGGGCGCTCGACCAGCACCATCGCAGATACGCCAGCGCAGCACGGCCACTCGAGAGGCGGTTGGCCCGGGCGCGTCTCCAGATCGAGAGCATCGTGGCGGAACGTGCCCGAACTGCCTTGTGGTCCGGCCCTGACCAGGCCGCCGTCGATGCCATCCTTGAGGCCGTAGCGCGCTACGAACTGGACCCCTATGAGGCAGCCGACCGACTGATAGCCGGGTGAAGCCCCTGCGGTCGTCGCGGCCGTAGCCCGGCACATCCTGCGAGCGGTGGTGCCCAGTGCGCTTGCACGCCTGGCGGGTTCCGTCAGGTCTTGGGGGCGAGCTCTTTGTGGAGCGGTGACGGGAAGCGGGGAGAGACCCGCAGTGCACCGAGCAGGCGCGACATGCGTTCGACCTCGCGATCGATCGCGGCGGTCATCTCGCTGCCGACATCCTCGAGGAGCCTGTGTCGCTACGCTGCCCCCAGCGCGGATGGCCCAGCCGCCCACGATGCGCCCATCGCACCAGATGGTGGGACCGGCGTTGCCCATAGAGTCGAAGATCGCCGGCTTGTGCGCACCGAGGTACCAGTCGCGCGACTGCCAGCCCATCGTGGTGGGGTCCAGCGACGGCAGGAGCGCGACCCATGTCTCGAGTGGCGGCGTTGGCGCCAGATCGTCTGGCAACAGATAGCCCTTCTCGCCGTCGAGGTCCACCTCGACGGCACCGATGCTCGCGAGGCCCACGCGCACTTCCCGGGCGGTCAAACCGGTCCACCAGCGCACGTCCTGCTCGGTGCCGGGCCCGAAGCGGCCCAGCCAGCGTTCGATGAGCGTGGCTTGTGCTTTCTCGACAGGCACCTCGGCCATCGGTGCCCCGAGCCAGTCCTCGACCGTTGCCCAGCGATACTGGGTGCTGAGCCAGGTGCCACGTGGGCACCCGCGCACGACGAGACCTTCGAGCGCGAGCACGATGAGGATGCGGCTGGACATGCCGATATCGCCCTCGTACTTCTTGCCCGCGCTCACGCGCACCTTGCGCGCCAGGGCGGGCAGGGCCGCCGAGAGTTCCTGGGCGCTGGCCTCGCCGTGCTCGTGCAGAAAGGCCAGCGTCTCGCTCTCCGCTTCACGTAGCCAGCGCTTCGCGTCGACCACGTCGTCAAGCAACGCGGCGTAATCCTCGTTGCGCTTGCGTTCGCGCCGCGCCAAGGCCTTCGAAGTGGCCGCGTGCAGGACGGGAATCTCCTCGACGGCAACCACGAACATCGTGCGCCGCATGGCCAGCATGCGCACCACATCGCGATCGCGGTAGAGCGCCTCATCGACCGCCTCGTGGGACGGTTCTCGCAGGCGCGACCAGGCTGAGAGGTAGACCGACGCCGGGTCCGTCGCGTGCAGACACACGAGGTCTTGCGCGACCTCGTTGACCGATACCGCGCGGTGCCGCGGCGCGACGCGGTGACGTGCGCCGACGCGGGCCCGACGCTCCGCGACCGTGACCTTCATCATCTGCGTGGCCGCCGGTCCAGGGCTGCGCCGATCAGGCTGATCGGAGCGAGCTCAGCCAGGTACCCAGCATGGTCATGCCATCCTCGGTGAGGATGGATTCAGGATGGAACTGGATGCCTTCCACGGGGTACTCGCGGTGGCGCATGCCCATGATCAGGCCGTCGGGCGCGGTCGCGGTCACTTCCAGCACATCTGGAAGCGTGTCGCGCGCCACAGCCAGCGAGTGGTAGCGCCCGGCATCGATGGGTGTGGGCAGGCCTGCGAAGCAGCCCACGCCACGGTGGTCGACGGCCGACTTCTTGCCGTGGACGGGTTCGACCGTGATGACCTCACCGCCGTAGACCAGGCCGATGGACTGGTGGCCCAGACAGACGCCCAGGATGGGTGTCTCGGGGCCGAAGCGGCGGATGACGTCCATGGAGATGCCGGCGTTCTCGGGCCGCGACGGGCCGGGGCTGATGACGATGCCATCGAGCAGCCGCGTTTCGATCTGCTCGAGCGTGATCTCGTCATTCCTCGCTACTTCCACCTCGGCACCCAGCTCGCACAGATACTGGTACAGGTTGTAGGTGAACGAGTCGTAATTGTCGAGCAGGAGGATGCGCAGGCCGTCACCGGGCAGCGCCTTCGTGGCGGTCGTCATCGGTCGGTCTCCATTCCATAGATGGCCTCGGCTTCGGCGAGGGCGGCGAGCGTCGAACCAGCCTTGGCCGCGACTTCGGCAGATTCGCGCTGAGGTATCGAGTCAGCCACGATACCGGCGCCGGCCTGGACATGGGCAACCCCGTCATCGAGCACCATGGCGCGGATGGTGATGGCGATCTCGACGTCATCCGGCGAGAGGAAGCCGACGGCGCCACCGTATGGCCCACGCTGTTCCTGCTCGAGCGCCGCGATCGCCTGCATCGCCCGCACCTTGGGTGCGCCGCTCAGCGTGCCGGCGGGGAATACGGCCCGCACCGCATCGAAGGCATCGCGTCCTTCGGCCAGGTCGCCCTCGACCTCACTGACGATATGCATGACGTGCGAGTAGCGCTCGATGGCATGCAGCGATGGCACCCGTACGCTTCCGGGCGTGGCCACCCGGCCGACGTCGTTACGGGCAAGGTCGACGAGCATGGCGTGCTCGGACAGCTCCTTCTCGTCTGCCAGTAGTTCTACTTCCAGCGCCTGGTCCTCGACGGGATCCGCGGAGCGCGGCCGTGTCCCCGCGAGTGGCCGCGTGGCCACGACCCCGTCGCGCACGCTGACCAGCAGTTCCGGGGAGGCACCGATGAGCGCACGCCCCGGACCCAGGTCGATAGCGAAGAGGTGCGGGGAGGGGTTGATGCGTCGCAGCGAGCGATAGATCTCCAGTGGGCCGACCGAGCAGGGCATCGAGAAGCGGCGTGCCAGCACCGTCTGCAGCATCTCGCCCGCGCGGATGTCAGCGACCAGGCTGGCCACGCCGGCTTCATAGACCGGATCGGCCAGCGGTGGCTGGTGCCGCGCTCGGTCACCCGGGATCGGCACGATGCCCTCATCGGGACTCGGCTGCGTCAGCATCGCGGAGGCAGTCTCGAGACGCCTCTGCGCCGCTGGCCCATCGATCGTCGCGAGCGTGGCGGTCTGCGCGAGGTGGTCGAAGATGATGAGCACGTCGGGCAGGTGGAAGAGCGCCAGCGGCAGGTCGATGGGCTTGGCCTGGGGCACCGGCAACTTGGGCTCCCAGCGTGCCGCAGCCTCATACGCGAGGTAGCCCACGCCAGACGCCAGCGAGACCGGCAGGTCGGGATGACTGGCTGCCTCCGGCAGTAGGCGCCGCAAGGCTTCCAACGGGTCGAACGCGGGGAAGCGTTCGAGCTCGGTGTAATCGTGACTTCGCACGATGGCCTCTTCACCATCGACCGAGAGGATGCGACCGCGCACGCCGACCATCGAGTAGCGGCCGTAGCGCGCGCCACCCTCGACGGATTCGAGGATGAAGGCGAGTCGATCGTGATGGTGGAGGCGCAGCGCGGCGGCTACGGGTGAGATGGTGTCGGCACTGATCTCGATGGCAGCGACGCCGGCAAGACCGGGACGCGGGAGTTGTGGGGTCATGGCGAGGTCCTCAGGAGCGAAAGGGATCAGGCGGGCCGGACGGCCTGATCGTTCAGGAAGTCGATGGCTTCGAGGTACCCACGCCAACCGTGTCCCATGATGCGATGGCTCACGACCGGCTCGATGACCGAGACATGGCGCCACTCCTCGCGCGCCATGATGTCGCTGATGTGGATCTCCACGATGGGGCATTCGGCACCCAGCAGCGCGTCGTGGAGTGCATAGGCATAGTGCGTCAGCGCACCCGGGTTGATGACGATCGCGTCGTAGTCACGCACCTCGATGCGGTCGATGAGCGCACCCTCATGGTTCGATTGCAGCGCGCTGAGGTCATGGCCGAGCCCCGCGGCATGAGCGGCGCAGGCCTGCTCGACCTCGGCCAGCGTGGTGCTGCCGTAGATCTCCGGCTGGCGCTTGCCGAGGCGTCCCAGGTTGGGGCCGTTGAGCAGCAGGATCCTCATCAGCTGGCCTCGCTGCTGATGACGCGCAGGGCAGCCTCGAGCTCGGCATCGGTAACGTCATCGACCTCGCTCATGCGCCCCACAGCCATAGGCAGGATCCAGCGCTGGCGACCCTTGTGGCGCTTCTTGTCGGTCCGCAGCGCGGCGATGACGGCGGAGGCATCGAAGGCACGCCGGAGTGCGTAGCCAAGCGAACTCACGACGCTGTCGATGCGTTGGTCGAGCCCGGGCTCAGCGCCGCGTCCTTGGGCCATGGCGGCCACCGCGCGAAGACCCAGCACGACCGCTTGGCCATGCGGCAGCCGATAACGGCTTTCGACCTCGAGCGCATGACCGAGGGTATGGCCCAGGTTGAGGTGGCGCCGCTCGCCCAGCTCGAAGGGGTCGCGATCCACGACCCCAAGCTTCAAGCGCACCGAGCGATCGATGGCGGCATAGCGCGCTGCCTCATCGCTGTGCAGCGCCGCCCGGCCACGCGTCTCCACGAGGTGCCACAGATCGGGGTCCCCGATGAGCCCGCTCTTGAGCGACTCCGCCATGCCGTCAAGCCGTCGCGCTCGCGGCAGCGTGTTTACGCTGGCTACATCGGCGACGATCGCGACCGGCGGCCAGAAGGCGCCAGCGGCGTTCTTGGCTGCTGAGAGGTCCACCCCGACCTTGCCACCGATGGCAGCGTCGGTCATGCCCAGCCAGGTCGTCGGCAGGGCGACGAAGGGCACACCACGCAGGTACAGCGCCGCCGCCGCGCCGACCATGTCCGTGGTCGTGCCACCACCCACGCCGATCCAGGCATCGCCACGTTCGGCACCCATGGCGCTCGCCGCCTCGAGCAGCTTCTCCACTGTGCGCAACCGCTTCTGTCGCTCGCCCGTGGCGATCAGCAGGCGGCGTTCGGTCGGCAACGCCCGCATCAAACCTGGCAACGCTGCAGCCGCTCGTCGGTCACCCACGACTACGGGCGCGCCACTGCTGGCCGGCCCGATGATAGCTTCGACTGCGTCGGCGTCCAGCCCGCTGCCGAGCACGACGCGAGCCTCGCGGGGGCCCATGGGGTGATCGCGTCTGAGCTCCGCATCGAAGAGTCGGCGGGCGGAGGTCCCGCTCGTTGCGACGGCCGTGATGACAGCCTCGGCCACCGCGTTCTGGTCGCCCGTGGCATCGATACGGTGGTCGGCGGCGCGGTAGTAGGGCAGGCGCTGTCGACGCAGGTCCGCCAGCCCCGCCAGGGTATCGTCGGTGAGGAGAGGCCGCTCTTCATCATCGGCCGTGAGTCGCACCACGAGCACATCTCCGGGAGCATCGAGCCACACCACGCTGCCGGCGTGCCACAGGGCCCAGCGATTAAGCGGGTCGATGACGGCGCCACCCCCGGTCGCGATGACAGCGCCTTCGACCGCGGCTGCCGCCTGGACCGCACCGGCCTCGAGCTCGCGAAAATGCGCCTCTCCGTGCCGGGTGATCAGGTTGGCCGGCGAGGCGCCCTCACGCTGCTTGATCGCCGTATCCAGGTCGATGAAGGTGCGTGCCAGGCGCTGAGCGACCAGTCGTCCGATGGTCGATTTACCGCTGCCCGAGAGGCCCACGAGCACGATCGCGTCAGGCATCGGCCTGACCCCCGAGTTCCGCCTGGAGCGCCGCGCGCATGACCTCGACGGGAGCGGGCCGGCCCAGCCACAGCTCCAGCGAGCGCCACGCCTGTCCCAGCAGGATGGCCGCACCTGCCTCGGCACTGGCGCCGGCTGCGCGGGCTTCGCGTACCAGGCGTGTGGGGCTGGGGCGGTAGACCAGGTCGAGCACGGGCAGGTCGGCCCGCAGCAACGCCAGTGGCACCGGTGTCTCGTCATCGCCTGTCCCGACCGGGGTGGCATTGACAAGCACGTCCGCACCGGCGATCTCATCGGCCAGGCGCGCCATCGAACCATCTGAGCGTCGCAGCACGCTGATGCGCTCGGCCCCGGCCTTGCGGAGGGCCACCTGGACAGCGCGCCCGGCACCCCCCGCGCCGAGCACGAGCGCGTGACCGCACGCCTCTGGGGCAGAGGCGCTCGATGGCATCCACGGTCGCCGGTAGGTCCGTGTTGTGTCCGATGAGCCGCGCGCCATCGCGCACCACGGTATTAACGGCGTCGGTTTCACGGGCGGCCTCGGAGGTCTCGTCGACGAGGGCCGCCACGGCAGCTTTGTATGGCACGGTCACGTTGGCGCCGCCCGCATCGACCCGGCGCAGCAGCGCGATCGTGGCAGCGACATCATCCGCCGGCACGTCAGCGAGCACGTATCGATGCGGCAGGTCCAAGCTGGCGAAGGCAGCCGCCATCATCGCTGGGGACGCCGAATAGGCGATGCCGTGCCCGAGGAGCCGAAACGTCAGCGCGCCAGCGTTCAAGCGTCGACGCCGGCGATCGGTGAGGCCTCGGCGGCCGCATTGTCGGGCAGGGCCGAAAGGTGCTCCGCTGGTGTCGCCGCCAAGGCCGCCCCGGGGACCCGCAGCACGCTTGCGGCGTCGTCGCACCGCGGCCTTCAGGTCGGCCATCGTGTCGCCGCCGAGGTCGGCCAGCAGAGCGTCGGCCAGTGCGATCGCGAGCATGCCTTCACCCACCACCGCGGCGCGCGGGATGATGGCCACGTCACTGCGCTCGATGTGGGCACGTCGGACCTGACCGGTCTCCAGATCGACCGCATCGAGCGGCTTGCGCAAGGTCGAGACCGGCTTGACCGCAACGCGTGCCACGATCGAGGCGCCGTTGCTCATGCCGCCTTCCGTGCCGCCGGCCCGGTTGGTCTTGCGCACCCAGCCCGGGCTCGTCCGGCTCGACCTCATCGTGCACGGCGCTGCCGCGCCGGCCGACCATGCCGAAGCCCAGACCGATCTCGACGCCCTTGACCGCCTGGATGCCCATCAACACCGCGGCGATGGCCGTGTCGATGCGAGTGTCCCACTCCGCGTTGGAGCCGATGCCCACGGGCATGCCCTCCGCCACCACCACGAACGAACCACCGACCGAATTGCCGGCCTCGATGGCCGCATCGACTTCCTCGATCATGGCACGCTCGGCCACCGGGTCGGGGCAACGCAGCGGGCTCGGACCCTCGCGGTCCTGGGCGGCCCATCCGTGGGGGACCCGCGTGACGGGCTCGTCCGCCCCATCGAACGCGCGCACCGGACCGAGCTGATCGACGAACGACCAGATGGTCACGCCGCACTCCTCGAGCAACTGGCGGCAGACTGCCCCAGCCGCGACGCGCGGAGCCGTCGATCGAGCCGAGGCACGTTCCAGCACGTCGCGGATGTCGCCGGTGTCGTACTTGATGGCGCCCGCGAGGTCAGCGTGGCCGGGTCGTGCGAGGGTGATCGGCTTGGGCCGGCTGGACCCGGCGGTCGGCTCCACCGACATGCGTTCCTGCCAGCTGTCCCAATCACGGTTGGGGATGCTGAAGGCCAGGGGCGAGCCCAGCGTGCGGCCGAAGCGCAAGCCGGCTGTCCACACCACGCGGTCCTGCTCGATGAGCATGCGCCGGCCACTGCCGTAACCGTGCTGGCGGCGGGCCAGCTCGGCATCGACCTTCTTCGTCGAGACTCGCAGCTGCGCCGGCAGCCCGTCGAGGATGCCTGACAGGCCAGGCCCATGCGACTCACCAGCAGTAAGGAGTCGTAGTCGTCGCAGGGTCATCGGCTTAGTTTCTCCAGGTCGGTCCAGAAGGTCGGATACGAGACAGCCGCACACGCCGGGTCGTCGATCTCAACGGTACCCGCTATGCCCGTCAAGGCGGCGATGGCGAAGGACATCGCGATGCGATGGTCACTCTCGGTATGCGATGTGCGCATCTCGGCGCCTTGCCGCGACGCACACGCCAGCCATCGGGCAGTTCCTCGGCCGCGGCTCCGATGGCCACCAGGTTGGCTACCACGAGTGCGATGCGATCCGATTCCTTGACCCGCAGCTCGGCCGCATCGCGCAGCTCACTGGGTCCCTCGGCGGCGGCCATGGCCACGCCGATGAGCGGCAACTCGTCGATGATGTCGGCGACGCGATCGCCGACGATGCGGATGCCCTGAGCTGACGCCCGCCACGGACAGTGATACGGCCCACCGGCTCAGGTCCTGCGGTCGCGTCGGCGTCGGGCTCGCGACCGCGATATCTGCGCCCATCTCCTGCAGCACCTCGATGATGCCGATGCGTGAAGGGTTCAGGCCGACGCCCTCCAGCCGAACGACCGCATGTGGATGAAGCGCACCGGCCACCAGCCATGCCGCCGCAGACGAGATATCGCCAGGTGCGGTCATCGAGCGCGCCTTGAAGCCGGCCCTCCGGAAACCGTGGTCGTAAGGCCGTCACGTCGGACCGGCGCTCCCAGCCAGGCCAGCATGCGTTCGCTGTGGTCGCGCGTCGGTCCGGGCACGGGATGGTGGTCGTACCCTCGGCAGCGAGTCCCGCGAGCGCGAGACAGCCGAGCACCTGGGCACTCGCGACCGGCAGGTCGTGTCGGATTGCCCGCAGCGGCTGCTGCCCCTCGATGACCAGGGGTGCATGCCCGTCACTCGTACTGATGTGTGCGCCGCTCTCTCGGAGCGGCCGCGCGATCCGCTCCATGGGCCGTACGGACAGCGAGGCATCGCCGATCGAGAGTGGCGCTGCCCGGGCGACCGGCGAGCGCACCGGCGAACAGGCGCATGGCCGTGCCGGAGTTGCCGCAGTCCAGGGTCTCACCCCCCGGTCCAGGCAACATCGCTCCGTCGTCGCTGCCGCCACCCTGTAGCTGGACTCGGGTGATGCCGTCACTCTCGGCTGCAACGGACACCACCGCGCCGAGCGAGCGCAGCGCCTCGATCGTCGAGATGACGTCATCGCCGGGGCGATAGAGCGTGATCTTCGGCCTGCCCCGTGCCCATGGCGTTGAACAGCAGCGCACGGTGAGCTACGGACTTGTCAGCCGGCAGTCGTAACGTGCCGTCGAGTCCGGCCGCCGCTGTGACTCGCCCGGGATACGCCGGATCGGTCGCTCCAGAGACGACCGATGTCACTGGGCGGCGCTGCTCGCGGCTGCTGTCGCCACCTCGCTTTCGTCGGCTTCGGCCGGCGCGGCCACTCCCGACGCAGCTGCCGCAGCGGCCGCACTGCGACGTTGAGCGGAGCGGGAAACCCGCAGGATGCTGCTGAAGACCTGCTCGCGTTCCTCGGGCAGCAAGACACCGCCCTCGGCGTTGGCGGCTCGTTCGAGCAACTCCCGTTCGCGGCCCACGTCGTGCCCGTGTTCGCCGCTCTTGCGCGACTGCTGCACGGCCACCGATAGCTGGGCCCGCTCGTCGATGAGTGCGACGATCCGGGCGTCGACGTCATCGATACGGCCACGCAGACGGCGCCGTTCAACGGGCACATCGACCGGTACCTGTACACCCGGTGCGGTCGGCCGGCGCAGGTACTCCTGGCGACGCAGGTCGTCCATCAGATCGCCGAATTCGGGGAATGAGAGCGACTGCTCCGAGTCCGATCGAGCGGTGGGCGGATCGGGGTGGACCTCGATGATGATGCCGTCGGCCCCGACGGCAGCTCCGGCGACCGCGAGCGGCCGCACGAGCGGTCGATGGCCGGTGCCGTGGGATGGATCGACCATCACCGGCAAGTGCGTGCGTTCCTGCACGACCGGGACGGCCGACAGATCCAGGGTATTGCGTGTGGCCGTCTCGAAGGTACGGATACCACGCTCGCAGAGGATGACGTTGGGGTTGCCGGCCGAGAGGATGTACTCAGCCGCCATGAGCCACTCCTCGATAGTGGCACTTATGCCACGCTTGAGCAGCACGGGTTTGCTGCTCTTGCCGACCGCTTTGAGCAAGACGAAGTTGGCCATGTTGCGGGCGCCCACCTGGAGCATGTCGACGTATTCATCGAAGACGCCCACATGGGCTGGATCGGTCGATCTCGCTGACGACCGGCAGGCCGGTCTCCTCGCGCGCCTCCGCGAGCAACTTGAGGCCTTCGATGCCGAGGCCTTGGAAGGCGTAGGGCGACGAACGTGGCTTGAAGGCGCCACCACGCAGCATCGAGGCTCCTTCACGCTTGACCCAGCGTGCCGTCGCGAGGACCTGCTCGCGCGATTCGACGGCACATGGACCAGCGATCGATCGCGATGGGCGCGCCAGCGCCGATCTCGATGTTGCCGACGCGGATGCGCGTGCGGTCCGGGTGATGCTCGTTGCTCGCGAGCTTGTAGGGCTTACTGACGCGGATGACCTGTTCCACGCCGGGCATGACCTCGACGTGCTGGACTCGCTCGACACCTACGCCGACCACGCCCATGACGGTGCGCTCCTCGCCCACCATGACGTACGTTTCCAGGCCCTCGTCGGCGACGGCCTGCTTGACCGCGTCGATCTCCTCCTGGTCCGCCTCTGTGCGCATCACGATGATCATCTCTTCACCACCCTCGTCCGCTTCGTTTGGTCATGGTCGGGTCCCCCGCGGGAAACAAAAAACGCAGGTGCCCTGGTGGGCTCCTGCGTTGCGGGCACGACTGCCTTTGCCGCCGGGATCTACCCGGCCGCCTCGTACCCGCTAGCTAAAATACCAATAAGAGGTCATGCGACTTGGCACACTAGCGGCCGGTGGCACGCCTGTCAATCTGGCTCGTTGCCCGGAGCCTCGTCTGTTGCCATCCTGGTGTCCGAGACTGCCGCCCGTCGCGCGCTCCAGAGCCGCAGCCATCACCGTCGGCCAGAGACCGTTCGAGAGCCACACGTTGGAGGCCCAGTACCGACATGGCATCGGTGATCTCGACCAGCAGCGATCATGGCCATGCTTCGTCGAAGGGCATCCAGCGCAGGACCAGGTCCTCTGTCTCGTCGGGGGACGACTCGCCGGCGGTCAGTTCGGTGGCCAGGATACAGATACGCGACTTCGTCGCTGACCGAGTTGGAAAGGTGGTAGCGCCCCATCGACTGCCATCTGGCCGCTGACAGACCCGTCTCCTCGCGCAATTCCCGCCGGGCACCGCTCGAGTGGCTCCTCGCCATGTGGCGAGCCACCTTCCGGGATCTCCCATGACATCTCGTCGATGGCGTAGCGGTGCTGGCCGACGAGGGCTACGCGATCGAGCGCATCGATGGCGACCACGCCGACCGCGATGTTCCGGAAATGCACCACGCCGTAGATGCCGGCGAGCCATTGGGCCGGGCGACGTCGTCGTGGTAGACGGTGATCCAGTCGTTGTCGTAGACGACCGGCGCTGATGCCGACGCCACGTTCCGACGAGCCTGGCCCGGCGTCACGTCCCCGGGTGCCGTGCCGGATCCTCTCGCCAGGCGCCTTCGAATCGCTCACGATTTGGTGTGCTCCTCGGGAGCTGCCCGCCGGCCGACGTCGTCGGCGAGACCGCCGTGCGGCCGCCATCGACGCGCCACACCGCGCCACTGACGTACGCGGCCTGCGCTCGAGAGCAGGAAGGTGGCCACGCCGGCCACCTCGTGCGCGGTGCCCATACGGCCGAGCGGTACGTCGGGGCGATCGTGCGCCGGGAAGAGTGTCTCGTCGAAGGGCGTATCGATGGCGCCGGGCGCCAGCACGTTCACGCGCACGCCTTCCTTCGCGCCGATGAGCGCGAGTGAGCGCCCCAGTCCCTCGATGCCCGCCTTGGCCGCCGCATAGGCGGGCGAACGCGTCGAACCCTCGGCCGCTGCCCACGATGCTGCCGAGCAGCACGACCGCGCCACCCGCCGAGCGCAGCGCCGACCAGGCCAGACGGGAAGCCTGCCATGCGGCCGTGAGGTCGACGCGGATGATCTCGCTCCAGTGGTCGGGATCGTCCCAGGGCCGACTGGGCGGTAGGCCGGCCGCACACACGAGCCCGTCGAAGCCCGCCGTCGGGCGTCGACCGCGGCGTCGACCGCACGCTCCAGGTCGCCGACATCGGCGGCATCACCCGACGACGGTCCGTACGCCCTCCGGAGCGATCGCGCGGCGCGAGAGCGAGGTCACGCTGCCAGCCGTCGTCGCGCAGCTCGCTCGGCCACCGCATAGCCGATGCCGGACGAGCCACCGGTGACCAGGCAGTGCTTGCGGGAGGGTCGTCGTCATGGTCGGCATCGTACCCGGGTGTAGCATCCGACGGCGATGTCATCTGCTCAGCCCGACGTCCCGGTCTACATCGTCTCGGCCGCGCGGACGCCCATCGGCAAGCTCGGCGGCGCGCTCACGCGGCGTGCCGGCCACCCACCTGGGCGGCGTGGCCATCGCCGCTGCCGTCGAGCGAGCGGGCAGTCCCGCCCGGAAGCGATCGACGAGCTGCTCATGGGCCAGGTCATCCAGGCCGGTGCTGGCCAGGCGCCGGCACGTCAGGCCGGCCTCGATGCCGGACTGCCGGTGACGCTCAGCGCGACCACCATCAACCGCGTCTGCGGCTCCGGCCTGAAGGCGATCATGCTCGCGGCTGCCGCCATCAAGGCCGGCGATGCCGAGGTCGTCGTGGCGGGCGGCATGGAATCGATGAGCGGCGGCCCGCATCTGCTGCCCGGGGCGCGCTTCGGCTATCGCCTGGGCGACGGCCGACTCATCGATGCGACCGTCTCCGACGGGCTGTGGTGCGCCATCGAGGACTGCCACATGGGCACCCACGCCGAACGTGTCGCCATCCGCGAGCACGTCTCGCGCGAGGACCAGGATGCCTTCGCGCTGGCCAGCCACCAGAAGGCCATCGCAGCCATCGACGAGGGTCGCTTCGAGCGAGAGCTTGGTGCCGCTCGACGTGCCGGGACGCAAGGGCACGGAGGTCACCGTCGACACGGATGAGGGCCCGCGCCGCGAGACATCTGCCGAGGCGCTTGGTCGCCTGCGCCCGGCCTTCGACCTGCCCTTCGGAGACGAGGGCGACGGCGACGGCTTCGGTCACCGCCGGCAACGCCCCTGGCATCACCGACGGAGCCGCGGCGACGGTCGTGGCCAGCGAACGCGCCGTGGAGCGCTACGGGCCTGCGTCCGATGGCGCGCATCGTCGGCTACGCCCAGGCCGAGGTGGCGCCCAAGTGGCTGTTCCTGGCGCCGATCACGGGGTGCGGCGGCTTGCTGGAGCGGACCGACCTGGCCATCGACGACTTCGACCTCATCGAGATCAACGAGGCGTTCGCGGCGCAGGTCCTCGCCGATGGTCGCGAGCTGGGCTTCGACTGGTCGCGCGTCAACGTCAACGGGGGTGCCATCGCCCTGGGGCATCCCATCGGTGCGTCGGGTGCCCGCATCGTGACCACGCTGCTCCACGAGCTACAACGACGTGAGGCCCGCTACGGACTGGCCACGCTCTGTCTCGGTGGCGGCGGCTCGGTGGCGATGGCCGTCGAGCGGGTCGCTAGGCCGCGTCGCCGCACTTGCGCGTACGAATAGGATGGGTCGATGGCACGCGTCGCGATCGTCACCGACACGTCCTCCGACCTGCTGCCGGAGCGGGCGGCCGCCGCTGGCATCAGGCTCGTGCCGCTCACGGTCAGCTTCGGTGACGCAGACGTTCGACGCGGTGACCGAACTCAGCAACGAGGCCTTCTTCGAACGGCTGACCGCACCCGGTGCGCCGTTCCCCAGGACCGCGGCGCCGAATCCGGCTGACTTCGAGGCGACCTACCGGGAGGCCTTCGAGGCTGGTGCGAGCGGCGTCGTCTGCATCACCATCAGCCAGCGCCTGTCGGCCACCTACGCAGCGGCGGTGCAGGGCGCCAAGGCCTTCGCGCGACGGCCAGGTCGAGGTCTTCGATTTCGATGACCACCACGCATGGCCTCGCGATGATGGCCGAGGGTGCTGCCGAAGCTCGCCGCCGCGGGGCCACGCCAGGCGAGGTCGCGGCCTACGTGCGCGACGTGCGCATGCGCTCGGGCATCTACTTCAGCGTCGATACGCTCGAGTACCTCCAGAAGGGCGGTCGCATCGGCCGGGCGTCGGCGCTCCTCGGCAGCGTGCTGTCCATCAAGCCCATCCTCTTCGTCGAGGACGGTGCCGTCGCGACCGCTGACAAGAAGCGCACCTCGGGCAAGGCGCGCGCGCGCATGCTGGAGCTGGCCACCGAGCGGCCGCTGGAGCGGGCCGTCGCGCTGCACACGATGACGCCCGGCATGGACGCGTTCGCCGACGAGCTGGCCAGGGCATCTGGCCTCGACCGAGACGCCATCGAGATCGGGCTGACCGGCCCGGTGGCGGGTACCCACGTCGGGCCCGGGCATGATCGGCGTCGCGCTCATCCGCACGGCCTGAACGAGGTCCGTCGGTCACATCGACGGCCGCAGGCGGCCGACGGCGGTACACTCGCGTGGCGTTGACGTGCATGCGAGCCCGCCCGCCCCAGCTACGCTTGGCCCGGCGCTCGCAGTCTGGAGGTTGTTGTCGCGATGACCATCTCGAAGATCGCTCCACAGCTCGACTCATGGGCGGTGGCACAGCGTCAGTTCGATCTCGCCGCCGACCGACTCGGCCTCGATGCCGGGCTGCGCGCGGTCCTGCGCGAACCTCGTCGTGAGTTGACCGTGACCTTCCCGGTACACATGGACGACGGCAGCGTCCGCGTCTTCGAGGGCTTCCGCGTGCAGCACAACCTGGGCCGCGGTCCGGCCAAGGGCGGCCTGCGCTACCACCAGGACGTGAACCTCAACGAGGTCCGCGCGCTGGCCATGTGGATGAGCTGGAAGTGCGCCGTGGTGGGCATCCCCTACGGCGGCGGCAAGGGCGGCGTACGCGTCGACCCCAAGGCGCTGTCGATCGCGTGAGCTCGAAGGCCTGACCCGACGCTTCACCACCGAGATCAGTGTCTTCATCGGCCCGGAGAAGGACATCCCGGCGCCCGACATGAACACCAACGCCCAGACCATGGCCTGGATCATGGACACCTACTCGATGCACGTCGGCTACACCGTGCCCGGCGTGGTCACCGGCAAGCCCATCAGCCTGGGTGGCTCGGAGGGCCGGGTGGAGGCCACCGGTCGCGGTGCCGTGGTGACCATCGCCGAAGCCGCGCGCTATCTCGACCTGGACAT
This sequence comes from uncultured Chloroflexia bacterium, assembly GCA_963712745.1. Lineage (GTDB taxonomy): Bacteria > Chloroflexota > Limnocylindria > Limnocylindrales > CSP1-4 > JAFMJV01. The sequence continues at coordinate 480,496 of CAVQJC010000001.1, read as the reverse complement.
CATCGGGGCCACCGTGGCGATCCAGGGCTTCGGCAATGCCGGCGCGACCGCCGCCTCGCTGCTCGCCGAGATGGGCGCCACGCGTGGTGGCGGTCTCCGACTCGCAGCGGCGGCATCCACGGATCGGGCGGCCTGGACATCCGGGCTGTGCGCGACTGGAAGGCCGAGCACGGTTCGGTGGTCGGCTTCCCGGGCACGCGGCCCATCAGCAACGAGGCCATCCTCGAGCTGGACGTGGACATCCTGGCGCCGGCGGCGCTGGAGAACCAGATCACTGCCGACAACGTCGAGCGCGTGCAGGCCGAGGATCCTCGCCGAGATCGGCAACGGCCCCACCACGCCCGATGCGGACGTCGTTCTTGCACGCAACGGCGTCTTCGTCATCCCCGACATCCTCTGCAACGCCGGCGGCGTGACGGTCTCCTACTTCGAGTGGGTCCAGGATCTCAACCGGGACCAGTGGTCCGAGGAGATCGTCAACGCCAAGCTGACCGAGATCATGGTCCGCGCCGTTCGGCGAAGTCCTGCGCATGGCAGCAGCGTGAGAACATCGACATGCGCTGGCCTCGTACCTGCTGGCCGTCGATCGCGTCGCCTCGGCGACCGCGCTGCGCGGTCTCTATCCCTAGTCAGCTCGAAGGCGACCATGGACCGACTCGACCACGAAGAGCAATTCCTGTTCAAGGAAGAGGTCCAGCAGCTCTCCGAGGCGCTGGGCGAGACGAGCGCGCTCGACAACGTCGAGGACCTGCTCGACCGACGTCATCACCAGCCCGCGCTTCGACTCCGAGGTCTTCACGCTCGAGCGCTCGCTGCAGGTGATGCTGGGTGCCCGCGCCGGCACCACGCTGGTGGGGCTGCTGACGGTCTCGCCCGAGGTCTTCGACCAGGTCGCCGAGGTACGGGTGGCGCCGGAGACCCTCGAGCGCCTGCGTGCGTGGCGGGCGCGCTTCGGATCTGGCCATCGACAACGCGCTCAACTTCCTCAACAACCCCGACGGCATCCAGGGCCACGACTTCTCGACGCAGATCGCCAACGTCGATGAGCGCCAGCGTGCTACAGGGACGGCTGACGCTCGTGCGCTACAACAACGAACCGCAGTTCTTCATCGCCGATGCCCACGTCTTCTATGGCCTGATGGCGGACATCCTCGATCGCCTCGGGCCGCACACCGACGAGGACACCATCGACCCCGAGACACTCGCCCGGCTCAAGGACGGGCCTCGACCGCATCGAGCGCAAGCTGGCGATGTCGCGAGCGCGCCTGACTGCGAGGACGGCCCGGTTCGCAACCGGCGAACCGAGGCTCCGCCTTGTACGCTGACCTCCCTACGTGACCCAGCTCGTCAGACGTCCGGTCGCTCGCTGAACTTACCCACCGGCGTTCCTGCCGTTGCCCCACGAGGATCCACTCGGCGCCCGATCTTCAACTCCTGGCGCTTGGCCACCGCGATCGACCTGGTCTTCTCGGGGAACGTGGCGCGGAGCTGCCATTCGATGCCCGCGACAGGAGCTGGCTATCGAGTCCCCCTTCACCCATCGGGTTCACGCTCGGCCCAATGGCGTGTCGGGGATGGGTTGCCAGATACGGTAGTACACGTTGACTGCAGCGAGATCGGCAGCGGTCCGGAGTACGGGGATGGCCACGTTGGGATACCGAGGTCCGATCGGCTGGACGGACCCGAAGCCGGCGTTGTCATAGACCACGACCTTGTTCGGCGATTTGCGCGTGACCAGGGAGCCAGGTGACGGCGTCGATGATCGTGTCGGGACTCGGTTGCCAGTAGCGCTGGTAGACGTTCACCGCGGCCAGGTCCGAGGCCGTGCGCGTCACCATCACGAAGAGGTTCCACACCGGGTCCGGTCGGCTGCAGCGAGCCGAGCCCGGTGTTGTCATACACCACGACCCTGTTCGGGTTGAGCCGTGTCACCACGAAGGTGAGGTCACCGCCATCAGCCAGGGTGAAGGCATACTGCGCCACCTTGGTGCCGCGACACCTCGACGTGCCGTTGGCCACATACGCCCGTAGCACCTTGTCGCCCATGTTGAGCTGTCGGAAGGCCGCCCGGCCGTACGACGTTGCGCCTGATCTTGAAGTTGCCGATACAGAAGTCGAGCTTGGGACCGGGTCGGCCGTTGACGACCGCGATACTGCCCTTGCCCAAGGCTGCCGTGGCTGGTGCCCCGAAGGCACTCACCACGAGCGCGACGGTCGCGACCGCGAGCGCCAGGGTCCTGAACCTGTGCATCTGTCTCTCTCCCTCGGTGTGCGCTGGGATCGACTCGGAGCGACTCACTGGGGCCCGACTCGAAGACGGGTCGGCTGAACTTGACCCACCTGGCGTTCCTGCCATTGGTGCCCACGAGGATCCACTCGTAGCGACGACCGACCTTCAGCTCCTGCCGACTGGCCACCGCGATCGACCTGGTCTTCTCGGGGAACGTGGCGCGGACCTGCCATTCATACCCGGAGTGCCGCTGGTGTAGAGAAACTGATCGCCCTTGATCCAGACCGGAAGGAGCGACGGGCCGATGGGAGTATCGGGAATTGGCTGCCACAAACGAACTAGACATTGACTGCGACCAGGTCGGCGGCCGTGCGCGTCAGGACGACGATGACTGGCACCACCGGTCCGATCGGCTGCACCGAGCCGAGCCCGGTGTTGTCATACACCACGACCCTGTTCGGCGATTTGCGCGTGACCACGAAGGTCAGGTCACCACCATCGACCAGCGTGAACGGATACTGTGCCACCTTGATGCCGCGACACCTCGACGTGCCGTTGGCCACGTACGCGCGTAGCACCTTGTCGCCCATGGGGAGCTGTCGGAAGGTCTTGCCGCCGTAGGACAGGTTGCGCCTGATCTTGAAGTTGCCGATACAGAAGTCGAGCTTCGGTCCGGGTCGGCCGTTGACGACCGCGATACTGCCCTTGCCGAAGGCCGCCGTGGCTGGTGCCCCGAAGGCACTCACGACGAATGCGACGGTCGCGGCCGCGAGCGCCAGGGTCCTGAACCTGTACATACGCGTTTCCTTCCTGTGTGTGCCGTCTGGGACACTGGGCTGAAGCCCAAAGGATACGAAGGCACAGCAGCGAGAGCGGTGGGCTGTCGGTACCGGGAGCCCGGCTCGTATGGGCCACGGCGGTGCACTGCCGAACGTTGAGGATTTTGACTCATGCCAACAATCCTTCGGATATGAGGTCCGCGCGAAGTTCGGCAGCCTCCCGAAAGTGGTGCGCGTGGATGCCCATCGCGCGAGCGCTTCGCGACGTTCGGTTCGTTGTCATCGATGAAGAACACATCCGATGCCTTCAGGTCGAACCGCTCGAGCATGTGCTCGAAGATCTTCGGCATCCGGCTTGACCATCCCGACGCGGCCGGAAACGATGATGTCGTCGAAATCGTCCAGCCAGTCGAAGCGAGCTTCCGCCTCCGGGAACTTCTCGGCCGACCAGTTGCTGAGCGCGTAGAGCGGCGTGCCAGCCGCCTTGAGCTCCTTGAGCACGGCCACGGTCGCCTCGTGTGAACCACCCAGCGTCTCGCCCCAGCGATCGTCGTACGCCCGGAAGATGTCGGCCCACTGCGGGTACTCGGCCTGGTCAGTGCCGCGATCGCGTCGGGCCACGAATCGCCGGCATCGCGCGCGAGGTTCCACTCGTGGTTGATGACGTCGGCGAGGATCGTCTCCATCTCGGCCTCGCGCCCGGGCATGACCTCACGCAGCAGGTAGCGTGGGTTCCAGTCGACCAGGACGCCACCCAGGTCGAAGACGACGGCATGCACGGCTCGATGCTAGCCGGCATGCCGGCGCCGTACCCTGTGGCGCATGCGACAGGTCTATCTGGCAGCCACCGGCATGAACCGTGGCAAGACGACCTTCGCCCTCGGATTGCTCGCGGCGATGCTCGATCGAGGGCTCTCGACCGGGTTCATGAAGCCGGTCGGCCAACGCTACGCCATCGTGGACGGCACGCCGGCCGACGAAGACGCCATCCTGATGCGCTCGGTCTTCGGCATCGGGCGACCCGCTCGAGGTGATGAGCCCGGTCCACATCCCGCGCGGCTTCACCAAGTCGTTCATCGGGCGAGGTCGTCGAGGACCTCGGGCCTCCGCATCAGCGAGGCGCACCGACGGTCGTCCAGCGACCGCGCAGGCGCTGCTCATCGAGGGCACCGGACATGCGGGCGTGGGCTCGGTCATCGGCCTCTCCAACGCGGATGTCGCGGCCCGGCTGGGCGCCTCGGCCGTGATCGTCAGCGAGGCCGGCGTGGGCCGCCCGATCGATGAGATCGTGCTCAATCGGGCCCTCTTCGCACGTCGCGGTGTGTCCCGGTCGTCGGCGCGGTCATCAACAAGGTCGACGCCGACGCGCATCCCTCCCTGCCCGACATCCTGCGACGTGGCCTGGCCCTGCACGACATCGAGCTGCTGGGCGTGCTGCCGTATCGTCCGATCCTGTCGAATCCGACCTCGCGATGCTCATCGAACAGTTGCCCGGCGAGGTCCTGCACGAGGGCGATGACCTGGACCGCGCCATCGAACACGTGGCCATCGGCGCGATGCAACCGCGCCACGTGCTCGAGCGGATCGGACCTGGCAGCCTGCTCATCGTGCCAGGCGACCGTGAGGACGTCATCCACGCCACCATCGCGGCGAACCGCACGCAGCAGGCGCTCGACCGTGAACCGCGATTGCTCGACCGCCTGCGCCACCGCTCGCGCTTCGGTCGTATCGCCGACGACCCGGCCGCGACCTCGCTCGTCGGGCATGGTCTTCTCGGGCGGCTACCGGCCGCGTGAGCGGGATCTCGTGGCCATCCGTGAGGCCGGCCTGTTCGCCTATCTGGTCGAGGACGAGACCTACCGGTCGCGAGTGAGGTCCATGACCTGCTGGTCAAGACCCATCCAGCCGACGGCGCCAAGATCGATGAGATCAAGCGGCTCGTGGCCGAGCACTTCGACGTCGAATCGCTGCTGCTGCGCCTGCGGGTCACCGGCAGGCGTGTCAGGTGCGTCTGGTCGGAGCCAGTGACGTGCTCGAGCGCACGTCGGTCGGTCAGTCGCGTTCCGCTCAGCTCGTGCGCGGTGGGCTGCAGCGGCTTGCCCGCGGTGCCAGCTCGATGAGCGATGCGCTCAAGGGACCCGAGGATCATCGCTGAAGACGGCCACCGCTTTGCGCCGGTCCGATCGACGCGCAGGTCGAAGATGTCGGGCCGGCCGTAGTGCCCCGTGGGATCGAAGTTCTGGCGTTCCTCGCGCACCCGGGCGGCATCGACATCGGCCATGACGAGGCCCTCGTCGCCGGCATGCGGCGCTTCGATCCAGCTGCCATCCGGACCAGCGATGGCCGAGCCGCCATCGGCCCAGTCGCCGTCCTCGAGCTGGTCAGCGAGCGGGAACGTGTCGGGCACATCGGCGCGCGAGACAGCAGGCTGCCCGCCGCCAGTGAATAGACGCGACCCTCGCGCGCGATGAAGCGAGTGATGTCCTGCGTCAGCTGGCTGCTCGCCGGGCCAGGCACTCACGTGGATGTCTTCGCCGCCGGCGTACATCGCCAGGCGGGCCTGCGGTAGCCAGTTCTCCCAGCAATTGAGCCCACCCACTCGCAGCGTGTCACCGTCACGCCCGGTCACGGTGTGGACGCGCAGGCCGTTGCCGTCGCCGGCCGCCCAGGCGAGGCGCTCCTCGTAGGTCGGCATGACCTTTCGGTGGGCGCTCACGATGCCGCGGTCCGGGTCGATCGCGACGAGTGTCGCGAAGACGCTGCCTCGAGCCGTGTCGGCACCGCGCTCGGCGATGCCGAGTAGGTGAATACGCGCTGGTCCGCGACCGCCCGGCGATCAGCCGCATGGGCTGGCTGTCGAGCTCGACGGCCGCGTCCAGATACGCCGCGTAGGCGTGCTTCTGGCCGGCGTCATCGAAGCGCGCGCCGTCGGTCATCGACATCCAGAACGGGTAGCCGCCCAGGTGGGTCTCGCCGAACGCGAGCAGGTCGATGCCCTCCGCGCCAGCCGTGCCGATCCAGTCGGCCACGCGCTCTGCGCCGGCGTCTGGTCGGCCCCACACCTGATGGATCTGTGCGGCTGCGATACGCAAGTGTCAGTCCTCCATGCCGAGAGTTCATTGTCGATGAGTCGTGTCGTCCCGAAGATGGCGGCCAGCGACAACAGCGCCGGGCCGTCGATCGAGCTGCTCTAGTTCCTGCAGCGTCGCGGGTCGGCGCAGGACACGTACTCGACCTGGGCGAGCGGCTCGCATGGCCAGGATCTCGGCCATCAGGCCACGCAGCACGATCGCCACTGCGTTCGCCTGCCAGCCAGGCATCGCGCGCGCGGCCTCGAGCGCGCGATGCAGCACCGGCGCGGCACGTCGCTCGGCTGGCGGTGAGGTCGGACGTTGCGGGATGACAGCGCGAGGCCGTCAGATGCGCGCACGGTCGGGCAGGGGACCACGACGGGTCGGGCAGGCCGAGGTCGGCGGCCATGCGCGTGACCACGACGACCTGTTGTGCATCCTTGCGTCCGAAGTAGGCACGCTCGGCACCGACCAGCGAGAACAGGATGGCCACCACGGTCGCGACGCCTTCGAAGTGACCGGGCCGCGCGGCACCCTCGAGCGGCCGCGACACGGCGCCGACGTCACGCTCGTGTCGAAGCCTGGCGGATAGACCTCGTCCACCTCGGTGTCCAGACCACGTCGATGCGCTCGGCCTCGCAGATCGCGAGATCAGCGGTCGCGGTCGCGCGGATAGCGGATCGAAGTCGGCAGCCTCACCGAACTGGCGGGGATTGACGAAGATGGTCACCACGATCGTCTCGTTGTCTGCGCGCGCCCGCTCGCATCAGCGCTCGATGCCCGGCGTGGAGCCCACCCATGGTCGGCACCAGGCCCACGGGCCGAGGCTGACCTCGGCATGGCGGCACGCAGCTCCGAGCGGGTACGCAGCACCTGCATCAAGCGCGATCGTGGGCGGTCATGGTCGGCGTGCGGCGCTGCGAGCCGGGTCGCTAGAGGTCGTGGTCGAGCGGGATGGCGAGGTCTCATCGATGCGGTCGAGGTTGCCCTTGCCGAGGACTTCATCGAGCAGTTCGGCGTCCATCGAGCTGGACTCGGCTGGCCCCGGGAAATCGCCGGCGACGACCGCATCGCGGTATGCAGACACAGCGGCCGCGATGGCCACGCCGACCTCACCGAAGTGGCGTGCGTGGCGTGGCGTGAAATCCTGTGTCAAGCCCGATGATGTCGGTGATGACCTGGATCTCGGCAGAGGTATGCGGGCCGGCGCCGATACCGATGGTCGGGATGGACAGCCGCTCGGTGATGGCGCGCGCCAGCTCCGCCGGTACGAGCTCCAGCACGACCGCGAAGGCGCCAGCCTCCTGGACCGCGATGGCGTCAGCGATGAGGCTGCGCGCCGACTCCTTCGATTTGCCCTGCACCTTGGAACCCGCCCAACTGGTTGACCGCCTGGGGCGTCAGGCCGATATGCGCCATCACCGGGATGCCGCTGGCCACGATGGCCTCGATGGTTCGGGCCGAGCGCACGCCGCCCTCGACCTTGACCGCCTGTGCGTGGGCCTCGTGCAGGAAACGGCCAGCGTGCTCGACCGAGTCTTCCAGCGACACGCCGTACGAGAGGAACGGCATGTCGCCCACGACCAGGGCGTGTTTGGCACCGCGTGCCACGGCGCGGGTGTGATGCAGCATCTCTTCGATGTTGACCCGCACGGTCGAGTCGTAGCCGAGCATGACCATGCCCAGCGAGTCGCCCACGAGGATGAGTGGGATACCCGCCTCATCGACGATGCGAGCGGTGGGGATAGTCGTAGGCGGTGATGGTGGCGAAGCGTTCGCCCGCGGCATGCATCCGCGCGATATCGGAGAGGGTGATGCGGCGAACGGGTTTGCTGGCGCTCATGTGCCCAATGATGCACGTTCGCTGGCTTCGTGCGTCAGTGGCAACGTATCGGAAGCGGTCGCTGCCCGGATCGCGATCAGGCGATCCAGCAGGTCGTGCGCGATCTGTGCCTTGCTAGCTGGCGCCCACGCTTCGGGTGGCTGTCCGGGCACGATCAGCGTGACGTGGTTCGTATCGGTCCCGAAGCCCGCACCTGGCTCAGCCACGTCGTTGGCCACGAGTAGGTCGACGCCCTTGCGTGCCGCCTTCTCCGGGGCCCGCGCCAGAGAACCGGTCTCAGCCGCGAAGCCCACGATGAGTGGCCGTCGTCCGCTGCTCGCCTTCTCGTCACGGGCATGCACAGCGGCCTCTGCGAGGATGTCGCTGGTGGGTTCCAGTTCGAGCGTCAGGCCGGCAGCGCGGGCGAGCTTCGTGTCGGCGGCCTGCTTCGGCCGGAAGTCGGCCACCGCGGCAGCCATGATCAGCGCGTCCGCTCCTGGCAGCGCATCGAGAACGGCCTCGCGCATCGACGCCGCAGTCGTGGCGGGAACGACATGCGCGCCTTCCGGCGGCTCGACGCTGGTGGTGCCACGAATGAGCGTGACACGCGCACCTCGTTGCAGGGCGGCAGCGGCGATGGCCATGCCCATCTTGCCACTCGAGCGATTGCCGATGAAGCGCACCGGGTCGATCGGCTCGGCCGTGCCTCCGGCGCTGACGACGATGTGCCAGCCGATCAGATCAGGCGGATGAGCCGTGATCGCTGCTGGAGGACGCAGGGCCGCATCTGGCTGCCGCACGGGGCGCCCGGCCATGGCCGTCACGACGGCGTCAACTAGCGTCGGTAGTTCCGCGAGGCGGCCAACACCGACCTGGCCCGATGCCAGCGGACCCTCCCCGGGTTCCACCAGCGCGTAGCCGAAGTCGACCAGGCGTTGAACGTTAGCGACGGTGGCTGGATGGGCGTACATCTCACCGTCCATGGCTGGCGCGAAGATGACTGGAGCGGTCGTGGCCAGGCACGTGGCGGTGATGATGTCGTCGGCAAGGCCGTTGGCCATGGCGCCCAGCCATCGAGCCGTGGCGGGTGCCACCAGGATGGCGTCGGCTGCGTCTGCCGCCACGATATGACCGATACGACGGTCCGGCAGCAACTCCAGTGGGTCGAGCATGACTGCGTGACCCGAGAGCGTCTCCAGCGTCAGCGGCCCGATGAAGGCGGTCGCGGTGCGGCTCATCATGACCTGGACGTCAGCGCCTGCGGCGATGAGCTGGCGCACCAATTCGGCAGCCTTGTAGGCCGAGATCGAGCCGGTCACGCCAAGCAGGACGAGGCGTCCTTCGAGCGGGCGGTTCACGCCGTTGACTGCGTGGTGGGCCGGCCCACGAGCTGCTCGGCGAGCAGGCCGAGGCCCTTGAGGACCAGGTCCGGGTCCAGCTCGTGTGCGATCGGCGGCAGCTCGGCGGTCGCCGGTTGTAGCCAGGCGCGGCGGGCCCAGTCAGCACTGGCGTGGCCGCCAGTCACGATGACTCGCGCCGGTGCGGCTCCGGGGTCCGTGCGCATGCGTGCCTGCATGCGCTGGGTCAGCTCGCGCACAGCCCCGAGGTGGCCAAGCACGACGCCGCTTTGGATCGCCGTGGTCGTGTCACGACCGATGGCGTCGGCCGGCAGCCGGAGCTCGATGCGCGGAAGGCGCGCGGTGCCATCAGCGAGGGCGTCGGCCGCCAGGCCCAGGCCAGGCAGGATGGCCCCGCCGAGGAAGAAGCCGTCGGCGTCGACGGCATCGACGGTGGTTGCCGTGCCCAGGTCCACGACGATCACGGGTACGCCGTGGATGACCGCCGCTGCCCATGCGGCCACGAGACGATCAGGTCCCGTCTGGTCAGGGCGCAACAGCGCGGTGCCGATGGGCACGTGGCTCGCCGCCACCACCGTCAGCGAGAGTCCCAACTGGTCCGCGGCACGTTCGAGCCGTTCTGTCCAGCGGTCCACCACGCTCACCGCCACGATCGCCGTGGGTCCCGGCTCGATGCTTCCGGCTAGCACGCGCAAGCCGTCGGCGAGGTCGGTGCCGGAGCCGACCGAGGTGTCGAGGCGCCCAGAATCGCGCACGCTGGCACCACTCACCAGGGCGGCCTTGGCGGCGCTATTGCCGATATCGACAGCGATGATCACGCCCCGATGATAGGCCTGCAACCTCGCCTCACCCAGACCATGGGCCTGCGATACCATCGGACAGTCGTCCATCTCGGTCCGAACGGGCGCGGGCTGCATCGTCAGGAGGGGTGCGTGTCGAGCGAGCCACCGGCCAAGTTCTTCGTCAACAGTGGCCTTGTCTCGAACCCCGTCGACATCTATCACCTACTCCGCCCCCTGCTGCGCCAGACCGTGGCATATCGCTATCTGCGCGCTGGCAAGGTCGTCGCACACGGCACCGGCTGGGTCGAGCGCATCGTGGCCGACCGTCCAGACGTGGCCTCTTTCTTCACGCCCCTCTCGATCTGTCTGAGCGTCGCCTCCTGGGAACACCTCGAGTTCGAGACGCGGCCTGATCAGCTCATCACCTACATCCTGGTCCAGAGTGATGAGCGCGTGGTGCTCGAGTTCGTGCCATCTGCGCCTGGCGAGGACGGCGATGCGGTGCAGGAACCGTTGCCCTTTCAATCCGCGCCTGGCTACATCCAGATGGAGTTGGGCAGCTTCGATATCACTGACTATCAGTCGCCCGACCGCGACGTGCCGCCCCCCAGCGAGCCGCCCACCGGAGAGCCCCCCTCCGAGGGCTGAGCCGGGTCTCGTCACGGGCGCAGCAGGTCTGAGGCCGACCCCGTGTAGCATGGCCAATCCATGTTCGAACGTACCGCGCTGCCCGGGGGGCCGCGCGTCATCTCCGCCCGCCTGCCCGGCACGCGTTCACTGTCGGTGGCTGTCTATGTGATGGTCGGGTCTCGCGAGGAGGTGCGCGAGAAGGCCGGACTGGCCCACTTCATGGAGCACATCACGTTCAAGGGCACCCAGGCATTGGCCACTACGCGCCTCATCTCCGAAGCCATCGAAGGCGTGGGCGGCTCGTCAAACGCCGCGACCGACCGCGAGACGACGACCTACTGGGCCCGACTACCCATCCGCGAAGCAGAGCAAGCGGTGCATGTGCTCGCGGAGTTGACCTTGCGGCCGCTGCTGCGTTCGGAGGACATCGCCCACGAGCGCGAGATCATCATCGACGAGATCCACTCGTTCCGCGACGACCCCGCTCAGTTCATCTTCAACATCTGGGATGAGGCCTATTTTGGTGATACGCCGATGGGCTGGGAGATCGCTGGGGACGAAGAGACCGTGCGCTCGCTGACCGACGACGACATCCGCGAGTTCTGGGGGGCTGGCTATGCCCCCTCGAATATGGTCGTGGCCATGGCCGGCGATATCAGCCATGCCGATGCGGTAGCCCTGGTAGAGCGTTTCTTCGGGCGAGGCAGCGGCCGTGCCCAGGCGTATGTGCCGGCTCCCAGCGTGCCCCTGGAGCGACTTCGGCTCGCACAGCGCGACACATCACAGGCTCACGTATGCGTGGGCATCGCGGCACTGCCGCGTGATCATCGCGACCAGTGGACGCTCGACCTGCTCAATACGGTGCTGGGTGATGGGGCCGCTTCGCGATTGTTCCTCAAGATCCGCGAGGACGAGGGTCTCTGCTACGACGTGCATTCATTCCAGACGGACTACGCTGATTGCGGCACCCTGCAGGTGTACATGGGCGTAGATGCCGATGATGTCAAGCCGGCGATGGAGGCAGTCCTGGCGGAGTTCTCGAAGTTGCGTGATGAGATCGTCACGCCGGCGGAGCTCGAGCGGGCTCGCAACTACACGCTGGGCCGCCTTGAACTGCGATTGGAGGAGTCTCGCGCGATGGCGACGTTCCTGGGGACGCAGGAAGCACTGCACGAGCGTGTGATGACCGCAGAAGAAGTGATCGAAGCGCTCCGGGCTGTCACGGCAGACGACATACACGCACTTGCCGGGCGACTATTCACTGACGAATCGCTGTGTGCCGCAGTCATCGGGAGCGATGTGGCTTCGCGCGGACTCGACAAGGCCTTGCGATTGCCATGAGCGAACAGGAACGACCCGCCGACGACGAGGCGATCCAGCCGCCCACCACGAGGCGATTGCCGCCGACGGGGAAGCGGCCAGCGCCGACGGTCCAGGCTGAGGCGCCAGCGCGTCGATGTGATCGATATCGAAACGTCCGAGCAGCCCGACACGTCCCGCCACGCCGACACGTCCGATCAAGCCTCGAAGTGCCCGAGGCGGCACCGCAAGGCCAGTCGCTCTCGACGCTCAGTGGCCCTGATCTGGGCGTACCCCCGATCCCACCTTCGCATCCTATGGGGCCGCCTCAAACGCTCGGACCCGATGCCGCCACCACCCGGCGCATGCCACCACGGATGCCACCGCCCCGGCGCATGCCGGGCCAGCCACCCCCCGGCGCCATGCCACCGCCACCCGGACCGGTGCCGCCTCCGGCGCCCTGCCGCCCCCCCGGCCGTCGCAGCCAGGCCAGCTGCCACCCGGCGCCGATGCCGCCACCACCCGGCGCCATGCCACCACCGCCCGGCGCCATGCCACCACCCCCCGGCGCGCATGCCACCCCCCGGCGCCGATGCCACCGCCGCCCGGCGCCATGCCACCAGCCCCCGGCGCCATGCCACCAGCCCCCGGCGCCATGCCACCACCGCCCGGCGCGATGCCACCGCCCGGCGCCATGCCACCACCCGGCGCCATGCCACCGCCCGGCGCGATGCGCCGCCCGGTCCCACTCAGGGCCCGTCCGTCTCCGTCGGCCCGGACCAGCGGCAGCTCCAGGGGCCGTGCCCATGGTGCCCGGCCGGATGCCTCCGGAAGGTGTGCCCGGGTCCGCTGCGGCGCGCCCCGGCCCGCGCCGACTCCGGTGCGGTCGTCCAGGGCCGTGGCGCGCATCAAGGTCGAACCGTTGCCGGGTCCGACCGACGATCAGGCCGCGGCACTCGAGCGCACCAGTGGTGCTCGTCTCGCGCGGGTGCATCTACGTGGCGGGCTCCTGCCGCTCGCTCGTGCCGCACTGGAGCAGATGGCCGGAGCCGGCACGCTCGATGCCGAAGCCATGGCCGACCTGGCAGAGGTGCGTTGGCGAAGTGGCGACACCGAAGGTGCGGGGGAGGCGGCCCGGGCGCACGAAGCCTCAGGCGGTGACGAACCGCTGGCCCTGCTGATCGTGGCTGAGGACCTCGATCGTGTCGGCGATGTGAGCGTCAGGCGGCCAGTCACCGGGCCGGCATCGTGCTCGATCGTATCGGGGGTGCAGGCGACATCCTCTTCGCCGGTCAGCCGCGAAGCCCGATCTGGCCAGAACCCGACGCGGGCTGGATGGACTATCGGGGCCAATGACCCGGGGCGCTGGGGCCTGCTCGTCGGCGGCAGCGAAGTCGTCGCGCCGACACCGCAGACATGGGTCGCAGCAGACTTGCAGAAGCCGGCTCCCGAAGAGCTACGACGACCGAGCGGCCGCAGCGACGATGCCGTCAGGCCGCGGTGCGATCCAGCGACCCGCTGGGCCGACCTCGACGACAGACATCGTGATGAGCGGCAGACTCGCCGGGCTTGAGCTCGAGCAGGTCGACCGTGCTGTCGCGCAGGGCATGTCGTCGCCGCCAGCGAGCGTCTCGGCGTGCTGTTGCGACTGGATCCGGCGCTCGCGCCTATCATCCTGTCAGCCGCCGACAAGGCCGTGGCCAGCGCCAATCCGGCAGCGCTGGTCTCGCCACCATCCACCTCGTGCGCGGTGATGCGTACCGTCTTCTCGGTCGCGAAGCCGAGGCGGCAGCGGCCTACCAACTAGCCCATCAGGCCCTGGTACCTGGGTCGACTCCGGAAGGAACCCCATGAGCGAACGCACCCTTGTCCTGATCAAGCCCGACGGCGTCCAGCGCCAGCTCATCGGCCGCATCATCGACCGCTATGAGCAGCGTGGCCTGCGTATCGTCGGCCTCAAGCTGGTCCAGGTCGACCGCGAGCTGGCCGAAACGCACTACGCCGTGCACGCCGACAAGCCATTCTTCGGCGGCCTCGTCGAGTTCATCATCTCGTCACCGCTCGTGGCCATGGCCGTGGAAGGTACCAATGCCATCGCGGTGTGTCGCTCCGTCAACGGTGCGACGCGACCCCATGAGGCCGCCGGCGGCATCGATCCGCGGCGATCTCGCGCTTGAGACCGGCATGAACCTGGTGCACGCCTCCGATAGCCCGGAGAACGCCGCCCAGGAGCTGGCCCTCTGGTTCGCTGATGGCGGAGCTCCTCGACTACAGCCGCAGCGTCGACGCCTGGATCATCGAGGACTAGACATCACCGACCGCGCCCGGCGCCGGGTGATGCGCTGTCGCTCCATAGGATCCGCGTCGGAACCAAGCGCTAGTCGCACAAGACTCAGGTAGCAACGCCGTCGATCCAGGCGATGCCCAAGGTGCCTGGATCGCGCCGGCGCCCGGCCATCTCAGGCTTGGAAGCATCGAACCGTCCAAGTGTCGTGCCATTTCAGTCGTGGGCCGCACCAAACGACCCACGCTGGTGCTCGCCAAGTCAGTGCCGACTCCCGCCGCCCACGGTGGTGCGAGCTGAGTCAAGAGAGACTCCCGCCGACCACGGTGGTGCCCACTGCCTGCTCCCGGTGGACCACCCAGTGATGACCGATGGCCCGACCGATCGCTGCCGCTCAGCCCGCGACGGCAACTGCCGGGTCTGCAAAATTGAGGCAGACCCGAGGTGCGTGGCACCTACTATCGCCGAACTACGCCAATGAGGCGGTCCCGGGCACATGCGCCAATTAGTCGTGCATCCACGCGCGAGACGCCTCCATGAAGGGGGCCTGCGCGGCCGTGTCCAACCCGACCTATTGGATCATCCCCATCGCCGGTATCGCGGCGATCATCTTCGCCATCTGGCTGGCTCGTGACGTGCTCTCGCGCGACAAGGGGCCGCAGGCGATGCAGGACGTTGGCGGCACCATCCTCGAAGGCGCCAACGCCTTCATCAAGCGGCAGTACTCGACCATCGCCATCCTCGCGATCGTGGGCACCTTCGTGGTGGCCGCCATCATCACCCTCGTCGAGACCGAGGAAGTCGCCGAGACGTCCATCTTCGGGCTCGAGCTCGGCATCATGACCGGCGTCGCTTTCCTCGTCGGTGCCGCGCCTCGATGGCTTCGGGCATCATCGGCATGTGGGTCAGCGTTCGCGCCAACGTACCCACCGCGGCAGCAGCGCGACACAGCCTCGTCGAGGCCGTCCAGGTCGCCATGCGCGGCGGCGCTGTATCCGGCTTCCTCGTGGTCGCGCTCTCGCTGCTCGGCGTGTGGGGCATCTTCACCGCGTATGAGGCCATCATCGGCGAGGTCACCTACGCCATCGCGCCGTTCCTCATCGTGGGCTTTGGCTTCGGAGCCTCATTCGTAGCGCTCTTCGCCCAACTTGGCGGTGGCATCTACACCAAGGCCGCTGACGTCGGCGCCGACCTCGTAGGCAAGGTCGAGAAGGGCATCCCTGAGGACGACCCACGCAATGCGGCCGTCATCGCCGACCTCGTGGGCGACAACGTCGGCGACTGCGCTGGCCGCGGCGCCGACCTCTTCGAATCGACCGCGGCCGAGAACATCGGCGCGATGATCCTGGGCGCGGCGATCTACCTCATCGCCGCAGCCGCAGGCTGGCCCAACCCCGAAGCCTGGATCTTCTTCCCGCTCGTGGTGCGAGCGTTCGGCTTGCTGGCCACGATCGCGGCGATGTACTTCGTGCGTGGCAGCGAGGACGAGGACCCCATGCACATCCTCAACCGAGGCTATTGGGCCACGACCCTGCTCTCGGTGGTCGGCATCCTCATCGTCAGCTTCGTGATGCTCAACACCGGCGTGCACACTGGCAACTACGACATCCCCACCTGGGTGTGGTTCTTCCTCGCCGGCGTCGTCGGCCTCGCGACCAGCGTCGCCTTCGTCTACATCACGCAGTTCTATACCGCCGGTTCGTGGCGTCCCGTCAAGGACATCGCCGAAGCCTCCAAGACGGGCCCAGCGACCAATATCATCGCCGGTACCGCGGTGGGCTTCGAGACCACCTTCGTGACTGCCATCGTCATCGGCACTGCGCTGCTGATCAGCTTCTGGCTGGGCGAACAGGCTGGTCTCGTGCGGGAGGATGGCACCAACGTGGGCGGCGTCTTCGGTACCGCTGTCGCGACCATGGGCATGCTCATGACCACTGCCTACATCCTGGCCATGGACACGTTCGGGCCGATCACGGACAACGCTGGAGGCATCGCCGAGTTCTCCAAGGCCGAGGGCTCCGCGCGCGAGATCACCGACAAGCTCGATGCTGTCGGTAATACCACCAAGGCGCTCACCAAGGGCTTCGCCATCGCCTCGGCCAGCCTTGCGGCGTTCCTGCTCTTCCAGGCCTATATCGACAAGGTCAATATCGGGCTCTTCGCGCGCGGCCTGCCCTTGATGGACTCGGTCAACCTCGCCAACGTCTCGGTCTTCGTGGCCGCCTTCATCGCGGCCATGCTGGTGTACGTCTTCAGTGCGCTGGCCATCCGGGCCGTGGGCACGGCTGCCGCAGACATCATCGTGGAGGTGCGCCGCCAGTTCCGCGAGATGCCTGGGATCATGGACTACAGCCAGCGACCCGACTACTCGCGCGTGGTTGACATCACGACCAAGTCGGCACTGCGCCAGATGATCCCGCCCGGGGTCGTAGCGGTCGCCACGCCACTCGCCGTGGGACTCATCCTGGGCTACGAGGCTGTGGCTGGCCTGCTCATGGTCGGCACCATCGTGGGCGTGCTCACGGCCACGTACCTCAACAACAGCGGCGGCGCGTGGGACAACGCGAAGAAATACATCGAAGCAGGTAACCTCACCGATGACGACGGCAACGTCCTTGGCAAAGGCTCCGATGCTCATGCCGCCGCGGTCGTCGGGGATACCGTGGGTGATCCGTTCAAGGACACCGCCGGTCCTTCGTTGCACGTGCTGGTGAAGCTGCTCGCGACACTGGCGCTCGTATTCGCGCCACTCTTCATCCGCTAGACCAGCGTCCGAGCCTCCGTATGGCCGGTGCTGACCGACCGGCCCAACGGAGGTCTACTTGGACCCGATCATCGAGGCCATCATCATCGGGATCGTGCAGGGACTGACCGAGTTCCTGCCTATCTCGTCGTCGGCGCATCTCATCCTGCTGCCCGAGGTCCTGGGCTGGGATGACGCGCTCATCAATAGCGCCGAGTTCGTGGTGATGCTGCACATGGGCACGCTCGCTGCGCTATTGGCCTACTTCTGGCGCGACGCCCTCGAGTTGATCGGGGCCGGTTGGGCCTCGATCCGTGAGCGCAGCCTCGCTGGCGATCCCAAGCGCAAGCTCGCCTGGGTATTGCTCGTCACCATCATCCCGGCGTCGCTGCTGGGACTCCTGTTGGAGGACTTCTTCGATTCGTTCTTCCGCGAGTCGCTCATCGTGATCCCGTTGATGCTGGTCGTCGGGGCGGCCATCCTGTGGCTGGCTGAGCGTTTCGGCACGCGCGACAGGAACCTCGATCAGAGCAGCTTCGCTGATGCCGCGGTCATCGGCACGGCCCAGGCGCTGGCACTGTTTCCCGGCATCAGCCGTTCGGGCATCACCCTCGCGGCCGGCCTCTTCCGTGGCCTCGAGCGGGAAGCCGCAGCGCGCTTCGCCTTCCTCATGGGCATCCCCATCATCGCGGGCGCGGGACTCTGGAAGGCGCGCCATTTCGTGGATGGCTCGATCGGTGACGTGGACGTGGCGGTCCTCGCGGCCGGTGTCATCGCTGCGGCAGTCTCAGGCTGGATCGCCATCGGCTTTCTGCTGCGTTACCTGCGCACCCACAGTACCGGCATCTTCATCGCCTATCGCCTCATCGCGGCCATCGTCTTCGTCGTGCTCATCCTGCTGACGACCTGAGTGCGCAGGCGCCTGGCAATTCGTCACCTCTCCGTGCCGCTTCGTCGCTGTTCTTGGCTGGAATCGTTTGTCAGTTCGTGCGACTATGCCTCGCACGCGGCTTGTCGGGTCAATCAGCTCGACTGGGAGGGGCAGCCGCCAGACTTCGATAGCCTGAGGAGGCATTTGGATATGCGCACATTCAAGCTCGGCACGGGGCTCATGTTGGCGGCGGCCTTGGCCGTCACCAGCGCCGCTGGCGCCTTCGCACAGGACGATGCGACACGCATCGCATTCTTCGCCTCGTCCAGTCAGAACGGCTACAACCAGGCGATCTGGGAAGGCGTGCAAGAAGTTGCCGCCGAGATGGGCGTCGAGGCCGAGCTATTCGATGGGCAGTTCAGCGCCGAGGTGCAGCTGGCCCAGATCGAGGACGCCGTCGCGTCGGGTAACTACGATGGTTTCGTGTTGCTCGCGAACGACACCGTGGGCATCGGCTCGGCGGTCGCCGACGCTTTCAACAACGGCGGCATCCCCACCGTCACGACGCTCTTCCCGATCGGTCCGGATCTGACCACGCTGGAGCCGCAGGTCGATGGCATCGTCGGCACCGTGGCCGGCCCGCCGGCTGATGGCGCCAAGCTCGAGGCCGACGCGGTCGTCGAGTACTGCGCCGACAAGGACCCCTGCAACGTGGTCATCCTCATCGGCCAGCTGCAGTTCCCCTTCGACAACGTGCGCTATGAAGCCTTCACCAGCGTGCTCGCCGAGCACGACAACATCGTTGTCGTCGCGACCGGCGAAGGCAACTACGACCGCGATGCATCGCTGACCGTGATGCAGGACATCCTGCAGTCGAACCCGCAGGTCGACGCGGTCCTCTCCAACGCCGACCAGCACCTCTCGGGTGCGGAGATCGCCATCATCGACGCAGGTCTGGACCTGGAGTCCATGTTCCTCATCGGTGGCGGCGCGACGCAGGAAGCCATCGACGCGATCCGGGCCGGCCGCTGGGATGCGACCTACGCCAACTACCCCAAGACCATGGGTGCCGAGGCGACCAAGCTCCTGCTGGCTGATCTCGCAGGCGAGGACCACGAGGCCGTCATCAACATGGACACCTTCGTCGAGATCGGACCGATCGTGACCACGCAGGACCTGATCGATAACCCTGACTTCATGGGTGAGTGGCAGGGCTAAGCCCTTGCCGGAAGCAGCCGTACGGCTCCGAGGCGTCTCCAAGCGCTTCGGAGCCACACAAGCTCTGGCTGCCATCGATCTGGACATCGCGGCCGGCGAAGCGCATGCGCTCGTCGGCCAGAATGGTGCCGGCAAGTCGACGCTAGGCAAGATCATCGGCGGGATCTACGAACGCGACGAGGGCGACTTCACGGCGTTCGGGACCCACGTCGGTGGCTGGTCTCCCCGGCTGGCACTGGCCAACGGCATCGCCATGATCCACCAGGAACTCTCGCTGGTCCCGGAGTTGAGCGTGGCGCAGAACGTCTTCCTGGGCATCGAGCAGCACCGCTTCGGGCTGTTCGATGGTTCCATCCAGGCGCGCTTCGAGGCGCTCAACGAGCGGCCATCGTTTCGCCTTGACGGGCGCGCCCGGGTGAGGGATCTGCGCATCGCCGACCAGCAGAAGGTGGAGATCCTGCGCGCGCTCGCTCGCGATGCCCGCCTCATCATCATGGACGAACCCACCTCGGCGTTGAGCATCGATGAATCGCGGCACCTCTTCGATGTCATCGCCTGGCTGCGAGAGGACCAGCGCACGGTCATCTACGTGAGCCACTTCCTCGAAGAGGTGCTCGACACGTGCCAGACCGTCACCGTCATGCGGGACGGACGCGTCATCAGGACCGGTCCCGCTGCCGATGAGACCAAGGAGAGCCTCGTTTCAGGCATGCTCGGCCGCTCGCTGGAAATGACCTTCCCGACGGCGCCCGTGCCGGAGACGACCTCCGAACCGCCCGCTCTGCGCGTGGAACACCTCGCTGCGGGCATGGCCGTGACCGATGTGAGCCTGGAGGTCGAGCCCGGTGAGATCGTCGGCATCGCCGGCCTGGTCGGGAGCGGCCGCTCCGAGGCGTTGCGGGCGATCTTCGGTGCTGACCGGGCAGACGGCGGGAGCGTGCACCTCGCCGGACAGCCCTACCCATCGCGCTCGCCGTATGGCTCGGTCCAGCGTGGCCTGGGCATGATCCCGGAAGACCGGCGCGGCCAGGGTCTCATCGCCGGCATGACGGTGCGCAGCAATGTGACCCTCACCGACCTGCGACAGTTCGTGCGAGCTGGCCTGGTATCGCGCTCGGCCGAGAAGTCAGGCGTAGGCAAGCTCGTCGAGGACCTCGACATCGTGCCGCGCATCACCGAAGGCGATGTCGGCGTCTTCTCCGGGGGCAACCAGCAGAAGGTGCTGTTCGCCAAGTGGCTCAATGCCACGCCCCGGGTGCTGCTCCTCGACGAGCCGACGCGAGGGGTCGACATCGGCGCGAAGCGCAACATCTACGAGCTCATCGTCGGCCTCGCCCACGAAGGCATCGCCATCGTCATCGTCTCTTCGGAACTGGAGGAGGTGATGGCCCTTTCGCATCGCGTCTACCTGATGCATGCGGGACGCACCGTCGATTGGGTGGACCCCACGGAGGTGTCCATGGACGAGGTGATCTTCCGGCTCTTCGGCCTCGATGGCGTGCAGGCCGCATGAGCCGCGTGAGCGGGGCGCCGCAGTGAGCCAGGTACTCGCCCCCGAAGTCGCTCCCGAGGCATCCCCGCCGGGCACACCCAGCGAGGCGCACCGGCCGAAGACCAGCACGCGCGTCTTCGAGTTCCTCGCGGAGTACGCCGTGCTCGTCCTGCTGGGCATCGTCTTCGTCTGGCTGAGCTTCGCGAGTCCGGCGTTCCTGTCCACGCAGAACATCTTCAACATCCTGAACCAGAACGCGCCCCTGGCCATCGTCGCGTGCGCTGGCACGCTGGTCATCATCGGCGGCGGCTTCGACCTGTCCACGGGCGCCATCGTGGGCGTGGCCGCCGTCTTCGCCGCCTGGGTCGCGGTCAATGTCGACCCCACGCTGGGTCTGCTGCTGGCGCCCGTGGTCGGTGTCGTGCTGGGTGTCACCAACGGCCTCGTCATCGTCGGGCTGCGCATCCACTCGTTCCTGGCCACCCTCGCGACCAGCCTCGTCTATGGCGGGTTCGCGCTGTTCATCACCGGCGGGTTCCTCATCTCGGTGACCGCATATCCGGAGTTCGCGCAACTTGGCCGGGCCAAGATCGAGGGTCTCAACTACGCCGTGCTCGTCTTCCTGGCCTTTGCTGCGGCGATGTGGGTCATCCTCGACGCGACGCCCCTGGGCCGCTACATCTACGCGCTCGGTGGCAACGAAGAAGCGGCTGTGCTGAGTGGCGTGCGTGTCAATCGCGTGCGTATCGCGACGTTCGCGCTGAGCGGCCTGGCGGCGGGCATCGCTGGGGCCATCACGGTGTCTCGCATCGCCAGTGGCCAGCCACAGACCGGCGAGGGCATCGCACTGCAGGCCATCGCAGCCATTATCCTCGGCGGCACCAGCATCTACGGCGGCAAAGGCGCCATCTGGCGCTCGATCGCCGGTGTCTATCTGCTGGCGCTCATCGGCAACGGCTTCAACATCCTCAACATCGATCCATTCCTCAAGGACCTCGTAACGGGTCTCATCATCATCGCCGCGGTCGGCCTGAGCGCCGCGCGGGGCAGGAGGCGCTGACATGACTGCAGAACCCGGGATCCGGCGAGTACGCCTGGCCATCGACGTCGGCGGCACGTTCACCGACGTGGCCATCCTCGACGAGGAGGGGCGTGCCGCGCGGTTCGAGAAGACCTCCACGACGCCGGACGATCCCGCCCGCGGTGTGATCGCCGCCATGGGCAAGGCCGAGGTGGCCCTGTCCGACATCTCCTACTTCGTGCACGGCACGACGCTGGCGCTCAACGCGCTGCTCACGCGCACGGGGGCCGTGGTCGCCCTCGTGACCACCAAGGGCTTTCGCGACGTCTACGAGCTCGCTCGCACGGACCGCAAGGTCATGTACGACTTCAAGTACCGCAAACCGCCGAACCTGTTGCCGCGTCGGCGCGCCTTCGAGGTCGATGAGCGGATGCTCTACACCGGCGACGTGCACACGCCGTTCGATGAGGCCGATGCGACGGCGGGTGGCCCAGCTCGTGCTTGAGAGTGGCGCGAAGTCCGTGGCGGTGGCGTTCCTGCACTCGTACGCCAACCCCGACCACGAGCTGGCCATGGCGGCGGTCCTGCGTGAGGTCGCCCCGGACCTGGAGATCAGCCTGTCGCATCGGCTGGTGCGGGAGTACCGCGAGTACGAGCGCACCAGTACGACCGTCATCGACGCCTATACCAAGCCCATCGTGCGCCGCTACCTGGAGCGACTGCGCGGCTCGCCTCGATGAGGCCGGCTTCACGGGTCGCTTCCTGATCACGCGCTCAGGCGGTGGCGCCATGACCGTGGAGACGGCCATGGACCAGCCAGCACACATGGTGCTCAGTGGCCCGGCAGCCGGCGTCATCGGTGCAGCGGCTGTCGGCCCGTTGGTCGATGAGCCCGATCTCATCACCATCGACATGGGCGGCACCAGCCTGGATGCCTCGCTCATCGTCGGCGGCCATCCCACCACGGTGACGGAGGCGCGACTTCGAGGGCCAGGCCATCGCGGTGCCGGCCCTGAACATCAAGACCATCGGCGCTGGCGGCGGCTCCATCGCCTGGATCGACGAGGCCGGCCACATGCAGGTCGGCCCCAAGAGCGCCGGGGCGTCGCCCGGACCGGCCAGCTACGGCAAGGGCGGCACGCAGGCCACCGTGACCGACGCGGCCTTGCTCATCGGCTACCTGGGTGAAGCAACGGCGCTCGGCGGCGAGCTCCAGCTTGATCGCAGCCTGGCTGAGAAAGCCATCGCCGACGTCGCCGGCTCGCTGGGGCTGGACGTCATGACCGTCGCGCGCGGCATCCTCGAGTTCGTGACCGCGCGCATCACCGGCGCGGTCCGCGAGATCACCGTCGAGCAGGGCCACGACCCGGCCAACTTCGCCCTGCTCTCCTACGGCGGCGGGGGCGGCTTCGTCGCCCTCGACGTGGCCCGGGAGCTGCGCATCCCGCGGGTCATCGTTCCGCCGGGACCAGGGGCATTCAGCGCCTACGGCATGCTCATGACCGACGTGGTCCATGACTTCGCGCAGACATCAGTGGCCACCGTCAGCGAGATGAGCACCAGCGACCTGACCAGCCTGATGGTGCCGCTCGCCGAGCGCGCTCGCTCCGCCCTCGCCAGCGACGGCTTCGCCGAGGACCAGCAGGAGCTGCGGCCGTCGGCCGACATGCGCTTCCAGGGACAGGAGCATACCGTCGAGGTGCCGCTGGACGCGATCGAGGTCACCGACGAGCAGCTCGCGGCCCTGCCCGAGAAGTTCGCGGCCATGCACGAGGAACGCTACGGACACCGCAGCGAGGACGCCGTCGAGATCGTCACCGCGCGGCTCCGAGCCATCGGACGTGTGCCGCGGCCGCAGCTACCGCTGGCCGGTCCCGGTGATCCGGACGCGGCCGCGGTCGGGGCGCGGGCGGTCCACCGCCATGCCTCGGCCGTCCAGGAATACGCGGTGCTGCGGCGCGAGGCGCTCGGTCGCGGCCAGCGGCTGGAGGGCCCCGTCATCATCGAGGAGCTCACGGCCACGACCGTGGTCCACGCCGGCGACACGCTGTGCCGTCGGGTGACCACGGCGAACTCATCATCGAGGTCGCGCCAGAGGCCGCCTCCACGCACGAAGGACGAGGGCTGACGCCATGACGACGGTCGATCCGATCACCACCGAGGTCATCCGCAACCGGCTGCTGTCGGTGTCCAACGAGATGGCCACCAACCTGATGCGCACCTCCTACAACACCGTGGTCTATGAGATCAAGGACTTCGGCGTGGGCGTCTATGACATCGAAGGCCGCGAGCTGGCGGAGGCGCCGGGCATCACCATCTTCACGCGCGCGAATGACCGCGCCCTGCACCGCCTCATCGACTTCATCGGTGTCGACAATTTCAAGAAGGGCGACGCGTACATCTTCAACTACCCCTACTGGTCGTCAGCGCACACCCTCGATGTCTTCGTCACCTCGCCGATCTTCGCGCAGGGCGATCTGGTGGGTTTCACCGGTGTCCGCATCCACTGGCTGGACCTCAAGCAGAAGCACGCCGGTTACTCGATGGACACGACGGACATGTACCAGGAGGGCATCGTCTTCCCGGGCACGCGCATCTTCCGCGAGGGCGAGCTGCAGACCGACATCATCAACATCCTGAAGTTCAACAGTCGGCTGCCCAACCACGTCATCGGCGATCTCTTCGCGCAGATCTCGGCCTGTCGCATCGGCGAGGTGCGCACCGCCGAGATCATCGAACGCTATGGGCGGGAGACGTACGAGGAGGCCTGTCGCGCAGTTCCTGGACCACGGCGAGCGCATGGCTCGCATCGGACTGGCCAAGCTGACGCCGGGCACCTGGACCGCCGAGGACTACGTCGACGGCGACGGCGTGGAGGAGGGCCTCGTCAAGATGAAGGCGACGGTGACTGTCTCGGCCGACGAGATGGTCGTCGACTGGAGCGGCTCGATCGAAAGCGGCCAAGGGGCCGATCAACGTGCCGCTGGGCCTGACCGAATCGACGAGCGGCCTCATCTTCAAGGGCCTGACCACGCCGAATACGCCGGCCAACGAAGGCGACTTCCGTCCGTTGCGTGTGATCGCCCCCGAGGGCGAGCTGTTCAACGCCCAGCCGCCGGCGCCCACGTTCACCTTGTGGCCCGGCCTGCTGATGGGCGAGGTCATCACCAAGGCGCTCGCGCAGGGTATGCCCGACATCATCCCCGCCAGCTCGGGCTCTGATGTCTGCTCGATGATGGGCCTGGGCATGAACCCACGTAACAACCGCTTCTGGGTGGAAGCCACCAACGAGGGCATCGGCTTCGGCGCCCACGCCGGTGGCGATGGCGAGAACGGCATCATGGCGATCACCGAATCGGGTGCTCGCAACAACCCTGTCGAGGTCCTCGAGACAGAAGTCCCCGATGTTCATCAGCCACTACGGCCTGCGCCCCGATACCGGCGGACCGGGCAAGCAGCGCGGCGGCCTGGGTGTCGGTCGCACGCTATCACTTCCTCGCCGATTCCTTCTCCGCCTCGATCGTCTACAAGACGAGCACGCGGCCGTGGGCTATCGGCAAGGGTGTCAGCGGCGAGAACAACCACGTCATCCTCAACCCGGGTACGGACAAGGAGCGCGTCGCCGGTGGCCACTATCGGCCGATGTTCGAGGGCGAGGTGCTCGTCAACAACAGCGGTGGTGGTGGCGGCTGGGGTGACCCCTTCGAGCGCGACACCGCGGCGGTCCTCGAAGACGTGCTCGACGGCTACGTGACGCGTCGAGGCCGCAGCCCGCGAGTACGGGGTCGCCATCGACCTGGCCAGCTGGCACCGTTGACGAGGCTGAGACGCGCGCGTCTGCGTGCCGGCGACCACCCGGCCGAGCCCAAGCCCGTCGGTTGGGACACGCCCGGAGGTCGGCCCATGATCGAACCCGATGCTCACCCGATGATCGAGCCGGGGTCGTGAGCCGGCTCGTCATCCGCGACGTGGCCGTGCTCGATGCGACGGGCCGCGAACCCGAGGGCCGCCACGACGTGCTCGTGGAGGATGGCCGCATCAGCAAGATCGGAGCCGAGCGGTCGGTCATCGCGGCCGGCACGCCGGTCATCGATGGTGCCGGCTGCACGCTGCTGCCCGGCCTGACCGACGCACACGTGCATCTCGCGCTCCTGGGCGCTGGCGCTGCGCATACCAACGACTCCTGGATCGTGCATGTCCTGGCCGTGGCCCAGATGGTCGAGGGGGCGCTCGATGAAGGCTTTACCACGGTGCGCGACGCGGGCGGGCTAGAGCCAGCCTGGGCAGCCGCCGTCGCCGCAGGGCATCTCCAGGGTCCCCGGATCCTGCCCTCGGGCTCGGTCATCTCGCAGACCGGCGGGCACGGCGACGGTCGATTGCAGCACCAGGCCCTGCACGCCAGTGAGACCATCCCTGGGCTGGTCGCCGGTCACGTCATCGCCGATGGGGTCGACGAGGTCCGCAAGGCAGCTCGCGAGCAGCTTCGCCGTGGGGCGACGCAGATCAAGCTGCTCGCATCCGGTGGCATCGTCTCGCCCGACCGATCCGTTCGATAGCGTGCAGCTCTCGATGGCGGAGATCGCCGTGGCCGTAGAGGTTGCGCGCGGCTGGGGCACCTACGTGCTGGCGCACTGTCACACGAGCGCGGCCATGGATGTGGCCATCGAGGCCGGCGTTCGTTCCATCGAACACGGCACGGTCATGGAGCCGACCACGGCCGCCCGCATGGCAGAGCTGGGTACCTTCATGGTGCCGACGCTGCAGGCCATGGAGGTCATCCAGGCCGATCCCGAGCGCTGGGGCCTGACGCCCGAGAAGGCGACGCGGATGCGCGAGATCGCTGCAGCCGCCTATGAGATCAGTGCGCAAGGCCGATGCTGCTGGCGTAGCCATCGCCTCGGGATCCGACGTGGTCGGGCCAGGGCAGGGGCGACGCGGCGAGGAGATCATGTACAAGGCACGCGTTATGGGTGCCCATCGCGCCATCATCAGCGCGACGCGAACGAACGCGGAGTTGTTCGGCCTGCAGCACGAGATCGGCACCATCGAGGAGGGCAAGCAGGCCGACCTTGTCCTCGTGAAGGGCCAGCCGCTGGACGAGGTGTCGCTGCTCGCGGATCCACAGAACGTGGCCGTGGTGATCCACGCCGGTGCCGTCGCCAAGGACCTCGAAGGACGTCTGGCCTCTGCCGGCTGAGCCTACGGGGTCGGGGCGTCAGCTGGGATCAGACCTTCATGGCGTAGCTCGTCCCAGAGCTGAGAAGGTACGTCGGTGGTCATGGCTGCGGGGTAGTCGTCGAAATGCTCGATGGTGCGAACGCCCGCCGCGATCGATGCCACCGCCGGATGTGCCAGGGGGAACTGGATCGCCGCCGTCTTGAGCGACACGCCATGGCGCTCGCAAACCGCCGCGATGCTTTGCGCCCGCTCGATCAGCACGGCTGGTGCCTGGATGTAGTCGTAGCGCGCACCCAGCTGCGGGTTCGCGAGGATGCCGCTGTTCATGACCCCGGCGATGACGATCGAGATGTCCTTCTCGACACACAGTGGCAACAGCTCGGCGAGCGCGGGCTGCTCAAGGAGCGTATAGCGGCCCGCGAGCATGAAGACATCGAAGTCGGCCTCCTTGGCGAACTGCAGGGTCATCTCGATCTGGTTCATGCCCGCACCGACGGCACCGATGACGCCCTGTTCACGCAGCTCGTGGACCGCCGGGTAGGCCAGGAAGAGATCTTCGTCGCTATCGTGGATATAGAGGATGTCGATGCGGTCGAGCCCGAGTCGTTCCAGGCTTTCCTCGACCGACCGCAAGACCCCATCGCGTGAGTAGTCGTAGCGGATCTGCACCGCCGGGATATCGCCATAGAAGAAGTCCGCTTCACCCGGTTTGAGCCGACCCTCGGCGTCCCTGTCGGCCACCGGATCGACCGGCACCAGCAGACGGCCAACCTTGGTCGAGAGCGTGTACTCGTCGCGCGCATGCGTGCGCAGGCCGTTGCCCACGCGAGTTTCAGCGGTGCCATAGCCATACAGTGGAGCAGAGTCGAAGTAGCGAACGCCCCGGTCCCACATGTGCGCGATCAGCGTCCCGGCCTGTTGCTCGGTGACCGACTCGTAGAGCCCGCCGATCTCAGCACTGCCGAAACCCAGTCGAGTCACCTCCACGTCAGTCCTGCCCAGCTTGACTCGCTCGAAGGAATCGAAGCCCACGCGCTCGTCCTCCTGCTTTCTCGTCTACGAGGACCGGCCCTGGTATCTGCTCGCCACGGTGTCGCCTTCGATGATGATCAGCTCATCGCCGATGACCTCGTGGATGCGCGCGTTCCAGGGTGTGTCGAGTACCAGCTCCATGGCCCTGCGACCGAGCCTTCGTAGCGGCATCTCGATGCAGCTCATCGAGGGCACACGATAGCCTTCCGCGGGCAGACGGTGGATGGCGATGAGCGAGATGTCACCCGGCACGGACAGTCCTCGCGCCACCAGGGTGTGCCAGACGCCCAGGCCTTCGTTGGCATCCGCAGCGACGATGGCGGTGGGTGGCTGTTCCGATGCAAGGAAGGTCCCCGCAGCTGCTGCACCGCCTTCGGGTGTGTAGTCGGCGCTGGCCATCCACGACGGATCGACCTCAAGGCCGGCGCTGCGCATGGCTGTCAGGTACCCGCGACGTCGCCGCTCGGCAGTATCGACGCCCGTTGGCCCCCCGGCAAAGCCGATCGCCTGGTGGCCATGTTCGATGAGGTGCCTGGTGGCCATGCGCGCGGCGCGCTCATCGTCGAGGATGACCCAGCGGTCGGAGCCCCGGCTTCGACGATTGACGAGGATGGCCGGCACCTGGGGATCGGCGAAGAGGCTCGCGGTGTCGACATCGGCACTCAGGCCGGCCACCAGCGCCGCGTCCACCGCGCCACTCCGCAGCAGGCGCAGATAGCGGTCGGTCAGCGTGCCCTCGTGCGTGGCGGTCCACAGCAGCAGTCCGCGTTCGGTGGCCACGTCCGCAGCGCCCGACATGACCGGCACGAGCAAGGGGTTGCCCGCCGGGATGAGCAGGCCGATCGCGCCTGCGCTCGACCGTGCCAGCCGCTGGGCGTGGTAGTTGGGCCGATAGTCGAGCTCAGTCGCGGCGAGCCGGACTCGCTCACGTGTCGCCTCGCGCACGCGCAGGCCCGGATCATCGCTGAGCACCTTCGAAACCACCGCACGATCGACGCCGGCGCGTCGAGCGACGTCGCTGATGGTGGCCTTGGGTCGGTCATCCATGAAGAGCCTTCGACTGAGGTTTCGATTTGGACACGGTAGCGTGTCGGTCTGGAAGGTCAACCGGTTGACACGGCTGCCGGCAGAAGTCTACAGTCCGCGGACCAAGCCACATCGTGCGCATAGGGAGCTCCACGTATGAGATCAAGAGTCATCGGAACTGCGGCCACCGCGGCCTTCGCCCTGTCGGTCGTCGTGCCTGGCGCCGTATTGGCCCAGGACAAGCCGCAGGTGCTTGTCTGGACCGACTCCGTCCGCCAGCCGGGCTTCGAGACGTATCGAGACCTCGTTGCCGACACCGTCGACGTCAAGGTCGAGATCCAGGACATCAACCAGGTCCTGGGCAAGATCCAGCTCGCCAACCAGGTCGGCTCCGGCTGGCCCGACGTCATCTTTGCCGACCCCAGCGACCTCGCGTTGCTGGTCAGCCCGCAGATCGACTACGCGCTCGAGTGGACCCCGGAACTCGCCGGCGAGGGCTTCCTCGAGGACTTCGGCGAAGGCAACATCTGGTGCGAGATCGACGGCAAGACCTGGTGCGTCAAGAACGACCTCGCCCAGACCGTGCTCTGGTACGACAGCGTGGTCTTCGAGGAGCTCGGTCTGACCGTGCCGACCACCATGGAGGAGTGGGCGGCCACGGCGATGCAGCTCGAAGGCACCGGCTACGTCGGCGGGCGCCATCGGCGACGAGGGCTTCTACGCCGACTACCTCTGGCCGAGTGGTTGCCCGACGGCGCTGCCGGTCAGCGACAACGAGGTCCGCATCAACGGCCAGGACCCCAAGTGCACGCGCATCGCCGAGCTCATCCAGCCGCTGGTCGATGCCGGCGTGCTCGATACGCGCTCGCAGCTTCGACGCCGGCTTCATCGCCGACGTCGCGCAGCAGGGCAAGGTCGCGATGACCTTCGGTCCGTCCTGGTTCGGTGACTTCGTCATCCGCGCCCGCCGAATCGTGGGCGGTCCCGGAGGGACGCATCGCGGCTGCCCCGATGCCCATCTGGGAGGGCGACGATGTCGCCTACTCCGGTGAGTGGGGCGGTGGCCTCTTCATCGTCTCCAAGCACGCCGCAGTACCCGCAGGCAGCCATCGACACCGCCAAGTGGATGGTCAGCGACCCCGACCACGTCCGAGAGCGGTCCCACGTTCCCGGCCTATGGACCGGCCAACGAGATCTGGACGGACGCGCGTCGCGACGGACGCCTACTACGTGGGTGACTCCGACCGAGGCGATGACGATCCAGTCGCAGCTGATCAATCCGGTCGTCGGTCCGGTGCGCATCGATGTCTACAACCAGATCGGTTCGGACCTCGCGCTGCCGCTGACCGAGGGCCAGCCGTCCAGGCGGCCATCGACCAGTTCACCCAGTCCCTCGAAGAATCTCGCACCGCAGTTCGGCTACAACGTCTCCGACTGACTCGTGCATGCTGGCACCCGCCGGGTGGCTTTCGTTTCGCGACGCGAGCCACACCGGCGGGTGCCTCTGATTCACCGCTGTAGAGGACGCTGCCTGATGGGACCGCGTCGCAAGTGGCACGTCGCGAGCTGGGTGATGTTCGCGCCGTATCTGTTCCTGCTCGTCGATGTTCGGCGTCGTGCCCATCGTGCTGGCCTTCGAATCGTCGCTTGGCGCGCACCCATTCCTGAACCCGGACGGCGGGCTGGACAACTACCTGCTCGTCTTCCAGGACTTCCGGTTCATGCCCGCGCTCGAGAACGTCGGCGCTCTTCCTGGTCATCTACGTGCCGGTGATGCTGTTCGTGGTCATGCTCCTGGCCATCCTGCTCGACGTGAGCCAGGCAGGCAGAACAAGTACCTGATGACGCTGTTCATCGTGCCGGCGGCGATCACCGGTTCGGTCGCGATCCTGGTGTGGTACTTCATGATGGAGCCGACGCTGAGCCCCTTCCGGGACGTCCTCAACGCGTTCGGGATCACCGAAGCGGCCCAGATCTGGAACAAGGGCAACATGGCCTACCTGTTCGCGGCGATGGCGTTCTTCACGGGTGCGGGCTATCTGGATCCTGATCATGTACGGCTCGCTGCAGGCGATCTCCGAAGAGGTCCTGGAGGCGGCGCATCTCGATGGTGCCAACCACTGGCAGATGGCCACCCGCATCAAGCTGCCGCTGGTCAAGAAGTACATCGTCTTCATGGCCGTCCTGACCTTCGCCGCGGGGCTGCAGCTCTTCGTGGAGCCGCAGTTGATCTCGGCCTCGGTCTACGAGGGCATCGCGACCGGCTGGACGCTGAACCAGGTGGGCTACGACTACGCGTTCGTGCAGGGCAACTTCAGCCAGGCCGCGGCGGTGTCGCTGATCCTGCTGGTCGTCCAGCCTGTCCGCGGGCTTGTTGCTCATCGCTCGGACCAACTTCTTCGATCAGACCGAGGATGCCACCTGATGTCGACGCCGGCACCTCCCCACAAGGCGCACCCCGTGAATGCCAAGGGCCGCGAGGTGTTGTTCACGCGTGGCGCGCTTCGTGGTCCTGGGTCTTGTTCGCGGTCATCAGCGTCATCCCCATGATCTGGCTCATCCTGGCCCCGTCCAAGACCAACGCCCAGATCCAGAACCTGGCGCCGTTCGCGTTCGGATCCATCGACAACTACTTCAAGGCGTGGGACAACCTGCAGTCGTTCGACTCGAGCGTCATCGGGCAATGGGTCATCAACTCGGTCCTCTACAGCGTCTGTCATCGTCTTCATCGCGGTCGCAGCGCGTCCTCGCCGGGTATCGTGCTGGCCGCGACGCAAGATCCCCTTCAAGCGAGTTCTTCCTCATCGTCACGCTGATCGCCATGTTGGTGCCGCCGGTGGCGCTGGTGTTGCCGCTCTTCCTCGAAGTCACGCGACTGGGCCAGTTCAACTCGCCGGGCGCCTTCATCCTCGCGAGCGCGCTCTTCCCGTTCGGGACATTCCTGGCCTACATCTACTTCGTGACGTCGATCCCCAACGAGCTCTACGAGGCGGCCAAGATCGATGGTTCCGGTGAGTACCAGACCTTCTGGCGCATCGCCCTGCCGCTGGCCAGGCCGCTGCTCGGCATCCTCGCCTTCTTCGCCTTCGTCGGCCACCTGGACCAACTACTTCCTGCCGTTCGTGCTGTTCGGCACGAGCGACGAACTACCCGCTACCGCTCGGGCTCGGGGTCCTCTTCTCGGCGACGCCGGCGCTGAACCCCGGCCTGGGTGCGACGCAGCTACCCATCGGCCGCCCCGAGGTGGCACTGGCCGGCCTGCTCGTGGCCGTCCCGATCCTCGTGGTCTTCCTGCTGTCGCAGCGCTTCCTGGTGCGCGGCATCCTCGCGGGCGGCGTCAAGCAGTAGCGTCTTCCGGCTGACGTGGCAGCAAGGGCCGCGTTCGGTCGTGGGCCGCCGCCGCGTGAGGCAGTCGAATGGCTGACGCCCCTGTCGGCTGCCCGCGCGCGGGCTTCACGTCCTCGCGATCGGCGATGGCATCGGGGCCGGTTCGGCCGTCCGCGAGGAAGCCGCCATCGACGACCATGGTCTGTCCGGTCACATACGAAGCTGCTGGAGAGGCAAGCCAGGCGATGAGCTCAGCTACCTCGGACGGTTCGCCCAGAGCGACCCAGCGCCGTTCGACGCGCTCGTTCCTGGGGGTCAGCGGCGCCCGTGGCGGCGATGGCGCGGGATTGCTCGGTGGAGATGAAACCCGGGGCGACGGCGTTGACCCTGATGCCCAATGAGTCCCCACTCCACGGCCAGCACGCGCGCCATCGACTCCAGGGCTCCCTTGCTTGCGCTGTAGGCGAGGCGAGCCGGAAGACCTCGATGGGCCGCGATCGACGAGATGAACACGATCGACGGTCGCTCCGACTGTCGCAGTAGCTCGAATGTCTGTCGTACGAGCCGGAAGGCGCCGAAGAGGTTCACCTGCAGGACGTAGCTCCCACGCCGCCTCATCGAGCTCCTCCGAGCGGGCCGGCTGTACGACGCCGGCGTTGCTGACCACCAGGTCGAGCCGTCCTGTCTCCAGCGACGCGAGGGCCGTGGAAATCGACCCGGAGTCGGCCACATCCATCTCCATCGCTCGTGCGATGCCTGGCCGCGACAGACGAGTCGCGGCCGTCGCGTGCGGCCTCGAGCATCGATGTCGGCCACGAACACCTCGTACCCTCGTCGACGAGTGCACGCGGCCGTCGCGAACCCGATACCGCGGGCACGCACCGGTCACCAGGGCGACTGGTCGGTCTGCGGGTCCATTGCGCCGAGACTGCCCTCGCAGCGAGCCTATCGCTCGTCACGCCTCGATCGCGATCGCGCTGGTGGGGTTGCGCACGAAGAGCAAGTGCAGCTCTTCTGGGCTGAGGCCCTCGTCGCGGAGCAGCTCGAGGAAGCCCGTCGCGAGGTAGTCGTACCCGGTGTTGCCGTACGCCTGCAGGTGGGACAAGGCGCACGTGTCCTGCGAGAGCAGCAGGCGATCGAGATAGCCGCGCCGGCGCACTTCCCGGATGAAGTCGAGTCTGCGTCCGGCGACCATGGGCACCTTGCCGCGGATGGTGTCGAACTCGACCCAGGCGCCACGTCTTGCCAGGGCTTCGTGGAAGTCGGGGTCCGGTACGGTGTCGCAGTGGCCCACGATGACCCGTCGCAGGTCTGCGCCGGCATCCTCGAGGATGGCGAGCTGATCCATGCCCACCCGGCTCGCTCGAGCATGCAAGGTGATGGCCAGGCCGGTGGCCGCCTGGGCCATGGCGGCCGCTCGCAGGACGCGCTCCTCGGCGGAGCTGACGAAGTCGCGGTCCGCACCGAGCTCGCCGATGATGCCCGGACGCACGCCGGTATCCTCGATGCCGTTCTCGATCTCGTCGACCAGCAGTCGGCCCAGGTCGACCGTGCTGCGGCGCTCGAAGTCCGGCTCGAACCACGGTTCCCGGTAGCGTCCGCAGGCCAGACGATCAGGTGCAGGTCGAGTGCCTCGGAGACGCGGCGCAAGCGCTTCTGGCTGCCGGCCCACGCGTGCGTCGGTGGTGACGTCGACGAGCGCTGGCCGTCCGGGAGCGAACCGGGCCGCACTTCGACGAATCGTCTGACCTCCTCGATGGCCAGCGCTTCATCGATCAGCTGGAAGTCGAACGCGAGCATGTTGGCCGGGAAGATGCGCACCAGGTCGATGAAGACGTGCTCGTGTGGCAGCGTGAAACCCAGCTGCTCGACCGGTACTGGCCCGCGGACAGTCATCACCGTTGCTGCCACGGACCCTCCTTTCGTGCCCGATCGCGTTTCCGCGCTGCGGCCCGGACTGATGCTCGTCCTGCGGCGGCTCAGCGTATGGGCAGTCAGCCGCGGTGGTCAAGCTCGGCCTGCTCGCTCGGACGCACCGGCCCGATGTCGACGACGCCGTCCTGGGTGTAGTTCCCAGGCACCTTGTCGATAGTCCGGGGCCGCCGGGCCGTTCGACACTTGACCCGCTGACGGGAACCCGGAAGATGAGAGCAAGCGGGAGTAGGCGGCTCACCGCGCTGAGCGCCACGCCTTGGCTCACCACACACTCTACGGTTGCGGAAGGGGGGCTCCATGAGCAAGCGGAACGGGTTCTTCGGCGTCATCGCGCGGGTCGCGCAGCGCAGTTCACGCTGAGTGCGTTCTGGCTGGGTGGTGACGATGTTCCAGACCGATGTGGATGGGTCCCTGCGGCTGGAGGACCCCCAATACTGGGTCCATCTCGGCTTCCTTACGGTCCTTGCGGTCGTCCTCTGGGGTGTAGCGGTCTGGGCCTGGGGTCGGGTAGACGGGAATCTCCCGTCTCTTGATCGTCAACAAGGCGTGTGGGAACTACACCTAGTAGCATCGCCATCTCGTAGCCGTGCGCAGGCCAGGTCCACCTCGGACAGCGGCCCGTGGCGAGCTGATGGCTGGGCCTCAGGCTCGCAGCGCTCGACTCACAGCAGAAGGGAACGGACATGTCGCTCAGCGGCAAGCGCATCATCGTCACCGGGGCTGCGACCGGGATCGGCCGAGCCACCGTTGCTCAAGGTCGCCTCGCTGGGCGCGCGTGTCGCCGCGTTCGACGTCAACGACGCCGATGCTGCGACCGCGCGTCGACTGGCCAGCGTCAGCTGGCGCCGAGTGCCGCTACTGGCACGTCGATGTGGTCGATGAGGACGAGGTGCGCAGCGGCTGTCGACGAGGCGATCCGACGTGGCTGGCTGGCGGACCGGACGTGCTGCTGCACCTTGCCGGCATCCTGAAGGGTGCGCGCGTCGACATCGCGGACTTCCCGGAGGCCACCTGGGACGACGTCATCGACGTCAACTGAAGGGCTCGTTCCTGGTCAGCAAGCACGTCGCGCCACGCATGCAGACGCGCGGGTGCCGGGGTGATCGTGCTGACCGCATCCGGCGCCGGCGTCAGCGGTGGCAGCTCGTCGTATGCCTACGGCTCCAGCAAGGGTGGCGTGCACGGGCTCGCCATGGTCCTGCGCGGCGAATCTGGCCGCCCACGGGGTGCGCGTGAACGACGTCTGCCCCGGCCAGGTGGTCACGCCGCATGAAGGTCTCGGTCATCGAGGAGACCTCCGCGCGACCGGTGATCGGGCCGCGTACGAGGCCGAGTTGGCCAGCCTGGTCCAGCCGGAAGGCATCGCCAACATCATGGCCTGGCTCGCCTCCGACGACGCCGCCGACGTCACGGGCACCATCTTCACGCGCTAGACGCGCTCACGACCGCAAGGAGGAGCGCCCATGTCGATCGCCCATTCAGCGCATGGTGGTCATCGGCGACAGCATCTCGTACGGCATGTGTGCTGCGCAGCCCGAGCACGAGTGGAATCAGGTCGTGGCGCGCCTGCTGCGCGAATTCCAGGACGAGGGCCCCGACCGTCTTCAATCGCGGCCTGCCCGCAGGGGTCCTGTCGCCGCGCTGCCCGGGCTACGCGGAATCGGCCAAGCCCAGCCTGCTGGAGCGCTACCAGGAGCACTGCATCGACCTTGCACCCAGACCTGGTCATCATCGCCGAGGGGCTCAACGACATGCGCTCCGGCATGCCGCTCGCAGGACTACGTCGAGGACATCGAGATCGATCGTCACGCGACATCGGGCGACAGACCGGCGCGCTGGTCGTGCTCGTGGGCATCTACCACCAGGCCTTCGGCAAGGGCGCCAACGATCCGGCCGTCTATCCGACCTGGACCCGGTGGACGCAGGACGATCGCGACTGCCTACAACCTGGCCATCCGCTGACGGCCGAGCGGCTGGGGGCGCATCTTCGTGGACGCGCAGCAGATCATGGGTGGCGCCGACTGGCTGCTGCATACCGACTCGTGCCACCTCAACGACCTGGGCCACGTGCTCATCGGCAACGCCGTGTTCGAGGCCATCGCCACGCCACCACGAGGCGCTGGCGGCCACGACGTTCCGCGACCATCGAGGAGCGCGACGTCTCGATCCTCAACACCGGCGGCACCGATACCGACGAGGACGATCCGCGAGCTGTGGGCCAGCCGCGCTCGAGCGCTTCAGACGAACACGTCGACTGACGCGGCAGCGCACGAGGCGGCCGCGCGCCATCGCTCAACCGGTTGACTGCAAGTTCGTCGGTCGCCTACGGTAGGCCACAGACAACGACGTATCGGGAGGAGCAGATGCGCTTCGGCGTCCTGGGAGTGGTCTGGAGCGACTGGACCGATGTGAGCTACGAGTCCATCGCGTTCGCGCGTGAGCTGGGCTTCAGCGGCATCGGGCGCCCACCTCACGGTGCCGGCGTCCACCATCACCGACGAGGTGGCCGAGAACCTGCGTTCGCACATCGCGGCAACAACCTGGACTTCATCCAGCTGTGGGGCCCGTATCCGAGCGATCATCAGCGCCGACGAGGACGTGCGTCGAGCCGGCGTCGAGGCCGCCTCGGACATCGTGCGCCTGGCGGCGCGCCTGGGTGTGCCGGAGTCCGGCATCCGGCCCGACCAGCCACAACCCGCGCGGTGACTGGTGGCCGCATCCGGAGAACCACAGCCAGGCCAGCGAGGATCGGCTGGTGCGCAGCATCTCGGAGATCCTCGAGGTCGCCGTGCCGGAGGACGTCAAGATCGTGCTGGAGGCACACGCCACCTCCACGCTCGACACGCCGCACGCGTGCGTCGCGTCATCGAGCGCACCGATCCCGCGCGACGTGACCATCAACATCGACCTGGTCAACTTCGTGCGTGACCTGCCGACCGCCTTCGACACGACCGCCATGGTCAACGAGTACTTCGACGTCTGCGGCGAGTTCTGCGGCACCGTCCAGATCAAGGACTTCTACCTTGAGGACCGCTTGGTGCGTCCACATCGCCGAGACGATCCCGGGTACCGGCGACCTCGATCATCGATACCGTGCTGCGAGCGCACCGCGGCGCTCGGGCCCGGACATGTACGCGGTCATCGAGCACCTGCCGGTCTCGCAGATCGGCCTGGCCAAGCGCAACCTGACCGTACGAGCCGCCGCCCTGGGCCTCGACGTCCATTGAGTCGCGGGCCCGCCGATCCGAACGGCGCACGCTGGCGGCAACAGGCGCAGGACCATCTGTGGATGCCCTACTCGCCGCCCGGCGCGCAGGGCAGCATGCGCGACGAGATCCGCGTCATGACGCACGGTCGAGGCGTGCTTACGTGGGACGCTGAGGGCCGCGAGTACCTCGATGGCACCTCAGCGCTCGAGGCACTCATCCTGGGCCACGGCGACGAGGCCGTGGTCGAGGCCATCGCCGAGCAGGCGCGCACGATGTCGTTCGTCGATGTCTTTCGCTTCGTCACGCCGCCCCAGGCTGGAGCTGGCCGCCGAGCTGGTAGCGGCCTCACCGGGTATGGCCATGGCCCACTTCACGCCCGGCGGTGCCGAGGCCGATGAGGTGGCCATCAAGATGGCGCGTCAGTACCACGCCTTGCGCGGTGAGCCGTATCGCATGAAGGTCATCACCCGCCAAGGTGCCTTCCACGGTGTCACGGCCGGTGCGATGGCGCTCGATGGCAACTACTTCGCCTCGCGCAACGTGGTCTACGACGGCGGGCTCTCGTGGGGCCGCATCGCACCCGCGGGCGCCTGCGAGCAGTGCGATTTCGGCAAGGCCAGCCGTCACCTCGCGTGTGTCCACAAGATCGAGGCGACCATCCGGGCCGAGGGTCCCGAGACGGTGGCGGCGGTCGTGGTCGATCCGTGTGCCACGGCCATCGCCGTCTCGGTGCCGCCGGTCGGCTACCTGCGCGACCTGCGCAGCCGTCTGCGACCGCTACGGCGTCCTCCTGGTCGTCGACGAGATCATCACCGGTATGGGTCGCACGGGCCGCTTGTTCGCGACCGAATGGGACGACATCACGCCCGACTTCATCACCATGTCCAAGGCGCTCAGTTCCGGCTACGTGCCGATCGGTGCCGCGCTCATCGCGCCTCACGTCCGGGACACCTTCATCGAGCATGAAGGTGTCTTCCTGCACGGCCACACGTACGCTGGCCACCCCATCGCGGCCGCAGCTGCCCTGAGTGTGCTGCGGCGCGTCCAGGCCGAGCGGCTCTGGGAACGCAGCTGCCGTGCTGGGCGAACGGCTGTTGGCGGGCTTGCGTTCGCTCAGCCACCACCGCACCTACTGGGACGCGCGCGGCAAGGGACTGCTGGCGGGTCTCGAGGTGGTCCGCGACGGCAGACCGGCGAGGACTTCGCTGATCCGACTCGCGGCAGGCAATCGGCTGCGCATGGCGGCACGTGATCGCGGCCTCACGACGCTGCTGCTGCACCCGGGCAACGTGCTCTTCGTTGCGCCCGCCGTCATCGCGACCGAAGCCGATATCGACCGCATGGTCGAGATCCTCGATGCGGCCATGGGTGATCTGGACGCATGGGCGACCGTATGATTCGCGCATCGACCGAGGGCTACCCTGCGCGAGTTGACACGCACGAACAGCAGGAGGGGCGCTGCAGATGATCGTCGATTGCCATCAGCATTTCTGGGATCTCGAAAAGGTCGACTACCCCTGGCTCGTGCCCGAGTACGGCCCCATCTACCGCACCTTCACGCCCGAGGAGCTGGCGCCCCAGTTGCGGGCCGCCGGCGTGGACCGCACGGTGCTGGTGCAGGCAGCCAACTCCTTCGCCGACACCGACTCGATGCTGGCCCACGCGGCTGAACACGAATGGATCGGTGCCGTGGTGGGCTGGGTGCCGCTCGAGGATGCCTCCGCAGACGGCACGCGTGCTCGACGAGCAAGTACCTCGCGAACCCGTGGTTCAAGGGCGTGCGCCACCTGAACCACGAGGAGGCCGACCCGGATTGGCTCGTCCGACCGGCCGTCGATCGAGGGACTGAAGGTGCTCGCGGAGCGCCAGCTCGTCTTCGAGGTCGTCGCGGTCCACCCGCTGCACCTGCTGCATGTGCCGGCGCTCGCGGAGGCGGTACCCGACCTCACGATCGTCATCGACCACCTGGCCAAGCCGCCCATCGTGAGCGGCGACTACGCCGTCTGGAAGGCCGAGATGAAGGCCGCGGCGGAGGCGCCTCAACGTGCATGCCAAGGTCTCCGGCCTGAACACGGCCGCGGACTGGGACACGTGGACATGCCGACGACCTCGAGGAGTCGATCGGCTTCGCGCTCGAGGTCTTCGGGCCGCAGCGGCTCATGTTCGGCAGCGATTGGCCGGTGGCCATCCTCGCGGGCGACTACGCCAAGGTCTGGACCGAGACCGACAAGGCGCTCGACAGCCTGGCCGTCAGCGCCGCAGACCGGGCCGCCATCCTGGGCGACAATGCCGCGGCTCTGTACTCGATCGGAGCGGCGGCATGAAGCGGTTCGGCCAGGTCATCGGACTGAAGCCCGAGCATTTCGATGAGTACGTCAAGGCGCACGCGGCGGTCTGGCCCGGCGTGCTCGAGCGGATCGAGCAGAGCAACATCCGCAACTACTCGATCTTCCATCGCAACGGGCAGCTGTTCGCCTACTTCGAGTATGTCGGCGACGACTTCGATGCCGACATGCAGAAGATGGCCGACGACCCCGAGACGCAGCTCTGGTGGGAGCAGATGATGCCGCTGCAGGAGCCGCTGGCCGATCGTGCCGAAGGGGAGTGGTGGTCGGACATGCAAGAGGTCTTCCACACGGACTGAAGTCAGCTCCGGCACGCTCGCATGACTGATCCGGCACGCCCGCATCACTGAAGGGATAGGCACGGCTTGGAAATCGAACCGAATTGGCGCATCCCCGAGGGCGCCGGCCGTCAGCGAGGTATCGGCATCATCGGTTGTGGCGGCATCGTGAGCGGCGCACACCTGCCCGCGTACCGCGACGCCGGGCTCAAGGTCGTGGCGGTCTACGACGTGGACCCCGACAAGGCACGCGCGGTCGCGGCGGAGTTCGAGATCGACACCGTGGCTGGCGTCGGTCGAAGCGCTGCTCGGCACCCCAGGCGTAGACATCGTCGACATCGCAGTGCCGCCGTGGGTGCAGCCGGAGATCGTGCCGCTCGTGGCGGCGGCCGGCAAACACATGCTCTGCCAGAAGCCGCTGGCGCTCGACTATGCGACCGCGCTCGCGGAGGTCGAAGTCGCCGAGGCGGCCGGCGTCCTCCTCGCGGTCAACCACCAGATGCGCTGGGATCCGGCCATCGCCGCATCGCGCCGATCTGATCCAGCGTGGCGCCATCGGCGAGGTCGCCGAGGCGCAGATCCAGGTCTCGGTGATGACACCCTGGCACCTCTGGCCGTGGCTGGCGTCCGCGCCGCAGCTGGAGATGATGTACCACAGCATCCACTACCAGGATTCGCTGCGCTCCATCCTGGGTGACCCGGTCTGGGTCACCAGCGTGCACGGTCGCTACCCCGAGCAGGATCCGGTCGTCGGGGAGACGGCCACCAAGACGATCCTCGAGTACGCCGACAGGCGGCAAGCGCTCGTGGCCGCGAACCACTACGACCTGCATGGTGACGTCTACGCCGAGGCTGCGTTTCATGGGCACGCGCGGCGCGCTCGAGGGCACCATCGGCCTGATGTACGACTACCCGGACGGGCGGCCTGACACGCTGGCGCTGTACCGCGACGGCGTCCAGGTGCAGGCGTATCGAGTTCGACACGCTGTGGATCCCGGATGCCTTCCTCGGGCCCATGAGTGACCTGATGGACGCCATCGAGACCGGCCGAGCGCCCGCGACGGCCGGGCGCGACAATCCTCAACACCGTCGCGGTCACCCAGGCGGCCTATCTGTCGGCCGCGGAGCATCGCTCGGTGCGCCTGGACGAGATCACGCAGAGTAGCCAGTGAGCGACTCGCGCGAGCATCCCGGCAGCATCTTCTCGCTGCTGCATCGCACCTTCGGCGACGCGCAGATGGAAGCCGTCTTCTCCGAGGCGAACACCATCGACGCGTGGCTGCGCACCGAAGCTGCCCTGGCGCAAAGCCAGGCCGTGGTCGGGGATATCACGCCGTCACAGGCAGACGCCATCACCGCCGCCTGTACGCTCGACAACATCGACATCGACGCCCTCTGGCGCGAGACCGGCAACGTGGGCTATCCCATCCTGCCGCTCATCCGACAGGTCACGGCCGCGTTGCCGTCCGACGCCAGTGGCTCGATGCACTACGGCGCCACGACGCAGGACATCATGGACACCGGGCTGGCCATCCAGCTGGCCGCGGCCATCGATCGACTCGACGCATTGGCGCTCGACCTGGGTGATGCGTTGGCGACGATGACCGAGGCACACGCGAGCACGGTCATGGCGGGCCGCACGCATGGCCAGCAGGCCGTGCCCATCACCCTGGGGGCCAAGCTGGCCACGTTCCTGTGGCAATGCCTGCGAGTGCGCCGGGATCTCGTGGCCGTGCGAGCCGAGGCTTGTCGTGTCAGCCTGCATGGCGCGGCCGGGCACCTCGGCCGGCTACGGACCCCATATCGTCAGAGGTGCGAGCTGGTGCCGCCGAGCGCCTGGGCCTGTTCGTCGGCGACGGACCATGGCACGTGACACGCGATGGCATCGCTGCGTTCGGCGCGGTGTGTGCGCGGGCCGCTTCGGTCACTGCCGCCTGGCCCGCGAGGTCATCGACCTGGCGCGCACGGAGATCGGCGGAGGTCACCGAATCGACCGGTCACCATCGCGGCGCCTCATCGACGATGCCCCAGAAGGCCAACCCCATCGACTCCGAGGCGATCGTGGGCATGGCCGCTTCGGTGACCGCGATGTCGACCTCGCTCTACCGCGCCATGGAGGCCGGCCATGAGCGCTCGGCGGGCGAGTGGCAGATCGAATGGCACGTGTTGCCTCAAGTGGCAGTGCTGACCGCGGGCAGCCTGCGTATCGCCGCTCGCGTGGTGGCCGGCCTGAGCGTGGACCCGCGAGCGCATGACGCAGCAACCTCGGGCTGGAACAGGGCCGCACGCTGTCCGAGGCCTACATGTTCCAGCTGGCGCCCGAGCTTGGTCGCGAAGACGCGCACGATGTCGTCTACGCCGCCGCAGTCGCGTCCAAGAAGCGGGGCATCGACCTGCGCGACGCGCTGCTCGAGGTCAGCGGCATCGCAGATGACGACCTGGCCGTGCTTGGGCCAGGGGATTACCTGGGACAGGCGGAGGCTGAGGCATACGCGTCGGTCGAGGCGTGGCGGGCTCAGCGCGGTGCTGCGTGATGCCAGGCCGCCCAGTGACGCTAGCCCATGTAGGCGCCGCCGCTGACGTTCATGAGCGCACCGCTCACGTAAGAGGCGTGATTCGAGGCCAGGAACACGGCCACCGAGGCGACCTCCTCGGGGGCGGCCATACGCTTCATGGGGATGGCATCGACGCCGGCTTGCGTCGCGGCCGAGAAGCCCGACCGCTGCATCGGCGTGTCGATGAAACCCGGGCAGATGGTGTTGACGCGGATGCCGTCCGGTCCGTACTGCCGTGCCAGGGCGATAGGTCACGGTGATGACGCCGCCCTTGGACGCTCCGTACGCGGGAGCGGGCGAAACGCCGCCGGTCACCGCCGAGATCGAGGTGAACGTGGTGATGCTGCCCTTGATGCCGGCCGCGCGAAAATACTCACCCGCCGCGCGAGACAGGAAGAACGTCGCCTTGAGGTTCGTATCCACCTGCCAATCCCAGGCCTCCTCAGTGACCTCGGTGAACGCCTCGCGCTTGAGCACCCCGGCCGCCAGCACGATACCGACTACGTCACCGAACTCGGCGGCGCTCTCGGCGATCAGCGGAGCATGCGCGGCAAGATCGTTGAGATCCATGCCGACGGCCTTGTGTGGCCCTCCCGGAAGCGCTGCAACGACGGTCTCGACCGCTTCGGTCTTGAGGTCGACCGCCGTCACGTGCGCGCCTACATCCGCGAAGGCCCGCGCCGTAGCCGCACCGATGCCCTGTGCTGCGCCCGTTACGATGATACCGTGACCCTCCAGGCCCCAGCCTGCGCGACCTCCATCCACCTGACACCTCCCGCTCTGTGTTCGCCGCCTTGGACGTACGTCGGGCAGACGATAGCCTACGAATCAGAAGGAGCTGACGCATGACCACGCAGCGATCGGACAGCGCATCGATCGACGGGAGCCCGATCGGCTACAGCGAGGTGCTGGGCCGGCCCATCCGCCAGGACGGCCTCGCAACGTTGGGCACCAGCACCCAGACGCTCGCCGAAGCAGGCGCTGCGCGATGGCCGCTGGGACGCTGGCGGCTGAGCTGGCCCGCTACTTCGTGAGCGAGATCCGGACCATGAACGACGTGCTCTTCGTATGGCTCGCCGACATCCTCGACTACCGCCTGGGCAAGGCTGGTGCCAGCTGAGACGGGCCTCGGCACGACCCTGCTGAAGGGCTACCGCGCGTACCAGCCGGGCAGCGGTCGATCTCGAGCGCGCGCTGGGCGCCATCGCCGCTCGCGACGCCGAAACGGCCAACGACTGCCATCGAGCTGATGCGGGTGCGTTGGGCCGCGCAGCACGATGGCCTCGTGGTCTGGATCCAGGAGGTCCTCACGGAGATCGCCGACTCATACGGCGAGGATGCCGTGCGCGAGGTGGTCACGCTGGCCTACGAGCACATCTGGAAGCCGCGCTACGAACTGTGGCCCACGATGAGCCCGGAAGAGCGACTCCAGCTCAGCGTGGAGGGCATGCGTGGTGGGCACCTGTCCGGCCCGCGCCATCGCGGCGATGTCGGCGTCAGCGATGAGGGTGATCGCTACGTCATGTCGCTCGACCCCTGTGGCAGCTGCGGCGTGCTGCGGCGGGGTGACCCCGACAGCGGGCGTGCGCCCCATCAGCCGGCCTCCAACAGACGCCTCATGCCTGGACGCAGGTCCGTACCGGCATGGGCTGGTACAGCGTCCATTCGATGATCGCGCTCGAGTACATCCAGATGGCCGACGGCCAGCCGCCGCTGCGACCTCTGGAGGACTGCGACCTGCCCGACCGTCCCTGCCGTTGGTTCATCTACAAGGACGTCACCAAGCCACGTGCGGTGCACTACGAGCGGCAGGGCTTCACGCCACCGGCCGACGCACCCTGACGACCGCGTGAACGCGTCCTCGCCGATCAGCGGCTTCTTCCACGGCGGCATCGCGGTCAGCGACATGGAGGCGAGTCGCTGGCGTTCTACCGCGACACGCTGGGCCTCGAGGTCCACTTCGACGTGACGCTGGACGCCGTCGACTACGTCCGGGCGGTGATGGGCATCGACATGACCGACGCCCGCATCGTCTACCTGCGCATCCCCGGCAGCGAGGGCGTCTATCGTGGAGCTCCTGGAGTACCACGGCACGGACGCTCGGCCCACGCCCGCCCCGCGAGCCTGGGACCCGGGCACCGGCCACCTCTGCTTCCACGTCACGGATGCGGCCGCGACTGCACGCCCGGGCCGTCGCCGCCGGCTACCGAGCCCGGTCCGCGGGTGCGGTCGAGATCCCGGTCGGGCCCAACAAGGGCGGCCGTGCCGCCTACCTGCATCGACCCCGACGGCTACCACATCGAGCTGTTCCAGCGACCGACCGTCGGCGTCGCCTCCGACCGCCCGATCCACCCAGGAGGACCCTGATGGCCAAGCTCGACGAACCTGCCCCTGCTGCCCGTCCAGTCCATCGGCAG
The DNA here is from genome assembly GCA_963712745.1 of uncultured Chloroflexia bacterium. Lineage (GTDB taxonomy): Bacteria > Chloroflexota > Limnocylindria > Limnocylindrales > CSP1-4 > JAFMJV01. The sequence continues at coordinate 435,594 of CAVQJC010000001.1, read as the reverse complement.
CTCCGGGGTGCCGTCCTGGATGTGGCTGGTCCGCGATGCCGTCGCGGAAGGCAAGCTGGGCCCCTCCGACATCGACGAGTCGCTCAAGGACGGTGCCGAGCTCGCGCTGCGCGAGGCGGAGGAGGCCGGCTACGACATCGTCTCGGACGGCGAGATGCTGCGCGCCGACTTCACGCGCAACTTCCACGGCCAGATCACCGGGCCTGGAGGCGATCGACTACGAGCGCCGCCTGGGCTACCCGGGTCCGGACCAGCTCGACGCCTTCCGCGCGATCGCGCCCTCGACGTGCCCCGACGGCTACGACATGGTGGCCGAGGTCGAGCACCTGCTGACGCGCACCGAGCAGCCCTTCGTGAGCGCGCTCCAGGGCCCCGTCACGCAGGCGTTCCGCATCGACCCCGGCGCCGGCCTATGCCGACAAGGGCAAGGTCGCCTGGGCGCTGGTGCCGGACATCAATCGGGAGCTCAAGGCGGCCGTGGCCGCGGGCGCCCACGTTCATCCAGCTCGATGAGCCAGCCTTCTGGATCATGCCCGGCGGCCTGCCGGAGATGGTCGACATCACCAACGCCTGCCTCGACGGCGTGGACGCGCCCACCTCGCTGCACCTCTGCTTCGGCAACTTCCGCGGCCGACCGGCCACCTCGTACCGCTCGTACGCGGCGTTCGCGCCGTACTTCAAGGATCTTCGCCTACGACGCGCTCAGCCTGGAGTTCGCCAACCGCTCGATGTGGGAGACCGAGCTGTGGGCGGAGTACGGCGGCGACAAGATCCTCGCGGCGGGCATCATCGACGTGAAGGCGCGCGACCGGAGACGCCGGAGATCGTGGCCGTCGCGCATCCGCAGGCTGCTCGAGTCGTGTGCGCCCGAGAAGCTCTGGCTGTACCGCCGACTGCGGCTACAGCCAGACCGCGCGTCCGCTGGCCGTCGAGAAGATGCGCTCGCTGGTGCGGAGCGACCCGCACGGTGCGCGCCGAACTGGGTCGCTAGCGGTCGCTTCTGGGCCGCGAGTGGTAGCATTGCGCCAACTGAACGGCGCCCAAGCCGCCCGTTCTCGCGGGGCGTAGCGGCGGACCGTCGGGACCCTTCCCTGACAAGCCCATCTTCCGCATACGCCTGACCTAGCCCATATTGGCTCGCTCACGAGGATTCCTTGGTGAACGCTAACAAGCCCGAATACCTCTCGGCCGAAGGTCTTGAGAAGCTCAAGGCAGAGCTCGCCGAGCTCACCAACGTCAAGCGACCCGAGGTTGCTCAACGCATCCATGACGCCAAGGAATACGGCGACGTCACGGAGAATGCTGAGTACGAGGACGCCAAGAACGAGCAGGCCTTCGTCGAGGGGCGCATCCAGTCACTGACCGCCATCATCAAGAACGCTGTGCTCATCGATGAGCATCACAGCCGCACCATCGTGCAGATCGGTTCGACCGTGACCATCGAAGGCGAGAACGGCAAGGAGAAGTACACCATCGTCGGTGCCGCCGAGGCTGCTCCCGATGAGGGACGCATCTCCAACAACTCGCCGGTTGGCCGTGCACTGCTCGGCAAGAAGAAGGGCGATGCAGTGACCGTCTCGGTGCCGGCCGGTGACTCCACCTATACGATCGTCAGCATCCGCTGACACGAGTCTCGGGCCGCATCTCCGGGACAGGGAAAACCGCGCACCATGTTCTGGGCTGACGAGCTAGCCACATCACTCGATGGCCCGCAGGTCGTCAACGATCTCGAAGACGCCCTCGGGCACGGTGCACATCGGTTCGCTGCGCGGCGTGGTGTTGCACGATGCTATCCAACGAGCACTGGTCACGAGCCGAGCGGCCCAGCCGCTTCCTCTACGGCGTCGATGACCTCGATCCCATGGATGCGCAGGCGCTCCTGACGCCCGACGCGGTCGAGCGCTACATGGGCGTGCCGCTGGCACACGTGCCAGCGCCCGAGGGCAGTGCCGCCGAGAGCTATGCGCGCTACTTCGTGGGCGAGCTCTTCATGGGCACCTTCACGGGCCTTGGCATCGAACCCGAGATCTACTGGATGAGCGAGCTGTACGGCGACGGTTCGATGGACCCCTTCATCCGTCGTGCGCTCGACGGAGCGGAGACCATCCGTGCAGATCTACCTGCGCGTCAGCAACGTCGAGCGCGCCCCGGGCTGGCTGCCGGTCTCGGTCATCTGCGAGGACTGCGGGCGCGTCGGCACGACGCTCGCCACCGACTGGGATGGCGAGACCGTGGCGTATGCCTGCAAGCCGGACTACGTGGCCTGGGCCACTGGCTGCGGAAACAATGGCGGCGAGTCGCCCCGTTCAGCGGCCGTGCCAAGCTGCCCTTCAACGTGGACTGGGCTGCCAAATGGAGCCACTTCGATATCACCGTCGAGGGTTGCGGCAAGGACCTCGCGACCAAGGGCGGCAGTCGCGACCGCAGCGACGCCATCAGTCGCGAGGTCTTCGATCGCGAACCACCCGTCAACGTGCCCTACGAGTTCCTCAACGTCGGCGGTCGCAAGATGAGCACGTCCAAGGGCAGTGGGGCCGCTGCCCATGAGATGGCCGACTTGCTGCCGCCAGAGCTGCTGCGTTTCCTGTTCCTGCGGCACAAGCCCAAGCGGGCGCTCGAGTTCGACCCCGAGGGCGATGCCATCCCGGGCCTCTTCGACGACTTCGACCGAGTCGCGACGGCGACCGCCGGCTTGCCCTTCCGTGGCGAGTTGCCGCCCAATCCTGAGCGCATCTTCCGGCCAGCCTGCTGGACCCGAACGCCGATATCGAGGTCGAGGCGCGCGCGTTTCCGCCCGGCCTTCCGTCACCTGACGCTGTTGGTGCAGGTGCCCGGCGTCGACCTCGACGAGCGCATGGCGGCCGAGAAGGGTGCGCCGCTCGATGACGCGGAACTGGCCATCGTGGCCTCACGGAGCACGAGGTCGCCAGCACGTGGCTCGAGAGTTTCGCACCCGAGCGCTACCAGGTCGCCGTCCGCCGATGATGTGCCGGCCGAGGTCGCAGAGCTCAACGAGGTGCAGTGGCTGTTCCTGGGCGATCTGGCCAAGGGCGTGGCCGCGGAGCATCCGCGCTCTGGTGACGCCTGGCAGGACCTCATCTACCGTACCGGGCAGGCACGCGGCGTCTCCTCTCGCGACACGTTCGCGGCGGTCTACGCAGCCTTCCTTGGACGGACCAATGGTCCGCGAGCTGGCTGGCTGCTGGCCAGCCTGGCCGAGACCATGGTCATCGCGCGGCTGGAGGCGGCTGCGGCTGCCGGGAAGGTCATGTCATGAGTGTCGGACCGACCCGGCTGCGGGAAGAAGCCGACCGCATCCGTGCGGGCGCCGATCGCCAAGGGCGAGGATCCGACGCTCATCGATCAGGCGCTGATCATCGACGCGGAGCGCCGCGACGTGCTTGGCAAGGGCGACCATCTGCGCAACCAGCGCAAGCTCATCTCCGAATCCATCGGCCACGCCATCAGAGGCGGCGCCGACCCGAACGGCCCTGAAGTCTCCCGGCTCAAGGAACAGTCGACCTGGCTGGGTGGCGAGATCAGCGGGCTCGATACGCGCCTCCTGGAGATCGTCACGCGGCTCGACGAACTGCTCTACCGCATTCCCAATCCGCCTGACGCGGGCGTGCCGATCGGTGGCGAAGAGGCCAGCCAGATCGTCCGGACCTGGGGCGAACCCGCTGAGCACGCCGTCGCTGATGATGAGGAAGGTGCAGCCATGGGAGCGCAAGCCGCACTGGGAGTTGGCCGAGTCGCTGGACATGATCGATCTGGCCGCTGGAGCCAAGATCAGCGGTTCCGGCTTCCCGCTCTACAAGGGTGCTGGAGCCAAGCTACAGCGCGCGCTCATCGACTACTTCCTTGACCTGCACACCACCGAGCACGGCATGACCGAGGTCTGGCCGCCGATCGTCGTCAACGCTGACTCTGCGCGCGGCACGGGCCAGATCCCGGACAAGGAAGACCAGATGTACGTGGTCACGCGCGACGAGCTCTTCCTCGTGCCCACGGCCGAAGTGCCGGTCACGAACATCCATCGCGACGAGATCATCGAGGCCGACCAGCTCCCCATCCGCTACGTCGCCTACTCGCCGTGTTTCCGGCGCGAGGCCGGTGCAGCGGGTGCCAAGACGCGCGGCATCCTGCGCGTGCACCAGTTCGACAAGGTGGAGATGGTCGCCTTCGAGAAGCCCGATGAATCAGATGCTACGCTCGAGTGGTTGACCGAGCGCGCCGAGATCTGCCTTCAGCGTCTGGGATTGCCGTATCGCGTCAAGTTGATGGCCAGCGGCGACATGGGCTTCACGCAGGCCAAGAAGTACGACCTCGAGGTGTGGGCCCCCGGTGTCGAGGACTGGCTCGAGGTCAGCTCGGTCTCCAACTTCCGCGACTACCAGGCACGTCGCATGAGCATCCGCTGGCGGCCTGAGGCTGGCGCCAAGCCCGAAGTGCTCCACACGCTCAATGGCTCCGGCCTGGCCTTGCCGCGCACCGTGGCCGCGATCCTCGAGGTCTACCAGCAGCCCGACGGTTCCATCCGCGTGCCGGACGTGCTCCGCGATCGCCTGGGAGAGCGCATCGGGCCATGAGCGCCAACGCGCCGAGCGCGGTCCGCTACGCCCTCAGTGGCGACATCAGCATCGCGTATCAGGTGCTCGGTAGCGGCCTCATCGACGTCCTGATGGTGCCGGGCTTCCCATCGCTTCTCGACGTCAGTTGGCAGCAGCCACGCATCGCCCACTTCTACCGCCGGCTGGCGTCGTGCTGTCGATTGATCAAGCCGCCGCGCCCGGCTCCGGCTCAGGGTCCGGCGGAGCGGGTGGCTCGAGGAAGCGCAACGTGACGCGGGTGAGCACGTCGGCGAGGCCCTGAAGGTTGGTGCGTCCGAGGTTGGTCAGGACGACCACATCGAGATCCTGCTCGGGCAGGCGATACATGATCGAGACGAAGCCGCGCAGCGAACCACCGTGGCCGATGCCACGGATGCCGTCGAGCCAGGCGTAGCGCATGCCCAGGCCATAGCCGCTGCGGGGGTGGAACGAGGTCATCTGCTTCAGGGACCACGGGCTGAGCACGTCACCACCGAGCAGCGCGTCCTGCCAGTCGGAGATGTCGCGGACCGAGGACACCAGCGCTCCCGCAGCATTGGCGACCGTCGCGGCGGACGTATTCGGCCGATAGCGGCTGCCATCCGAAAATCCGGCGTAGCCGCGCGTCCTGGCCCAGTAGCCCTTGGCCGGGAACTTGGCGATCGGCTCCTGCCCCTGGAAGAACGTGTCGGTCAGGCCCAGCGGCTCAAGGAACCGCTCACGGATGTTGCTGGGCTACGGACTTGCCGGTCACCTTCGGTTGGCGATGGCACCGAGGATGACGTAATTGGTGTTCGAATAGCGATAGCAGCGGCCGGGAGCACAGTAGCGCGGGCCACGCAGCTTGAGGATCTCGCCGACGGTCCACTGTGGCGGGGCCGTCCGAAGACGCGCCTCTCGTAACGTGGGTGGCTGAAGTAGTCGAAGAGCCCGCTGCGATGACTGAGCAGCATCCTGACGGTCATCTTGTCGGCCTTGGGGTACCAGGGCAGCCAATTCGAGATGGGGTCGTTGAGGCCCAGCTTGCCTTCCTCGTTGAGTTGCAGCATCAGCGCCGCGACGAACGTCTTGGTCAGCGATGCCACCGCGAAGGGCGTGCCGGGCTGGACGATCCTGGGCTGACGTGCCGACGGTCTTCTTGCCCGATGTGCCGATCCATTGGCTGCCGTCTGGCAGACGGACGGCAGCGGCGACCCCGGGTGCCCGGTGGCTCGTGCCGCCAGCGATCAAGCCGGTACTGCAGCTTGGCCGCCAGTTCGGCGTCTACTTCCGCTGGTCCGGCAGCGAGGCCGGGCAACGCCAGGGCGAGCACCAGCAGTAGCGCGCCTGCGAGGGTGACGACAGATCGACGACGTAGCTTCACGGCCGCAGAGCATACCGCTAGCTTGGTCGATTCACACGCTCGAGCTTTGCATCCACGACGCGCCGCCGAGACACAGACTGACGCTCTCTACGCTCGCGCAAACGTGCCCTGCTATTCGATCTGCCCCAAGGCACGTGAAAGTCCAGCGGAATCGGCAGTCCAGCACTGCGGCCTCGCCCTAGAGTTTGGACTGCAACCACTTGCTCGCGCCATACGCGACCGCGATCAGGATGACAGCGCCGACGCCATAGATCGTCCACGCGACCGGCGTAGAGACGCAACCGATGACCACGACGTACTCCTGGCCGCCGCCACAACGCGAGGGCGGTCCCGCCGCCTTGCGCACCAGTGAGTTGCCCTTGTCGTCCACGTAGTGCGTAGCGCCCTTGCTTTCGTTGACGTAGTTGTTGCCGATACCCCGTCCGGCCCCCAGACCCGGGTCGAGGATCGATCGCGTCTGGCCATCAGAGGGATCGACCGTCCACCAGGCCTCCGCCGCATCCGCTGGCCCGGGCACGACCGCGATCAGCCCGCCTGCGACCGCCTCCTGCAGGGCTTGCGCACTGCCGCCGATAGCGTTCTGGTCGTGAGCCGCGACCACCGTTAGCGGCGACCCCATCGCCAGGCTCACGGCCGTGACCGTCCGTGTCGCAGGATCCAGGCCGCGCGCCGTCGCCAACGCGAACTCGGTCTCCAGGGCTGCCTCGGCGGCTCCGTACCAGATGTGCCGGTCCGTTGCGTCTCCCACCGCTTGCCCACCCGGGCCGATGATGCGTAGATCGTCGGCCAGCAGGTCGGTCTCGTAGGCGATACCACCCTCGCCGACACCGGTGGGTGCCAGCGAGGCGATGAAGATCCTTGGTCGCGCGACATACGCACCTACCGAGCCGGGCACGCCAAGACCGTGCACGATGGTTCGCTCTGATGCCAGGACGAGGCCGGCATCGGCGACTGCCACCGGCCACAGGAGGTCCGAGAGCGCGTAGCCGTCGGCTTCGTCCGGGTCCAGCAGATGCAAGTCGACGAAGCGGGCCACCTGAGCACGCTGGAGCACGAGGCTGCGCGCGTTGGCGCTCCCGGACGAGATCATCAGGTGGTGCAGGGGCAGCAGGTCCACGGGACCGGCCGGTCCGATCTGTAGTGGTGTGAGGCGATCGAACGACACGTCGCCAGTGGTTCGATCGCTTGGGAGCGCCCGATCGATCAGCGTACGCACGAAGGCATCGGCCGGATAGCCTGGCGCCTGGCGCGTCGCCACGAGCCGCAGGCTGGCAAGCGTGGTCTCGTCGCCTGATGTGCCCAGGGCCTCCCCTGTGAAGATGTCCGTGCCGCCGAGGACCGGGAAGCTCGAGCCCTGGGTGACGACGCCGTCGATCATCAGCTCGGGCAGGTAACCGGTGGCCTCGCCGAGTGCCTGGGCGATCGACCCACCGATGCCGCCGATGGCGGGCTGGAAGTAGAGGAAGATCTCGCTGTCGGAGGATTCCGCCACGTCGAGTGTCTTGTCCAGCACGTCATGACGCTCGAGCCTGCCGCTCGTGAGTGTTTCTGCCACGAGCTCCAGGCGGACGCTCTGCCGCTCGGCGGCCGGGATCTCAGCAGCGGTGGAAACGATAGGGGTGAGCGTGTCGCCCGGCTGTGCCTCGGGCAGTGTGGGGTCGAAGTCGACCCAATCCGCGCCCAAAAGGACCTGCACCCATACGTGATGCTGCGGATCGGTCGCCGCGCCGGCAGCAGGGGCGGCCGTCACCGAGTCGAGCCGCTGCCCGAGCGCTTCGCGCAGGAGCGCGTAGTCACGGCGGGCACGGTTGGACATGGCCGGCGCATCGATGACGGCGGCCCCTGCCATGTCCACGTTCGGCAGCGGGTCTGAGGGCGCCACGAACGTGCGCGCCAGGACTTCCCCGGCCGTAGCTTCGTCGAGCTGCCCGAAAGCGAATCGCGTGGGCACCAGCATGGCGTCGAGTAGCGCTTTGAGCAGGATGGCCCGGTCGTACGCATTGCCGGCCCGCGCCGCCAGGGTGCCCTTGGCGCCGCGTAATACTCCCGGGTAGGGTTCGTAGCCGATGCGATCGCGGACGAAGGCGAAGGCCGCCTCGGCATCGCCTGCGAATGACCAGCTCAGCGCAGCAAGGTCCCACTCTTCAGCGGGCATCGAACCGAGCAGCGCCTCCGCGGCGTCCTGGACCAAGCCCAGATCGAGCGTCCCGCTCACAGGGGCCGGCACGTCGTCGGTGGTCAGTCTCGTGTCTGCCTCGAGTTCAGAAGGGTCGGGCAGCGCGAACGAGACCGGCACGCTGTCTGCAGCCCGAGCGGCTTCGATCGGAGCGATGGGGAGTCCGGCACTCGATAGGGCAAGGACAGCCATCAAGGCGATGGCCGAGCGTTGTGAGATGGTCAAGAACCGCATTCCTAGGTCCCTTCTGGCGGGGCTGTCGCTGGTGCCTCTTCGGCCGGCTGGTTCGCGCTCGGTGGCGGCGTTGGTTCGGCGTTGGGCATGGTGACCGTCACTGACCGGCCGCTTTCGAGCGCTACGGCTTCGAAGGTGACCTCCGGATCGCTCGAGACGACGACCCGGTAGCTGCCCGGCGGCAACTGCACGGGTGCGGCGTTGACGACGCCGTTCGCGACCTCCGTGCCGGCTGCGTCGAAGACCGCGTACGGCGCGCTCACCGCCGACCTGACCGCAGCCGCCAGTTGCTCGAGGCTGCCTGCCTTGAAGTAGCTGCCGTTGCCCACGCGAGCCCACTGCTTCATCGTCTGGGTGGCCTTCCGGTCGTTGACTGCGAGGCCGATGACGTTCACGCTGGTGATGCCCTCACGCCGGATCTTGCGGATAGCCTCGGCCGGATCCCGGCCACACAGATCCTGGTTCGGCCAGGTCTCCTCGCTGTCGGTGATGAGCAGCACGATGCGGCTGCCGCTCGAACTGCCCAGGTCCTCTGGCGCACGGCTCAGCGCCGCGGCGATGGGTGTATCGGTCGCCTGGATGACGTCGATCCCATCCACCAACCGGGTCAGCGTGCGCGGGTCAAGCGGGCCGAAGGGCACGGCCAGACGGGTCGCACACTGGTCCCCGCGGTCTCCGAAGACCCGCAGCGCGACCGGGACGCCAGCCGGCAGACCATCATCGACGAGGCTCGTGAAGGCCTCCTTGGCCACATCGATGCGGCGCTTCCCGCCGAACGATCCGAGCATGCTGCCCGAGGTATCGAGGATCAGTTCGATCGCCACGTCCTTGCCAACGGTGGGCTGGCTAGGACTGCCATCCGCACTTGGCCAGCTGACCACGTCGAGGGACCCGGGCTCGGGAGGAGGCAGCTGCTCGATCGATGTCGCATACGAGAGCGTGTAGGCGGCGGGGCGGCGCAGCCACGTGGCCATGCGATCGAAGGCCCGATCGATCTCGGCATGCGTGCGCGCGTACTGGTAGTAGCCGCCAGCCGCGTCAGACCAATCCTGCATGAAGTGGCGGCTCTGACGCGGCTCTGAGTCACCGCCCACGTGGACCGCGAAGATGACCGGTCGCACGGCGGCGAGCTCGTTCCAGAGCTGTGTGCTCTTGGCGAACGACGAGGTCTCGCCATCGGTGACGACCAGGATGGCCCGCGCACCCTCGTGCCCCGTCAGCAACTTGCTGGCATCAAGCAGCGCGGCCTCAGCCGAGCTGGACCCATCGCCAGGTACGTAGCCAGCCACGGCATTACCCAGGACGTAGGCATCGTCGCTCCAGTCCGGCAGCAAGGGCTGCGCCTCGAAGGGCACGACCTGGATGGTCTCCTGGCCCTGCGTGACTCCGTCGGCATAGGAGCGCAATGCCTGTCGGACGAACGAGAGGTAGTCGCCCATGCTGCCGCTGGTGTCGAAGGTCACCACCGCGGAGAAGGGCGGCTGCTCGACCAGCACACGATAGGAGGCACCTCCCGCGACCGGGGCGCTATAGCTGACCGTGCCCGGAGCATCCCCCTCCATGAACGTCATCGGTACGGTCGTCCCGTCGACGTCCGCGAGGCTTAGGCTGACCCCGACGCTCGGCTGACCGCCGACGGTGAACGTGACGCTGTTCTGCCCGCGCGGGACGGTGAACGAGTACCAGTCGACGTCGTGTTCGGCCTGGACGCGATCGGTGACCTTGGTAGCGGCTGGCAAGGCCTGGGCAGTCGCAGGCGAGTCGTTGGCCTCCGCGACACTCGGAGGCGCCGTGACGTCTGGTGGCTCCAGCCATTCGAATGGGCCACTGCGACTGGTCTGGCCCCATTCGCCCAGGACCGATCGATAGGCGTCGTCCGTCGGTGTCTCAAGGATGCGCAGGACCGCTGGCTCTTCGGCGGCATAGCCACCTTTTGGCACAGCCTTGCCCGAATAGCGCACGAAGCGAGCCCACTCGGGTGTTTCGAACGTGAAGGGCGCCACGCTGCCGTCATCGCCGCGGGACAGGTCCCAGGTGCCCATGTCCCGCCACGGGCCGATGGCGCTGCCCGTGGTAACGGCGATGTCCACTTGCTTGAATCGCATGCTCGCATCGGTGTCCGGTGGGTCGACCCATTCGAGCCGCTCGATGCGCGCCGCCCGATCATCCTGGAACCCGATCGCCCACGCAAGCCGAGTCCCGGGCGTCGCGGAGAGTGTCTGCCGCGCGGTGTCCTCGTCGAGAAGCGTGTCGGCGAACGTGAGATCTTCTGATTGCGGGTCCATCCAGACGACGTGCCCGCCACGCATCGGGTCGGCGATGTTGAGCAGGCCCGGTATCGGTGTGTCACCGGGCACGGCCACGACCTTCCACTCGCCGAGCACGGCGGTCGTCGTCGCGGCCGACCCATAGACGGAATCGATGCGCAGCTGCGCGTACCGTGCTGGCATGGGCGTCGGCAGTTCGAACGTTTGGTCGATGGCCAGCGGGTCCAGGTCATCTTCGAGTGCGACCGTGAAATTCGCCCCATCGTCCGACAGGAGCAGTGCGAAATGATGCGGCAGTCCGTCGATGGGCATCCCTCGCGCCTGCGGGTCGAGGATCGTGCCTGCCACGAGGACCGGCTCGTCTCCGGCCAGATCAACCGTCAACGTGAGTGGCTGGCCTTCGGTAAATGGCACCCCGAAGCCGTCACCCGATGGGGTCACGCCGTCATGTAGCTTCGCCTCCTGGTCGACGTCGACTGGAGCCCCCGGGCACTCCGCCCAGCGCAGCAGAGGCGACATCGAGGCCGCCGAGCAATGCAGCCGGCACCGACCAGGCTTGCACCGGGTCACTGGGCACTGTGTCGCGACTAGGTGTCAGTTCGGCGTAGCCGGTGGCCGTAGCTCCGCTTGCATCCCGGGCGCGCACGGTCACGCGCGCTGGCACGTCAGCCCAGGCATCAGGGAGGATCCGGACCATCAGCGGCACCTCGATAGCCGTGTCCGCGGGCACGGTCACGTGTCGCTGGTCGAGCTCGGTGCTCCAGAGGTAGTGGCTCGTGACGCTATCGAGGTCCAGCTCGAGCGGTACAGCGGATGTGTTGGTGATCGAGATGGTACCGGCGACACGCTGGCCCGCAGGCCAGTACGCCGCCACAGCCGACGTATCCAGGCGGACCGCGAGGGAAGCTGGAAGCGGTGCCGTCAGCGTGCTCGCCGCTGACGGGTCCCCACCGTCCGTGAGCATGCCCACGTCGTTGGCGGTCAGTTGATAGTCGCCGATCGCGACGACCCGAAGGAAGAGCGGCACGCCGATCGGGGGCTCCTGGGCCACGAGGGCCCCGTCGAGCTCATCCTGGATCAGCTCGATACTGCTGGCGCCGTCGCTAAGTTCTACGCGATCGACCGCTCCATTCGCGCTGACCCGGAGTTCCGCGCCGTCAGCCAGGGGCTCAAGCCGGTACCAGTCCTCGTCATAGGGCACCCATGCGGATCCTGCGATGAGCATGCCTTGGTGCAGCGTGCGGGCGGTCTTGGCCGTGTCGTTGGGCTCCTGGTCCAGGGCGTACGCGAAAGGATCTTCGCGACTGACCGTGAGGTCGTAGCGTTGCTCACTCGGGGTCCCGGTGCTCAGCCAGATCTCGTAGTCGCCGGCGGACAGCTGCGCGTCGTAGCTTAGTCGCCGGCCAACTTCCGGGGAGCGCACCTGCGCGATCGTGTCGCCATCCTGCATCAGCGCCATCGCGATGGCCCCATCTGGAGGGGGCGCCAGATCGATGCGGATGTGCTCGGGGGCCGAGAGTGAGAGACGGAACACATCGATATCCGTCGGCCCGGCCAGTCTCCCGCTCCGGGTATCGCCCATGAGCAGCGGCTCCGCGGCATCGCTGACGTTGTTGGACTCGCGCTCGCCCCCTGTCACCGGCGGACCTAGCGCCGTCAGGCTCAGGGCATAGTCGCCGGCCCCATCGATGCGCACCCAGAAGTCTCCGGGGATGAGGTACATGTCAGTCACCCTCGCGCTCTGTCCGTCGGCGCCGACGTCCGCAGTTGCCAGGTCGATGCCATCCGCGCCGACCCAGCGCAGCTGGCTGATGTGATCCCCCGTCGCATCGACCTGCCAGAGCTGTGGATCGCCCGACACGCTCACCTTGAACACGTCTGGATCGGTCTCGATCTGGTAGCCGCGCATGGTGAGGTCCGGGGTGAAGTGGGTCGCCGTGGCCGGACTGTCGTTGGGCTCAGCCTCGAAATCCGGCGCGGGTGGGCTGGTCGGATCGATCCGTAGCGCGTATGCATCGTTCAGGTCGCTATCGCCGCTGACCTGGACGAAGTAGTCGCCAACCGGCAAGACGAGCCCGCGCAGGACCGCCCCCGACTTGCCAGCCTGGCACTGGAGCGTCGCGCCTCCCGCATCGAGCAGGCAGACCTGGCGCGTCGTAGTCCCGCGCCAGAGCAAGGTGACATCCATCTGGAGTGAGGCACCCGCTTCGTCTACGGCGAACCGAAAGGTATCGATATCACCAGAGCGCGCGAGTCGCCCTCGTGCGACGCGCGTTTCCGGGTCGATCGGCAGCGCTTGACCAGTATCGTCATCGGGCTCTGCATCGGCTTGACCAGGCTCATTAGCGCGACTTGCCAGGGCATATGGACGTACCCCTTCGCCCTGGTTGCTGACCGTCACCAAGTAGGTGCCCGCAGCAAGCCGCAGATCGTACAGGTGGGCAGCCCCCAGCGCATCGTCCGAGACCGAGACAAGTTGCTGGCCATCCTGGCCGGCGAGCGTCAGGTAGTAGTACGCACCGACCTGACCGAGGACATCGAGTTGCCAGGCCTGCAGGGCATCCGCCTCACTGAGCGTCCAGGCGAAGACATCGTCGGTGCTGGCGCCGTCGCCGCTCAGCGAGAACGTCCCACTCGCCGGACTGGCATGCGCCTCATCATCATTCGGTTCCGCGTCACCCGGTTCGGGCATCGTGGCCCCGGGACTGATGGAAAGGGCGTACCCAAACGTGGTCGGGCTGGAGCCGTCCGGGAGTGGGGAACGCGAGACTCCCAGCAGATAGCGTCCCTGCCCGAGCAGCAGGTCAGGTTGCGTGGTGGGACTCTCAGCCTGTGGTTCAGTCGACACCTTCACCAACGGGCTGCCGACCGCCATGGGGGACACGCCTTGATCGGAGGTGATGGGTATCACCTGCACGACGGTAGAGGTCCCTGGCACACCGTCGATCGAGATGGTCCATCGGCTGGATGCGTCTGCTGCATCGAGTTCCCAGACGAACAGGTCCTGGTCGCCGTCGGGCAAGGTGCCCACACGGCAGAATGCTCCAACTACGGAAGCAGCTTGCTCCGGGGCATCGTTGGGCTCCACCTCGTTGCCACAATCCGACTGTGCCAACGTGGCGCTGGCTGACCCTGCCACCGATGGCACCAACGCGAGCAGCAAGCCCAGGCTCATCGCTGGCCAGCGGCGACCATCGTTGCGCAGCATCGGGGGGCGGTCGCGACGACCGATCTTCATCCTCTGGGCCACGGACCGTACCGCAGCGGGCGCCTAGACGCGCTTCAGCGTGACCTTGATGTTGTCCCAGAATGCCTGGCAATCGCCCGAGGTCGTCGTGTCGTCGCCGTCGGCCCAAAGGTGGACGCGCAGGATGCGCGTCTTCCTTGGCAGCTTCGTCGAACCCCAGACTCGCTCGTACTGTTCATTCGTGCTCGTGAACGAACGCGTGAAGCCGTTCTTGGAGACCGAGTGGTTCCGGCCATCACGGAAGTACAGGTCGGTGTGGGCGGTGATACTCGCACCGCCATTCGTGCCGGCATAACCCGTGAACGTCACCTTGATGTGTCCGCGATCGACCGCTGAACCGAGGTGTCTGAGCCTGATGGCCTGCTGCGCATCCCCGCATGTGCCGTAGCCGTAGTCATACAAGCCGGCGTAGAAGAACAGGGAACTCCCACCGATGGCATGGGAGGCGGCCTTGGATGGGAAGCCGAAACCAGGTGGCCCGTAGGCGTGGGTCGTGAAATCGGACGGCGGAAACGTCTCCCAGCGGCTGATGCCCGCCTGGGCTCCGGGATTCTTCACCAGGTTCCGTTTCAAGGGAGTACTGGCAGCTGCCACCGGCGATCCGATCACGACGGCTGCGAGGAGGGCCCCGACAACGACCGCGTGAAACGAGCGCCTGGTTGCTCTACGGGGATGAAGTAGGGTGGCATCCACGGCTGACTCCGAATCTTTCGGCGGACTGGCCCGACGCCGTTGGGGATCCAATCGACGGAATCTCAAGCAAGCGAATGCCGAAGTCAAGTGTCGAATTCACAATGCTCGTTTCACGAGCGAGGTACGCCTGTCGGATGCCTGTGCGCTTGCGCGACGCGCACATACGGTGGCGCTGACGTCGCGCACCAGCCAGCTGGCAAACGGCGGCGTCAATGAGGTCGAGGGTGCTGCTGTCCGCATGGCCGTCCCGTGGGGGCGTATTCAGCTAGCTTCGTTCGCCGTTGGGGAGCTCGTGGCCCGCCTCGCTGCTATCCTGCCGCTGCTGGAGAGGTGGCTGAGTGGTTGAAAGCGACGGTCTTGAAAACCGTTGGGCGTGCAAGCGTCTCGTGGGTTCGAATCCCACCCTCTCCGCCACATGTGAGTGGAACCAGGCTTCCTTGTGACTCCCAGCAGCCGATGTGAGGCCGGACTCGGACCGGGTGGCCTGCCCGCATGAGTGCTAGCCCGAGGCGCGGGTCGCCGAGGTAGTGCTGACGGCCCCGCCGAGGTTGCATCGAACACTCTCGCCTTCACGGTCCTGCGCATCCTTCCACTCCCGAGTTGATCCTGGCCGCTGTCACACTTTGCGCTCGCCATGCATCTAACCAGGTATGGAGGCGATGACCAACACGGCTGATCGGGACCTCTCGGTAGCTCTCGCCTCCGCCGCTGCCGGAGACGACATCGCGTTCGGTAGCATCGTGACCGCATACCAGAACGAGATGTACGGCATCTGTGTGATCGTCTGCCGCGATCGGCTCATGGCCGAGGAGGCCGTGCAAGCGGCCTGGTCCATCGCCTGGAAGAAACTCGGATCGGTCCGCCAGCCGGAGCGCCTTCGCCCCTGGCTCATCTCGGTCGCAGTGAATGAAGCGAAGCAACTCATGCGCAAGCGACGAAGGCGCTCTGAAGTAGAGGTCGTCGTCGATGCATCCGAGAAGCGGGGCGGCACCGACCCGGCGACAGGGGTCGATGGGATGGATCTCCGTGCGGCCATGCAGCGACTGGACCCTGATGACCGAGCGCTTCTCACGATGCGCTACGTCCTCGGCTTCGACGCGACGGAACTCTCGACCGCCCTCGGGATCAGCCCAGCGGGCACCCGTCAACGACTGAAGCGCCTCCTGGATCTGCTACGACAGGACCTCGACTGATGGACGACATGACCGCCTTCGAACGCCAGATCGGCGATGAGTTGCGACGCGAGATCGGTCCGCTGCCGCGCTTCGATGCCATGGAGATCGTGCACGCCACCACGACCACATCCCCCAGGTGGAGGTTCCAGACCATGTTCAGTGCGACCAAGTTCATCGTCGCGGGTGCCATCGTGGCGCTCTTCGGCGGGTTCCTGCTCGCGGGCGTTCTCACGCAGCAGGCGAGCCAGGAGTCGCTGCCAGTGGTCGGGGCGTCAACGGTGCCTGGAGCGACCGCAACTGCGACAGCAGCGCCGGAGGCCTCGGTCATGCCCGATCTGCTGTCAGGCGTGGCTCTCTCCGCTGAAAGAGTCGAGCAGGGAGTATTCCGTGTCGTCAGTGATGGTGTGCGTGACCTGTCTCGACCAGTGGCCGGAGCGGGCGATGGGCCCCAGGCGTTCTACCGCACCAACGTCGTGGCGGGGCTCGACGGCAGCGTCTGGGTCGTTGGGCATGACGATTTCTTTCGAGTCGGTGACGAGCACAGCTATCCAGTGGGCAGGGAGATCGGAGGTCGCCAGGGACAGAAGGTAAAGGTGGCCCCTGATGGCGTGCTTTGGACGATCAACGGTGGCCACCTGGTGTCCTTCACCGATGGCACGTGGACGGTCCGGAAGGAAGGCGTCACGGCCTTCGACATGCAGCCAGACGGCACGGTCTGGGCCACCGATGGCTCGACCCTCGAACGCTTCAACGGGACGGGCTGGGTCGAGGTCGGAGACGTGGGCGGGGACGCAGGACCACGAGTGAGCGATCTCTGGGTCAGCCCGGTCGTCCACGACTTCTTCGCCCAGAGCTATGAGCGACCGGACGCCGAGGTGGAAGTCCTCCTGCTGATGGATGAGGACGAAGGTTGCCCAGGTTGCGAGCTGTGGCTGGGCTTTCCCCAGGCCGGTGGTGGCAGCTACGGCCCGGCTGGCGCACTGTCGATCGGACTCGGGCCGGTGGACATGGGTGTCCATGGTGACTACTGGATCTATCAACAGACCATGGTTCCGCTCGCCGGTCAGGGCCTGGCCGACGGCGAGGCGTCGTCCCTGCCCACTCCCTACCTCGTGCACGTCGAGGGTGGACCGACGACCATCTATTCCAGCGATGAGGGCGTTCCGTTGATGGGACCACGCACCCATAGCTGGTCGTTCCTCCAGACGGCAGCGGACGGAAGCGTCTGGCTGACGCCGGACGTGGAGGACCCTGCGAGCTGCGAGGGGATCGCCCGGTTCGACGGCACGACGTTGGCTCGACATCTCCGCGATGTGTGCGTTTACGCCTTCGACATCGCGCCGGACGGCTCGGTGTGGGTCCAGGCTTCAGGTCCACCAACGGCTACGGGGGCGGGCCAGATCGAGACCTACGTCATCACCCCCGAGGCCGTGGCAGCCACCGAGTGGTAGGATCGCGCGCGAGAGTAGCCGGAGCTGGGCCACCCACGGCTTCTGGTTGAAGCTATCGCCGCTTCGTCCCCGTGCGGTCATCCGCGGGACCCGATGGCGGCCCGCTTCAGGGGCATCATGGCGCCTCCGGGTCCAGTAGGCTGGCGCATGCAAACCCCGCAGGGAGGCGGCGAAAGTGACCGAGGCACGAGCGACGCAGCAGACGGTGAAGTGGGGCGTCCTGGGCACGGCCCGGATCGCGACGAACCACGTCTTCGCCGCGATCCGCGATGCCGAGCTGTGTGAGCTGAGGGCGGTGGCTTCGCGTGACCGACACCGCGGAGAAGCTGCAGCTGCCAAATACGGCATCGACCGCGTCTATGGCACGTACGAGGCACTGCTCGCAGACCCCGACATCGACGCGGTGTACCTGCCGCTTCCGAACGACCTGCACGCGCCGTGGATACGGACCGCTGCCGATGCCGGGAAGCACATCCTCTGCGAGAAGCCGCTGGCCCTGGACGCGGCCGAGGCGGAATCGGTGGCGGCCTACTGCCGCGAGCGACAGGTGCTCCTCATGGAAGCCTTCATGTATCGCTTCCATCCGGCCTGGGCCGAGGTGCGTCGCCTGCTCGCAGATGGTGCCATCGGCCGGTTGCTGGAGCTCGAGATCTGGTTTGCCTTCCGCTCGCGGCTGGAGTCGAGCGACTATCGCACGACGATGGCGCGGGGCGGCGGGGCCCTGCTGGACGTGGGCTGCTACGCGGTCAACCTCAGCCGCTGGTTGCTGGGCGATGATCCGCGGATGGTGCTGGCCACGGCTCGGCTGGACGCGGCGAATGAGATCGACTTGGCCTTCAGCGCCATCCTCGACTACGGCGACGCGAGTGCCGCATTCACGGTCGGCATGGAGCACGAGCCCGACCACCGCGTGCGCCTGCATGGCACCTCCGGCTGGCTGTCGGTCGCTGATCCCTTCAACTGCCCCGCGACGTACCGGACCACGATCACCCTCGGCACTGGCGGCGACGCCCATCCGCACCACTCGTCGATACGGACGATCGAAGTCCCGGCGGCCGACCAGTACGGTCTGCAGGCCACAGCCTTCGCCATGGCTATCCTCGATGGACGCCCTGCGCCGGTCCCGCCCGAGGATGCCGTGGCCAATCTGCAGCTCATCGGAAGGATCTATGAAGCTGCCGGCGTCACCGGACCGACCTCCGCCCATACCGTCACGGGCTGACGATGGCGCCGTTGTACGCAGATCGTGCGGTTTCAATACGACCTGTACCACTGCTCGTCCACGCCCGGCAGCGTGTGGCGCTGGCCCCAGTCGCGACCCTGTGCACGCGCGATCGAAGAGAGTTCGGCGAAGCGTGGCTGCACCGTCATCCGGAGGAGCTCCGGACGGGCGACCAGGGATGCAGTCACGTACTCGCCCCATAGCGCTCGACCGACCATGAAACCCGATGCGCCCGCTGCACAGGCGATCTCAAGTTGCTCGCGGAACCGCGCGTAGCTACCGCCGCCTGATAGCAGTGCCCACGGCACCGGCGCAGCGTCGTCGAGCTCGGCACACGCATCCCGCCAGCGTGCGCGGTCGGGCTCTACATCGGTGTCCACCGGAAATTGCACCTTGAGCACGTCCGGGCCGAGTGCGCCCAACCGCCGCACGGTTTCGATGACCAGCGCGCGGCGCTCCGTCGTCGCGCCATCGCTGGCCTCGTACAGCAGCGGCTCTAGGAACAACGGGATGTCCCATCGCGCGCAGTCCTCGACGACGTCCGCGACGGTGCGCTCCTGTGCCTCGGAGATGGCTCCCCCATCCGGGCGATAGAGCACCAGCAACTTGATGCCGTTGGCGCCGAGTCGCTTGGCC
Source organism: uncultured Chloroflexia bacterium (assembly GCA_963712745.1). Taxonomy (GTDB): domain Bacteria; phylum Chloroflexota; class Limnocylindria; order Limnocylindrales; family CSP1-4; genus JAFMJV01. The sequence continues at coordinate 416,541 of CAVQJC010000001.1, read as the reverse complement.
TTCGCTACGCTCCAGCCCTCGAGCAGCAACGTTTGTCTCGCCGCCGGGTCGCCCAGGTAGCCCTGTGCTTCGACCGCAGCGAGGAAGCCGACATGGCCGGGCAGGGTACGCGTGACGATCGCTTGTGCCGCGCTGTACTCAGGCTCCAGCATCACCGCGCTGGCTTCGTCAGCGAGACCGTCCAGCAGCTCGAGCTTGATCGCGGTCAGGGCGGCTGCGGGGATACCGTCCGGATCGGATGGATCGAGGACGATTCGCAACGAATCGCGGTGGTCGATGGCGAGGATGCAGAAGACGCCTTCGCGGGTGGATGTGGCCGCCAGTCCGCGGACCTTCCCCGGTGTGAGCGTCGCGCCATCAGTCACTTCCCGCTCCGTTGGGCGTGACCACCGGCAGCGTCATGGCGTCAACGTCCCAATGCCCATCGATCCAGCGGTATTCGGGCTGGAAGAACGGGGGTATCGCCCGGTCCTCGTCCACCAGATCGCCAGCCAGGTAGTTGAGGAAGTACATGTGCGAGCCCGGAGCCGTGGCGCTGGCATGGAAGCCCCTGGTGACGCAGACGACTTCGCGGTCGCGCACCGCAAAGGTCTCATCGAAGTCCATATCCACACGGTAGTTGCGGTGGATTCCCCAGCCGTCAGCAGGGGAGAACCGGAAGTAGTAGGTCTCCTCGAGGTAGGGCGAGCCTTCGTAGCCGTCGTGGCAGTGGGGCGGCCAGCCCGACCAGCCTCCCCGGGGGACGTAGACCTCGTACAGGATGAGCCGTTCCGCGGGCAGCGGGTGCGCGAGGATGTGGTTGACCTGTCGCGTAGCGCCGCCTCCGCCGCGGATCTCGGAGTGCATCTCGGTCGGTGCGAACAGGCGTACCGGATAGCGCCCCTGCGCGGGTGCACCGCCGACGGCGACCTCTGCGCGCCCGTCCGCCTCGAGTCGAACGGTCTGCCCGGGCGGGAGATAGAGGACCTGCGGCATCTCGCTGAAGACGCTTGTCCGGCGCAGGCTGAACTCCTGTTCCGCGATCGTGGCCCGGACGGCCCCCTCCAGCGGCACGATGGCCACTTCGCGCTCTCCGGTCTCGATGGTGTGGCCATCCGGCCCGTCCAACCCAAGCACGGAGAAGTCGAGGCTGGTCCAGCCAGCGCTGGCCGGGTCAACCTTGACGGCGGTTCTGGCTCCCGGCACCGACCGCAGCTGATGTTCGGGCATCACAGTCCTCCATGGCTCTCGATGAAGTCCAGGACCTCCGCCTCGGTCGGGAATGCGGACGAGCAACCATGGCGGGTGACCTGGATGGCTCCGCAGGCGTTGGCAAACCGAGTCGCGCGGTACCGATCCCAGCCAAGCAGCCGGCTGCGCATGAAGCCCGCTGCGAAGGCGTCGCCGGCGCCCACCGTATTGACCGTAGCGACCTCGAAGCCAGGCACGTCCTCGCGCCCCCTCGCGGTGATGACTGTCGCACCACGTGAGCCCCGTTTCAGGACGATGGTCTCGACGGCGCCATCGCCGGCGAGCCCATCGAGCAGCTCCTCGAGGACATCTTGACCAGGCTGATCGATCGCCTCCCGCGCGATCAACGCGACCGGGTCGGATGCGAGGGCCGCGTAGAACTCTTCTTCGGTCCCCATGACGACATCGACGAGCGGCAGGATCGAGCGCAGCGTGCGTCCGTAGGCAAGTGGGTCTGACCACTCGGTCGGCCGTAGGTCCAGGTCCATGTACGTGGTGATGTCATCGCGGTTCGCGAGCTCGGCACACTCGCGTGCGGCATCGACGCAGGTGCCCCGGCTGAAGGCGTTGCCTGAGAGCAGGACGGCCGGCACATCGTCGAATGGCAAGTAGGCGACATCCTCGACGGTCAGGTAGATGTCCGCGGGGTCCTCGCGGTAGAAAGACAACGGAAATCGGTCAGGCGGCTGGACCGCAACCATCGCCAGCGAGGTCCGCTTGCCCACCTTGCGCATCACGTGTGCAGTCTCTACACCGGCATCGCGCAGGTAGCGCAGGACGTAGTCCCCGACCAGGTCATCGCCCACCCCGGTGAACGCGATCGGCCGCAGTCCCAGCCGAGCCGAGCCGATGGCGATGTTGGTAGGGCTGCCGCCGACCATGGTGTCGAAGCCGGTGATCTCTTCGAAGGGTGCGCCGATGTTCTGGGCATGGAGGTCCATCGTCACGCGACCGACGGTGATCAGGTCGTAGCTCATGGCGAGCGCGTCTCGTCCGGCGGGGTGGGTCGATGCTTCCGCTGCGCCTGGCCGAGCGCCTCGGGACCGATCGCCCCGTATCCGCCATCCACCGCGAGGTTGGTCCCGGTGATGAACGAGGCCTGAGCGGAGATGAGGAACATCACCGCGTCCGCAACCTCGCTTGGGTCGGCCATGCGCCCCAGCGGCTGGAATTCGGCAGCGAAGGCATCAGCCTTCTCACGGGAGCCGTAGCGGCGCTCGATGTTTCGGCTCCAGGTCCACCCCGGCGAGACTGCGTTTACCCGGATGCCATCGCCTGCCAGGGCCTGAGCGCCACTCCTGGCCAGCATCAGCAGCGCTGCCTTGGTGACGTTGTAAACCATTCGATCGGGCTGTGCTGTGCTACCCGAGACCGAAGCCACGTAGACGACCGAAGACCCGCTGGGCAGGTGCGGGGCGGCCTTGCCGGTCAAACGCGCAGCCGCCAGCGTGTTGATATCCAGTGCCTTGTGCCACAGCTCCCAGGACGTCTGGTAGCCGTCGTCGTCGAAGATGGCCGGTGCGGTGATGACGTGGTCGAGCCTGCCCAGTCCCTCGACGGCCGCCGCCACGAGGAGATCCAGGAAGGCGTCGTCGGAGACGTCGCCGCAGAGAAACTCACCCTTCCCGTCAAGGACGCGCTGGACTTCGTCACGAGCCGATGCATCCACATCTCCGAGCACGACGCGCACGCCGGCTCGGACCAGCCGGCCAGCGATAGCCAATCCGATGAGCGACGCGCCGCCAGTGACGATCGCGACCTTGCCAGCCTCGCTGGTCATGCGGCGCCCACACACGCAGGCGGTGCAAGCACCCTCGCGGCCACGATCACACGCCGACCCGCTGATGCTTCTTGGCAGCCTCCCACGCAGCACGGGCTGCTCTTACCTCGCCGCGCTCGCTGACCTCGGGAACGCCAACCTCCCACCAGGCGCCACCCTCGGTCCAGGTGTACTGATCGATGTCCAGCACGATGGCGTAGCTGCGGTCAGCCGCCTTGGCGCGACGCCAGGCAGCCGGTAGGTCCTCGATGTGCGCCACCTTCTCGGCGATGGCACCCATCGATTCGATGTGCTTGACGAAATCGACCTGGAAGTAGTCGGTGTGGCGGCTAGAACGCAGCAGGTTGTTGAACTCGGCCCCTCCGGTATTGACCTGGAGGCGGTTGATCACGGCGAAGCCACCGTTGTCAAGGACCATGAAGATGACCTTGTGACCGGTCAGGACCGTCGAGTAGACGTCCGAGTTCATCATCAGGTACGAGCCGTCACCGACCCAGCAGATGACATCACCTCGACCTCGAGCCATCTTGGCGCCCCAGGCGCCGGCGACCTCATAGCCCATCGTGGAGTAGCCGTACTCGGAGTCGAAGGAGTGGATCGACTTCGCACGCCAGCCCATGCTTAGCTCGCCGGGCAAGCCACCCGCCGCGGACAGGCAGTAGTCGTCGTCGTCACACAGCTCGTTGATGACCGCGATGACGTTAGCGTAGGCTGGGGCACCATCGCCCGGCGCCGTCTTCCAGGTATCGAGATAGTCGTGCCACGCAGCGATCTGGCGCTGCGCGAAGACCAACCAATCGGAAGGCGCGCTGTACTCACGGGCCGCGTCATCGAGCGCCTCGAGCGAGACCCTGGCATCACCGATCACGGGTTGGGCCATCTGCTTGTGCGCGTCCCAACGAGTGGTGTTGATGGCGATCAAGCGCAGATCGGGATTGCGGAACACCGACCAGGAACCGGTGGTGAAATCCTGCAGACGGGTACCCACCGCGAGCACCACATCGGCATCCTGGGCCAATGCGTTGGCCGCCGTCGATCCAGTCACGCCGATGGGACCGGCATAGTTGGGATGGTCGTGGACCAGCGTGGCCTTGCCTGCCACCGTCTCGACCACGGGGATGCCGTGGCGTTCCGCGAAGTCGGTGAGGGTCGCCACGGCATCCGAGTAGTGCACGCCGCCGCCAGCGATGATGAGCGGCTTGGACGCCGACGAAAGCATCGCTGCAGCCGCCTCGACATCTCGCGGATCGGGCCCGGGTCGACGGATGTAGTGGACGACCGGCTCGAAGAACGTGGCCGGGTAGTCGTATGCCTCGGCCTGGATGTCTTGCGGCAAGGCGAAGAAGGCCGGTCCCCGCGTCGCCGGATCCAGCATCACCGCCACCGCCTGGGGGAGCGACTGCACGATCTGCTCGGGCCGGCTGATGCGGTCCCAGTAGCGCGTCACCGGCCTGAATGTGTCGCAGACCGTCACGGTCGGATCATCGAACCTTTCGACCTGCTGCAACACGGGGTCGACGATGCGGTGCTGGAAAGTGTCACCGGAGAGCAGCAGCAGCGGCAGACGATCGGCGTGAGCGACCGCAGCGGCGGTGACCATGTTCGTGCTACCAGGGCCGATGGATGAGGTCGCGATCATGATCCGCTGCCCTCGCATCGCCTTGGCATAGGCTACGGCGGCCAGGGCCATGCCTTGCTCGTTTTGGCCCCGCCACGTGGGCAGTTCGTCCTGAACCGGCTCGAGCGCTTCGGCCAGGCTGGTGACGTTGCCATGGCCGAAGATGCCGAACGCCCCGGCGAACAACGCAAGCTCCACCCCATCCACGACGGTCCGCTGAGCCAGCAACCATCTGACGATCGCCTGCGCCGTGGTCAGTCGGATGGTGTCCATGCTCAGCTCCTTCGGTCACGTACCTGGGCGAGGTAGTCCTGCATGCCCGATTTGATGAATCCATCGGTGCCGGTGGTGATGTAACGAGCTCCCTTGTCAAGCCACGTCCTGGCCGCACCTGGCACCGCCGCGTAGATGCCCAGCGCCTTGTTCGAGCGGACCACGACCTCGGCGACCCGGTCCATCGCTTTGACGACCTCGGGGTGTGACAGGTCGCCCGGATGGCCGAGGGAATGCGACAGGTCGGTGGGTCCGATGAAGAGGACATCGATGCCATCGAGGGCGACGTATTCCTCGATGGCGTCGACCGCGCCGGGGGTCTCGATCTGGATCACCACCAGCGTCTCCCGGTTGGCGCGCTCTGTGTACGTTGCGATCGATTCGTACATACCCCAGTCAGATGCGCGGCTGCCTGCCAGTCCTCGCTGCCCGCGTGGCTCGTATTTGACCGACTTGACGGCTTGCTCTGCGGCGGCCGCGGTATCGACCCAGGGCACATGCAACCCGTGTACGCCGGTATCGAGGAAACGTAGGATCTGGTGGGCCTGATTCGTGGTCACGCGGGTGATGGGCGTTACGCCGCGCAGCTCAGCGGCGCGACACAGCCCCTCCACATCACGTGGTTCGAGCGTGCCGTGCTCGGCATCGAAGACAAGGAAGTCCCAGCCCTGCATGGCAGCGAACTCCGTGAACGCCGGGTCTGCGTAGCGCACGAAACAACCGAAAACGGCCTCACCGGCGGCCAGTCTCGCCTTGGTCCGGTTCTCAAGCACTCGATGGACCATCATCGACTCGTAGGCTGACCACCGCTTCCCAGCGCTCCGACTGCCACGACCTGATCATCGTGGCCGCGACGGATGCGTTGGCCACCGCGTCGCCGAAGTCGGGAGCGAAAGGCCGCTCGGCCGCGACGGCCTTGAGGAATTCCATGGCCTCGATGACCTTCAAGTCCTCGTAGCCGATGGAATTGCCACCTCCGGGCACGAAGTTCCCATGGTGCGGAAAAGCGTCGCCCGCCAGCACCTCGATGAAGCCGTCGACGGGCTGTTCTTCGGGCAGGTACAGCTGGAGCTGGTTGAGCTTCTCATGGTCCCAGGAGGCAGCGCCCTTCGACCCGTTGAGCTCGTAGGCGATGGAGCTTTGCGGTCCGAAGATCGATCGATCTGCTTCCAGCGTTCCGCGTACGCCGCTGGCGAACTCGACGAGGGCTCCGACGTAGTCCTCGTTGGTCACTGCCCCAGTGGGATCGTCAGGCTTGCCTCGTTCGTAGTGGGTGGCGGCGCCGGGCCTTGGCAGCGGGCGTTCCTTCACGAACGTGTCCTTGACAGAGACGACGCGGGCGATCGGCCCACACAGATGCTGGGCCATATCGATGGTGTGCGACATGATGTCGCTCAGCGCACCGTAGCCGGCCTCCGCCTGCAGGTAGCGCCACGACAGCAGGCCCAGGCGGTCTCGGCCGTACATCGAGAAGAAGCGGCCTCGATAGTGCGTCAGGTCGCCAAAGCGGCCTTGCTCGATGAGACCTCGGGTGTACTGCACGAGTGGCGCCCAGCGGTAGTTATAGCCGCACCCGGTGATGACACCGGCCTGGCGGGCAGCCGCCTCGATGGCGGCCGTGGCCGCCGGATCGATGCCGACCGGCTTCTCACAGAAGATGTGCTTGCCGGCTGCGGCCGCAGCCTCGGCGAGTTCCTGGTGCAGCGCGTTCGGCGCGGTGATGTCGATGACATCGATGTCGTCACGCTCGATCAACTCACGCCAGTCCGTCGTTCCGAACTCGTAGCCGTACTTGGCCTTTGCCAGTTCGACGCGCTCAGGCAGGTTGTCCGCGATGGCGACCAGTCGCGGCGTGATGCCAGCCTCGGGAAAATACGCTGGGATACTTCGATAGGACCGCGAATGCGCCTGGCCCATCCAGCCGAGGCCGATGACGCCGATACCGATCGATCTTGCCATCCACCCTCCCATCGTGCGTCGCCGTTGCGGTCAGCACGCTGCCCAGGCATTTCCAACATCGGTTGACAGCGATCTCCGGGCAAGTATACGGTGGCTCGGTTGGAACGTTCCACTCATGGTCAACGGAGGACTCGAGCATGGGTGATCTAGGCGGCCGGATCGCTGGCGCCCCCATCACCTGGGGCGTGGACGGATCGCCCGGGTGGGGACACCTGATGGACCGCGATCGCGTCATGGCTGAGATGGCCCAAGTCGGCCTGTCGGCGACGGAAGATCGGCCCCGATGGCTATCTCCCAGCTGACCCCGACGAGCTGCGTGCGTACGTGGCGCGCTATAGGATGCGGGTCGTGGGAGGCTTCGTACCTGCCGTGCTTTACCGCCAGGACCGCTTCGAGGCGGGCCTGGACTATGTCGATCGGGCCTCTCGCCAGCTGGCCGCGACGGGGGCGAAGGTGCTGGTGCTTGGCCCGAGCTCCCATCTGGACGGCTATGACACGCCCGTCGAGCTGGACGAGACCGAGTGGCAGACACTGTTCATCAACCTGCGCCGCTTGCAGGATCTCGTGACGAGCAACGGCTTGACCACAGCCCTCCATCCACACTGGGGCATGGCCATCGCCGGACAGCCGGAGGTCGAGCGATTGCTCCAGTCATCGGATGTCGATCTCTGCCTTGACACGGGTCATCTCTACGTCGCCGGCGCCGATCCGGTCGCGATCGCACGACTGGCCGCATCGCGCGTGGTGCACGTCCATCTCAAGGATGTCGATGGTGCGCTGGCTGAACGAGTGCGCACGGGTGAGACCACCTTCAAGCAGGCTACGCTCGATGGCATGTTCACCGCCGTGGGCGACGGGGATGTGGACATCGCTGGCGTGATCGACGTGCTCGAGGGCGCTGGCTACAGTGGCTGGTACGTGCTCGAGCAGGACGTCTCGCTTGATCGGGACCCTGCTCCAGGTGAAGGACCCCTGCGTGACGCAGAGAAGAGCGTCCGCTATCTCGAATCCCTTACGCATGGAGAGCACTAGCGAAGGAGGTAGCGCGAGGAGACGACCCACGGTTTGATCAACTGCCCAAGGGAGAGCGGCGGAGTCATCCGCCAGTAAGGAGAGATCTAGGATGCGATACAAGAAGGGGCTTGTCGGCCTCATCAGCATCGGTCTGCTGGCCGGAGCGGCTGTCGCGCCCGCCGGAGTCGCGGCGCAGGATGACATCCGCATCGAGGTTGTCAGCCACGGTCAGGCATCCGACCCGTTCTGGTCGGTCGTGCAGAACGGCGTGATCGATGCAGCTGCGGCGATGGGCGTAACCGTCAACTACACCGCCCCGCCCACGTTCGACATGCCAGCGATGGCACAGCTGATCGATACCGCCGTGGCGTCAGCCCCGGATGGCATCGTCGTTTCGCTGCCTGATGCCGACGCGCTTGGCCCGTCGATCGAGGCTGCTGTAGCAGCCGGCATCCCGGTCATCTCGATGAACTCGGGCTCTGACGACTACGCGGCGCTCGGCATCCTGGCCCATGTCGGCCAGACCGAATACGTGGCCGGCCTGGGCGGCGGCAAGCGTATGGCCGAATCCGGCGTGACCACGGGTCTGTGTGTCAACCAGGAAGTCGGCAACACTGCCCTCGACCTGCGTTGCCAGGGATTCGCTGACGCGCTCGCCGAGGCTGGTGGTACCTCCGAGGTACTCGCGGTGGACCTGACCGACCCGGCGGGTTCTCAGGCGTCCATCTCGGCGGCTCTCACCGCCAACCCTGACATCGACGGCGTCCTGACTCTGGGCCCGACCGGGGCGGATCCGGCACTGCTCGCCTTCGAGGACTTGGGCATCCTCGGACAGACCAAGCTGGCCACGTTCGACCTGTCGCCGAACGCCTTGCAGGCCATCGTCGATGGCAACATGCTGTTCGCCATCGACCAGCAGCAGTACCTGCAGGGCTACCTGCCGGTGGTGATGCTGACCCTGTACAACCGCTACGGCGGCATGATCCCAGGTGGCGGTGGTGTCGATCCTCACCGGCCCAGGCTTCGTGACCGCTGAGAATGCCGCGGCTGTCATCGACCTGTCGGCCGAGGGCATCCGCTAGAAGTCCTGTAAACGGGGGGCGGGCTGGACCCGCCCCCCGTTTTTGTTCCACCATCCCTGGCACGGGCCTTAGAGGGAGGACCGAAGCGTGACGCAAGCTCAGCGGAAGGACGAGCGAGTCAGAAAACGGAGCTGGTGGCAGGCGGCGCTCAGCCGGCCCGAGACAGGCGCTGTGCTGACCACGCTCATCGCCATCCTGGTGTTCACCTGGCCCCTCTGGGAATGCATGGGCGATCCGCAGGCATGCTTCGCCAACGGCTTCCTGACGCCTCGTGGCATCAGCAACTGGCTTGACGTCGCGGCACAGGTCGGCATCCTCGCGGCGGCCGTCAGCTTGCTCATGATCGCCGGCGAGTTCGATCTCTCGGTGGGCTCGATGATCGGCGCCTCCGGTATGGTGCTGGCGCTGGGTATCGCCGAATTCCAGTTGGCACCCTTCGTGGCCATCATCGTGGCGTTCGCCTTCTCTCTCTTCGTCGGCTTCATCAACGGATGGCTGGTGACGCGGACGCGATTGCCATCGTTCATCGTGACGCTGGGCATGCTCTTCCTGTTACGCGGCGTGACCATCGGCATCACCCGGTACATCACCGGTCGCACCCAGGTGGGCGGGCTGCGCGAGCTCACCGCGGATGACTTCCTCGTCACGTTCTTCACCGGTGACCTGGCGGTAGGTGACTTCAGTATCAAGGCCGCCGTATTCTGGTGGCTGATCGTCACCGTCATCGCGGCCTGGGTCCTCTTCAAGACGACGTTCGGGAACTGGATCTTCGGTACCGGCGGCAATCAGACGGCTGCTCGGAATGTGGGCGTGCCGGTCCGCGGTGTGAAGATCTCGCTCTTCATGGCCACCGCGGCTTCGGCCTGCCTGCTGGGCGTCAACCAGGTCCTGACCTTCGGCTCGGCAGACGTCCTGCGGGGTGAGCAGAAGGAGCTGGAAGCGATCGCGTCTTCGGTCATCGGTGGCACGCTGCTGACCGGCGGCTACGGCTCACCCATCGGAGCGTTCTTCGGCGCTCTCACCCTGGGCATGACCAAAGTGGGCATCCCGCTTGCCGGCTACTCATCGGATTGGTACTTCGCCATCCTGGGTATCGTCCTCCTGGTGGCGGTGTTGCTCTCGAACTACGTCCGGCAGCGAGGCACTGGAGTCCGATCATGACCACAGCCAGCGCACCCGAGGCCAAGGGAGCCTCGACAGGAGCACCACTGGTCGAAGCCCGCAATCTGACCAAATACTTCGGCAATGTCATCGCCATCAAGGACATCTCGCTGACCGTCCGGGCCGGTGAGGTGGTCTGCCTGCTTGGAGACAATGGGGCTGGCAAGTCCACCCTCATCAAGACTCTCTCGGGCGTGCATCCGCCCGACGAGGGTCAGATCCTCCTCGATGGTAAGGAAGTCCACCTGCAGTCGCCTCGGGATGCGCTGCACCGGGGCATCGCCACCGTCTACCAGGATTTGGCGATGTGCCCGCTCATGAGCGTGTCGCGCAACTTCTTCCTCGGCAACGAGCCGACACGGGGCTGGGGTCCGTTCAAACGCTATGACGCCCCTACAGCGGACAAGATCAGCCGCGAGGAGCTGCATCGCATGGGCATCGACCTGCGCGATACCACACAGGCGGTGGGCACGCTTTCAGGAGGTGAGCGCCAGTCCGTGGCCATCGCCCGTGCGGTCCACTTCGGCGCTAAGGTCGTCATCCTCGATGAGCCGACCTCGGCGCTCGGTGTCAAGGAAGCGGCCATCGTATTGCGCTACATCGTCGCCGCGCAGGCAAGCGGCCTCGGCATCATCCTCATCACGCACAACGTGAACCATGCCTATCCGGTCGGCGAGCGATTCGTGATCCTCGACCGCGGCCAGCAGGTCGGGACCTTCGAGAAGGAAGAGTTGCCACGCGAAGAACTCCTGAAGCTCATGGGTGGTGGCGAGGAGCTCGACAAGCTGGGCCACGAGCTGGAGGAGTACGCCGCCGAGATCGGCTCACACAAGGCAGGCGACGGCGCCGAGAGTCAGACGCAAGCGCAGTAGGCATGCATGCAGCGCCCACGCTTTCACCAGGTAGTGGGCCGTGAACGCGCAGGGCATCGCGATGGAGCGGCCCGAACACGCGAGGAGGATCGCCGTGCGGGGTCCGCTGGGCTACGTCGACCGGGTCGGGGTCGCCCCTGGCGAGTCGGTGCGCTTCCACCTGAGTGCGCCGTCTGCATATCGACTCGACGTGGTCAGGCTAGGCCGGCACGCCATCATCGATGCGCCCGGCGATGCTGAGGCAGATCGCGCAGACGTCGAGACCCTCGCTTCCTTCGAATCCGCGACTGCGACGCCGCAGCACATCGAGCCAGGCTCCTACATCCATGTCGGCGGGGCGCCCTTGCCCGCCGGCCCACTCAGCTGCGGCCTTTGGCTGCGGCTCTGGCGACTACCGGTGCTCGACGAACTCCAGTGGGCCTGGTCGAGCCTGATCAGCGACCTGGACTATCCGATGGCCGCACGCTTCGCGCTCGTGGTCGATCACCTCGGTCGCATCGGTTGCTATGTCGGCGACGGTGGAGTCTTCGACCACGAGCGGATGCACTGGACGGAGCCGCTGCTGGGTGAGCGTCTTGGGAGATGGGTACATGTGGCCGCGACACTCGGCCGTGATGAACTGGCGATGTTCACCGACGGGGTCACGGTGGCCACTGCCACGCCCCAGGATGGATTCGCGCCGAGGTGGGCTCGCCGAAGCCGGAGCGAACTCTCGATTGCGCATCGGTGCTTCAGCGGAACGAGGACTGGCCGATGACTTCCTCGATGGCGACGTCGCCGCCCCGTTCATCGCGGCGACCATCCTGGACGCTACGAAGCTCGGCGCGATCGTCGCCGATCGCGGACGAACCCCGCTGAGCGAGCTTGACCTTGGTCCGCTGCAGGGCGCCTGGGACCTCGTCGAAGAACGTGGCGACCAGGTGGCCGATTTCGAGTGGCTGCGAACGACACGGCACGATCGTGCAAGGTGGGACCTGGCAGATCGGCGGACCGCGGTTCGATCCTTCGCGCGGCGATGCCAGCTACGACCCCGCGAGCGACGCCAGCCGTGGCCATGGCCTCCGCCTTTCCAGCGATGATCTACTCGATTGCGAGTGGCCGGTGGCAGCCGAGTGGCAGGTCCCCCACGATGCGGCCTCAGGACTGTACGCGGGACTCATTCGGCTGACTGGACAGCCCGAAAATGATGCGACGGCCATCACCTTCGCGGTCGTACGACGGCGACCGCGTCGCTCCGGCAGCGTCGCTCTACTGTTGGCCACCAATACCTGGTACGCCTACGGACGGCGCCCCAGCGCGACTGCTCGGTCGTTCGGGCTGGAAGCGTCGTTCTATTCGACGCACGCCAGCGGCCGGCCATTCTTCTGGCTCACGACGTGTGCACCATCGCCGCGCGCCACGCCCTTCGGCTTCGAATCCGCACGAGCCGCTGCGATCGGACACTCGCACCTTGTCCGGCCGGAGCGCTACGCCGAAGCCTGGCTGGAGCGCGAGGGCTACGCCTTCGAGGTCATCACCGATCACGATCTGCATGAGGAACCCGGCCTGCTCGATGGCTTCGACGTGCTGTTCGTGGCTGGTCATTCGGAGTACTGGTCCGATGAGGCCCGCACGGGCGTCGAGGACTATCTGGATCGCGGCGGAGCGGTCATCTCGTTGTCGGGTGACAGCATCCATTGGCGTGTGTCGTTCGATCGGTCGATGACGCTGTTGGAGTGCCGCAAGGAGGTCGACGATGTCGATGTGCGCTGGCTCGATCCCGATCACTGGGGCGAGCGCTGGCATTCGACCGACGGGCGCCCCGGAGGCTCTTATCGTCGTATCGGCCGCCATGCTCACGAGACGCTGGGTCTGGACCCACAGGGCATGATCGACGATGGCACGCCCACCGCCTTCCGCCCCCTGCTGGTGCTGCGGCCCGAACACTGGCTCTTTCATCAGCCCGAATGGGTCCCGCTGTCCGCGACCGGCACCATCGGCGAGTCCGGCCTGAATGGACCGATGGTCAGTGGCTATGAGTTCGACGCCGTCCCGGAGAAGGTGGGCACGCGCGCCGAAGCGTTACCGGGGCAGGTGATTCTGGCCACTGCCAAGCAGCCCAACCTCGAATGGCAGGGCCTCAGGCATGACCAGGGCGCAGACCTCATCTACTGGGAGCGACCCGCCGGCGGCCGCGTCGTGAGTCTCGGTAGCATCGGGGCAACGGGTGCTCTCGCTTCGGACGTGGCTATCGCGACCCTCGTACGCAACGTACTTGCAGCGTTCGGCGTCGGGAGGAGCGGGTAGGCACAGTGCGCAGGTTCGCCCGTCCCGGTTATCGATCCACCACGCCGGGAATCTCCGTGAGACGGACGGGTCGATGCTCCAGGCGGGAGCGAGTCGTCGCCTCGGCGATGCGGCCAGCCTCGACACCGTCAAGGGCCGTGCATGCGGATCGGCCCTCTCCGCGCGCCAACACGAGGAAACCCTCGAGCTCTGCGCGGTAGGCGTCGGCGAACCGCTCCTGGAAGTTGGGCCAGGCGGGGCCGGCAGGTGCTGGAACTCCGGGTTCGACCGAGCGGATGGGCTGCCTCGGCCCCATACCTACGCTGATGCTGTCCCTGGACCCGAAGAGTTCGGTGCGGATGTCATAGCCGAGCGGGTCATGGCGGGCAACGGTCATGACCGCCAGCGCCCCGGATTCGAGTCGCAACATCGCGGTGGCCGTATCGACGTCGCCGTATTTGGCGAACACGGGGAAACCTCGGACCGACCCGTCGGCATAGACCTCCTCGACTTCGCTGCCGGTGAGCCAGCGCAGGATGTCGAAATCATGGCCCGAGAAGTCCCGGAAGAGTCCCCCTGAAACAGGGATGTACGACTCGTGGGGTGGCGCCGGGTCATGGCCGGCCAGGCGAACGCAGTAGAGCGTGCCCAACTCGCCGCTGTCCACCAGGCGTCGCGCCTCGATGTAGGCAGGGTCGAAACGCCGCTGGAAGCCGAGCTGGAATGGCACGCCCGAGGCCTCGATGTCGCGCGCCAGGCTGATGGCATCGGCGAGATCCGGCGCCAGCGGCTTCTCGCAGAAGACCGGGATGCCGCGCTCGAGGCCCGTGCGGGTGAGCGGGGCATGTGCATCGCTGGCAGCCGCGATGATCATCGCGTCAACGCGAGCGACCGCGTCATCCACAGATTCGGAAGTGGCGCCGATCTGCTCGGCAAGCCTGGCGGCGGCCGCCGCGTCCGGGTCCGCGATGATTATCTGGTCGATCCCGTCGAGCGTCGTCAACACGTCGGCATGCATCTTGCCGATGCGCCCCGCTCCGAAGAGCCCTATGCGCACGAGTCGTTCTCCTCGTATCCCCCGGCAGGACGACCGTCCCGCGGAATCCGAGCTACGTCCAGATGGTCCGCAGCGATGGTCTTCAGCAGCGCTCATGATGGAGATACCGACGAGCGCATGTCAAATTGGGCAGAGGCGACCCTGGGCCTCGAGCGTCTCGAACCCGTGAGCTGTCGCGTCTCCCATCTTGCGCACCAAGGCCCGTCGGCACCGACGACGAGGAGCTCGCTCGATCACTACCCCCGCCGGTAGCCGCTTTAGGCAGGCATTGGCGCCGGGCCCTCCTCACCCATCCTCCGCGGCCCCGGCATCTCTCTCTCCTTCGTGTCGGGGCCGCAGCCCTTAGGTCGTCCGTGGCGAATGACCCCTCAGGGCAGCAACCCTCCTCCCGTGTGGCATCCACAAGTACGGCAGGCTGCCGTCCCGGCGGGCACCCCCAGCCAGGACATAGATCCAGTCAGGTTTGCCGGGGGTCAGGAGGATGTCGGGCGGCTGGCCCGAGTCGAGGCTCAGGACTGCGGTCTGTGCGGCATCCCGCGGTCCACCATCGAAGCGGACCCGGTAGGTCCTTCGTTCGAATCGATCCTGGGGGCTATCCATTTTGAGTTGGCTCCTAGCGATGACGACAAGGGTGACCGGCTCGGATCCCCTCGAGGGGAAGCGCCGGAAGTACTAGGATGCGGACGGGACCTTCGTTCCGTCAATGGTCTGACGACGGAAGGGTTGTCCATCGTCACCGAAACCGTGTCACTGGCAGGTCGTGTCACTTGCCCCACGACGTTGTCGGCATCGAGCTCACCAGCGATCCTTGTCCTTGCATCTGGCCGAGGAGTGCCTAGTAGGGGATCGGGTGATCGCATGCTCCTGGCAGTGCCACGGGCGCGTTCGAGTTGACGCCGGTCAGGTCGATCTGGACGGTGAAGTCGCCATCCAGGCCCAATGGTTCGTATGCGCCGCTGAAGCTGCCGCTATAACTCACCGGGTAGCCGCTCTCCGTCGAGACATACAGATCGGCGTCCGCAGCGCCGGTGAGCGACTGGGCGAAGCTCTGCACAGTCGGGTCGGTGCTCGCCGATTGCGCCGCGTCCAGGAACTGTGCGCCGTCGATGACGTAATGCTTGACCGGGGTTCCGTCGATCGTCTCGTCACCCACGAACTGGCCCTGGGCGACGTCGCTGCTCGTTAGCGTCTCCATGAGGACCTGCGGGCTTAGCTGGCTGAGTGCGTCGGTCGCCGCGTTGTCCGCGGGCTTGACGCACACGTCGGTGAGACCCGAGACGACCACGTAGGTGCCGTCGGACACGGTGTAGACGCTTGCCTGCTTGGGTCGGAAGAGCCCGACGAGCTTGCCCCCGACTTGCGCCGCGACGGGACCAAGCAGGCTGCCGGTCACGTCGATCTGGCTCTGTGATTGATCGTTGCTGGTCAACGTCGCGGTGATGTCACCGCTCATCTGCTTGCCTTCCATGGTCCCGTCGGCTGTGATGGTCACCACCGCGTCGAGGGATGACAGGTCCCCGAGTGAATTCATCGGGATCGGCTCGCTGACGGACGCCTCCGAACCTGACGTGGACGCCGGCGCGCTGGGCTCCGGGCTTGACTGCGCGATGGCGCCCGCTCCGACTAGCGCAAAGCACAGCGCGATGGCGCTGCCGAGCCCGAGCCTCAACGTGCGGCGCCAATTCGACCTAGATGCAGCGTCATCCGACATCTTGGAACTCCCCTCTCTGAGAGCGTTCTTCATGGGCCATGGGCGGCTCGCCCCGTATCTCGCGACGATGGACTTCGACCCGTCGTCCGGCATCGCCCCAATCGGATGATTCCAGGTCCCTCTCGATCAGCAACTGTGTTCGCCATGCTCGCTCGGTCGTTTGGGGTATGAGAGACTCTCACGCCTGAAGCAGAGGGACCGTCGGCCTGATGGCGATCGAGTTCACACGCAATGACCGACAGACAGTCGGCGTCGAACTGGAGTTGCATCTGATCGATGCGCAAACCGGCGACCTCGTGTCGGCGGCCACCGAGATCCTCGCCGAGATGGGCGCCGGTCACCCCGGCGGCGAACACCCCAAGGCCAAGCACGAGCTGTTCCAGTCGACTATCGAGATCATCACCGGCGTCTGTGAAACGCCGGCTCAAGTCCGGCGCGATCTGCAGGGCACACTCGATGAGCTGCGCCAGCACACCGATACACGCGGGCTGCGCATCATCAGTTCCGGCACGCACCCATTCGGCATCGCCCGAAGGCAGCAGATCAGTCCCGGACCCGCGCTACGAGGAGCTGGTCGAGGCGATGCAGTGGCCGGCGCGGCGCTTGTTGATCTGTGGCATGCACGTGCACGTCGGAGTGCGCAACGGCCAGCGCGCTATCGCCATCATCAACGAGCTGCGCCGCACCCTGCCGCTCTTCCTCGCATTGTCCTCGTCGAGTCCGTACTTCGAAGGCGAGGACTCCGGCCTCGCGTCGGCGCGCTCGAAGGTCTTCGAGTCCCTGCCGACGGCCGGCCTGCCGCCCCAGCTCGAGGATTGGGTCGATTTCGAGGCCTTCATGTCGACGTTGCTCGATGCACAGCTCATCACCTCGATCCGTGAGGTCTGGTGGGACATCCGTCCGCACCCCGAGTTCGGCACCATCGAGTTGCGCATGTGCGATGCGCCACAGACGCTATCCGAGGTGACGGCCATCGCTGCGCTGGCCCAGTGCATGGTCGCGCGCTGTCACGAACGTCTCGATGCCAGTGGCCTGCCTGACCCACCGCGCGAATGGACTGTCCACGAGAACCGCTGGCTGGCAGGGCGGTACGGTCTGGACGCGGCTCTGATCGTCGAGGACGGCGGCGTCGATGGCCGACCCGCGCGCCGACCGGTTCGCGAGCTGGTCAGCGAACTCGTGGCCGAGCTCGAGCCGACCGCGACGCGCCTGGGATGCCATGCTGAGCTGCTGTCTGTGCTGGCTATCCTCGAACATGGCTCGGGTGCGATGCGACAACGACAGCTCGTGGAGCAGGGCGCTACGCTGCTCGATGTGGTGAACCACTTGGCCGATGAGCTGGCGGACGATCGCCCGACGACCGCCGTGAGCGTGGACAGCGTCGGCAGGACCCGCGATATCGATACGTGGCTCGGTGAACACGGCGAAGATCTCATCGCTGTGCGGCGCCGACTGCATGCGCATCCCGAGCTTGGCGGTGAGGAGTACGCCACGACCGAGCTGATCGGCGAGCGACTCCGTTTGGCTGGCCTGGAGCCGCGCGTGCTGGCCTCGGGCACGGGTCTTATCTGCGATATCAGCCCAGGGCACGACGAGCGCCCAAGGTTGGCGTTACGGGCTGACATCGATGCGTTGCCACTTGACGACGAGAAGGACGCGCACTACCGCAGCCAGGTACCCGGTATCTCACACGCCTGCGGCCACGACGTGCACACGACCGTGATGCTCGGTGCTGCCCTCTACCTGGCGCATCACCCTGAGCGACTCGGCGGCCCGGTGCGCTTCATCTTCCAGCCGGACGAGGAGCGTGTTCCCGGCGGTGCGTTGGCGGCGATCGAGAATGGCGCGCTCGATGATGTGGACGCCATCGTGGGACTGCATTGCGACCCGTCGCTGGACGCAGGTCTCTTCGGCATCGGGCCTGGTCCGGTCTCTTCGGCAGCTGACATGCTGACTATCACGCTGACCGGTCCGGGCGGTCATACAGCCCGGCCGGAGCGGACCGTGGACATGATCACGCTGGCGGCTCGCCTCGTCCAGGCGCTACCCGGCAGGATCGCGGAGCTGAGCGGCGACCCGGCGGCGGTGCGCGTCGGCTTCGGGATGTTGCGCTCCGGCGACGCTGCCAACGTCATCCCGTCTCGTTGCGTGTTGCGCGGTTCGGTGCGTACACCCTCGACCGAGACCTGGCGACGGTTGCCCCAGGCTGTCGGCCGCGCGCTCGCCGAGCTGCTCGTCGATAGTGGCGCCGAATACCAGCTCGACTATGTCCAGGGTGTGCCGCCGGTCATCAACGATGCGGTTGTCGCGGCCGATGTGCACGCCGCGGCCATCGCAGAGTTCGGCCTGGCTGCCATCCGCCCGATCATCCAGAGTTGGGGCGGCGATGACTTCGCCTGGTACCTGCTCGAGCGGCCGGGCGCGTACGTCCGCGTCGGCGTGCACGACCCGAGCGCACTCGGCAAACGACTCGACCTGCACAGCGGCTCGTTCGATGTGGACGAATCAGCCATCCCCCTGGCGGTTCGTCTGATGGTCGCGACGACGACCGAGTTCTTCGGCTGACGCGCCCGAGCCGAACCTCGGGGGCTGGCTGACACGAGGACCAGCCATCGGCAGTCGGGGCCGGGGTGGCTCGCGTCTCACGCGTGCGCCTAGTGCCCCAGGATCCTCGAGCCTACGTCGCAGAGTCGGGCTCCGGGTTCTGCAACTCCTCGAGCTGGACGAGGTAGGTCAGTAGGGAGAACCGGCGGCCCCACGTGAACCAGTCGTCGCCTCGGACGATCCTCCGACGGCACGCCGCATGAGTGACGACCGATCCACCAGCGAGCCATCGCTGTGTTGCAGCAACCGCAGGATGTCGAGGTCAAGGCGTCGGAGGTAGCTGCGCGACGGTCTGGGTTTGCGTTCTGGCTTGTAGGGCACGTGCGCGACCTGCGGAAACGCCGCGGCCAGCAGATCGTCGTGAAAGGCTCGGTCGATGAATTGCGGCGGGATCGACATGGCGAAGACGAGGAAATCGGGGTCCATGAACGGCGTGTAGACCGCCGGGATGCCGGACATCATGGCGTTGGGGACCAGCGTCGACTCGCGCATCGTGCGATTCCAGAAACGGTACGACATGAGGGGGTCATCCTTGTCGAGGTGCCGCTCTATCTCGGCGCGGATGCGAGTCGTTGCGCGATCGGCCCCAAGGGTCTCTCGCAGCGATGTTGTCAGCAGTGGTGCGTAGCGTGGCTGGCCGTCAGCCTTCTTGCCCATCCACGCGGCCAGCTCGTCCCAGCTGCCCGCAGCGGCCTTGGCCCGGACCCTGTTCGAGAAGAAGTGGCGTTCCAGCACGGTGCCCCCAGGCAGGCCTTCGTAGGTATAGCTGGTCTGGGCAGTCAGCAGGTCAGCAGCCGGGACGAACCAGGCGTGCATCGGCGAGCCGTAGCTCACCAGATGGTTCTTGCGCTGTTCCGTCACGACCGGCCTATCCGGCCGCACCACCGTGTGCTGTAGGCCCAGCTCGTGGGCCAGACGTGCTGCATATGGCACGTCGCCGCCCCAATCGAAGGGAAAGTGGTCGACCGTCAGCGTCATACGCGGCGGATGGTCCTGGCGCATGAGCTCGAGCAGGATATGTCGCGAATCACGGCCGCCGCTGATGGGCATGATGTAGTCGGCCGGACCATCGGGGATGCGACGCGCAATGGCCTGCCGAAAGAGCTCGTTCACGCCTTCGCTGGCTTGTGCTCTCGTCATGTCCGAAAGGACGAAGCGAGTCGGATGACTCGCGATCGACAGGCTGCGCTTGCTCCAGGTCAGCTCGCAGGCAGGGGGCAGTGCCCGGATGGAACGGAACGGCGTATCGGTGCCGGGGTAGTAGCCCACGGCCAGGAATGCGGCGAGAGCATCAAGGTCAAGCTCACGGCTTGCACCCGAAGTCAGCAGTCGGTCGATCGACGGCGAGATCGCGATGGATGAATCGGTGGCGGCGTAGTAGCACGGATAGGCACCAAAGGGGTCGTTGGTGACAGTCAGCGTGTCATCCTGCCAACGCCAGCGCACCCAGTTGCCACCCGCGTGACCTGACCATTCGCCCACCTGGTGGCCGAGCAGCACATCCTCGTCACCCTCGGTGACCAGCTCGTCGCGCACAACACGAGCCTCGAAGTGGGGCACCCGCACGCTGCCGGCGATGCCAGGGATGCGTTCTGCGCGGAGCGATGCTCTGTCTGTCGTCATCGCCTTCGCTTGCTGGCGGGAATAGACGTCCATCGAGGGCCGGTGTGGGGCATGGTCCCGTGCCTAGCGTTTGCGGAGATACGGAGTCGATGGCGGGGCTTGCTTGGCTGGCCGGTGGTTGATGGCCCTAGCGTCCCATCCACCCGCCATCCACGCTGATCACGCTGCCATGCACATAGTCGGCTGCGCGCGAGGCAAGAAAGACCGCGGCACCCGCGATGTCTTCGGCTCTGCCCCAGCGACCCGCTGGGATGCGCTCGAGGATACCCCTCGACCTGACCGGGTCCGTATGCAGGGCTTGGGTGTTATCGGTGGTCATGTAGCCGGGCGCGATGGCGTTGACGTTCACGTTGCCGGCCGCCCATTCGTTGGCGAGTGCTTTGGTCAGCCCAGCGATGCCGCTCTTGGAGACGGCGTAGCCAGGCACGTTGATGCCGCCCTGGAAGCTCAGCACCGAGCCGATGAAGATGATCTTGCCGTGCCGACGCTCGAGCATCGGCTTGGCCAACTCTCGGGCGAGGATGAACGGCGCCGTCAGATTCACATCGAGCACGTCATCCCAATCAGCATCGGTGTGGCGCGCCGCCGGTGCACGCCGCACGATGCCAGCGTTGTTGACGAGGATATCGATGGCCAGTCGTTGCGCCCTCAGTGTCTCGACCAGACGGTAGATGTCGTCGCGGTCGGCGAGATCGCAAGCGTGACTGGCGAACGACCGTCCCGTCGCCGCCACCTCGGTCGCGACGCCCGAGTCGATGGCGGCCTGGTTCGCCGACACGCCGACGACGTCTGCTCCCGCGGATGCCATGCCCACGGCGATGGCGCGACCAAGGCCACGGTTGGCACCCGTGACCAGCGCGGTCTTGCCCGAGAGATCGAACGGATGCTGCATGTCTGCTCCTGCGTGATCAGAAACGGGATCGTCGGCAACCGACCCCCACGATCAGGTCAGGTTCGAGGATCGGCTGCTCGCTGCCTTGGTCATTGCGTCTACGGCCAGAAGGTACATCGCATGAGACCACAGCAGGGGTTGGGCAGGCGGGCCCCAGTGGTCCACCCAGGCCGCCATTCGCTCCGGCTTGCGCAGACGCACGGAAACCTGTTCCGGCAGGTAGCCCTGGGGGTCCGCCGTGGACTCGATCCATTCGATGGCCTTGGCCGCGGCTTGTGGGTCCATGCTGGCGAGGACGACAGCCCTAGCGCCTCCGAGCACGACCCAGAGACCGCCTCCGTAGAACTCATCCTCGAGGTACCGGTGTACGCCACCCTCATGGACGAGAGATGCGTCGATGGCGCCGATCGTGCTGCGCGCGATGTTGCTGGTCGGCGAAAACGGTCCGAAGTCACCCAACACGAGCAGAGCGCTGCCATCGATGTCGTCATCGGTCAACGCGCGCCCGATGCGCTCGTGGCCGGCCGAAGTCACGCCTGTTCGTGGCGGGGCCTCGGCCGCCGCCGCATGTATGCCCGAAGCATCCCCGGGCACGAACTTCTTGAGCACGTGGTCGGGTTGGGTCAGGCTGACGAGTCGCCGCAGGATCTCCCCGGAGGTTCCGATCGGCACCACGCTCAAGCCGAGCTGGTCGGATGCGGCGAGCCCCTTCGAGACCGCCGCCCAGGTCGCCATGTGCCGATGCGTCGGGTACTCCTCCCAGGCGTCGTAGCAGGGGTATTCCCAACTGAGTGCCAGGTATCGGCGGACCAGGTCGATCGCGGTCAAGAACGGCGCTGGGTCCGTTCCCGTGAGTAGCAGATGCCGGGCAACGCACGTGAGCCAGAAGCCATAGCCATCGAGCTGGAAATTGCCCCAGTCTTCGCTTCCCTCCACGCCCTCGACGGTGAACCGCGTGTGAAGTGCGTGGCTATCGTCGAGCGGCATGACCGCGCTGCCGCCGTCTTTGCCCGTCGCGTCGACGCTGGCCTCAAGGCGTTCGACTTTGTATCCGTACCGCTCGATGGTCCGGGCGACCCAGGTATGGAATGCAGTAGCAGCGGACCTGCGACCGTAGGCATCGAGGGCTGCCGCGATGAACGACCCGTCGCGCAACCAGCTGTAGGCGTACGTTGCGTACCCCGGAGCGGCGACGAAGGCCCCAGTGGACGCTTGATTCCGTTCGATCACGTCGAGACTGGAAGCGACGAGTGAGCTCATCTCTCCACTAGGCGACCGAAGAGCCGATCGAGTTCGCGCTGCGGGTCGTCGCACAGGCCCGAGTGCACCGGCGAGGTCTGGATGACGGTGCTGCGCGGCGACACCAGCCAGTGGAAGCGCTGTGACTGGCTGAGTCGGCCGATGGGTCCGGTGTCCGTACCACCCGCGCTGATGCGCTGCATCGAATTCGAGATGCGCGCGCACCATGGCTACGTCGATGGACGGCGCCATGGCCCGCAATCGCGCCTCGTCCAGATCGATCCGGATCGCGAGGACACCATGGGCCTTGGCGTGCAGGATGATGCCGACGTTGATGAACTCGGCCCGCTCCTCCGAGGGCACCACGCGGACTACCGCGTAGTCATACGAGCAGCGCTCGGGCACGGTCGGCCTCCTCCTCGAATACACGGGCGGCATCAAGGCGCACGAGCAGGTAGCGCAGCAACGTGTCGCGCACCTGGGGCACGGACTCATCGCCGTAGCCAGCCGAGAGCCACAGGTCCGGCACCGACGCCAGGATCGCCTCCAGCACCTCGGCGCTCAATCGCCCTCGCGCCCGCTGGCCCGCGCTTGCGATGTCACCTGCGAACGGCAGCAGCACGTGGTCCCTCGCCAGCGTGAAGGGATCGATGGCACGGCCCAGCACATCGCGCCAGTCATGCTGGAAATACAGCGACGCGCCGTGGTCGATGAGCCACGTGCCGACCGTGCCAGCTGAGCATATTGGTGTTGCGCGCGGTGCGGTCGATGTTGGTGATGAAGGCATCGAACCAGACGACCGCGGCCGCGAAGTCGGCATCCACCGGCGGGGGCACCTGGGGGTCGTAGCTGATCGATCCAGGCAGGAAATCGAGGGCCACGTTGAGGCCCTCGCTGGCACGCAGCAGGTGCTGGATCTCGGGGTCCATCTCCAAGCGCGCGAAGGCGGGATCGAGTTCCACCAACACCAGATCTGGTACCGGCAACCCGAGCGCTTGCCCGATCTGTCCGCTCACCAGTTCCGCCACCAGCGCCTTGGGCCCCTGGCCGGCACCGCGGAACTTGACCACGTAGGTGCCCTCGTCGTCTGCCTCCATCAGACCCGGCAGAGAACCGCCCTCCCGCAGTGGTGCGATGTAACGGGTGGCATGGACGGTCGGCGGCATGTCGGCAGTCTATGCTGCCCTGATGTACGACGATCGACCCGATGTCCAGGCTCGCCTACGCGACGCGACCGTGGCTTGGCTGACCACCGTGAACGCTACGGGCCAGCCTCAGCCATCGGCCGTCTGGCTCGTCCTGAAGGATGACGTCATCCTGGTCTACTCGAAGGATCAGACGCCGCGCCTACGCAACATCCGCGCCAATCCGCGCGTGGCGCTCAATCTCAACAGCGATGCCGATGGTGATGGCTTGGTCATCATCGAGGGTGACGCCGAGATCATCGGAACCGATGTGCCACCCAGCGCTGATCCCGACTACCGGGCCAAGTACGCCGCGCACCTGCCTCGCTGGGACTTCACCTGGGCGACATACGACGAGGGTTATCCGGTACGACTCCACATCCGCCCGACGACGCTTGCGAGGCTAACGGACGGCGTCGTCCCGGACAGGGCCGGCGACGATGTCGCTCGCGCCACCCGTGATCCTCGGTCAGCGGGGCTTGCGAGGGAGCTACCATCGGGCGATGCAGCCATCGCTTTCACGCTTGGTGTCCTGGACACGCTGGCCCGGCCGTGCCAGCGTCGGCCGGATCGGTCGAGCTGCCGCCCCAGTGTTCCTGGGACAGTGATGCGTCAGATCTACCAGGACCAGGCTGAGACGAGGCGTGCCGGAAGCAGTGCGCGGCCTCGCGTACATCGACCAGGATCGCTGGCCGACGAGCGGGCGGCCCCGGCGTCCATCGGCGCGGCGAGGTACTCGCGGAGAGAGCGCGCCGGATTCCCCTCCAGCGCCGATAATCGAGGGCCACTGACCATCCGACACAGGATGCACGGCAACGACGGCTACCTGCCAGCGATGTGCGTCGTCCACGCGGAGACCCTCATGATGACCCCACCGTTCGTGCGCACTTCCATGAGCCTGGCCCTAGCCCTCCTCATCCTGGCAGTCGGGAACGGTGGCAGCGTCTTCGCCGCGAACGCTGAGCGCCCGAGACCGATGCGGTCAGCGACACGAGACCCCGTTGGCACGACGGTTGAGACTGTCAAGGGCAAGAGCAAGAACATGCGCGTAGCGCAGGCCAAGGTGGCCAAGGACTGGGTCCGCTTCCAGGACCCCATCGGCGACCAGATCGCGCTCGATGGCCGCGATATCGTCGATGCTGACAGCGTGGACCGACCTCACCGAGGTCAACGTCGTCGAGCGCTGCGGCTGGCTCGAAGATGCTGCGCAAGCTCGCCGAGGACTACCCGCCGGGCACCGCGGGCGGCTACTACGGGGCAGATGCTGACTGGAAGAAAGGCGATGACGGGTTCTACATCATCGCCAAGACCGCCGCCAAGATACCCAACAACCCAGACACCGACGTGCAACTGATCGTCACCTTCGATGGTCCCGACGGGGTGCCGCACGAGGCTGGTAGCTTGCTGGGCCCATACCGGGGTGCCCAGAGTTTCTCGATCAGTGGTTCGTACCCCGGTCAGGACTGGGCTTCCGGCACGACCACGCTGACCGATTGGGATGGCATCTCGCCCATCCCGTTCTTCAATGGGCCGTCGCGCGATATGGGCTACTACGACTCCAAGCGTGGCGTGATCACGCACATCGCCCGCGTGCCCAAGGGTGCTACCGCTGCCACGGTGACGCTCCGCGCTGCAGGTCCGAACGGCGATGTCTTCGATGAATTGCGCCTGCCGACGGGCGGGCGCTTCCTCGGCCTGGACTCGGCTGCCTGGGGCCTGAACCTGAAGAAGTCTGGCAAGCCCCTCGCGTGTCGAGCCCTGGCGACCTACTCCGCTGGGGCCGCCGAAGCGGCGGAAGTTGCTCCGGGCAACAGCATCATCCGCTACACGGTCGGCTGGAGTCAGGGCCCGGACATCAGCTCAGAGCTTTCGGCGCTCGGCGGTACCGTCGAGCTGGCCTTGACCGCAGTCGGCTCCGAGGATGCCCCCGAGCCCATCGATGCGAGCGTGGTGGTCGACACGACCAGCGACTCTGCGACCTTCAGCGTGGAGGTGCCCGACGGTCAGTGGCTCTTGAGCGCCACCGAGGATGCGCCGCTACAGACGTCCGGTGGACAGCAGATGGTCGACCTGCGACCGCTGACCGGCGCAGCTGGGGCTCCTGACCGGGCCTGGCCTCGATGGCTTCGTGGCCGGCGATCCGACCTGCGGTGTCTAGGTCCTCATCAGATAGGGAAACAGGCGCATCTTCAGCTCTGACGGCGGAAGCGCGCCCACGATACGGTCGACCACCCGGTCGCCCTTGATGACCACGAGGGTCGGGATGCTCGTGGCCTGGAACTGCTGCGAGAGTCCGGGGTTCTCGTCCACGTTCACCTTGACCACCTTGATGCGCCCGGCATATTCGCGCGACAGGGCCTCCAGCTGAGGTCCAACGACGCGGCACGGCCCACACCACGGTGCCCACAGGTCCACTAGCACCGCCACCGATGCGCGCGCCTCCTGCGCGAACGTGGCGTCGCTGGCATCGACCAACCAGGGCAATGGCTTGCCGCAGGATCCACAGTGCGGCGAACCCTTCTCGCTCGGGCGGATCTTGTTCTTCTTGCCGCATTCGGCGCACGTCAGGATCGAGAGAGGTCCGCTCGGCGGCTGCGGTGGTCTGGCGCGGTTGGGTCGCATCGGTCATATCGCTATCGATTGTGCGACCGATAGCACGGCTTGACAAGCACAGTGCGACAGCGTCCTGCGCTCAGTCACCACCCCGCATCTGGAAGCGCGTGAGTCGCCACGTCGCGAGTGCCACGGACCCGACGATGACTACTAGCAGGAACACCGTGGCCGTGGTGCCATCGGTCGCGGACGAGCGTTCGACGCCCTGGATCTGTGCCGCCAGGCCGAGCGTGGCCTGGCGGATCGAGAAGAGCCGAGAGCCGTCGAACAGGCCCGAAAGTACGCCCTCCCAGAGGAGCACATAGCCCAGACCCACCGCCAGCGCACGCGAGGTGAACGTGCTCAGCGTGAAGAACGCCATGGTGTATGCCGCGCCACCCACGGCGGCCGCGATGGCGAACGCCAGCACGGCCTCGGTCGAGGTCAGCGTTCTGCGTCGCTGCCACCAGGCCGGTGAGCAGCGTCGCGGGCACGATCAGCGCGATGGTCAGTGCGGCCGCCACGGTCGACTTGGCCAGGACCACGTGTAGCCGGCGCAGTGGCTTGGCGAGCAGGTAGACCACGGTGCCGTCGTCGAGCTCCGTGCCGATCGCGGCGGTACCGAAGACCAGCGCGATGAGCGGCAAGACCGTGCGCACCACCAGCTGGTCGAAGATCCGCTCGGTGAAGCTGGTGTTGCCGAATGACACGACCACCAACGCGATGAGCACCGGCACGGCCGCGAGCAGCACCATCAACCACGTGCGGCGCCGATCGAGCAGGCCGCGCAGCGTGATGGCCACGATGGGCATGCGCGTGATCATCGGCCTACCAGGTAGGCGAAGACTGACTCGAGCGAATCATCGGTCGGTGCCAGTTCGAGGAGTGAGATGTCCTGCCGCCTGCGCGACCACGGGGACTCGTCGCGTGAAGCGACCGTAGTCAGACGTGCGCACGACCAGGCCCTTCGCTCCGAGCTCGACCCCGAAGACGCAATCCTCCTTGAGCAAGGCCGAGCCCAGTCGTCGGTCATCTGACGAACGCAAGCGGAAGACATGTGGCCGGTCGGTCATCAACTGGCGGATGGAGCGGAAGTCGCCGGCTGCAGCGAGCCGGCCCGAGTAGAGTCACGAGCACCGAAATCGGCCACGCGCTCGACCTCCTCGAGGATGTGTGACGAGAGCAGCACCGTGCGGCCCTGTTCGGCCATCGAGCGCAGCAGCTCGAACATGTGCAGGCGCTGGCGTGGATCCATGCCGTTGAACGGCTCGTCAAGGATCAGCACCGCGGAGATCGTGCACGAGCGCCGCCGCCATCTTGATGCGTTGCCGCATGCCCTTGGAGTACGTCCCGATGCGGCGGTCGGCGGCGTCAGCGAGGTCGACCAGGGCGATGGCTCGTTCAGCTGCCGCGAGCACATCGGGCAGGCCCTGCAGTCGCGCGTTGGCGATGGCGAACTCACGTCCCGTGAGGTAGGGGTAGACGTTCTCGCGTTCCGGTACCAGGCCGACGTGTCGATACATCTGCGCGTTGCGCCAGGTCGGCTCGCCATTGACGAGCACGTCGCCCGGTGAAGGCGCCAGCAGGCCCGCGGTCATGTGCAGCAGCGTCGTCTTGCCTGCGCCATTGGGGCCCAGCAGCCCAGTGACGCCTGGGCTCACCTCGAAGCTGATGTCGTTGACGGCGACCACGTCTGCCGTACCAGCGCGACACGTGGTCGAGCCGGATGGCAGCGCCGCCGGGCGCGTCGGTGTTCATACCTCGATGCGCCGGTAGCGGCGCATGAGCAACGTCAGCGAGCCGACGATCCACGCGGCTACGGTGGCCAGATAGATCCAGCCATCGAGGTCCGCGGCCTCGACCGTAGGGTTGTCGGGGGCGGTCCCGAACAGCGTGGCGTTGACGCCGTCGAGCACATCGGCCGGACTCAGCAAGACCGCCAGATGGCCCAGGCTGCCGGTCTCGAGTTCGACCAGCAGGGCAGCCACGATATTGGGCAACAGGAAGATGCCGATGATCGCGACCGTGGCGTAGGCGCGTCGCGGTGTGAGCGCGGCGATGGCTGCGGACACCGAGCCCACCAGGGTGGCCACGATGAGGGCCACCGCGACGGCGGCTGGCATGCTGGGCAGCTCTTCGGACAAGCCATCGAAGGGGTCTTCGGCGACGAGCACGCGGCCGACGAACAGGAGCAGTTGCGGGGTGAGCACCAGCACCAGGAGCGACGCCAGCAGGCCGAGAGTGCGTGCCGTGGCATAGTCCATGCGCGATGTCGCGCGCGAGAAGTACAGCGGCAGGGTGCCGGCGCGCTGGTCACGCCCGAACAGTTCCGGCGCTTGCGAGGCGCAGAAGAGGAACACGAGCACCGCGATGAACGGGAACAGCGTGGCGTAGCGGATCGGCGAGATGGCCTCGAAGGCTTCACCCGCGGCGCCGATCTGCGAGATGAGCGCGATGATGCCCAGCGCCAGTAGCGCCGGCAGGACCGCAAACACCGCCAGCCCGACCGGCATGATCTTCGAGCGCGTACTGCGCCCCAGCCCGTAGGCCGTGCGCAGGCTGTGGGTCAGCAGGGCACCGATGACGGCGCGGCGCCCCAGCCGCACGCCTTCGTACCCCCGGTACCCAAGGTCGTAGATGCTGCCACCACGGCCCTCGGACGACGGTGTGGTCATGGGTGCGTCGGTCATGCATCGCCCTCGGGCGCATCTGGCGACTCGGTGGCGGGCACAGGCTCTTCGCGGAAGAGGTCCTCGAGCTTGCTGCGGCGTTGTTCGATCCTGATCATGGCCAGCCCGAGGTCGACGATGGCATCGCGCACGTGGTCGTAGGTCTCGTCGTGCTCGATCTGGACGAGCACGTTGTGGCCGTCCACGCGTACGTCATGGCCGCGTGCGGCCAGGTCATCGGCCAGCGCCTCCGGTCGCTCATCGATCTCGACGATGAGGACGCCGGTCTGCTGTGTGAACGTTTGCAGCGCGGCGGCGCGCAGCAAGCGCCCAGCATCGATCGCGACAAGGTAATCGCACACCCGCTCGATCTCGCCCAACAGGTGGCTGGCCATGATGATGGCGATGCCGAACTCGGTCCCGGTGCGCGATACGAGCTCGAGCATCTCATCACGCCCGGCTGGGTCAAGGCCGTTGGTGGGTTCGTCGAGCAGTAGCAGTTTGGGGTCGTGCACGAGCGCCTGGGCCAGCTTGACGCGTTGCTTCATGCCCGTGGAGTAGCCACCCATGGGTCGATAGCGCTCTTCGAAGAGCCCCACGTGGCGCAACACATCGGAGGTGCGCTCGCGAGCCGCGGCCTTGGGCAGGCCCGACATGCGGGCCATGTGATTGACGAAGTCGCTGGCCGAGATGTCGCCGGGCAGGCAGTCATGCTCGGGCATATAGCCGACGTACTGGCGGATGCCCTGGCCCTGGGTGGCGACATCGAGATCCAGGACCCGGGCACTGCCTGCGGTCGCGTCGAGCAGGCCCAACAGGATCTTGATGAGGGTCGACTTGCCGGCGCCATTCGAACCGACCAGGCCGACGATGCCCGGCTCGATCTCGAGGGTCAGCGCGTCCAGCGCGACGACGCCCTGGGGGTAGCGTTTGGTGAGCCCGTCGAGGGCGACAAGTGGCATGCGACTTGCAGTCTATGCGGTCGGTCGTTCCCTGGGCTCTTCCCGCGAACCCTGGTCAGCTTGTGGTGGGCACGTAGCCGAGGTGCTTGTCCACGACATCATGCATGGGGCGGGCCTCCAGATAGCGTTCCAGGTTGGCCAGGAACGAGCGCGTGAAGGCGGCACCCGATGTCGTGACGTCACCGCCGATGTGCGGTGAGACGATGACGTTGGGCATCGACCAGAAAGGGTGCCCCCGAGGCAGTGGCTCTGTCTCGAAGACATCCAGTGCTGCCCCGGCGAGCGCGCCCGAGCGGAGCGCTCCGAGCAGCGCGGCTTCCGAGATCGACTGGCCCGCGCCCGATGTTCACGACGCGCGCCCCTCGAGGCAGCTGCGCCAGTTCGGCAGCGCCGATGAGCCCATGTGTCGCTCGTGTCAGCGGTGTCGCACAGATGAGCCAGTCGGCCGCAGGCAGCAGGTCGTGCAGATCAGCCACGCTGCGGATGCGCCCCTCGTCAACGCCACCATCGCGCTCGGTGGTGCCCACGATGGTCACGCTCATGGCCATGGCCCGCAATACCCGGCCGGTGGAGCGGGCGATGGACCCGGCACCGAGCATGACCACGTGCCCGCCCGCCAGTGGCTCGAGAGCACGATGCTGCCAGCGCTGTTGCTGCTGGAGCCTGATGCTGCCCGGCAGATCCTTCAGTAACGCCAGCATCAAGGCAAGGGCGTACTCGGGCATGCTCACATCGAACACGCCGCGGCTGTTGGTCACCACGACGTCGCTTTCGATCAGCTCGGGGAAGAGCGCCCAGTCGACGCCGATATTGCCGACGTGGATCCAGCGCAGTCGGCTGGTCTCCGCCCAGACATCCCGAAGTGCGGTGCGCGGGCCACCGTAGTGGAAGACGATCTCGGCCTCGGCGATGTATTCACGGACACCCTCGAGGTCATCCGCGAAGACGTAGCGCACGGCGTTCGTGGTTTCCGGGAGGCCTGGCGGGGGCTCCCCGAACTGGCGGCCGATGACGAGGACGAGCGGCGCCACCCCTATGTGGCGGCGTGCCCGACGTTGCCGTTGATCGACAGTCCGCCATCGACGAGCAACTCCTGGCCGGTCATGTAGCGGGATGCGTCCGAGGCCACGAAGGCGACGACATCGGCGATCTCCTGGGGCACGCCGATGCGGCCCAGGCCGATGCGCCTGTCGTAGTTGGCACGCACTTCGTCGGTATAGGCCACCGCGTTGAGGGGTGTCTCGGTGGCACCCGGGGCAACGGCGTTGACGGTCACCTCGTACGGGGCGAGTTCGAGGGCCAGGACCTTGGTCAAGGCCACCACACCGCCCTTGGCGGTGATGTAGGCACTCAGGCCGCTGATGGCCTGCACATCGGCTTCGGAGGTGATGTTGATGATGCGGCCAGGGCCTGGCCCGCGCATCCGCTCTGCGGCTGCCTTGCAGCCGTAGTAGTAGCCGTGCAGGTTGGCCTGCAGCAGACCGTGCCAGTCATCGCTGGAGGTCTCGAAGAAGTCGCGCACCATCAGCCGGGCGGCGTTGTTGACCCAGATATCGAGGCTGCCCCAGCGCGCCACGGTCTCGTCGGCGAGAGTCTGGATGTGCGCTTCATCGCCGGTATCACCCTGCATGATGAGTGCCTCGCGACCCTGTGCCTCGATCGATCGGGCGGTCGCGGCGGCACCCTCGGTATTGCTGAGGTAGTCGCCCGCGACGTTGGCGCCCTCGCGGGCGAGCGTTGCCGCGATGGCCTGGCCGATGCCGCCCGAGAGCCCCGTCACGACAGCGTTCCTGCCAGCCAGGCTGAAGGTCTCGCTCATCGGCCTACTCCCCCTCGTGCGCACCATCAAGGCGCGGGTCGAGCATCACCTTGAGGCCATTGGCTTGCCGGGTGCGGCTGAAGCCCATCTGCCACTCCGATAGCGGCAACACGTCGGTGACCAGGGGATCGAGTTGTACGTGGCCTCCGGCGATGAGCGACTCGAGGCGACGCCATGAACGAGGCGTGCTCGCGAAGCCCGAGGTGACCACGAGCTCGCGCAGGCAGATCAAGTCGATATCGAGCTGGATGGTCTTGCCGGCCAGCCCGATCTGGACGTAGTGGCCGCCGCGTCTGGTCGAGCGCAGCCCGGCATCCACGCCAGCGGCCGAGCCGGAGCACTCCGCAACGACATCAAAGCCACCCTCGGGCATGGCCTCTTCAAGCCCGTCCGCCTCGGTGACCGCGAGACCCAGCGACGCGGCGAGATCGAGGCGCGCCCGGTCACGCGCCGTGCCGGAGACGGTCACGTGGGCGCCTTGCGCACGCAAGACCTGGGCGCTCAGGATGCCCATGGCGCCCGGCCCGACCACGAGCGCGGTGTCACCCGGTGACGCCACGGCCGGATCGCACAGGCACTGCGCCACGCACGACAGCGGTTCGTACAGTGCGCCTGCATGTTCGCCGACTGAGGCGTGGACCTCGTGCAGGTTGTGGAGCGGCACCAGCACGTGCGAGGCAAAGCCGCCGTTCACATGTGAGCCGATGCTGCGCCGTTGCTGGCACAGGTTGCGGCGACCGGCACGACAGGCATCGCAGCGGCCGCAGGTGAAGAAGTAGGTCTCGGGCGAGACGCGCTTGCCCAGGGCAGCCTCTGCGCCAGCACCAGCCTCGACCACGACGCCGGTGACCTCGTGGCCCATCACGACCGGTGGGACGGACGTGAATTCGTCGTCCTGGATATGCAGATCGGTGCCGCAGATGCCGGTTGCGTAGACCTCGATGAGGACCTCATCGCTGCCCGGCGTGGGCCGCGGCACCGAGCCCAACCCAACGTTGTGGGCGCCTGGCGCCTGCTTGATGAGCGCGCGCATCACGTCGTTCGATCGGTCACGGGTGCCATCACCCGATTGTAGGGTGCGCCTAGCGGCTCAGCCGAGCCACCTTGTTGGCGGCGCTCATGACGCGTCGCGCTGTCGTCGGCGAGGCCCTGGAGATGGCGTCGAGCGTTTCTGCCAGCTCATCTTCGGGCAGCGAACCGAACAGGCGCAGCAGGTTGTCGAGGGTCTCATCGCTGATGCGCGCCAGGACCGCGAAGCCGCGTGCGATCTCACCAGTCTCGGCTCGCGAGAGCGTCCGCAGCGCTCGTTCGAAGAGCGTCACGAAGCCCTGGATCTCCGTCAGCCATTCGCGCAATCGCGCGGCTTCGGTGTCATCCGGTGAGGCCGCGATGGCCTGGTCCGCAAGCTCGATGCAGGCTGCCAAACGTGGCTGCAGCGGGTCTGCCTCGCGCGCTCGGCGCTCCTCCGCCACGCGCTGGAACCAGCGCCAGCGATCACCCACCACGCTCCAGGCGATGGCCGACGGTCCGGGCCGGGCCTCGCGCCGGGGATCGTCGACACGCTCGACCAGGCGCCACTCCTCGAGCTCGCCCAGCGCCAGCGAGGCTGCTCGGTGGCTCAAGCCCAGGGCCTCACGGACCTCACGCTCGGTATTGAGGCCGCCCGCTGCGAGCAGGTAGCCATGCACCCGCGCGACCGAAGGGGTCACGTTCCAGGCTGGGCCCATGTCACCCCACAGATCGGCGAAGGCGACCCGCACGTCCTCGGGTGTGGGTGCATCGCTGGCTGTATCGGGTCGCGCCATGAGTTCGCTCGTCACCCTCGCACGATAGCAGGCGACGCCCATGTCACCAGTGCCCTGCCTGAGCGGGTAGCATCTATCCTCCGCCACGCGACGAGAGGGAGTGTCCAGGCCAGTGACCGATAGCCACCAGCGACATGATCCGTGCGACCCTGCGTGGCGTCGCCGCTGGCGAGACGTTGGATGCGGCAGCTGCGGAAGTCGTTCATGGCCGCGGTGCTCGATGGTGAGGTCACGCCCGCGCAGCTCGGGGGCGTTCTCGTGGGCATGCATGTCCGCGGTGAGACGACAGACGAGCTGACCGGCTTCGTGCGCGCGTTGCGCTCGCGCTCCATCCACGTGCCGGCGCCCGATGGCACCATCGATACGTGCGGCACCGGCGGCGACGGCCACCAGACCTTCAACATCTCCACGGCTTCGTCGCTGGTCACCGCGGCGAGCGGCGTGACCGTGGCCAAGACCGGCAACCGGGCGGTGTCGGGTATCTCGGGCAGCTCCGACGTCATGCGTGCCCTGGGGCTGGCCGTCGAGCTGGACCGGGATGAAGCGGAGGCATCGTTGCGCGAAGATGGCTATGCCTATCTGCACGCGCCAGCCTTCCACCCCGGCATGCGTCACGCAGGTCCGGTTCGGATGGAGCTCGGCGTACGCACGGCCTTCAACTTCATCGGCCCCATCGCCAATGCGGCTGAACCGACTCGTCAGTTGATGGGAGTGCCCGATGAGGCGGTGGCCCGAAAGGCGGCTGAGACGTTGCACGCCCTGGGCACGCAACGTGCCTTCGTCGTCACCGGCGACCGCATCGACGAGCTGCCGCTCGATGACAGCGGCATCATCTTCGACGTCTCGCCAGCGGGCATCGTTCGGCGGACCGTGACCAGTGCCGACCATAGCTTGCCGGTTGCGTCCACGAGCGAGTTCGCCGGGGGTGATGGCGAAGCCAACGCGCGCCTGGTCGAAGCCATCCTGCGCGATGAACTCGACGGTCCGGCGCGGCACGTGGTCGTGCTGAATGCTGCCGCGGCTCTGGAGATGGCCGGCCTCGCGAGCGATCTCCGGGCTGGGGTGGCGCTGGCTGAGCAGACCATCGGCTCTGGGGCGGCATTCGACCTGCTCCAGCGTCTGCGGGCGCGTGCCGGGCGTGGCGGCGAAGGGGCCCAGGCATGAGCACGAGAGCGGATTCGGTGCTGCACCAGATCGCCACACGACGCGCCGAGGACGTTGCCACCGAGTTCGGGTCGAACGATCTGCGTGCGGTCACGCGTGCATCGGGCGCCGGGCCTATTCGTCGTGACGTGGTCGGCCGTCTGGCGCGCCCCGGCCTACACCTCATCGCCGAGATCAAGCGCAGCTCGCCTTCGGCTGGCGCGATGATCGATGGCGAGCTCGACGTGGCGGAGCGCGCTCGTGCCTACCAGGCCGGCGGCGCCTCGATGATCTCGGTGCTCGTCGAGCCGCATTGGTTCGGTGGCTCCCTCGACGATCTTCGGCTGGCGCGCGCAGCCACCACCGTTGCCGATCCTGGCCAAGGAGTTCGTGGTCGATGCACGCCAGCTGCCACTGCTTCGCGCAGCCGGCGCTGACGCCGTGCTTCTGCTCGCTGCCCTGCACCCGCCCAAGCGACTGGCGCGCCTGGTGCGGGCGGCCCAGCGTGTTGGCCTCGAGCCACTCGTGGAGGCGCACGACGAGCGGGAACTGGCAGCGGCGGTGGCCACCGAAGCGCGCCTTATCGGTATCAACAACCGCGACCTGCGCACGCTCGAGGTCGATGCCGAGCTCTCCGACCGGCTGCGCTCGCAGGTTCCCGACGATCGCCTCGTGATGGCGGAGTCGGGCGTGCGGGACGCGAGCACGCTGCGTCGCTGGCGGGCACTCGCTTTCGATGCGGCTCTGGTCGGCGAAGACCTGATGCGCAGTGGCACCGATCCCGGCGAGATCGAGTCGCGCGTCGCCACCTTGGTGAGCGCTGGCACGCAAGGCGGGACCGGGCGTCGATCCT
Organism: uncultured Chloroflexia bacterium; assembly: GCA_963712745.1. Classification (GTDB taxonomy): domain Bacteria; phylum Chloroflexota; class Limnocylindria; order Limnocylindrales; family CSP1-4; genus JAFMJV01. The sequence goes on along the minus strand of CAVQJC010000001.1, from coordinate 381,134 downwards.
GCCGTCGACGGCCGCCAGCCGTTCGTGAAGATCTGCGGTATCCCGGAGGCCGACGGCTTGGCGGCCGCGATCGCGGCCGGCGCGGATGCTATCGGCTTCAACTTCGTGCCCGGCAGTCCGCGCGTCCTCGATGAGGCCCAGGCGACCAAGCTGATCGCCATCGCGCGTGGCCTCGATCGCCGGGCAATGGACCCTTGCTGGTGGGCGTCTTCGCCGACCAGGATCCGGCCGAGGTCGCGGCCATGGCCACTCGGCTGGGTCTCGACATGGTGCAGCTGCATGGCAGCGAGCCGGCCTGCCGACCTGGATCTGATCCCGCTACCAGTGCTCAAGGTCCTGCACGTGCCCGCGGGCGACACGCAGCTCAGCCCACCTGATCTCGCGGCGCTCTTGTCCGATGTGGTGGAGTACGAGTCCAGGTCGAACCTGCGCGCCATCCTGCTCGATACGGCTGCACCTGGGGTCCTCGGCGGCACCGGGCAGCGTGCCTCGGCGTCGGTCGCCCAGACGATCGCCGGGCGTACGCCGGTGGTGCTGGCTGGTGGACTCGACGCGTCCAACGTAGCCGGTGCCTTGATCGATATCCCGGCCGTCGGTGTGGACGTCTCCAGCGGCGTCGAGGTTGCACCTCGGGCTCGGCGCGGTCCAGTCAAGGACCCCTTCAGGGTGGCGTTGTTCATCAAGCGCGCCAGCGCCGCGCGCCTCGACCGGCCCACGGTCGCGTTCGGCCCCCACCCGGTCGATGCTGGCCTGCTCGAGCCGGATGAACACGGGCGCTGGGGCGTGGAACGCCAGTTCGGCGGCCGCTTCGTGCCGGAGACGCTGATGGCTGCGCTGCTCGACCTTGAGGCTGCATACCAAGCCATCCGAATCGATCCTGCATTCTGGTCCGAGCTACGTGATCTCTCGCATCACTACGTCGGTCGGCCCACCCCGGTCTACCGTGCCGATCGCCTCGCGCGCGAGCTGGAACTGCGGGCGGGCCGCGAACCTGGTCGGCTGCGCCTGTACCTCAAGCGTGAAGACCTCGACCATACCGGTGCGCACAAGATCAACAACGCGCTCGGTCAGGCCCTGCTCACGTTGCGCCTGGGCAAGCATCGCGTCATCGCCGAGACCGGCGCGGGCCAGCATGGTGTGGCCACCGCGACCGCCTGTGCCCTGCTGGGCCTCGATTGTGTCGTCTACATGGGCGCTGAAGACATCCGCCGTCAGGCACCCAACGTCCTGCGCATGCGCGCGCTCGGTGCCGAAGTACGTGAGGTCACCTCGGGCACGGCCACGCTCAAGGATGCCGTCAACGAGACGATGCGCGACTGGGTCACCAACGTCGAGACGAGCCACTACATCCTCGGGTCTGCCGTGGGGCCGCATCCGTTCCCATCCCTGGTGCGTGACCTCCAGCGCGTCATCGGCGACGAAGCCGCCGAGCAGGTCAACACGCTCGAGGGCCGCCTGCCGGATATCGCTATCGCCTGTGTCGGCGGTGGCTCCAACGCCATCGGTTTGCTGGCGCGGTTCATCGGCGAAACGCAAACACGCATCATCGGCGTTGAAGCGGCGGGGGAGGGCCTTGACGGCAAGCACGCGGCTGCTCTCGGCGGCGGCACTCCCGGTGTGCTGCATGGGTCGCGCTCATACCTGCTCCAGGATGACGATGGCCAGGTCACCGAGGCGCACTCGATCTCGGCTGGGCTCGACTATCCGGGCATCGGACCGCAGCTCTCGGCGCTTTATGCGGCGGGTCGATTGGAGATCCTGAGCGCGACCGATGAAGAGGCGCTCGAGGGGGTGCGGCTGCTCACGATGACCGAAGGCATCCTGCCCGCGCTGGAACCGGCCCATGCCGTGTCAGCCATGATCGAGCTGTTACGTGGGACCTCGATAGCGGCACCCGACGACGACGACATCGTGCTCATGGGGCTGTCGGGACGTGGTGACAAGGACATCGCGGCCATCGAGGATCGCCTCATGGCGGGCATGCACGCGGGAGGCGTAGCGTGACTGGCGTAGCAGGTCCAATGAGGATCGCGGCTGCCTTCGCTGCCGCGGACGCAGATGGCCGAGCAGCGCTGATCCCGTACGCTGTGGCCGGCTATCCCGACGCGGAGACGTCGGCCCGCATCGCCATCGCGCTGATCGATGGCGGCGCCGATATCCTCGAGGTCGGTTTGCCCTACTCCGACCCGCTCGCGGACGGTGCCACGCTCCAGCGCGCCAGCTCCATCGCGCTCGCGGCCGGTGCCAACCTCGACGCATCCATCGAGCTGGTCGGCCGCATCCACGCCGCACGTCCGGACACACCGCTCGTGGCCATGGGCTATGTCAACCAAGTGCTCGGTGGCCGCGACGGTGCCAACGTGCTCGAGCGGCTCGGCAAGGCCGGCGTATCGGGCTTCATCCTCGCCGATCTGACACCGGACGAAGGCGCTGAGCTTGAACAGGAGGCTGCGCGCCACGGCATCGGCATCATCTACCTGGTCGCACCGACCACGCCGGTCGATCGCCGCCGCTTCGTGGCCTCGCGCAGCCAGGGGTTCCTGTACGCCGTCTCGCTCGCTGGCGTGACTGGTGCACGCAAGTCCCTGCCGCCCGGCGTGGGCCGTTTCCTCAAGGAGATCCGTGCTGTCAGCCCCGTACCGGTGGCAGTCGGTTTCGGTGTCTCGAAGCCTGCCCATGCACGTTCGCTGGCACAGTTGGCCGATGGCGTCATCGTTGCCAGCGCCCTTGTCGATGCCCTGGGACCAGAGGGGCATGACATCTCGCGCATGGCTGCACTGGTGATGTCCCTGTCCGAAGCCACAAAGCGCTCGTAGTCCCTTGGCGCCGTGGCGCGCGACCCGCGCGTCGAGTCCAGCCGGCCTTCAACGCTCACCTTCAAGGCCTACCTGAGCGCCCCCTGGCACTCTTTGCATCACGCGCGCGCTCGTCGGGGCCGTGTTGCATCACGCGTGCCAAGTGACCCCCGAGCACTGGATCGGGGCTGCCTGAATGGCCAGATGGCCGTCGCGATCGCCGTTTGGTGCCTCTGATGCACCAAATCGCCACACAAGGGTGGCCGATACTCGTCAGACGCCACCCGAGCCTCCAGTTGGCACCTCTCATGCGACGACCTGACGTCGCTCCCTCGATCCCGGCCGCTGCAGCCACATGCGGTGTTTCGGTGAGCAGCCGAGCAGGATGCATGGGCTGATCCGATGCGCGCGACGCCCGCCGACTACGTGAACTACGCCGACCGCGCCAGCACCCGCAGACTTCACCGGCGCGCGTGCTATCCCAAGGAAGCCGCGACGGCCGCGAGCACCTCGTCGTGGATGGACGCCACCGTGGCCACGATGCCGCGGTTGTCGGTCATGCGCGTACCGGTGCTGAAGTCGAGCGGCCGGCCCTCCACATCCGAGACGCGGCCCCCGGCTTCGCTCACGATGAGGTAGCCCGCTGCGTGGTCCCATACGTTCTCGCGGTAGTCACCGCGTGGCAGCCGGAGGTAGATCGAGGCATCACCACGACCGACCACCGCGTACTTCGTCTGGCTGTCGAGGCGCAGTGGCTCGGCGGTGATGCCCAAGGCTTGGCCGATCTGCGCCGACTGCGATTGATTCGAGTGGGCTGACTCGACCGACTCGGCGTAGCGCCCCTCGGCTGCGGACTCGATCTCGGCCACCGCGATGCGCTGTCCGGTAATGCCAGGCGCGACGTCTGCGAGAGCCATCTGGTAGGTGCCATGGCCGCGCTCAGCCACGAACAGGCAGCCCGTAGCACCGGGGTCGCCGGGCTCACCCCGGAGCGGCAGATTGGGCGATCCCATCACCGCGAGCACCACCCCACCATCTTCGATGAGCGCCAGCGCGACGGCATATTGCTCATTACGCAGGAAGCCCTTGGTGCCATCGACCGGATCGAGCGTCCACCAGCGGCGCCCGGGTCCGCCGGGATCGTCGCAGCGGTCGAGCGCGACGAGCAACTCATCCATCCCGACGTCGGGCCGCTGCTCCTGTACCCGTGCGAGTACAGCCGCCGCCAGTTCGGGCGACGCGGTCAGCGGCCCCGAGTCCTCCTCGCCCATGAGCCCGTCGCCGGGGAGCTGCTCGCGTAGCGCGATGCTGACCAGGGCCTGGGCGCCAAGGTCCGCGACCGTGACCGGAGAGCTGTCGGCTTTCGAGGTCGCCTCGGACGCATCGAAGGCGTCACGCACCGTACGGCAAAGCTGGCTGGCTGCCGCGACGGCCTCGATGGCGAACGCGCGTTCCAGCGCCAGGCGTGAGCCAGCTGTGCTATCGGTCACTCGGCGGTGGCTATTGGCTCGCCATTCTCCCCGGCGCTGACCGGCACATCAGGGTCATTGCGGGAAGCCTCGAGTTGCTTGCGAAGCGTGTCGAGCGGCGCCTTCTCTCCTGTCCACAGCTCGAAGGCCGCAGCACTCTGGCCGACAAGCATGATGTCACCGTTCATGACGGTCTTGGCACCAGCTTCGCGGGCATCGCGGATGAGCTTTGTCTCCTCAGGCACATAGTGCAGATCGAGCACCAGGATGTCCGCTGGCAGCAGCTCGGCGGGCAGGGGCGACTCGTTCGGGTCGCGCCCGACCGAGCTGGCATTGATGAGGATGTCGGTCTTGGCCAGTTCCGCCTCGATGACCGACTCGTGCCATGGCTTGGCGCGCAACTCCATGTGAGACGCGCTGCGCCCGAAGTGGCTGATCATCTTCTCGCCACGGTGCAGATGGCGGTTGAAAACGATGACGTGCTGGAACGAGGCACGAATGAGGGCATAGACGACCGCGCGAGCCCCGCCACCGGCGCCGAGCACGACCGCCGTACGTGGCATCTTCTGGCGTCCCACGAGCGCGTCGAGTGCGGGACGGAAAGCCGAGCACGTCGGTGTTGTGCCCGACCAGCTGATCGCCGTCACGCGTGATGGTATCGACCGCCCCGGTGTGCTGCGCCTCATCAGTGAGGCGATCGACCATCGAGGCCACACGATCCTTGTGCGGCAGCGTGATGTTGGCCCCCAGGTAGTCATCGCCGCGCAGGGCGGCAACGGCCTGCGCGAGATCGATCGGCGGTGTGTCGATCGGTTCGTAGGTGGCATCGACCCCTGCGGCCTCGAAGGCGGCTCGCTGTAGCGCTTCCGACAGCGAATGGGATACCGGGTGGCCAAGAAGGACGACGCGTTTGGACATGTGGACGGTCTCCAGGTTGCGAGCCACGAGAGGCTCGCCTCATGATCGAGTTGGGGAACTCCCCAGATCGCACGACACGACTAGTCCGGCTCGTGCGGACGCGAGCACAGAGCGCGGTGCGATTCCGCTTCTGTAGCAGTAGGAAGGCGATGATACTCGGCCCGCGTCCGGTGCGTGCTACCATCGGCCGGCTGAAGAGGAGAGGTCGCATAGAGGCCTAGTGCGCCGGTTTGCTAAACCGGTGAGTGGGGTAACCTGCTCCGAGGGTTCGAATCCCTCCCTCTCCGCCAGTCTTAGGCGCCCGTAGCTCAGCGGATAGAGCATCTGGTTGCGGACCAGAAGGTCGTGAGTTCGAGTCTCGCCGGGCGCGCCATCCACGGATCGGCACGTTCCTCGTTCCCTAAACGCGGATCGGCTCAGCCCCGAACGGGCCGAGTCATGTCTACTAAACTAAACCGCCATGCGGGGCGACCGTGAGCGGTTCGTTGGGCACCACCTCGCCGCGAGCACTCCATGGGCATCGAGCGCTAGATGGTGGGATCGAGTCAGGAGTGCCGCTCAGCCCTACCGTGCCACCAGGTCCAGCACGACGACCGCTGGACTATCCTCCGCGGGTTGCGGACTCGAGGACGACCGCTGCCAGGCGTTCCGCGTCTTTCGCGCTCACGCGGCCGTGGGTCGGAAGATTGATCACGTGACCCGTCACGGACTCTGCGTTCGGGCACGAGCCCTGGACATAGCCTCCGACCTCCGGTGACTCAGCTTCTTCGAGCACGGACGTGAACCAGATGCCTGGCTGGGCGAACGGCCTGACTGCCTCTTCCACGACGTCGCGTTGCCGCACGCGGACCGGATAGCGACACCACGACGGGGATGAGTGTTCGGGGTAGGACGCTAGACGGTCCATGCCCAGTGACTCCAGTCGGTCCCGGTAGATGCCCGCGATCTTTCGCCGATGGGCGACGTTCTCCTCGATCCGCCGTAGCTGGCGTAGCCCCACGGACGCTTGAGCGTTGCTGAAGCGCTCCAGATATCCTGCCGGGCGCTCGCCCACGAGTTCCTGGCGAGACACCGGCGTTGGCAGCGGTTGAACCCCGATGAAGTCGTACACCGCCCGAGCGTACGGGTGGATCACGGGTTCGGTCATCACATGGTACGCGATCAACTTCACGAGGTAGCGCGCGACTAGCCACCGACTCGGCGAGTGGCATTGATCTCGATGAGCGTCGCGTATTCGTGTCGCCAGCTGGTCGTCATCGGTGGTCACGACCCCACCGAGGGTGGTCGAGATGATCTTGGTCTCTTCGGTACTGAAGAAGGACGCCCTGCCAAAGCTCCCGGTCTGGCGACCCTTGAACGTCGCGCCGAGCGAGTGGACGCAGTCTTCGATGACCGCCAGGCCATGTCGATCGGCAAATGTTTGCGCGGCATCCAGATCGACAGGGATCCCATAGGTGTGCTGCAGGACGATCGCCTTGGTCCGAGGACTGACCAGACTTTCGGCGTGGGACAGATCCAGATTGTATGAATTGGTGCGACAGTCCACGTAGACCGGCTGGGCGCCCGCGTAGCGGATCGCGTTGGCCACGACGATGTGGGTGGGCACCTGGATCAGGACCTCGTCGCCCTCGCCGATGTCCAGGCCTAGCAAGATCTCATAGAGACCGACTCGGCCGCTAGTGAAGCTGATGGCGTGGGAAACGCCGATGTAGTCGGCGAATTCACGCTCGAAGCGATCCGTCGCGGGTCCATCGACCAGCGATGTGGGGCGGGCGAGACACCACAGTGCGTTTAGGCAGTCCGGATACGACGTGGTGCCACCGAGGAGTGCGAGGTGGCGTTTCGTGACTCTCCTCCCGCTGCGTCTCACCATCCCGGTCGTATTCGAACGCTCCGCAAGGCAGGAACGGTTCGTTGATCGTCAGAGGACCGATACAGGATTATCGCCCAGTCTGGCCGCGCGTGCGCCGTGAGTGAACGTAGGCTCGTCAATCTGGCGCTGCCCGCGACTCGGAGGAGGGGTGGGTCATCGGGTGCCTGGCCACGCTTGGCAGCGCTGAGCCGTCGGGGCACGGTGCCAGGCTCACGCGCGTCGTGGTGGCTTCCAGGTGGGCCGCCGTCGCCCTCGCTCGTTCACGAACCAGCGTCGAGCGATCCGACGTCGGTAGTCGGCGGCATGCTCAAGGACGCGTTGCTCGGCATTCGCGACAGTGCCCGCGAGGCCGGGGCGGACGACGACGATATCCAGGAGCTCGACCGAGCGGGGACGCCATTGCGAGTGCCACGCCGCGCCAGAGGTCGTATTGAACGTCGCTAGCCGGGGATCCTCGCAGGCGCTGCGGAAGATGTACCAGTGGAGCAGGTTGCCGGGCGCGATCTGCGCATAGGATTCGTCATAGCCGATCTTCAAGCCATAGAGGGTCTGGTCCATCACGAGGTGGAAGGCTGCTGCGATGGGTCGGTCAGCATGTCGCACGACGTCGATGCGGCATTGCCCGTGGACGGCGAAGCGGCTCACCAACGCCGCGTAGAATTGACGCAGTTCAGCGTGTAGAGCGATCGCGGACTCCGTTCCTTCTTTGCCTTTCCACCCAGAGGCCTCCACCTGGAGGAACTCGGCGAAGAGCGCGTCACATTGCTGGGGGCTTGTCGCGGTGTGGTAGGTGATGTCTCCTAGCGTCTCCGCCCGCTTGGCAGCGCGTCGCAGATTGTTGCGAAAGCGACTCGAGAGGGCGCTGAAGAGCGCCTCGTACGACTCGAGCGAGATCACGTGGACCTGACCGCACTCACTCACCAGGCCGGGAAAGCCAGGCACGTCGCGAAGGCAGCGCGCCGCTCCAGAGTCGCCGAGCGTGCGTCGGAGCGCGATGTAGTCCCATTGGAACCCGAGCTCCCTCGCGAGCGAGCTCAGCACGCTTGGCATGACAGCGCGCAGTCGTTCGGGGTCTTTGACCACGATGTCAGTGAATGGCACGTGGGGGTTCAGAGGCACCTCGAGGCCGCGTCGACCGAGGCTGCCCAGGAGCCGCACCGGCCGCAAAGGGAGGATGGCTTCCAGCGAACCATCGATCGAAACGGTAACGAAGAGCGTCGCTTCCGGATCGGGCTCCTGGGTCTCGAGGAAGCTGCGGTGCCACTCATAGGCGTGGACGAAGCTGCGGTCGGTCATCACATCCACGAGGCCGCGCCAAGGGTCGCGGAGTTCCGTCAGGCCGTGATGTCCTCGATAGACCCGCACTTCTGTTTTCAACAGCGCCCCCTATCGTTGACGTCGCCGCGAGTCCTGCACGCCGGCCTCCAACTGCTCACGCCAACTCCCCGCCGCCAGTGTCGCCCACCGGCAGACTCGTTCGCTTGCTCTGGTGGGTCAATTGTGCAGCCGTGCCGCACGGACTGCATCCAACGAGACAGCCGCGCGTCTCTCTCCTGGCGCCATGAGCGAGTCTCGTTGCGGCATGGTCCACCATCCCGAGCGAGTTTGGAACTTATCGTTGTGGTCGCGATCATCTAGGTGAACTGCATCTTGCCTCCGCAGCGACTCCCGGCTAACGGAACCGTCCGGAAACGGTTTGACTACCCCACGCCTTGCTCTCACCGGGCGCGCCACGTCATCGTGCACGAAACGCCCTCCCTTGGTGACCCGAGCAGGCATCCTCACGCTGTCCGTATCTCAGCATCGACGCTTCACGCTGATGTCGCGATCGTAGTCACGCCAAGTCCGCATCCGCCGGGAAGACGTAGCCGATGCTGCGTTCGTTGAGGATGTAGCGAGGTCGACCTGGGTCGGGCTCGATCTTGTGTCGCAAGTGCCAGATATAGCGACGTACATAGCCGGTCTCCTCGGCGTAGTCGGCACCCCAGACCTCGGTCACCAGCTCGCGCAACGACAGCACCCGGCCCTGTTCGCGCAGCAACGCCGTCAGGATCCTGAACTCGGTCGCCGTAAGGTCGATGGTCTCGCCAGAGCGGTAGACCCGATGGCGGTCCACGTCGACCTCCAGGTCTCCGCCCCGCAAGACCCCGATGGCCGTGCCGTGAGACCGGTTGGCCCGCTCGAGCACGGCCCCGATGCGCGCCACGAGCTGCGCAAAGCTGAAGGGCTTGCTGACGTAGTCGTCGGCTCCGCCCGAGAAACCGCGCAGTACCTCGGATTCCTCGCTCCGGGCCGTCAGCATGATGATGGGCACGGCTGATCGCTCCCGCAACCGCGCCAGCACCTGCCAGCCGTCGAGTCCGTGCATGGTCACGTCCAGGAGCACCAGGTCGGAGCCCTGCTCCGAGAACGCCGCCAAGCCCAGCCTGACCCGACGATGCGGTCGAGACGTCGAAGCCCTGGCGCCGCAGGTAGTCTGAACAGAAGTTCGAGCAGGGATCGATCGTCGTCGATGACGAGGATGCGTGACATCAGCCGGCCACCAGCCCAGGCTCATCGAGGTGATCCTGTTCCTCGTCGGGCACATCGTCGGCCATCGGCAGTCGAACGCTGAAGCGAGCTCCGGGCGCGTGCGGTTCTGGCCAGACGGGGCTCTTCACCTCGACCGAGCCGCCCATCGCGCGCATCAGTCGTTCGGCGAAATAGAGGCCTAATCCGGAACCCTTGACGTCGTCTGTCGCCATCGGAGACACGATGGAAGGACGCGAAAGATGCGCTCCTGTTCCTCCGATGGCACGCCATACCCGTGATCGGTCACCGAGATCACGAGCCCGTCCCCGTCGTACCTCGCGGCCACCTCGACCGGCGTGCCAGTCTGTGAATAGCGCATGGCGTTCTCGATGAGATTCCGTACGACCTCGCCAAGCAGCGTCTCGTCAGCCCATCGCAGGCGGCAGGCCTTCCGGGACCATGAGCCGATGCGGCCGGCCTCGGGCTCGCCAGCGAGTGTCGCAGCACAGGCTTCAGCCAGCAACGGTCCCAGCGCGACCGGCCCGAGACGTGGCTGCAGACGTCCGGCCTCGATCCTGGACACGTCGAGGATGGTCTGGATCAGCCACGACAGATGCTTCCCTTCACTGACCAGGATGCGCAGCGTGCGTTGCGTGTCGTGCTGGGAGGTCGTCGGCATCCTGGGCCACGATCTCCAGAGCGCCATTGATGTTGGTGAGGGGCGCCCGCAGCTGGTGTGAGACAAGTGAAACGAACTCCGACTTGAGTCGATCCAGCTGCCGCAGCTCCTCGTTTGCGCGAGCCAGCTCCGCATTGGCTTCGCGCAGCTGGGTCCCTGTCACCGCAAGATGGGCCGTGCGTTCCTCGATGCGAGCCTCCAGATCCTGGTTCACGGCCGGCCAGCTCAGCCGAGGTCTCCTGATACGCGGTGACCAGGCGCTCGACCCAGACCAGCGTGATGAAGACAGCCACTGGTCCGACCACTGCGAAGACCACGATCTCGGCCATGCCGCTAGGTGCGAGCTCGTCCGCACCCTCCTGGAAATGCTCGCCAAACTCGAAGACGACGGCCACCAAGGCAAGGACAAGGGGCAGCAGCCAGCGCACGAGCCGCAACAAGCGCAGCCCGGAACCGGTGCTGAGGGACGTTCGCAACATCGCCATGGTCAAAACAGGTGTAGCACAGGCAAGAACGCGCGGCTATGCACTGCTCGGTCTTTTTGACACGATCGAGACACGCCGCTGACGCCTTCGCGACACCTCCCGTCCTAGCATTTTGGTGGCCACGGGGTGACCACGGGTCTCGGACACGTGGATCCCGAGATGCTCATCACGAGAGGTGATACCGATGCGACGATCCAGGTCCACATTCCTGTCTGCCATGGCGGCGGCGGGGCTACTAGCCATCTCTACCGCGGGCGTCGCGGCGCAGACTGACGAAGACAACGCGGAGGGTGGGGCCGGATTCGCCATCACCGCTGCTGCTGTACCCATCACCGTGGACGGCGACGCATCGGACTGGGCCGACGTAGCGCGCACGACGGTGACGCTGGAACAGTACGACACCTCCATCCTCGAAGCTGACGAAGCTGCCGAGGTCGGCCCAGTCGACCCCATCGATGTGCAGATCGCTGTCGCCAATGATGCCGACAACGTCTATGTGCTGGTCGAAGTGCCGACCCCATACGACTACGTGGCCGATGATGCCCACCTATCGCCGGCGCTCGCCGTCGAATCGTGGATCGATCCCGCCACGGCGGTCCACATGGGCGCTGAAGAAGAAGACCTGCTCACCAGCACCGGCATGGTCGATATCTGGCACTGGGAGCTCGAGTGTGGACCCGGCGTTCTGACCGGCGGCCAGGGTGTCGCGGGCGGCAATGACGAAGCCTGCAACTTCGACGACGAGTACGCCACGACGCCGACGATGCGTGAGGATGACGGTGGTGGCGACATCGCCAACGACGCCGCCGAGAACAGCCTCGCCGGCGCCTGGAGCCACAGCGCTGCCGAGATCGGCGGCGATGGCACCTGGACGTTCGAGATGTCGCGGCCACTGAACACCGGCGACCCGCAGGATGCCCAGTTCGAGGCTGGCGGAATCGCCTCCCTCGTGCTCGCCTGGTGGGATCCACGTGAGCACGCAGAGGGCTGGTCTGACCCCGGACACCTCACCAACGCCGAGAGTGGTTGGATCGAGGTCACCCTGAACTAGCCGTCTCTCGCCAGTCGCGCCGCATCTGCCCCTCCTGGGCCCGGCGCGACTGGCCTATTCTCGACATCGCTGGAAAGGGCGGGCGCGCAGCTGTGGACGTCGATCCGATCACGGACAAGACCGGAAGTTCCGGTCGGTCTCGCCCGACAAGGTCAAGGCACCGTCTCGAAGACGCAACCGGCCCCACCACCGGAGCCGGCCACGACGGGACCCGTGCCGCGATTGTCGCGACGTGGCTTCGTTCTCGCGCTCATGGCGGTCCTCAGTGCATCGCGGCTGCGATCGTGGCGATCCCGGCACTCGCCTTCATGACCGCTCCCGGGCTGGCTCTCGCACGCTGCCCAGGCGACTCCTCTCCGAGACCGTATCGCCGGCGCTCCGCTCGGACGAGTGGTCGTCCGCTGGTCCTCTCGACGATTACGAACTGGGCATCCCGCAGTACATCACCGTCGATCGTCTCGATCCAGGACGGATGGGTAGAGCGAGTCGAGCCTGTCGGCGTCTTCGTGTTGCGGGAGGGCGAATAGCAACGCCACCGTCCTCGACCCGCACTGCACGCACCTCGGTTGCCCGGTCCGCTACGCGGTGGGCTCCGGTTCGTACCTTTGCCCCTGCCACGGTGGTGCCTTCGATCCGGAGGGCTACCCGACCGCTGGTCCGCCCCCGCGCCGCATGGACGTCTACGAGACGCGCGTCGAGAACGGCGAGAGTCCAACTCCGCGCACTGCTGACCGTCGGAACCAGAAGGATGACGCGTGTGGCGCGTTGGCTCGACGAACGGCTTGGCACCGACGAGCTGCTCAGTGCCTTCCTCGACCGCCACGTCCCGGGCAACATCAACTGGTTCCACACGCTGGGCAGCGCGACCCTCGTTCTTCTGGTCGTCCAGATCGTCACTGGCATCACGTTGTCGATGTCGTATGTGCCGTCGCCCGACCACGCCTATGCCAGCGTCCTCTACATCGACCAGACGCCCTTTGGCGAGCTGGTGCGCTCGATGCATCGAGCCTCGGCCGGCTTGCTCGTAGTGCTGGTCGGACTGCATGCCCTGCGCGTCTTCATCTGGGGCGCCCACAAGTATCCGCGTGAGCTGAGCTGGGTCGTCGGCGCGAGCCTGCTGTTCGTGATCATGGGCTTCGCCTTCACCGGCTACCTGCTGCCCTGGGACCAGAAGGCCTACTGGGCCACCGTGGTGGGCACCAACATCGCCGGATCGGCGCCCTTCATCGGCGGATCCGTCATCGAGTTCCTGCGTGGCGGCGAGGCGCTCGGGAGCCGTGGGCCTGACCCGGTTCTACGGCATCCACGTCTGGGTACTGCCGGCGTCCCTGCTCCTGCTCGTGGGCCTGCACCTCTTCATGGTCGTGCGCCAGGGCATCGCGGCAACGCCGCGCCGCACGCCCCTCGTGGCGCCCGAACCCGGTGAGTCTCGCCGGGATGCGTACCGGCGTGAGTACGCCGCCGAGAAGGAGGCCGGCAAACCGTTCTGGAAGGCGCTACTCAAGGACGCCATCGTCGCGCTCGTGATCGTGGGCGCCGTGGTCGTCGCGGCCATGGTCCTCGGCGCTCCCGCTCGAGGAGCCAGCAGACCCCAACACCATCAGCTACGTGCCCCGACCCGAGTGGTACTTCCTCGACATGTTCCAGTTGCTCTGGTACATCACCGGGCCGACTGAACCGCTACTGATCTTCGGCATCTTCACCGCCGGCGCGCTGATATTCCTGGCCGTGCCGTTCATCGACCGAGGGCGCGCCAGGCATCCCAGGCAGCGACCTATCGCGATGGTCCTGGTGGTCGCTCGTGGTCGGCGGTGTGGGGTGGCTGACCTACCTGGGAGCTAGCGCGGGAGCAAGTGTGCCTACCATCCCACCAAGGGAGGGCATGACAGTCACCGACCTGGCGGGCCTCGCAGTCCTCAACCAGAACAGTTGCGCCGCCTGCCACACCATCGACGGCCTGGGTGGCACCAAGGGTCCGGACCTGTCCCGCGCCGGAGCCCGCTGGAGCGAATCACACCTCCGGGAATACATCCAGAACCCCGAGAGACGAAGAGATGCCACCGTTCGACATGTTGACGCCCCAGCAGCTCGATGAGTTGATCACGTACCTCAAGAGCCTCGATTAATCCCAACCTTCTTGCGTCGGTCTGCCTCAACACTGCGTGGGTCGGCGTTTGGCCAGGAGCGCACCACGCAGGTGTGCTGCGCCCGAACGCGAAGCCTCCAGCCTTCGGGTACGCCGCGATCTCGCCAGCATCGGACTCGATGTCGACGTCCGTGGAACAGCCAGACTGGTTCATGCGCCGTGCTTGGCCTTCAGCTCACGTAGCCGAGCGTCGCTGATGCCCAGATGGTGTCCGACCTCGTGATCGAGCGTCTCGCGCACGCCCTCGACGAGGGCGTCGTGCCCTCGATACGCGCGCATGAGCGGTCCGCGGAAGAGGGTGATCTTGCTGGCCACCGGCATGCCGCGGGCACCATACGCGGTGCGCGGCACGCCCTCGTACAGGCCGAACAGGCCACGCGCATGCACGCTGGCGAGCTGCACTGCGTCTGGCTCATCCTGGATGACGATGGCGACGCTTGCGAGCTCTTGGCGATATGGTGCAGGCAATGCCTCGATGGCCGCGTCCAGGGCTTCTTCGAAGGAATCGGTGGCCATATCGGGACGGGTACCTCTCTGGCTCGGTCGTCGATACGCTCGGCTCGGCTAGCTGACGGCAGGGTCTCGCGCGAGAAGGTGCCCATGCTTGCCCCCCTCGTTCCAGGCGTAGAACTCCCAGAATTCCCCACACACACCCGCCAGGTAGATGGCGCGCGCATTCCACGGATAGTCCCTGGGCGGGCCATAGAACTCGACGCCACGGGACGACAGCTCGTGGTACTTGTCGTCGACGGCCGACGGCAGCGCCAGCTCCCGGGCGATCATGACCCCATGGCCGTCTGGCTCGATCACCTGAGCCGGTACGCCAGTGGCCTCGCGGATGGCCTGGGCGTCCCAGAGGGCAAGCGTGACACCCTCGCTGCTGAAATCGGCGAACCCGGGCATCCGGGAGGCCAGCTCAAAACCGAGTCTTTGGGAGTAGAACGCTACGGCTGCGTCAAGGTCCCGCGTCACGAGGCACACGTCAGTGATCACTGGCATCGGCAACTCCATCAATTGCGTTCATTCATGTGTCACGTCAGCAGTGCTGACTGTAGGGTGCAGGCGTGACTCATCGGCCGCGCGTTGTCTAGGGAACGTCTCGCCGTGGCACGGCTGCCAGCCCGGGCCATTCAGGCGTTCATGCAGTCTGGGCGATGACCGTATGACGCCAGGCGGATGTCTCCTCGGATCGAAGGATAAGCTTGCTTCCGCGCCGCACGCAGGAGACCCATCATGAACCAGCCCGACGATGCCATGGAACGCAGGGTCGCTGTCGTCGACTCTCGCGAACTACTGGCGCCCGGCATCGAACGATTGCGTGAGGCCGGCGTAGAGGTGAACGTCGTGCCCGATGGCGCCTCGACCGCCGAGGCCGTGAAGGCCGCAGCCACTTCCAGCGTCATCCTCGACGGTGCCAGGGCCCTGGGAGAGGCGGAGATGCGGGAGTTGCTGCAAGCGCGTCTCATCGTGCGGGTCGGCATCGGCTATGACCTCATCGATGTCGACGCGGCCACGCAGCGCGGCATCTGGGTCGCCAACGTACCCGACTACTGCGCCGATGAGGTGGCCGATCACACCATGTTGCTGCTGCTCGCGACGACCCGGCGCCTGGATGCCTCGCTGGGTCTCTGGCGAGAGGGCCGCGGCTGGTTGCGCTATGAGGCGCTGCCGCCGGTGCATCGAGCATCCGAGCGAGTCCTCGGAGTGATCGGCCTGGGGCGCATCGGAGCATCGGTGGCAAGGCGAGCGGCCGCATTCGGCTGGCGCGTCGTCGGCCATGACGCTGGGCTGTCGGCCGAAGTCATCCAGGAGAGGGGTGCAGAGCCGCTCGGGCTCGAGGAGTTGTTCGCGACAGCCGACGCGATCACGCTGCATTGCCCGCTCGTGCCGGAGACGTACCACCTCGTCGACACGCGACGCCTCGACCTTGCGAAGCCCGGCCTGGTCGTGGTCAACACCAGCCGTGGTGGACTCATCGACATCGATGCTCTCGAGGCCGCGCTGGAGGATGGCCGCGTCTCTGCGGCTGGCCTCGATGTACTCGAGGATGAACCTGACCCCGATCTGAGTCGCCCCATCCTGCAGCGGGACAACGTCTTCGTGACAGGCCACGTGGCCTGGTACTCGCTCGAGGCCAAGCGCGAACTGGCCCTGTTCAGTGCCGATGAAGCCTTGCGTGTCCTCGATGGTGGGCGCCCCCGGAATGCGGTCAACCCCACCGCGCGCGACTGATGTGCAAGTCCGACCGTCGCTGCCGGTCTGGCACGCACCAGCAGTAGCACGCACCAGCACTAGAAGGCCCATCGTGTCGTACCGGTCGTCCGCGAACGGAAACCGTCACCTCCGACTGTTCTCCATGGTCGCGTTGCTGTTCATGCTCATCGTCTCAGCCTGTGCTGACCCGGACGCGAGCGGGAGCGCTGGCGCTGATGCTGCCGGGGGGCCTTGGGCCACGCAAGCAGCGTCCGACTGGCGCGGTGCCAGCGTCGCGATGGCAGACTTGCCACCCGAAGCGATCGAGGTACTCGCGCTCATCGCTGCCGGTGGACCGTTTCCGTATCGGCAGGATGGGGCCGCCTTCCAGAACCGCGAGGGCCTCCTGCCGGGCCGCCAGCAGGGCGCTTATCGCGAGTACACCGTCGAGACACCCGGGTCGTCAGATCGCGGGGCGCGGCGACTCGTCGTCGAGGCTGGCTCGGTCCTGTACTACACCGACGACCACTACGACTCATTTCGGTTCGTGGAACCGTGACCACACCTGGCGAAGCGGCGTGGCCGGCGGGCCTAAGCGAGCTCGACCCGGGCGCCCATGACGTTGGGGTCGAGGTGGACATGGTCAGGCTCCTGGACCAATTCGACGCCGCTGGTTGGTCGACGGCACTGATCGACCTCAGCGGGGTCATCGACAAGGCGGGCGTCCTGGCTGCCTTCGCGCAGCAGCTGCGGTTTCCTGGCTGGTTCGGGCACAACTGGGATGCCCTCGATGATGCCCTGCGCGACCTCTCCTGGTTACCGTCACGGCAGCGCGGATATGTCATCGCCGTGCTCGGCGGCAGCTCTCCCTCGATGGGCACCGCCGCGGATCGCGCCATGCTTCGGGATGTGCTCGAGCATGCCACCAGTGATCGGGTGTCGTCTGACGCGCCGCTATGGATCCTCCTCCAGGCATAGGCTGCACTCACGTAGTCCTCACAACCCCGAGCCACGACGTGCCCTGTGCTAGCCTCGCAGCACGTAGTGACGGCGAGCCATCGCATCGCGCCGTGAGCCAGATCCGGATCCGGCGCCCGCCTGCTACCGACCCGGCTCGACATCTGTCCCTGCTGCCCTTGTGGGCATGAGCACGCATACCGGAGTACGCCCTGACGTGAACGATGGATCTGACCCGAGCCCGGAACGACACGACTTCATCCGGGACATCGTGGCCGAGGACCTCAAGAGCGGACGCGTCGGCTCCGTCGTTACCCGATTTCCGCCGGAGCCCAACGGCCAGCTTCACATCGGCCACGCCAAGTCGATCTGTCTCAACTTCGGTATCGCGCAGCAGTTCGGTGGTCGCTGCAATCTGCGTTTCGACGACACCAACCCAACGCGCGAGGAGCAGCACTACGTCGAGTCGATCCAGGCCGACGTTCGCTGGCTGGGCTTCGACTGGGCTGAGCATCTCTACTACGCCTCGGACAACTTCGAGCAGTTGTATGCATGGGCATGTCAGCTCATCAGTGCTGGCAAGGCGTACGTCGATGACCTGACCGGCGAGCAGATCCGTGAGCATCGCGGCACCCTGACCGAGCCGGGCATCAACAGTCCTTTCCGCGACCGGTCGGTCGACGAGAACCTGGACCTCTTCGCGCGCATGCGGGCAGGCGAGTTTCCCGACGGAACGCGCGTGCTGCGTGCCAAGATCGACATGGCCTCGCCCAACATCAACTTCCGCGACCCAGTGCTCTACCGCATCCTCAATAAGGAACACCCACGCACCGGTGACACCTGGTCGATCTATCCCACCTACGACTACGCCCATGGTCAGTCCGATGCCATCGAGGGCATCACCCACTCGATCTGCACGCTGGAGTTCGAGAACCACCGACCTCTCTACGACTGGCTCATCGAGAACCTGCCGGTGCCATCGCGGCCGCGCCAGTACGAGTTCGCCCGGCTCAACCTGACCTACACGGTGCTGTCCAAGCGCTTTCTCAAGGCGTTGGTCGACGATGGCCGCGTGCGCGGCTGGGACGATCCGCGGATGCCCACCATCTCGGGTATCCGGAGGCGCGGTTATCCGGCAGCTGCCATCCGTGATTTCGCCGCGGAGAATCGGCGTCAGCAAGCGCGACGCGGTCGTGGAGGTGGGCCAGCTCGAGCACGCTGTGCGCAACGTGCTCAACCGGGAAGCACAGCGCCGTTTCGCGGTGCTGCAGCCCCTCAAGGTGGTCATCGACAACTACCCGGCCGACCAGGTCGAGCAGATGGATGCCATCAACAACCCCGAGGACGCTGCTGCCGGCACGCGCAAGGTGCCCTTCTCGCGGGAGCTCTGGATCGAGCGCGACGACTTCATGGAGGACCCGCCACGCAAGTTCTTCCGTCTGGCGCCCGGACGAGAGGTACGTCTCCGCTACGCCTACTTCGTGACCTGCACCGAGGTCATCAAGGATGCCGCCGGCCAGATCGTCGAGCTACGGTGCACCTACGACCCTGCGACTCAGGGCGGCGACGCACCCGATGGCCGGCGCCCCAAGGCCACGCTGCACTGGCTCTCGGCGCGACACGCGGTCGAGGCGGAGGTTCGTCTCTATCAGGCGCTCTTCACGCGGCCCGATCCGGGTGCTGATGGCGACCTGCTGGCTGACCTCGATGCCCAGTCCGAGGAGGTCCTCAGCCGCGTCTTCGTGGAGCCGGCGGCTGCTTCCACGCCGGTCGGCGAGACGCTCCAGTTCGAGCGACTCGGGTACTTCTGCATGGACCCCGACACGACAGCCGGGTCGTCCGGTCTTCAATCGCACGCTGACACTGCGCGACACATGGGCCAGGGTCCAGGCCCAGGGCCAGCAGGATGCCTGACGAGCGCGAGATGCCAGCGAAGCTGCCGGCAGCGGCGCAGCGTTGGCTCGACAGCGTCATCGCCCCGGATGCCCCCAGTCCTGAGCGCATCTGGGTGGGTGAGCAAGGGGAGATGGATGCGCAGGATCGCTGGCTCTCGTTCAAGTCGACCGGCACGTACGAGGCACGCCCGTTCTCGTACGACTGGCGCGGACGGCTGCGTCTCAAGACAGCCCTGTGGATCCTGGTCAAGGACGGCCATGCCGCCGACCGCGGTTGGGGTGGCGCCTGGCTCTACGGCATCAAGTCGTTGGGCCAGCGCGAGGGACCCGAGGTGCTGACGATGCAAGTCATCCGTAGCCTCGCAGAACTGGCCTGGGTGCCAGATCTGGCGCGAGCGGAACCAAGCCTGAAGTGGACCGCTGCCGGCAAGGATGCCTTCGAGATCAGTCACGCAGCCGGTTCGCGCCCGGTCTCGGTGCGCTTCGACATCGATGCGCGCGGCGACGTCGTGCGCGCAACCAGCAAGGCGCGACCGTACGACGTGCCCGACGGCTTTGCTTTGGCCCCCTGGCGCTGTGATTTCGGTCAGCCGCGCGAATTCGGCGGTGTGCGTATCCCTTCGACCGTAGTCGCGACCTATGAGCGCAAGGATGGGCCCTGGGAATACTTCCGCGGCGAGGTCACCTCCGTAGACCGTCAGAACATCCGCGAGTAGCCACGATGCGTGCTCTTCGCAGGACCGTGGTTGACGGCATACGCCACCTGATGGGGGGTTCATCGATGGCAGCGCTTGGCCTAGACTGGCACTACCCAGTGCCGTAGTCGGACCCAGAGCCAATGCCCCTTGATCTCCAGGACAAGTTGGTCGTCGGGATCTCGTCGCGAGCGCTCTTCGACCTGAGTGAGGCGAACGCCGTCTACGAGCGTGAAGGCCTGAGCGCATATCGCGAATTCCAGCATTCACACGAGCACGAGATCCTCTCGCCGGGCACGGCGTTCCCGCTGGTCAAGGGCCTGCTCGCGGTGAACGAACGGGCCGGCGATCACCTGGTCGAGGTCATCATCTTCTCGCGCAACGACGCCGATTCCGCCATGCGTGTCTTCCGCTCGATCGAGGCACATGGCCTGGACATCAGCCGCGGAGTCTTCCGCGGCGGGCGCGATCCGCTCTCGTTCCTGTCAGCGCTGAGCTGCGATATCTTCCTGAGCGCCGAGGCGAGCCAGGTGCTTCAGGCTCGCGAGCAGGGCGTGCCCGCAGCGCTGATCATGACGCCGCCGCAGGAGGCCCTCGATGAGGACCTTTCGGAGGTTCGCATCGCGTTCGACGGTGATGCCGTGCTCTTCGATGCCGAGTCGCAGCGTCTCTTCGACGAAGAAGGCCTCGAGGCCTTCCATGCGTATGAATCGCGGCACGCGGATCGGGCCATGGCGCCCGGGCCATTCCGGCCGTTCCTCGATGGCCTCGCGCGTATCCAGGCCCGCTTCGAGGGCATCTCGCCCATCCGTACCGCGCTCGTGACCGCACGTGGCGCGCCGGCCCACCTGCGCGTCATCAATACGTTGCGCCAATGGGGCGTTCGTATCGACGAGACCTACTTCCTCGGGGGCGTCGAGAAGACCGACGTGCTGGCTGCGTTCGGGGCCCATATCTTCTTCGATGACCAGCATGCACACGTCGCATCGGCAGCGCGGCTGGTGCCATCTGCCCAGGTGCTTTGGCCGGAAGAGGTGGTCGAGGCGATCTCGGGACCCGGGCAGGAGCCGGTGGTGGTCCTGCCGGTCGGGGGCCACGTCAAGCCGATTCCGGAGGCCGGTTCTCGCGCTAGTGCGCAGACCCCGCGTAAGACGCGCGATCGGGCCGCGCTGAAGCGCTGATCGCCGGGCTAGATCATGGCCGTCGCCGCAGCCAGCGCGCGACCCATCCAGCGACTCCCGGGTACGCAGCTCCTGCGAGTCTCGCCAAATGGGCTGGGCCTGACATCGATCTTCCTGGCCGTTGGCGGCACCTTGATGGACCTCGTGGGAGGGCCGGAGCGCGGCGTGGCCAGGCCGCAGGCTGCGATGTGGCTGGGCGTAGCGCTATTCGGGGTCGGAGTGATCCTGCTCCGGCCGGTCGATGAGCACCGCCGCGAGCCATGACCTAAAGCACGACCAGGCCCCCAGGTCTGCGATCACAAAGCCTGCGCAGCGGTCCGGTCAACGAGCGCCTCGCAGAACGCTATGCTCGCTGCCATGCTCGTCACCGTCGTCCTCAACGTCGTGCGTGGCTTTGCCATGGGCGCCGCCGACATCGTGCCCGGTGTGTCCGGCGGGACGGTCGCCCTGGTGCTCGGAATCTACGAGCGCCTGATCGCATCGATCAGGGCCGGTTCGAAAGCCCTGGGCCTCCTGCTCAAGGCCGACACGAGCGGGTTCCGCACATGGATGTCCACGGTGGAGTGGGCCCTGATCGTGCCGCTCGGTGCCGGCATCCTGATCGCCGTGGCCGTCCTCGCGGGCATCCTGCAGCGTCTGCTGCACGATGAGGCCGAGCTGATGGCAGCCATCTTCCTTGGCCTCGTGGCCGGATCGGTGGTCGTGGCCTGGCGTCTGATGCGTGCACCTCGGCCATTCCATATCGCGGTCGTGGCAGGTGTTGGGTTGGTCACCTTCGTGGCGCTGGGTTTGCAGGGCGGCACCAGCGAGGAGACGGTCGGTCAGATCTCGCAGCCGGCTTTGTGGGCGTTCTTCATCGCTGGGGCGATCGCGATCTGCGCCATGATCCTGCCGGGCGTGTCGGGTTCATTCCTGCTCGTGTTGATGGGTATGTATGGGCCTGTCCTGGCTGCCGCGACCGACCGCGACTTCGCGGTGCTGGGCGTGTTCATGCTTGGCGCTGTCGTCGGACTGGCGCTGTTCTCGCAGCTGCTGCATCACGCCCTGCAGCACCATCACGACAACATGCTCGCGGCGCTCATCGGCTTGATGGCCGGATCGGTGCGCGTCCTCTGGCCGTGGCCGAATGGCGTCGATTCGACGGAACTGGGCGCACCCGACGGTGACGTCGTCTTGGCCATCGCCGGTGCCATCATCGCCTTCGCCGTAGTCGTCGTGGTGGGCCGTATCGCGCTACGCTACGAGGCCACCGACGAGGCACGCCTGGCTTCCCGCGCCGAGGCATCCAGTCCCGCTGCTGAGGTCTAGAGGTAAGAGCCACGCCGATGGCATGCACGTGCCTGCCACGGCGCTGTCAGGCGAATGCCAGACCCAACCCGCCACTGCCTGGCATGGGCATCGGAACGTTCCAGCCCATCAGTTCGCAGCCGAGATAGTGGAGGGCGCCCTGGCCTGGTGTGCAGGCGGGGCAACCCCAGGCCGTCAGCCCGCCCTCATCGGGCAGGTAGTCCGTGTGGCAGGCGACCTGAGATATATCGCAGTGCCGGTCGTGACAAGCACAGTCGCAGTCGAGCGAATGCTCGCAGGTGCAGACCGCGTTCGGCGCCGGCTGACGTAGTACGGTCGCCAGGATCGGAGGTGGACTGGCCATCGAGCGTTTCCTCCCGCTCACCAAGACCCGTGCATCGCCCCTCAGGGTCTTGGCTTGGCTCGATTGTGGACTGTGCGTCAAGTGCCATGGAAGCCGCCACCACGGCCACGCCCGCCGAACTGCCGGGAATCACGTGATACAGCGTCCGTCGTCGCCCGGCGGCTGCCGCTGTCCCACCGCCATGAGGGACAGCTGTCCTACAGACTCGTCTCATTCGCCTGTTCGCGGTCCAGACGCCGACATCCGGCCTGCGGTCACGAACACCGATGCGCGGAAGCGACGTCCCAGCGGCGGCCACAGCCACGCTCGCCGATCGGCCAGCACGGGACCCTAGATGCGGCGGACGATGTCTCCCGTGCGCACCACGCCGGACTCGACGACGGCGGCGTTGGCGCCGCGCAGGCGCAAGCGCCCGGCCGGCGCTGGTGTTGGCCAAGCTTCAGGGCCTCGGACCCGAAGCGCGCGCTGAACTTGGCGCAGCCCGTATGCGGCTTCGGCGCTGATCGCGATCGATGGCGGTGCCGACGGACAGGCGTGTACCCGCCGGCAGTTCGCCTCCGAGATATCCAGGTCGAGATAGAGCTGGTCACCCGCCGCCGCCCATCGCTCCGGCTCCGTGGAGCCAGTGATCAACTCGGCGTAGCGCGCATTCATGACGGTCAGCTGCGCGTACAGCAGGTCTGGCGTCGCCATCGCGTCCGGGGCGGTGCTCCCAATCGTCACCGACCAGCCCGTGGGTTGGCTCGAGGCGCGCTGTCTCGAGCACCTCCCGTTCGTCCACGCCGGGCCGGCGCACGATGAGACGGACGGTGCCCGACATCCTTGGGTGCGGCGAGCACGTCGGCGCATGCCCGCCTGGAGCTGCGCTGCGGTCTTGTGGCCATGGCCGCGAGTATGCCGTATCGTGCCGTCGTCGGAATGTCACGAACGTGCGCTTCAATGACTGCCATGAGCACATCGACCCAAACAGCGTCCGCACCCGGCGTCATGCCACTCACGTTCAGCCGACGCGGCTGCATTCGCGGCTGGCGGTCTCGCGGCCGCCCTTGGTATCGCTGTCGGCGAACTGATCGCCGGCCTCGTTGCCGGGGCGCCGTCTCTGGTCATCGCCATCGGCGACCTGATCATCGACCTGCAGCCACCCGGCGGCAAGGAGATCTTCGTCGACCTGTTCGGTGAGGCAGACAAGCTCGTGCTCAACATCATGATCGTCGGCGGCGCCATCCTCATCGCCGGCCTGCTCGGCGTGGGTGGTCGCAGGAACTGGAACATCCCGCTCGTCGGCTTCAGCATCGCCGGGATCGGCCGGACTGGTGGCAGCCGTCGCGCAGCCGCTCAACGATCCGCTGCTCACCATCCTCACAGTCGTCGTCTCGATGCTCGTGGCCCTGGGCGCGTTGCGGCTGATGCTGGCCACGACCAACCCGGCCTGGGGAGACGCGGCCGATGGGCAGGCCACTGCCGTGATGTCGGCGAGGCCTCGATGCCGGACTGGGATCGCCGGCGCTTCCTGCGGATCGGTGGCGGTGTCGCCGTCAGCTCGATCGTCTTCGGGTGTCGTCGGGCGCAACCTGCTCACCAGCCGTCCCGGCGGCCCAGCCGTCGACGTCGAGCTGCCCGTGGCCGCGGGCCCAGGCGCCGAGCGTGCCTTCGACGGCCTCGCTCGATGTGCTCGGGCATCACCCCCATCGTGACGCCCAACGACCAGTTCTACCTGATCGATACGGCGCTCGTCGCACCTCGCGTCAACGTGGATGAATGGACCCTCAAGATCGGTGGCATGGTCGACCGTGAGGTCACCCTGACCTACGACGAGCTGTCAGCCATGCCGCTCATCGAGCAGTACGTCACCATCGCCTGTGTCTCCAACGAGGTCGGCGGCAAGCTCATCGGCAACGCGCTGTGGACCGGTGTCGACCTGCGCGAGGTGCTCGACATGGCTGGGCGTACAGCCCGGCGCGACCCAGATCGCCAGCAAGTCGGTCGACGGCTGGACCTGCGGCTTTCCGACGGCCTGGGCCATGGACCCCGACCGTCAGCCGATGATCGCGCTGGGCATGAACAAGGCGCCGCTGCCGCTCGACCATGGCTATCCGGCTCGCCTCATCATCCCGGGCCTGTACGGCTACGTCAGCGCGACCAAGTGGCTGAGCGAGATCGAGCTGACCACGCTCGAGGACTTCGACGGCTACTGGGTGCCGCGGGGCTGGTCCAAGGAAGGGCCGATCCTGACACAGTCGCGTATCGATGTCCCCAGGACGTGGCAGCAGCGTGCGAGGCCGGTACCATCGCCATCGCCGGCGTGGCCTGGGCGCAGGACCGCGGCGTCGAGAAGGTGGAAGTCCAGATCGACGACGGTCGACTGGCAGACAGCCGAGCTCTCCGAGGCCCTCAACGACACCACCTGGGTGCAGTGGAAGGTCGCGTTACGACGCCCAGCCAGGCACCCACGAGGTGACGGTGCGCACCACCGACGGCAGACGGCGACGTGCAGACCGCTGAGACGCTCACGACCCGCACCCGACGGTGCTCGTGGTCATCACCGCATCCTGTTCAAGGTCACCTGATCGGCACGGCCGACCCGGCTGACCACGGGCCTCAGCCGAGGTCGACCGAGCCCACCATGATGGTGTGGGTATCGCCACCCACCCAGATGCGCCGTCGTCGGTCTGGCTGATGTGGACCCGACCGGAACGACCCAGCACGGTGCCTTGGCGGGCCACGTAGGGTGCCTCGAATCGCCCACTGCTGACCAGCCATTGGGCGAGCGACGCATTGAGACTGCCCGTCACCGGATCCTCCACCAGGTCGCCGCGATCGTTGCTGAAGAAGGCGCGCACCTCATACGCACATTCCGCGCCGTGCGGGTACGGACCCACGACGCCGATGTCCACGCGCTCGCCCCCATCCGCGGCCGGCTTCAACGCCAGCACGTCTTCGGCTGAGCGGAGCATCAGTCGCGACCCACCCGGGTCCATTGTCGACCCACTGACAGTCCATCACGTCCCCCGCGCCGATGCCCAGGATGGCCCGCGAAACGGTCCAGCTCCGCAGGCTGACCGGGCCTGCGCGCTGCGTCGGTGGGGCCTCGAAGGCGAGACCGCGCTCACTCCGTCGGATGCGTACCAGACCCAGGGGGCATTCCTGCACGATGATGTCGGGTGTCTGGGGCGTTCCGCCCGCCGCTGAGCCATGCGTGGCAGCTGCCGAGTGTCGGATGGCCGGCGAAATCCAGCTCACCTGCCGCGTAGAAGATACGCACGCGATAGTCGGCGGCAGGGTCCGACGGGGGCAGCAGGAACGTCGCCTCAGACAGGTTGGTCCAGCTGGTGAAGCGTTGCATCTGTGCGCTCGTGAGGCCTTCCGTGTCGAGCACCACGGCCACCGGGTTGCCGCCCAGAGGCATCGGCGAGAAGACATCCACTTGCTGGAATCGCCGCATGCCTTGGGTGCTCGTTATCGATCCGCCCGCTCTCAGGCGCGGGGCTGGCCGTCCGTCGAGATGACCCGGTCCGGCGTGCCATGCACCGCCGGGATCGAGCCGAGGCGACCAGCCTGGTAGTCGCTGAACGCCTGCATGACTTCTTCGCGCGTGTTCATCACGAACGGGCCCATCCATGCCACCGGCTCACGGATGGGCCGACCGCCGAGGATGAGCACGTCCATGCTGGGGCTGCGGCTCTCCTGCACCGCCGAGGCGGCCACGCTGAGCACGTTGCCCGCGCCGTACACCGCGAGCTGGCCCATGCTGATGGGGCGCTTCTCCGGGCCCGACCGTGCCCTCGCCATTGAGCACGTAGAGCAGGCCGTTGTAGTCGGCTCGCCAGGGCAGGGATACCGCGGCGCCTGGGCTGATGGTGGCGTGGATCTGGATCATCGGCGTATAGGTCGACCCGGGACCTGTGAAGCCGGCGATCTCTCCCGCGATGATGCGCAGCAGGGCACCGCCGTCATCCGAGGCGACCAACGCCACTTCATCGGCGCGCAGGTCCTGGTAACGCGGATCGGCCCACTTCTTGTCCCTGGGCAGGTTCACCCAGAGCTGGAAGCCATGGAAGAGGCCACCGCTCATGACGAGATGCTCCGGCGGCTTCTCGATATGCAGGATGCCCGCACCAGCGGTCATCCACTGGGTGTCGCCGTTGGTGATGACGCCGCCGCCGCCGTTCGAGTCGGCATGCTCGAAGATGCCGTCGATCATGTAGGTCACGGTCTCGAAGCCGCGATGCGGATGCCATGGCGTGCCCTTCGGTTCACCGGGCGCGTATTCCACTTCGCCCATCTGGTCGAGGTGGATGAACGGGTCGAGGTCGCGCAGGTCGACACCCGCGAAGGCCCGGCGCACCGGGAAACCCTCGCCCTCGAACGCACTGGGGGCCCGTGTGACGCTCTTCACCGCACGAGGCCGAGCGGTCACTGGATCGGGGGAGGGGATACGCTGCAGGGCAGTGATGTCGTCAACGCTGATGGCTGGCACGTGGGGTCTCCTTTCCTGGACCGCAGTATGCCACAGGATAGTTGCGCCTGCAACTATCCCTCGGTCGTGCGACCAGCGCGATCGGATTTGCGAACGGCCGCGTCATCGACGATCGTCTCGAACTCGTGCCATGAGTGCACGTCGAGCACGCCGGCCATCGGTTCGTTCCACGGATGCACCATGCGACAGACGGTCGCTTCGGGCAGCCGACGGCTGAGCTCCGCCAACTGGTGCGGTGCATCGTCGATGTAGACGTCGCAGGCGGCCAGGGTCTTGTCCCACAGGAAGTGCACCTCGCGCGCCGGGATGGCATGCGCCGCCAGCCAGGCCATCGAATCAGGGATGGCCCAGTCGAACTTGGAGCTGACGATCACGAGGCGATGCTTCTGCGCGATGCGCTTGGCACGGCCTCGACAGCACCCGGCAAGGCCGGTGCATCCCGGAAGGTGGAGTGCTCATCCCCGCGGGCCCAGTCCCAGAAGTCGACCATCGACTCGAAATGGGTAAGTCGGTGCAAGCCATCCCACGTGACCACCATCGACGGGTGCAACTGCGCCTCGAAGTCCGCGTTGTAGCGCCGCATCCAGCCAGCGTTGAAGTCAGCCAGGACGCCGTCCATGTCGAGGCCCACGCGCAGTCCGCTCAGCGGTCGTCGAAACGTCTCACAGCTGCGGGTCGTCGATGCCGCGGTAGCCGAACAGCTGCTCGTGCCTGCGCAGCGCGAAACGGTCGGTCATGCCGGTGACGTAGTCGGCCGCCTGCACGACGCGGTCGGCGTCGTTGTCGCGGTACGAAGCAGGCAGTTCGTCGGGGTGGCTGAGGTGGTGGTCCAGCAGGCGACGGATGACCTCGACCGCCTGGCGATGGTGATCGCGCTGCGTCGGCGCCAGGTAGACGCGCTCGAACATGAAGTCGCGCAGCTCGGTCATGTCGGCGAGGACCTCATCGTCCATCGTCACGTCGCCGCTCGGCCAGTCGAGCCGTCCACCACGGCCTCGATCATGCCGCCCGACCCAGGCCGAGCCGGGCGGGCCGAAGCGGGCACGGATGGCGCGTCGGGAACTCGTCCTGCGTGAGCAGCCCGGCACGCATGGCGTCGAGCGCGTCGTGCGTCAGGTAGGCGATACGGTCGGCGTAGCGCACACAGAGGCCTCCTGCGTACGTCGGTGGCGGCTCGATCTTCCACGAGTGTGCGCGGATACCGTCACGCACCTCCCAAGCAAGGTTGAGGTCCTCGAGCACCTCGTAGACTCGCACGCTCTGCGCCGCATGGTGCCACCCGCCGACGGTCGGGAAGTACGGCGAGAGTGCTTCCTCTCCGGTATGGCCGAAGGGCGAGTGGCCGACGTCGTGGCCCAGCGCGATGGCCTCGGCCAGCGGCTCGTTCAGTGAGAGTGCGTCTGCGAGCGAGCGCGCGATCTGGGTCACCTGGATGGTGTGCGTCAGGCGCGTGACGTAGTGATCGTCCTCGGGGTTCACGAAGACCTGCGTCTTGTGCTTCAGGCGCCGAAAGGCCTTGCTGTGCGTGATGCGGTCGCGGTCACGCTCGAAGATGGTGCGCAAGCGGTCGGGTTGTTCGTGCCGTTCACGACCGCGTGAGTCGATCGAGCGAAGCGCGGCCGGGGCGAGACGCTCGACCTCCTCGGCCTCGCGGGCTGCGCGATCGCGCAGCCTGAAGGGCGAGCTCATGAGCCAGCCATGGCGGGGTCGATGATCGACTCTCAGCCTCCGGAGCGACCTTGGCATCGGCACCCTCGATGATGCGACGTCGCACGCGTCCTGACAGCCCATCGACGAGGATGGTGGCGACCACGACCACGATGATGGCCATGCCGGCCTGCGGGAAGCGCCCGAACTTGATGGTCTGGTCGAGCAGGAAGCCGATACCGCCGGCCCCGACCACGCCAAGCACCGCACCGGCGCGGATGTTGATCTCGAAGCGGTAGAGCCAGAAGCCCACCAGCTCGGGCAGTACCAGCGGCAGGACGCCCCAGCGCTGCACCTGTAGACCGCGGCCGCCCGCCGCTCGGGCCGCCTCCATGGGCCCGGGGTCGATGCCCTCGATGGCCTCGGCCGTGAGCTTGCCCAGGGTGCCCGCGGAGTGGATGCCGATGGCCAGGGCGCCGGCGACCGGTCCGAGTCCCGCGATGGGGATGAAGATGGCGATGGCAAGGATGAGTCTCAGGGAAGGCGCGGATGCCGTTGAGGATCTGGCGCACGACGTTCGAGACGAGGCCGCTAGATACGTTCTTGGCGCCCAGGAAGCCGAGCGGGATAGACAGGGTGGCCCCGATGATGGTGCCCACCCAGGCCATCTGGAGCGACTCGATCATGGCGTTCACGGAGTTGTCGAGGAATGCCCAATCCGGCCCGCCGTCGAAGAACATCTTGGAGAGCACGGTGGCGACGCCCCGCGGCAGGGCCAGGATGTCCGCAGCATCGATGTCGAGGCTGAACAGGCTGGCCAGGAAGAGGGCTAGTGCGCCGACGATCCAGAGATTGCGCTTGGCTGTCGAGGGCCGCTGCGGGCGACCGGCAGTCGAGATCATGCCGCTATACCAGCCGGCGTCGGAGGCGGATCGAGATCAGCTCGATGACGAAGACGATGAAGAACAGTTCGATGACGATGACCGAGACGTTGCTCCACTGGAAGAAGCGGTACTGCGTGAAGAGCAGCGTGCCGATGCCGCCGGCGCCGACGACACCGATGACCGTGGAGGCGCGCACGTTGAGCTCGAAGGCGTAGAGCGAGAAGGCCACGTAGTTCGGCAACACCTGGGGCAGTACCGACCAGCGCACCATCTGCGTGCGGCTGGCACCGCCCGCGTCGATGGCCTCGATGGGTCCGGTGTCCACGCTGTCGACGGTCTCCGAGAGCAGTTTGGCGACGACGCCGACGTTGAAGAAGATCAACGCCACGACACCTGCGAGGGGGCCGATACCGATAGCCGCCACGAAGATCAGGGCGTAGAGGAAGTCCGGGATGGCCCGGATGACGCTGAGGACGCCGCGCGTGAGCGTCAGGGTGATGCGGTTGGGGACGGTCACACGAGAGGCGAAGAAGACGATGGGCAGGGCCACGGTGCAGCCGATGAAGGCGGCCACTACCGCCATCGCAAAGGTCTCGAGGAGTGGCTCGAAGGTACGCGGCAGGAAGGCCCAGTTGGGGTTGAGCAGTTCGCGGATGATGCCCTCGCCGCGTCCGATGTCGGCGAGGATCGAGCCGATGTCGAGGCCGATGCCCCACTCCTCGCTGACCGAGACGAGGGTGATGAGTACGAAGACCGCGATGGCAACGTAGATCGCCGGCGAGCGACGCGGTTTGGCAGGTCGTCGGCTCGCCTGGCTTGCGGCCGTCACGCGCCGATCGTGGCTGGGGTCGGCGTCGGTGCGCCCATCACGTCATCCGCGGTGAGTGAGCGTCCGTAGATGTCACGGAAGACGTTCTCGTCGGCCTCGTCGCCCGTGCCGTCATAGACGAGCTCGCCATCGCGCAGGCCGATGATGCGTTCGCCGTACACCTTGGCCAGGTCGAGGAAGTGCAGGTTCACGATGGTCGTGATGCCCAGCTCGCGATTGATGCGCTGCAGGTCACGCATGACCACGTGGCTGGTGGGCGGGTCAAGGCTCGCGACTGGCTCGTCGGCCAGCAGGATCGTGGGCTCCTGTGCCAGCGCTCGCGCGATGCCGACACGCTGCTGCTGACCACCTGACAGGTTGGCCGCGCGCACGTAGGCCTTCTCGATGATGTCGACGCGCTCGAGCGCCTGCATGGCGATCTCGACGTCGGCAGGTTTGTACCAGCCCAGCAGCGAACGCCACGTGCTGGTCTCGTGTAGCCGGCCCATGAGCACGTTGTTGAGCACGGACGTGCGGTTCACGAGGTTGAAGGTTTGGAAGATCATGCCGATGTGGGAGCGCAGTTCACGCAACTGCTTGGTCGACGCGCCGCGCACGCTGACGCCATCGATGGTGATATCGCCGCCCGTCAATGGCACCAACCCGTTGACGGCACGGATCAGGGTGGACTTGCCGGCTCCCGAGAGGCCCACGATCACGATCATCTGGCCATCCGGGATCTCGAGCGTGAGGTCCTTGAGTGCGTGTACGCCACCGGGGTAGGTGACCGTGGCCTGCTCGAACAGGATCATGGGTGTGGTCTGCCGTGAAGATCTGGTGGGCGAGCCCGTAGTCGGGCTCGCCCGTTCAGGTACGGCTAGGAGCCGTAGCCGAGCTCGTTGACTGCATCACGGATGATCTGCAGCGAATCCTGGTTGGGCTCGCCGAAGGCAGTGATGTTGTAGATGCTCTCCAGCACCGACACGCCGTCTTCGGTCGAGGCGAAGTCGAGCAGCGCCTGCTTGATATTGGTCTTCAGTTCCTCGGAAAGGTCGCCGGCGACGGCCACGCCATCGTTCGGGATCTCGGGTCCGTACGCGAACGTGACGACCGTGCCGGGCACGTCACAGTCGGTGACAGCCTGGGGTCGGGCATCGTCGAAGCTCACGCCCACTTCGGCTTGACCCATGCACACAGCGATGACGGATGCATCATGGCCGCCCGCGAAGAGGGCCTCGAGGTCGGTCTCGGGGTTGAGTCCGAGCGTCGCGAAGACCGTGGCCGGGAAGATGTAGCCCGACGCAGAGGTCTGCTCCACGAAGGAAACGGTCGTGCCCGGCTCCACGAGAGCAAGGGCGTCGAGGCCGATGGGGCCCTCGGGAGAGTCAGAGTTCTCCCGGGCGGTGCCGTTGCAATTGAGGAACGCGGTTTCGACATCCTCGCGCACGCGCATGTTCTCGACCGGCTCGTCGAGGCAGTACTTATCGGCGTCCGTGGTCATGAACTGCGTGTGGTACGAGGTGCTGCCGAAGCGATCGGACTGCAGGATCATCTCGGCGCCAGCGCGATCGACAGCCTGGACCAGGCCGAAGGGCGGCAAGGCCGCGATCTGTGCCTGCCCGGTCTCCATCGCGGTGACCATCGCGGCGTAGTCGCTCGAAACGAACCCCTTGACGGGGATCCCGAGCGCTTCGGTCAGGTAGTCGGACAGCGGCTTGATATTCTCGACCAGCGCATCAGCTTCGACCGAGGGCACGAAGCCGATGACCAGCTCTTGAGGATCGTCCTGGGCGACGGCAGCGGCTCCTGAGAAGGCTGTGGCAGCGAGGACCGCTGCGGGCAGCAGCCATAGGGAACGGCGTCGGGGCATTCTTTTTCCTCCGATGTCTACCCGCGGGCACGAGCGGGCGGTCGTGTCCGGCGAACCCGATGGCTACCGCGTTCGCGCTAGCCGAACCTCTCTTCCCGGACGGGATGTAGTTTAGGGCCGCGGAGCGCATCGCGACCGCTGGACTCGGGCCTCGGTGCGTGGGCGGCCGTCAGGGTGTGGCAGGATCGTGGTGCAGCATGAGTGGATCAGGCCTCGGGATCGGTTGCGGCGAGCACGGCCGGGATGGCCCTTTCAGCGATGCGTCGCATGAGGTCGATCTGGTCGAGGCCATCGGCGCCGGGCGAGTCCTCGAAATAGACGCCCACGCCGAACGAGGTCGGGCCATCATCGAGTTCCACCCAGAGCTGGTCTGACTCGGCGTACGCCGGCTTGCCCGCAACGGTCAGGTCCTGACCACCGGGGAAGAACGAGCTGAAGTCGTCCAGGCCGTAGGGCTCTAGGCTGGTCGTGATGACGTAGAAGCCGACGTCCGCCGTGGAGTCCGAGTAGTCACAGTAGCTGCCGTCGCCGTACGCGTCGTCGAAGGCCAGGCCGCTCAGTTCTGTGAGTTGCTCGATGCTGATGGCATCGCACAGCGAGGGGCCCTCAGTGTCGAAGCCAACGGATTGGCTGGCCTCGAGTCCGGGGATGAGCGGGATGAACAGCTCCGCGAGTCGTTCGCCATAGGCCAGCACGTCGAAATCGGCCGGGACCTCATCGCCTGGGTAGATATCCACCATCAGCACGCCCTCGGCGAGTTCGATCATGAGGCTCGTCTCAGCCTGCAACGCCGGCAAGCCCGCGACCGTGACCTTTCTCGCCTCGGGGTAGAACGATTCGTACAGCTCGAGACTCTCACCTCGTCCCAGGCTCAAGCTCGTCGAGTAGTAGCTCTCGGCCGAGTAGGAGGAATACGAGCAGTAGTCCTCCGCACCGTCGCTCGAGTCATAGCGCAGCTCCGCGGGCCCGATAGCGTTCACCTCGGCGAGCGAAACGAGGCCGCAGATGCCGTCGAAGGAGATGCTGTCCTCGAACGTCGGCTCACCTCCGTCGCCGTCACCGAAACCTCCGCACACCAACCACTCGCCGTCGGTTCGGACGAGCGTCAGCTCGTCGTCGATGGCCTGCGGCTCGCTCAGCGCCTCGAGCATGAGGGGCACGATGAAGTCGAGTTCCTCGTCGTCGATCTGTTCGCCGTCGACCTCCACCATGGCGCGCACCAGGTCACTTGCCTGAGCCTCATCGATGGTGATGCTGAGGGTGCCGCTGAGGCGGGCCGCAGCTGTGTCCTCCTGCTGGTCGGTGACGTCGATGCCGACGTCCTCGAGCTTGAATGTCAGCGCCGCGGCGAGCGTCTCGGAGCCAGCTGGCAGCCCCAGCGCCACGATCTGGATCGAACTGGCCGATCACCGAGTCGACCTGCTCGGCGCAGACGACCTGGTCGAGACTTGAGAAGTCGCCGCTCGCAACGGTAGCCACGAGCTCGCTGACGGCGGTCTCGGGGCTGTCGGCAGCCACGGTGGGTAGGCTCAGCGGGAGCAAGGACAACGCCACGGCAAGCGCGATCGCGGGCCGTGTACGTGAGGCTTGACGCAGGGTCATCGATATCTCCGGGACGGACCTGGAAGAGCGGGTCGTTGCGGGGCCGTCAGGCTCCGTCGCTTCAGCTCGTGGGTGTGGGGGCGCTCTCCGCACTGAGGTGGCGAGCGTATCGCGTTTCGATCATGGCCAGGAATGTCTCGATGCGGTCCTCGATCTCGTGGCGCTTGAGTGCGACGCAGGCAGTCAGGATGGCCAGGCTGCCCCACCAGATCACCGGCATCGCCAGGAGCACCCCGACCGGCAGGAGCCAGCGCTGGCCCTTCAGGGCTGCGAAGCCGATGACGACCACCGCGATGGGCAGGCGCACCAGCAGGGGGATCGGCACGGAGCCGGGTACGGTGCTTGAGCCGGTGCTACTCGAGAGCAGGCCGATCCAGTCGAGCCACAGCCCGGGCAAGAACATGGCCGTGACCGCGATGATCGCGAGCGTCGCGCCGATGGCGATGCC
This sequence comes from uncultured Chloroflexia bacterium, assembly GCA_963712745.1. GTDB lineage: Bacteria > Chloroflexota > Limnocylindria > Limnocylindrales > CSP1-4 > JAFMJV01. The sequence goes on along the minus strand of CAVQJC010000001.1, from coordinate 346,899 downwards.
GAGCTGCCGCCATTCCCGCCGGAAGCCGAACCAGAGCAGGCCCAGACCGGGCGTGACCTTGGTCAACAGCGGGAAGGCCCAGGCGAAGGAGCGGCTGAAGCCGAGCACGATCGCGGCGGCTAGCAGGATGGTGATGTTGCCGCCCCAGATCTCTGGCAGGGCCAGCAGCACCAGGGGCAGGAAGAGGAGGGGTCGAGCCAGCCAGAAGAGTGCCGCCAGCAGCCCGCTCGTCCAGATGGCCACGAAGACCGGCCACGGCAGGGAGCGCAACGGGCTCAGGGCGACGAGGAACGCCGGCGAGTATAGGTAGGCGCTCTCATGGCCCACTGAGCCGGGTTCATACGGGTCGTCGAGCGGAGCCGCCCAGTAGGCCCGGGCATCATGACCAGGACCGAAGCTGTCCGGCTCGAACGGATCGGCCAGCGCCGTCATGAGGATCACCAACAGGACTGCGATCAAAAGCCCCCAGACGGCCAGCACGCGCCGCAGATAGGTCGACCTCACCACGGCGCTGTCAGTCAAGCCGATATCGACTCCGCTTCGGTCAGCGGCGCCACCGGATGGCCCAGCAGCGCCGGCTTGCCAAGCAGGTTCGCGTAGATCGGCCTGAAGCGGTCCTGGTTGTACATCGTCTCGACGTCAACCGAGACGGCACCGAGGGCTGGGTCAGGCAGGGGCGAGTGGGCATAGCGGCCACCGCGGATAGCCATCATGCGCCCGCGCTGGCCGTCGGCCACCAACTCCATGGCCGTATTGGCAAAGGTGATCGCCACCATCTGGTCGACCGCGTCCGGCTCACCCGATCGCAGGTCATAGGTCAGGTCCGAGTGGATCGTGTCGATACCCGTGCGCTGCTTGATGGCAGCAGCGAGGACCTCGGAGATGTTGGCCTTGTGGCGGTGTCCGAAGGCATCCGCCTCGCCGACCTCCTGGATGCTGCCACCCTCCCACATCGCGCCTTCGGCGGCGATGACGAAGGCGTAGTGGCTGGGGTTGTTGGCGTGGTCATCGGCGAGGATGCCTGCGAGCCGGTCGAGGTCGAAGGTCGCCTCGGGGATGAGGCAGCGCGCCGAGGTCACGAATGCGGTGTACAGCGCCGTGAAGCCTGCATCGCGACCAAAGATGCGGAAGACGCCGATGCGCTCGTGTGAGCCCAGGGTGGTGCGCTGCCTGTTGATGGCGTCCTTGGCGCGGGTGATGGCCGTGGAGAAGCCGATGCAGTACTCGGTGCCCTGGACATCGTTGTCCATCGTCTTGGGGATGGCGATGAGCGGTACGCCGTTCTCGTGCAGCGTCTGGGAGAAGCTCAGCGTGTCATCACCGCCGATGGGGATGAGGTAGTCGAGGCCCATGGCCTCGATGTTCTCGAGCACCACCGGGGTGACGTCGTAGATGTCATCGGACGTGCGCATCTGCGCGGCCCGCGCGGCATCGAGGTGCGGCGGCAGATTGTCGGCACGCATCTTGCGTGGATTGGTGCGCGAGCTATGCAGCCAGGTGCCGCCGGTGCGATCGATGGTCCGCGTCGAGGCACGATCGAGCGGCACGACGTAGCGGCTGTCCATGCGTTCACCCGGCTCCTGGTGCGTCAAGCCTTCCCAGCCTCGCCGGACACCGATGACCTCGTAGCCGAGCTCCGTCGCTCGATACGTCACGCTCTTGATGACGCTGTTGAGGCCGGGAACGTCGCCACCGCCGGTGAGGATCCCGATGCGTCCTGTTTCGTGCCATGTCCTGACCCAGACCCTCTCTGCGGCAGGCGCGCCTGCCTTGACCCTCAGTCGAACGTGCCGCTACGCTACGTGCTGCAGCGCGATGGTAGCGCCAATCGCCGCACGGTACGATGGCGTCGAAGCGCGACTCCGTATCGCTCCGATGAGGAAGCCCAGGCCTCGCGATGAACTACGAGCTGTACATGCGCGCCGCACTTGCGGAGGCCGCCCAGGCGGGCGCCGCAGGCGAGCGCGCGAATGGCGCCGTCGCCGTGCTCGACGAGGCCCTCATCGCGCATGGCCGAGAAGCCGTCCGCAGTAGCTGGCGACCCGACCGCGCACGCCGTCATCATCGCGCTGCGCGAGGCGGCCACGCGGGTCGGGTCGCTGGTCGCTCGCGGGCACCACCGTCTTCTGTGTCGTCGAGCCGTGCGCCATGTGCGTCGGGCGCCCTGCAGCAGTGCGATGCGGATGGTGTCGTCTACGCACTGCCCGATCCGACCGAGGGCGCCTGTTCGTCGGCGGTCAACCTGGCCGAGGCGCGCTGGGCTGCCTCGCCGCCTTGACGTCGTCTCCGGCATCCTGCGTGACGATGCTGCGGAACTGCGTCCGGACATCGCGATGCTGGGCTCACGAGCGTGAGCCACGCTGACCCGTGTCCGTTCTTCGGGCGTGCCGCGGCTTTGCTAGACTCTCGCCGGACCCGGAGAGGTGTCCGAGTGGTTTAAGGTGCCGCTCTCGAAAAGCGGTGTGCGAAAGCACCGTGGGTTCGAATCCCACCCTCTCCGCCACTAGCCCGTGGAGCCCGGCTCGGGTCCCACACGCGGAGAGGTCGCATAGAGGCCTAGTGCGCGGCACTGGAAATGCCGTATGGGGAAACCCATCGCGGGTTCGAATCCCGCCCTCTCCGCCACTCCCGCCGGTGGCCGCTATGATGCGTAGGCCGTGCTAGGCGGGGAACTAGCGGTGCCCTGTACCTGCAAACCGCTCCAGCAGGGCTGAATTCCCTCCCGAGGCCCGCGTTACGTGGAAGCCAACGGGATGATCGGTGTTGAGGATCGGGTCCCGCGCAGCGGCGACGCGTGAACCACGTCAGGTCCGGAAGGAAGCAGCGTTAAGCGCTGTTCGCCGGGTGCCGCGGACCGGCCTGGTCCGAGCCGATCGTTCCGGTAGGGCCCGCGCATCGTCGTGGTCGACGGAGGGTGCACGGCAACACTCACCCAGCGGCGCGTCTGCGCCCGATCGGCCCACGGAGTCCGATGACAGATACCCCGATCGCTTCGTCCGCCGATCACCGAGGTAGCGACAACCAGGCGCTCTATCGACGCTTCCGCGCCCAGACCTTCTCGCAGATCGTGGGTCAGGACGCGGTGGTCCAGACGCTGCGCAATGGCGTCCGGCTCGACCGGGTCGGCCATGGCTTCCTGTTCGTCGGGCCGCGCGGCACGGGCAAGACCTCGACGGCGCGGATCATGGCCAAGGCCGTCAACTGCACCGACCTGCGAGATGGCGAACCGTGCGATGCCTGCGCCAACTGCGTCTCCATCCGCGAAGGTCGTGCACTCGACGTGGTCGAGCTCGATGCAGCGTCCAACAACAAGGTCGATGACATGCGCGAGCTGGTGCCGCGCGTCTACACCGCCGCCTCCGACCTGCGGCGCAAGGTCTTCATCATCGATGAGGTGCAGCGCATCAAGGAGGGCTGGGACGTGCTCCTCAAGACGCTCGAGGAGCCGCCCGATGGCGTCCTCTTCATCTTCTGCACGACCGATCCGAGCCAGATCCGCCCGGCGGTCGTGTCGCGGCTGCAACGCTTCACCTTCCGGCCCGCTGTCGATCCCCGAGATCGAGGGCAAGCTCCGGCGCATCCTCGAGACCGAAGGGCGCACGGTCGAAGCCGGAAGCCATCGCACTGGTCGCACGCATGGCCGGTGGCGGCATGCGCGATGCCGAATCGATGCTCGACCAGGTCCTCGTCAGCGTCGCCGACCCGATCACCGCCAGCCTCCATCCAGGAACTCCTGGGTCTGGCAGACGACGCAGCCGTCGACCGCTTCATCAGCGCGCTCGTCGAGGGCGATGTGCTCGCCGGTGTCCACGTCCTCGATAGCCTCGAGGCCGAGGGTCGTGACCTGGTGGCCTTCAGTGAGCAGCTCGTCGAGCGTCTGCGCGCACTGCTCGTCGAACGCATGTCGTCGAAGTCGGCTGACGAACGTGCCGCAGCCCGACCACTGGCACAGGCTGCCCGCAGGCTCAGCGGGATCGATGCCAGCCGCAGTGGCCTGGGTGGCTACCGCTGGCAGCTGGAGCTGTGTCTGTTGGCCGCCGCGGACGGTCCGATCGCGACGACGCCGGCCGTGTCGAGTCCAGATGTCTGCGGCGCCCGTGAACCCAGCCCGACACAGCCGGCAGCTCAGCCGGCTTCCACCGCCACCTCGTGCGCCAGCCCGCCCCTGCCTCCCCGCCGAGCGGACGAGCCGCGCCAGCCAGCACGCGAGCGCCGGACCGGTCCCGACCTGGCGCTCCTGCGACTCAGCCGTCGACCTCGCGCTGTGCTCCCGCCGATGAGCCCGCCAGCCGCGGTCGGCGACAACCTCGCCCTCCCTCGCGCGCCAGCGGTGCTCCGTCCGAGCCGGGCGATCAGATCGCGCGGATCCGCGGTGCCTGGCCGCAGATCGTGGCCGCCATCAGCAGCAACCCGGCCAATCGGCCCCTGGTCACGACCTGCCGGCCGGTAGAGATGCGCGATGGCTTCCTGATCCTGGGTTTCCCCGAGGACCAGGCGTTCATGCGCGACATCGCCGAACGCAAGCGCATCGTGCTCGAGGATGGCATCACGTCCGTCATGGGAGGCACGGTGGCGGTACGCTGCGTCGTGACGAACCTGGAGCTTGTCGAACCGGTCGATGCCGGCGAAGGCGATCTCGTTTCACAGGCACGACGGATCTTCGACGGCGAGATCGAAGGCCTCGGAGACATCGACTAGGCAAGGCGAACACCACGAAGGAGACAAGCATGGGCATGGGCAACCTGGCCAAGATGGCCCAGCAGATGCAGGCCGACATGGCGCGCATCCAGCAGGAACTCGGAGACGCTCCAGATCGAAGGCAGCGCCGGCGGCGGCGTCGTCAAGGCGGTCGTGACCGGCAAGCAGGACATCGTGTCGGTGACCATCGACCCGAGCGTCGTCGACCCAGACGACGTGGAGATGCTCCAGGACCTCGTCGTCGCCGCCGTTGGCGACGCGCTCGCGAATGCGCGCATCGACGGCCGAGCAGAAGCTCGCGCGTGTGACTGGTGGCCTGCAGATCCCCGGCATGTAGCCGCGGCTGAGGCATCCTCCGCCGGTGACCGGTCTCATCGAGCCGGTCGCACGGCTCATCGAATCCTTCTCGCGACTACCCGGCATCGGTCCCAAGACCGCGCAACGGCTGACCTACCACTCTGCTGCGTGCACCCGACACCGAGGCCCGCGCCCTGGCTGCTGCGCTCATCTCCGTGCGCGACGACGTCGTCTTCTGCGAGCGCTGTTTCGACATCAGCACCGGGCCGCTGTGTCCGATCTGCCTCGATCCGGGCCGCGACGACACCAGGCTTGTGTGTCGTCGAGGAGCCGCTCGACGTGCTCGCACTGGAGCGTACGCGCGCGTTCAAGGGTCGCTATCACGTCCTGCACGGCGCCATCTCGCCGGTCGACGGCATCGGGCCCGAGCGTCTGCACATCCGCGAGCTGCTCGAGCGTGTCGCAAGAGCGTCGCAGTCGCGGGTGATCGCTACGCCGAGATCGTGCTCGCGACCAATCCCACGCTCGAGGGGAGGCTACCGCGATGTACCTGGCCGAGCGGCATGCGCGAGCACGTCGGCGAGGTCTCCACGCATCGCCCGCGGTATTCCCGTTGGGTGGCGACCTCGAGTATGCCGACGAGGTGACCCTCGTCCGGGCACTCCAGGGTCGGCATGAACTGACTCGAGCCGAGTCGACCGTTGAGGTATCTCGTCAATGAGGCGCTCTCTGCGTCTCATCAAGCCGGCCATCGCCCTGCTCCTTGGGCTTGCTGCTCTACTGGGTCATCACCGGTATCCTCGGTGAACCCGGCTCAGCTGTGCTCGCCCTGGCCTGCTGGATCAGCGCCGCCAGCTTCATCCTGCTCGCGGAGAACGGCGTCATCTAGCGTCCTGGGCGAGCGCGGCTCCTGCGACGCCCGTCAGGGCGGCCATCGTCTCGCGCAGTCGCCTAGCCGGCCACTGTGCGGGGTGACCGACACGCCGAGCATCCCGCGGTCGGGTGCCGACGAAAAGCAGCGCCAGCAGTGAGCCGAGGAAGACGATGGGTACGGCCAGGCCACGCAGCAGGCCCTGGTGACCGGCCGCGGGTAGGTCTCTGGTCAGCCGCCGATCATGTCGCTACCCAGGGCCATCGCTCATTCATGGCGACCTCAATGACCTCATGCAGCGAGCCCCCGTTGCTGTCGTGATGGTCGGACGGCACCGCGATTCCGTGTTTGCAGACGGGTCGGCGCCATCTGACGTGATCCGCGAATACGGCTACGATACGGATCCCGCAGGGCACGACACCCGTGCCCCGCGAGCTCGGGCCGCTGGGTCAGAGCTGGCACCACCCGTAGTTGACAGACCAGATTGCCTGTGTCACCATGGACCGCTGTGCCGGGTCTCGCTCATGCGGGGATACGGATGCACCTTAACAAGTGAAGAGTGGCAGACGAGTCATTAGAAAATTGTGCGAGCGGGCAAACCCCCGAAACCTAAAGGGACGATCGCAAGATCGACCCTTTTTCATCGGAGAGTTTGATCCTGGCTCAGGATAAACGCTGGCGGCGTGCATGAGACATGCAAGTCGAACGAACGACCCCGGGCTTGCCTGGGGAAGTTAGTGGCGAACGGCTGAGTAACGCGTGGGTGACCTGCCCAGAAGTGGGGAATAACTGCCCGAAAGGGTGGCTAATACCGCATGTGGCCACATGTTCATTCGTGTGACCAAAGCCGCAAGGCGCTTCTGGAGGGGCCTGCGTTCGATTAGCTCGTTGGTGAGGTAACGGCTCACCAAGGCGACGATCGATAGGTGGTCTGAGAGGACGATCACCCAGACTGGGACTGAGACACGGCCCAGACTCCTACGGGAGGCAGCAGTCGGGAATTTTGCTCAATGGGGGAAACCCTGAAGCAGCAACGCCGCGTGAGGGATGAAGGCCTTCGGGTTGTAAACCTCTTTTCTCAGGGACGATAATGACGGTACCTGAGGAATAAGCCACGGCTAACTACGTGCCAGCAGCCGCGGTAATACGTAGGTGGCAAGCGTTGTCCGGATTTACTGGGCGTAAAGAGCGCGCAGGCGGTCGAGTAAGTCGAATGTGAAAGCCCCCGGCTCAACTGGGGATCGTCATTCGATACTGTTCGACTTGAAGATGGGAGAGGGAAGCGGAATTTCAGGTGTAGTGGTGAAATGCGTAGATATCTGAAGGAACACCAGTGGCGAAGGCGGCTTTCTGGCCCATTCTTGACGCTGAGGCGCGAAAGCTAGGGGAGCGAACGGGATTAGATACCCCGGTAGTCCTAGCCGTAAACGATGAACACTAGATGTTGGTGGTATCAACCCCGCCAGTGTCGTAGCTAACGCATTAAGTGTTCCGCCTGGGGAGTACGGCCGCAAGGCTAAAACTCAAAGGAATTGACGGGGGCCCGCACAAGCAGCGGAGCGTGGGGTTTAATTCGACGCAACGCGAAGAACCTTACCAGGGCTTGACATGACCAGGAATCCGGCGGAAACGTCGGCGCCCCGCAAGGGGCCTGGCCACAGGTGTTGCATGGCTGTCGTCAGCTCGTGTCGTGAGATGTTGGGTTAAGTCCCGCAACGAGCGCAACCCCTACTGTGTGTTGTATCACTCACACGGGACTGCCGAGAGAAACTCGGAGGAAGGTGGGGACGACGTCAAGTCAGCATGGCCCTTACGTCCTGGGCTACACCCACGCTACAATGGCCGGTACAACGGGCTGCGAAACCGCGAGGTGGAGCTAATCCCTTAAAGCCGGTCTCAGTTCGGATCGTAGGCTGCAACTCGCCTACGTGAAGCCGGAGTTGCTAGTAACCGCGGGTCAGCATACCGCGGTGAATATGTTCCCGGGCCTTGTACACACCGCCCGTCACGTCATGGAAGCCGATAACACCCGAAGCCAGTGAGCCAACCGCAAGGGGGCAGCTGTCGAAGGTGGGATTGGTGACTGGGACGAAGTCGTAACAAGGTAGCCGTACCGGAAGGTGCGGCTGGATCACCTCCTTTCTAGGGAGAGGGAGCCGAGGCCATCGGTGAGGCCAGAGCGCTAGATACCCTCCCAGGTTGATCGCCACGATCGATATCGCCAACCCGCTGGGTGGGGGCGGCATACGGATCCGTCCGTGTGAGATCGTGAACGACCCAGCACAAGCACCGAAACCGTTCGTGCAAGGCTTATCTGTCACTCTTCAAGTGTTAAGGTGCAGTCACCCCTCGGGAGGTCGACTCGCCGGGGGGTGCGCCGGGCGTTTAGCTCAGTTGGTTAGAGCACTGCCCTGATAAGGCAGAGGTCTCTGGTTCGAGTCCAGAAACGCCCACCACGTACCGTCCGATGGGTCGTCGGGCGCCAAGGGGGCGTAGCTCAGTTGGAAGAGCATCTCCTTTGCAAGGAGAGGGTCAGGAGTTCGAGTCTCCTCGTCTCCACCAACTCCCTGCCGACACGGATGCCGACGAGGTACGACAGTCTGCTGACCGACAGCCTGACCATGCCGAACCGAATATCGGGTAGACCCCGCGAGGCTCTCGAAGAGCAACCCTGGCCGCATCGTGGAGACGGCTCGAGGTCTTCGAGCCGTCTTGTGTGTCAACGCCCGGAGAGCCCCTGATCCGTGGGCTTCAGGCGCAAGCCTGGAGGTCACCGACCAGCGGATCGCTGGACAGTGCGAGCCTGACTCGCAGCACCTTACAAAGTGAAGACGTGATCGGAAGAAAACGTAAGTCTTTTTTGAACTTCGATTTCTGCCGAAGATTTAACGACAAGGTTAATGATCCCGGACCTTCCATCGGCAACTACCTTTGGGTGAGTTGCTGAGGGAGGTCAAGCTACACAGGGCACGGGGTGGATGCCTTGGCGCCAAGAGCCGATGAAGGACGTGGCAGGCGACGAAACGCCCTGGGGAGCTGCGAGCAAGCTTTGATCCAGGGGTGTCCGAATGGGGAAACCCGGCTGGGGTAATGCCCAGTCACTTCGGGCTGAATACATAGGCCCGGTTGAGGTAAGTCCGCGAACTGAAACATCTCAGTAGCGGGAGGAAAAGAGATTATTCCCTGAGTAGTGGCGAGCGAAAAGGGAACAGCCCAAACCAACTCAGCGTGATAGGCGGCAGCCGTTTCTGAGTAGGGGTTGTAGGAGTCGACATCGGGGTCCTGCCGGACTGCGCTGGAGTCACAAAGTCGATCATGAGTCGAACCCGTCAGGAAAGGCGGGCCATAGAGGGTGATAGCCCCGTAGGCGAAGCGAGCGACCTCCAGGTCGGCCACCTGAGTACCACGTGGAAGGTCTCTCATGTGGGAACCCGGGCGGACCACCGTCCAAGGCTAAACACTCTTGGCGACCGATAGTGAACCAGTACCGTGAGGGAAAGGTGAAAAGAACCCCGGAAGGGGAGTGAAATAGTACCTGAAACCACGTGCACACAAACAGTCAGAGGGTGTTGCCGGCTTTGCCGGTAGCCTGATGGCGTGCCTTTTGAAGAATGAGCCGACGAGTTACTTGTGTGTGGCAAGGTTAAGTCCCAGAAGGACGGAGCCGAAGCGAAAGCGAGTCTGAATAGGGCGTCAAGTCGCATGCAGTAGACCCGAAACCGGGTGACCTACCCATGGCCAGGTTGAAGCGAGAGTAATGTCTCGTGAAGGACCGAACCCACTAGCGTTGAAAAGCTAGGGGATGAGCTGTGGATAGCGGTGAAATGCCAATCGAACCCGGAGATAGCTGGTTCTCCCCGAAATATCTTTAGGGATAGCCTCGGGCGTTCAATCACGAGGGTAGAGCACTGAATGGACTAGGGGGCTTCCCGCTTACCAACCCCAATCAAACTCCGAATCTCGTGATTCTAGAGCCCGGGAGTCAGACTGCGAGGGCTAAGCTTCGTGGTCAAAAGGAAAACAGTCCGGACCGTCAGCTAAGGTCCCCAAATCCAGGCTAAGTGGGAAAGGATGTGGAGTCGCTGAGACAACCAGGATGTTGGCTTAGAAGCAGCCATCATTGAAAGAGTGCGTAACAGCTCACTGGTCAAGTGGTTCCGCGCCGAAGATCCAACGGGGCTAAGTCTGGTACCGAAGCTACGGGTCCGCGGTTTACCGCGGGCGGTAGGGGAGCGTCGTGCATGCAGCGAAGGTCGACCGTAAGGACGGCTGGAGCGTGCACGAGTGCGAATGTCGGCATGAGTAGCGCAATGTGGGTGAGAAACCCACACGCCGGAAGCCTAAGGTTTCCTGAGGAAGGCTTGTCCACTCAGGGTTAGTCGGGCCTAAGCCGAGGACGATACGTCGTAGGCGATGGACATCCGGTTGATATTCCGGAACCACCAGAGATCGTTTGCACCGCAAGGTGTCGCCTGGAGGATGCGACCCCGTGGTTGGTCTGACCGTATAGGTCTTTCCGAAGCGGGCTAGTTGATCCCAGGTGGGAGCAAGGGCATGACCCAGCATGGTAGTTCGAGCGTGTTATGGCAATACGCGTCTAAGCCGGTAGGCGGGGAAGACAGGCAAATCCGTCTTCCTATCTAACGCCGAGAAGTGAATGAAAGTGGCATCTGTCGCGATTCGAGTGAGCCAAGCTGGCAAGAAAAGTGTCTAGCGAGATCAAAGGTGACCGTACCGTAAACCGACACAGGTAGGCGGGTAGAGAATACCAAGGCGATCGGGAGAACCCTCGTTAAGGAACTCGGCAAATTGGTCCCGTAACTTCGGGAGAAGGGACGCCTCGCCGGCAGCTTGCTGCCAGGTCGAGGCCGCAGTGAAACGGCCCAGGCGACTGTTTAGCAAAAACACAGGTCCGTGCTAAAGCGAAAGCTGACATATACGGGCTGACGCCTGCCCAGTGCCGGAAGGTTAAGGGAAAGGGTGAGAGCTCTGAACCGAAGCCCCGGTAAACGGCGGCAGTAACTATAACTGTCCTAAGGTAGCGAAATTCCTTGTCGGGTAAGTTCCGACCCGCACGAATGGCGTAACGATCTGGGCGCTGTCTCAACGAGGGACTCGGCGAAATTGAAGTACCTGTGAAGATGCAGGTTACCCGCGATAGGGCAAAAAGACCCCGTGGAGCTTTACTACACCCTGTCATTGGATTGGGATTCAGCACGTGTAGGATAGGTGGGAGGCTGAGAAGCTGGCGCGCTAGCGTCGGTGGAGCCGCCGTTGAAATACCACCCTTGTTGTGTTTTGGTTCTAACCGCGACCCGTAATCCGGGCGCAGGACAGTGGCAGGCGGGTAGTTTGACTGGGGCGGTCGCCTCCTAAAGAGTAACGGAGGCGCCCAAAGGTTCCCTCAGGCTGAATGGAAACCAGCCGAAGAGTGCAAAGGCATAAGGGAGCTTGACTGCGAGACCTACAAGTCGAGCAGAGACGAAAGTCGGGCTTAGTGATCTGGTAACTCCGAGTGGAAGGGTTATCACTCAACGGATAAAAGCTACCCCGGGGATAACAGGCTTATAGGGCCCAAGAGTTCACATCGACGGCCCTGTTTGGCACCTCGATGTCGGCTCGTCGCATCCTGGGGCGGTAGTACGTCCCAAGGGTTTGGCTGTTCGCCAATTAAAGCGGTACGTGAGCTGGGTTCAGAACGTCGTGAGACAGTTCGGTCTCTATCCATCGTGGGCGTAGGAAACTTGAGAGAAGCTGCTCCTAGTACGAGAGGACCGGAGTGGACGAACCGCTGGTGTGCCAGTCGTCCTGCCAAGGGCGCCGCTGGGTAGCTATGTTCGGTTTGGATAAGCGCTGAAAGCATCTAAGTGCGAAGCCAGTCTCGAGATGAGGTTTCCCACCGGGTTAACCGGGTAAGACCGCAGGGAGATCACCTGCTTGATAGGCGGCATGTGGAAGCTTGGTAACAAGTGAAGCTGAGCCGTACTAATGGTCGAGGGCTTGACCTTATTCAGCAGCCCAACCAAGGGCAGCTGCCAGGAAGGTCCGGAAGATTTCACCGCGTCAGCGCGACGGAAGGTCGCGCCGCGGCAGGGATCGAAGTTCAGACTCACACACGCCGGCTACGCCGTCGTGCCGATCACGTCGTCACTCTGAACACACGCACGAGATCCTGGTGACTCTAGCGGAGAGGCCATACCCGTTCCCATCTCGAACACGGAAGTCAAGCTCTCCAGCGCCGAAGATACTCAGGGGGCAGCCCCTCGGGAAAATAGGTCGTCGCCAGGGTCTTTTGCGTTGTCCTGAACTGACCGGGCGGTCGTCGTCATCGGCGGCCGTTCTCGGCGTCCGGCGCTCGAACTGTACCGACGCCGTATCATCGCGTCGTGCAGTCTGATCCTCAGGACGAGCAGTGGACGCTGCCGGAGAGCCGTGACGGAGCGCCCCTGACTACCGACGGGGGCGGAGCGGCCGTGCCTCCGGATAGGCCGCCTGCGCCCACGCCGCCGCCTGGGCCGCCTGGGCCGACGCCCCCGCGGATGCCGGCTATGCCCGGATCCGTGCCGCCGTCGGGCGGGTCGCCCCCCACGCCCGCGATGCCCCCCGCGCCGCAGATGCCGGCGCCGACTCTCGAGCCGATGAGCTGGCAGCCGATGCCGCCGGCTCCCGCCGGCCAGGGGCCGGTCGTGCCGCCGCGGTCAGGGCCGGCCACCGAGGGCCCCGATGAGACCGCCGCGGCCGCTCCCGAGTCGCTTCCGGCCGCAGCCCCCGTGGCCCACACCGGCGGATCGGAGCCAGGCGTTGACGAGGCTGAGCCGGCTGATCCGGACGCCGCCGCGACCGGCGGGGCCGATGGGGCGGACATCCCCCAGGCAGTTGCGGAGTCGCCGGTCCAGGGCCCGGTGGGCGCCCCAGTCGTGCCTGGCGACTGGCTGGCCGGCGTCTGCCCGTACCTGGCTTCCGAGGACGGCACCTACCGCTCGGCGGAACCTGACGAAGGCCATCGCTGCACGGTCCAGGATCCTCCAGGCACCCTGCCTCTCGCCTTCCAGGAACGCTTCTGCCTGACCGACAGGCATACGCGCTGCGAGATGTACAAGTTCGCGCAGGAAGGCGGCGAGGCTGGGGGCACCCCGGCCGCGGAGCTCCGATCCGCAACAGCACGCACCGCGCGCACTTCGAGTGGAGCCGCGGACTCGCGTCGGCCCATCGTCGTGGCCGCCGCGATCGCGGGCATCGCCATCATCGTCTTCCTCTTCGTATTGCTCCTCGGCAGCTGCTCCAGTGAGCCCGCGGGGCCGGCCGGTGAAGCTTCGCCCTCGGCGGCGGCCTCAGGCCAGCCGGCCAAGACGACCAAGCCCGAGCGCACGCCTGAGCCGACACCCGAGCCGGATGCCGACTCCACGCCGGATCTGACCACCCCCCCATCCTCCGCCGGCTTCGAGATCCTGTACCAGGTCCAGGAAGACGAGGGCCTGGTCAAGATCGCCCAGACCTTCGGCACGGACCGGCCGGCCATCGTCGAAGCCAACGGTGGCTTCGGCGACAAGAAGCCCTATGTCGAGGCCGGCGACGTCATCGTGGTGCCGGTCTCAGGCGACATGACCATCGAAGAAGTGGAGGCCGTGCCCGGCTTCCAGGGTCTCGCCCCGTAGCGTCGCCCGCGGCCGAGCTGCGTCCCTCCTCGACATCGGTCCGCCCTGGAGTCTCCAGCGCCGCCTCGGGTGTACTGGCACGGTGACGAGGCTAGACCTGGCAGGAGCGGCACCAGGTGGTGGTGAAACCGCCCGGCGAGACCTCGCTGAGCGTGGCGCCGCAGCGCGGACAGGCTTCGCCGCCGCGCCGGTGCACGCGCAGGAAGTCACGCGCCTGTTTCTCGAATGTGGGCGGGACGCGCACCTGCAGCTCAGGGATCGCCCAGTCCATGACCTCGCGAGCGGCACGCCACAGTGCCGCCGACTCCTCGTTCGCCAACGTGGACCGCTTGCGGAACGGAGCGATCCGCGCGGCCCACAGGATCTCGTCGCTATAGGCGTTGCCGATACCGGCCACGAACTCCTGGTTCTTGAGCAGGTTGTGCAGCTCCCCGTGGTGGCGCTGGATGCGCTCCTGCCACGCCTCGAGGTCCAGCGCCGGGTCGTCGGCATCGGGACCCAGCGAGGCCCAGCCTGCCACTTCCCGTTCGATGCCCTGCGGCAGCAGATAGACCTTGCCCATCTTCTTGGCGTCGCGGTAGCGCAGCTCCACCGGCTCGCCGTCCGGCGGCAGCCACGAGGCCCCGCGCGTCCACGGAGCCACCTCGAGTCCGTCGGGCGCTGACTCCCGCGCTCCGAAGCCGAGCACCAGCGCGGTAGCGGTGAACGCCTTGGCGCCCGGCGCCGCCAGACCCGTCCGACCGGTAAGCATGGCGTTGATGACGATGCGGTCGGCGCCGAGTCGAAGCGTCAGGAACTTGCCGCGCTGCTCCACCCCTTCGAGCCGACGTCCCTCGAGCCCGCGCAGCTCGGCAACGGTCCCGCGCAGGACGAGCGGCTGCACGAGGCGGGTCGAGACGAGCTCGCGGCCGGCGAGTGCGGTCGTGAAGGCGTCGGCGAGGATGCGCAGGTCCGGCAGCTCAGGCATGGTCCCATTGTTGCGTGCGGGCGGCCGTGATAGGATGCGCCAGCCCTACCGAATGAGAATACGCAGACCACGCAGGCCCGGTAACGGAGGAGTCTCTGAGCCCACCCGGACACGGACGACGCACCGCCGCTCACAGAAGCCCGGGATGCTGCCCGGGCTTTGCGCATGCTCAGAGGTCGGAGCCTATCGACCAAGGAGACCAGAGAGTTGACCGTAGAAGAGCCGCAGACCACCGAAACCGAGAACGCCGCGAGCGCGGCCGAGACAGCGACCGAAGCCCCCGAGGCCGCAGCCACGGAGGCCACACCTGTCGAAGCTACAGCCGCCATCGCGGCCGAGCCGGAAGCCGGTGACACGGCTGCTGCCGTAGAGGCAGGATCCCCCGCTCCCGAGACACCGACCGAAGAGCCCGCCCCGACCGCGGAGGTCGCTGACGTCGCACCGGCTGCAGAGCCGACCCCAGAGGGTGCCCCCGAGGCACCGGCCGAGCCGGAGGCCACAGCCGCAGCCGAGCCAGAGGCCACAGCCGCAGCCGAGCCAGAGGCCGCAGCCGAAGCCGAGCCAGAGGCCACAGCCGAAGCCGAGCCAGAGGCCGCAGCCGAAGCCGAGCCAGAGGCCACAGCCGAAGCCGAGCCAGAGGCCGCAGCCGAAGCCGAGCCAGAGGCCGCCGCAGCCGAGGCCAGCCGAGCCAGAGGCCACAGCCGCAGCCGAGCCGGAGGCCACAGCCGCAGCCGAGCCGGAGGCGGCAGCCGAAGCAGCCGCCGAGGAGCCGCCGGCCGAGGCAGCCGCGGAACCGGTCGACCTGGGTCCCGAGCCCACCACTATGGAGGAGCTGCTCGCGGAGCAGTCGGGCGATATCCCCAGCCTCAAGCACGGTGACGTGGTCGAGGGCAAGATCGTCCGCATCGACAAGGACGAGATGCTCGTCGACGTCGGCGCCAAGTCCGAGGGCGTGGTCAGCAACCGCGAGCTCTACGGCCGCAACACCGAGTCGCAGCCCGAGCTCAACGTCGGTGACACGGTGCTGGTCTACGTGCTGCAGCCGGAGTCGAGCGACGGCCACGCCGTCCTGTCGCTCCGCCGGGCCGGACTCGAGCGCAAGTGGCGCTCGATGCAGGAGCAGTTCGACGAGGGCGTCATCATCGAGGCTCCCGTCATCGACCACAACAAGGGCGGCCTTATCGTCGACTGCGGCATCCGAGGCTTCGTCCCCATCAGCCAGATCGTGGACTTCCCCCGCCGCCCGCAGAACGATCAGCCACGCGACGCCGCGCAGGAGATCGCCGAGAAGCTGCAGCCCTACGTGGGGCGCAAGCTCCGCCTCAAGATCCTCGAGGTCAACCGCAAGGCCAATCGCCTCATCCTCTCGGAGAAGGTGGCCCTCTACGAGGAGCGCCGTGAGAAGCGCGACGAGCTCTTCAGCAGTCTCGAGACCGGCCAGAACGTGAAGGGCACCGTCCGCTCCATCGCGCCGTTCGGCATCTTCGTCGACCTTGGCGGGATCGACGGGCTCGTGCACAAGAGCGAGCTGTCCTGGAACAAGGTCAACAACCCCGAGGGTTCGTACGAGGTGGGTGACGAGGTCGAGGCCGAGGTCATCGACATCAACCACGAGCGCGGTCGCATCAGCCTTTCCATCCGCCGCCTGCTGCCCGACCCGTGGCAGTCGACCGTGGCCGACCTCAAGGTCGGCGACCTCGTCGACGGCACGGTCACCAAGATCGTCAACTTCGGCGCCTTCGTTCGCGTCAAGGACGGTCTCGAGGGCCTCATCCACATCAGCGAGCTATCGCACCAGCGCGTTGCTCATCCGGGCGACGTGGTTCACGAAGGCCAGACGCTCAAGCTCAAGATCATCTCCCTCGACTCCGAGCGCCATCGCCTGGGCCTCAGTCTCAAGCAGGCGGAAGAGGCTCCGGCCAGGCCCCCGCGAGAGCGCCGGCCCCGTAGCGAGCGAGGCGGTTTCGACCGCTCGCAGGCCATCCAGGAGCCCGAGGGCGGCATCGACAACACGCTGGCGGCGGCCTTCGCGCAGGTTCGCCAGCAGATCGCCGAGCAGGACGCAGCGGCTTCCGGCGAGACCGAGGCCATCGCCGAGGCCGTCGAGGCAGAAGCACTCGTCGACGCTGTCGAGGCCGAAGCCGTGGCTGAGGATGCCGAAGCGGTCGAGGAGGCTGCGCTCGAAGAGGCAGCCGCGGACGTCGAGGCAGCCGTCGAGGCCGAAGAAGTGGCCGAGGTCGCCGAGGCCGTCAAGGAGACGGCCGAGGCAGAGGTCATCGCCGACGTCAAGGCAGCCGCTGACGCGGAGACACCCGAGGCCGCCGCAGAAGCCATGGCCCAGGCCGTCGAGGCGGAACGCGTGGCTGAGGTCGCTGAGGCCGTCGAGGCCGAAGCCGCGGCCGAGGTGGTCGAGGATCTCGACGCGGCTGCCGAAGCCGCCGAAGTGGCCGAGGTCGCTGAGGAGGTCGCCGAGGCCGCTGAAGCCGAGGTCGCTGCGGACCTGGAAGTCGCCGTCGAGGCAGAGGCCGTGGCCGAGGCCGCTGCCGAGGCCAAGAACGACGCCGAAGCCGAGGCCGCGGACGCGGCGGAGGATGCCGCCAAGTCCTGAACCGCAGGAGCAAGCCTTCGACACCGCGCCTGCCAGTGCTCCGCTGGCTCGCCGCGGTGTCGTCGCGCATGACGAACCCGTGACGACGAGCGCGGGCCGGGGGCTCTTTCCCGGTCGGTAGCGGCGAGAGCGGTGGTAGCATGGCCCGACGGCCGTCAAGGGGCCGCCTGTTAGGAGTCGTCGCAAAGCCAGATGGATCGGTTCGACAAGTTCACCGACCGCGCTCGCAAGGTCCTCACGCTCGCGCAGGACGAGGCGCAGCGCTTCAACCACAACTACATCGGTACCGAGCACCTGCTCCTGGGCCTCGTCCGGGAGGGGGAGGGCGTGGCTGCCCGCGTGCTCGAGAACATGAACGTCGAGCTGCCCAAGGTGCGTACCGCCGTCGAGTTCATCATCGGCCGCGGCGATCGTCCGGTCGTGGGCGAAGTCGGCCTCACCCCACGCGCCAAGCGCGTCATCGAGCTGGCCATCGACGAGGCCCGCCGCCTGGGTCACAACTACATCGGTACCGAGCACCTCCTGCTCGGGCTCGTGCGCGAGGGTGAGGGCATCGCCGCCGGTGTGCTCGAGTCCCTGGGTGTCAACCTTGACAAGGTCCGCCACGAGGTCATCCGCGTGCTCAGCCAGTCGAGCGCCTCGGGACCCAGTAGCAGCAGTGAGTCCAAGCGCGGCACGAGCAGCAAGACGCCGACCGTCGACCAGCTGGGCATCAACCTCACCGAGGCCGCCCGGAACGGCAAGCTCGATCCTGTCGTGGGCCGCGAGAAGGAGATCGAGCGGGTCGTCCAGATCCTCTCGCGCCGGCGCAAGAACAACCCTGCCCTCATCGGCGAGCCGGGCGTGGGCAAGACGGCCATCGCGGAGGGCCTGGCCCATCGCATCGTGGCCGGCGACATCCCCGAGTCGCTCGCCAACAAGCGCGTGCTCACCCTCGACATCGGCTCGCTGGTGGCCGGCACGAAGTACCGCGGTGAGTTCGAGGAGCGCCTCAAGAAGATCATCGAGGAGCTGCGCAGCACCAACGACGCCATCCTCTTCATCGACGAGTTGCACACGCTCGTGGGCGCCGGTGCGGCAGAGGGCGCGATCGACGCCGCCAATATCCTCAAGCCGCCGCTGTCGCGAGGCGAGCTGCAGTGCATCGGGGCCACGACCCTCGACGAGTTCCGCAAGTACATCGAAAAGGACGCTGCCCTCGAGCGACGCTTCCAGCCGGTGATGATCGAGGAGCCCACGCCGGAGCAGACGATCGACATCCTGTTCGGCATCCGCGAGGGCTTCGAGCAGCATCACCGCGTCAAGATCACCGACGACGCCTGCCGTGCCGCGGCCGACCTGTCCATCCGCTACATCACCGACCGCCACCTGCCGGACAAGGCCATCGACCTTATCGACGAGGCCGCCAGCCGCGTCCGTCTCCGCCACAGCTCGGCCCCGCCGGAGCTCAAGGCCAGCCAGAAGGAGCTGGAGGCGATCGCCAAGGAGAAGGAAGAGGCGGTCAACGACCAGGACTACGAGCGCGCGCAGGAGCTGCGCGATGTCGAGTCGGCTGCCAAGGCCAAGGCCGACCAGTTGCGCAGCGATTGGCAGGAAGCGCTGGCTGCCGAGACCCCGGACGTCACGGACGAGGACATCGCCCAGGTCGTCGCGCTGTGGACCGGCATCCCCGTCACGCGCATCGCCCAGGAGGAGTCCGAACGCCTGCTCCAGATGGAGGAGGCGCTGCACAAGCGCGTCATCGGCCAGAACGAGGCCATCGACACCGTGTCCAAGGCGGTGCGCCGGGCTCGTGCCGGTCTTAAGGATCCCAAGCGTCCCATCGGCTCCTTCATCTTCCTCGGCCCCACCGGCGTGGGCAAGACAGAGCTGGCCAAGACGCTGGCCGAGTTCATGTTCGGCAGCGAGGACTCACTCATCAAGATCGACATGAGCGAGTTCATGGAGCGTCACAACGTCAGCCGCCTGGTCGGCGCGCCGCCAGGCTACGTCGGTTTCGAAGAGGGCGGACAGCTGACCGAGGCCGTGCGCCGCAAGTCGTACTCGGTGGTGCTGCTCGACGAGATCGAGAAGGCCCATCCCGAGGTCTTCAACATGCTGCTCCAGATCCTGGAGGACGGGCACCTATCCGACTCCAAGGGTCGCCGCGTGGACTTCCGCAACACCGTCATCATCATGACCAGCAACGTCGGCGCCAAGGAACTGCTCAAGGACACCTCGCTGGGCTTCCGGCCGGTCTCGCCCGATGAGGACGAGGAGCGCGAAGCGGTGTACGAGCGCATGAAGACCAAGGTGCTCGAGCAGCTCAAATCGAGCTTCCGCCCCGAATTCCTCAACCGCATCGACTCTCAGGTCGTGTTCCGCTCGCTGTCCGTCGACGAGATCCGCCAGATCGTGGACCTGCTGCTGGCACGCGTGCGCAACCAGCTCCAGGCCCAGCAGATCGACCTCGAGGTCACCCAGGCCGCCAAGGACCACGTCATCAAGCTCGGCTACGACGTCGACTACGGCGCCCGGCCGCTGCGTCGCGTCATCCAGAACATGATCGAGGATCCGCTCGCGGAGGCACTGCTGGTGGGCAGCTTCAAGGCCGGCGACACGGTCCTCGTCGACCGCTCGGACGACTCCGGGCTCTCCATCGAGACCGTCACGGAGAAGACCCCCGTCGAGGCCGTCTAGGCCGTGGCGCGCTCCCGGGCCGCCAGCGAGTACGTGTGCCAGTCATGTGCCGCGACCTTTCCCAAGTGGGAGGGACAGTGCCGTGCCTGCAGCGCCTGGAACTCGCTGGTCGAGACACTGGTCAAACCGGCTGAGCGCCGTGCCGGGGTCCGCCCCGGCCAGGCCCGGAGGGGGGCCATCGAAGCCCGGCCGCTGGGGACGCTCGTCACGTCCGGATCGGCGCGTCGCCCAACCGGCATCACGGAGGTGGACCGATTGCTCGGCGGTGGGCTCGTGCCGGGGTCGCTGCTGCTTCTTGGCGGCGAGCCCGGCATCGGCAAGTCCACGCTGGTGCTGCAGGTGGCCGGAGCCCTGGCGGCCAGCGTGGCGGCGGGCCCCGAGGCCTCGACCGTGGTCTACGCCAGTGCCGAGGAGTCGACCTCGCAACTGCACCTGCGGGCGGCGCGCCTGGGATTGACCGGTGGCCCCGCGGACGGCGCCCTCCACGTGCTCGCCGGCACCGACGTGGCCGATATCATCGCCGCTGCCTCAGCCTCGGCCCCGGCCTTGCTCGTGGTCGACTCCATCCAGACCGTGGAGGTCGACGGGCTCGACGGCCCACCGGGGTCGGTGGGCCAGGTGCGCGAAGCCGCCAGCGCCCTGGGCGCGTACGCTCGGGAGGCGGGTGTACCGGTGTTGCTCGTTGGCCACGTCACCAAGGACGGCACGCTCGCCGGCCCACGCACGCTCGAGCACCTCGTCGATGCGGTGCTCATGCTCGAAGGCGATCGCTATGGCTCGCTACGCCTCTTGCGCGCCCTCAAGAACCGCCACGGCTCGACCGAGGAGGTGGGCGTCATGGAGATGGACGCGCATGGCCTGCACGAGGTCCGGGACACGGCCGCTGCCTTCCTCGGCAGTGGCCAGCGCGAAGCTCCGGGGGTAGCCGTCGCAGCCATCCTCGAAGGCAGCCGACCGCTGCTGGTTGAGGTCCAGGCGCTGGTCGCGCCGGCCGGCGGCATGGGGCCGCCCCGCCGCACCGTGGCCGGACTCGACACCAATCGCCTGGCTCTGCTCATCGCCGTGCTCGCCCGCCGTGGCGGCGTCGACGTAAGCGGCCGAGATGTCTACGCCAGCCTGGCGGGAGGGCTCACGGTGAGTGAGCCCGCGCTCGACCTGCCGCTGGCTCTGGCCATCGCTGGATCGCAGCGCGACCAGGCTCTGTCGGCCGATACGCTCGCCTGCGGGGAGGTCTCGCTGCTGGGCGAGGTCCGGCCAGTGCGCGGGCTTGACCGGCGCCTGCGCGAAGCCGCGCGACTGGGTTTCCGCCGGGCGCTCATCCCGACTGTTCAGGGTGGGTCGTCGTCATCGGGAGCGCCGCTGCCGGGCGATCTGGAGCTGGTCCGCGTGGGCAGCCTGCGCGGGGCGCTCGATGCCGCCTTCGGCCGGTCTACTGGTACCTCTGGGTAGGAGGTCAGGAGTACGCCCCTTCTGGTAGCGTTCATAGTCCATGTTGAGGTTCGTCCGCCTGCTCGGGGGTGCCCTTGGGGTCATCCTCGCGATCGCCCTCGCCGGGTTCTCGGAGACCCTGTCCGACGGGTCCACCGGGGGCAGCTTGCTGCTGCTCGCATGGATCCTGGCTTGGGCCGCGGTCGGCTTCGCCATCATGCCCTACATCACCATCACCCCCGCGCACTGGCTCATGCGGGCGGTCACCGACATGTCCACCGACGAGTTCGTGGCTGCCGTGGTGGGCCTGGTCCTGGGCCTCTTGATGGGCTTCCTGCTGGGTCTGCCCCTAACGAGCCTGCCGGCACCGGCCGGCCTGCTCATGCCCATCGGCGTTTCAATCGTGCTGGCCTTGGGCATGATGGGCTTGACCGTGGCCAAGCGACAGGACCTGCGTGACTCACTCGTCGAGCTGGGCCTGGGGCGACATGCCGGTGACGACGCGTCCCCCGACGAACACGTCGAGCAGGTGACCTATGCGGACACCAGCGCCATCATCGACGGCCGCATCGTCGATGTCGTGGCCTCCGGCTTCCTGGGCGGACTGCTCGTCGTCCCGCGCTTCGTGCTGGGTGAGCTCCAGCACATCGCCGACGACTCGCACCCGGGTCGGCGCAACCGTGGCCGGCGGGGCATGGACGTGCTCTCCGTCCTGCAGAAGGACCACCGCATCGAGGTGGAGATGAGCGCCGAGGACGACCCCGGCGCGAGCACGGTCGACGCCAAGCTGGTGGCGCTGGCCCTCAAGCGCAACGCCGCCATCCTGACCACCGACTACAACCTCAATCGCGTCGCCCAGCTGCAGGGCGTGCGCGTCATGAACCTCAACCAGCTGGCCAACGCGCTGAAGCCGGCCTTCCTGCCGGGCGAGGAGCTGCGCGTGAAGGTCATCCAGGAAGGCAAGGAGCCCGGGCAGGGCGTGGCCTTCCTCGACGACGGCACGATGGTGGTAGTCGAAGGCGGCAGTGCCCACATCGAAGGTGAGCTCGACGTGACCGTCACGCGCATCCTCCAGACCGTCGCGGGACGCATCGATCTTCGCCGAGCTGGCGAACGGTTCCTGAGGCCCCGACCCGCCGGGGACGCACGTGGCAGCCGCGACAGGACAGGCCGGGCAGGGCACACTTGCGCGGTGATCTCAGAGGGTGTGGCTGACGCGGTCGTGGTCGCCGCGGGCAGCAGCCGCCGCATGGGTGGCGGAGACAAGTTGGAGCTGGCTATCGCCGGCCGTCCCATCCTGCGCTGGACGGTGGAGGCCCTGGCGGCGGCGCCGGAGATCGGCCAGGTCATCGTGGTCACCGCCGAGGATCGCGTGGACCAGCTGCGCGACCTGCCCTGGCTCGTCGAGCTGGGCGCACGGGTCGTGCCCGGGGGCCCGCGGCGCCAGGATTCGACCGCCTGCGGCGTGAGGGCGGCCGGGGCCGACATCGTGCTCGTCCACGACGCGGCCCGGCCCTTCGTCTCGCCGGCGCTGGTCTCCCGCGTCGTAGCCGGGGTGCAGGAACATGGCGCGGCCATCCCGGCCCTGCCGGTGGTTGATGCGCTCAAGCAGGTGGAAGGTGCACACATCACCGCTTCTGCCCAGCGGACCGGGCTCTACCGCGCACAAACGCCGCAGGGCGCCCGACGGGAGTTGCTGCTGGCGGCGGCCGAGGCTCACGCCAACGGCGACGATGACATCCCCGATGAGGCCGACCTGCTGGCCCGCCACGGGGTGTCAGTGGCCATCGTGCCCGGCGATGCCGACAACATCAAGGTGACGCTGCCCGAGGACCTGGCCCTCGCGCGGCGACTGGCAGGGGAGGGCACCGGCATGCGCGTGGCACACGGTAGCGACAGCCACCCCTTTGGCCCCGGCGACGGCCTGCGTCTGGGCGGCCTGCTCATCGAAGGCGCTCCGCGCCTGCACGGCCACTCCGACGGCGATGCCGTGCTGCATGCGCTGTGCGATGCCCTGCTGGCGGCAGCGGGTGCGGGTGACCTGGGCCGGCTCTTCCCGCCGGGCGAGCGCCGCACCCGTGGCATCGACAGCCGTGAACTGGTGGCGGAGGTGGTACGCAGGGTGGAGGCCGCCGGGCTGGAGGTCATCAGCGCCGACGTCACCATCCTCGGGGCTCGGCCTC
Organism: uncultured Chloroflexia bacterium; assembly: GCA_963712745.1. Taxonomy (GTDB): domain Bacteria; phylum Chloroflexota; class Limnocylindria; order Limnocylindrales; family CSP1-4; genus JAFMJV01. Next base: position 323,513 of record CAVQJC010000001.1, on the reverse strand, counting down.
GCTTCGGCGGCGAACGTCTCGACGCCATGGCTGCCGCCATCGCCGCCATGCTCTCGGTCCCGCCCTCTCGCGTGTCGGTCAAGGCCGCTACCGGTAACCTCAGTGGCGACGAAGGTGCCGGACGGGCCATCAGCGCGTCCTGCCTCGCAGCCGTGGTATCCCGATGAGCCAGCAGTTCCGCAACACGCTCGGCGGCGCGCTCGAGCCGTTCGAGCCGCTGGAGGCTGGGCATGTGCGCATGTACAGCTGCGGCCCGACCGTCTACGCCCCCGCCCACGTGGGCAACTACCGATCCTTCGTCTTCGCCGACCTGGTCCGCCGCGCGCTGCTGTTCGCGGGCTACGAGGTCACCTGGGTCATGAACATCACCGACGTCGACGACAAGATCATCCGCGACGCGGGTGCCGCCGGTGTGCCCATCGCCGAGTTCACCGCTCGCCACGCCGACGCCTTCCTCGAGGACCTGGCCCGCCTGGGCATCCCCGCGCCCGACGTCATGCCTCGAGCCACCGAGCACATCGATGACATGGTCGCGCTCATCGAGTCGCTCATGGAGAAGGGCCATGCCTACCAGACCGACGACGGCTCGGTCTTCTTCCGCATCGCCTCCTGGTCGGACTACGGCAAGCTGGCCAGGATCGACCCGGACCAGCAGCGCAGCGGCGAGCGGGTCGAGGCCGACGAGTACGACAAGGACGACGTGCGCGACTTCGCGCTGTGGAAGGCGGCCAAGCCCGGCGAGCCCAGCTGGCCCACCCGCCTGGGGCCGGGGCGGCCCGGCTGGCATATCGAGTGCTCGGCCATGAGCATGCGCTACCTGGGCCCGAGCTTCGACATCCACACCGGGGGCGTCGACCTCGTATTCCCCCATCACGAGGACGAGATCGCCCAGTCGGAGGCCTCCAGCGGGGAGCCCTTCGTACACACCTGGCTCCACTGTGCGCATCTGCAGATGGGCGGAGCCAAGATGGCCAAGCGGGACGGAAACATCAGCCGGCCGGCTGATGTCTATGCCTCGGGTATCGGCCCGCAGGCCCTGCGCTACGCGCTCATGGCCACGCACTATCGCTCGCCGCTGGAGTTCAGCCAGCGCTCGCTGAGTGCGGCTGCCGCGGCCGTGGAGCGGCTGACGACCGCCGTGGCCGCACTCGAGGCCTATCGCGAGGAACGGCCCGACGATGGGGGCCTGCCGGCGGTGCTGGCGAACGCGCGGGCAGCTTTCGCTGCGGGACTCGAGGACGACCTCAACATCTCGGCGGCGCTGGGGGCCACCTTCGACCTCGTGCGCGAACTCAACAGCCGGGTCGCCGCCCGTTCGCTGTCGACGGCTGATGCTGAGCGCGGCGCCGCGGCCATCCGCGAGTTCGATACGGTGCTCGGTGTGCTCGAACGGGATGGTGGCGAGCTCGATGCCGACGTGGCTGCCATGCTGGAGGCGCGCACGCAGGCCCGGTCCGACCGGGACTGGGCCCGCAGCGATGAACTCCGCGATGCCCTCGCGGCTGTCGGGATCGTGGTCGAAGACACGCCCGATGGCCAGCGCTGGCGAAGGACCTGAGCATGGCTGATGACCGACACGACGAACCCGCGGGCTCCCATCCCGAACCGGGCCCGCCGGGCGAGGGCACCCCGGAACAGCGCTCGGACCAGCATGGCGGTGGTGACCAGCCCTACGCCGGCCGTGCACCAGCCGGCGGCCCCGGCCGGGGCAAACCTGGTGGCCCGCCTCGAGGAGGCGGTCGGTCCTACGGCGAGCGACCACCCGGCAAGCGCCCCTACGCCGGGAAGAGCGGCGCTGGCCGGCCCTACGCCGGCAACAAGCCCTATGCCAACCGCGGAGGCGGGCGGCCGCAGGATGCGCGTCCCTACGCTGACCGCCCACGTGACGACCGCCCACGTGACGACCGCCCACGTGACGACCGCCCAGGGCAGCACGAGCGACACGTCGAATACGGACAGCGGCCCAGGCCGCGTGGTCCCCGTCCGGAGCGTGGCCCATGGGATCGAGATCGAGGGCGCGGGCGTCCCCGACCCGGCTGGGAGCAGCGCGACCGCTTCGCACCCCCGCGTCCGCCGGCCGGTCCGGCACCTGCCGAGATGCTCGGCGAGGACGAGGAGATCGTGGCCGGACGCCGTCCCGTCGAGGAGGCGTTCAGCGCGCGTCGCGAGGCCAAGCGACTGCTGGTCGTGCCGGAGCGTCGTGCAGCGCTCGATCGCCTGGTGCTCCACGCCACCACGCTCCGCATCCCGGTGGTGGAGGTCGAAGGCGGCACCCTCACCGCGGTCAGCGGTTTCGACGGGCACCAGGGCGTCGCGCTGGTGGTGGCTCCCCGGCGCTGGGCCACGCTCGACGACGTCCTGGCGCTGGCCAAGTCCCGGGGTGAGCCGCCGTTCCTGCTTGCCCTCGATCACCTCGAGGACCCTCAGAACGTGGGCACCCTCCTGCGCTCGGCCGAGGCCTGCGGTGTCCACGGTGTCATCTTCCCGACCCGCGGCGCGGCGCCAATCAGCCCGGCCGCCATCAAGACCTCGGCCGGTGCCGTCGAGCACCTGCTGCTGGTGCCCATGCCCGATCTGGCCGAGGGCCTCGTCGACCTGCACACGCGCGGTGTCCGAGTCATCGGTGCCGACGGCGACGCTTCGCTCACGGTGCGCGAGGCCGACCTGCGCGGGCCCGTCGTCATCGTCACCGGCTCCGAGGGCCGGGGCCTGAACGCACGCGTGCGCAAGCGGGTCGATCTCATGGCCCGCATCCCCATGCGCGGCCAGGTGGCCTCCCTCAATGCCTCGGTTGCCGGCTCCATCTTCCTCTTCGAGGCCGCCGCCCAGCGCGACCCCCCCGCAGCCAGTCCCTGGCCGGAAGACGCATCGGCCAGCGAAGTGGACGACGCGGCGACCGTGGCCGACGCTCCACCGAGCGCGGATGGGCAGGGCACCCCGGCGGCTGTCGTCGAAGCCCAGAGCACCTTCGAAGACGAGCTGCTGCCGGAAGCTCCAGCGGCGCCCGTCCCGGACGAACGGGCCTGAGCCGACGCCCGCGGCCGGATAGCGAGCGCCGCACGGAGCACGAGAAGGGCAGGCGCTTGCGAGGTTCGCGGTTCGTGCGCTACCATTCGGCGTCGCCGCCGACGTAGCTCAATTGGTAGAGCAGTGGTTTTGTAAACCACCGGTTCCGGGTTCGAGTCCCGTCGTCGGCTCCAACAACAGAAGACGCTGTGTCCCCCCTTCACCGCAGGGGCGCTGGTCCCGAAGGGGTGCACGGTAATCATGGGTAAGTTGAGCAGGTGGTGAGCTCCGCTGACTGTAGATCAGCCGTCTTCGACTGTGGGGGTTCGATTCCCTCCTTGCCCACCATTCAACCGGCGTCTTCTGTGAGAGCCTACAAACGCCCAGCGCGCCCACATAGCTCAGCGGCAGAGCACTTCCTTGGTAAGGAAGAGGTCATGGGTTCAAATCCCATTGTGGGCTCCATCTGATCACCTCCGACTCGTCCACCACTCCGGTGCGCGTGTCCGGGGGCCAAGCGGACTACAAGGATGGCCAAGCAGAAGTTCGAGCGCACCAAGCCCCACGTCAACATCGGCACCATCGGTCACATCGACCATGGCAAGACCAGCCTGACGGCGGCCATCACCAAGTACCTGGCCCTCAAGGGCGAGGCGAAGTACCGCGCCTTCGACACGATCGATAACGCCCCCGAGGAGCGTGAGCGCGGTATCACCATCGCCATCGCTCACGTCGAGTACGAGACCGACGCCCGCCACTACGCCCACGTCGACTGTCCCGGCCACGCCGACTACATCAAGAACATGATCACCGGGGCGGCCCAGATGGACGGCGCCATCCTCGTGGTCGCGGCCACCGACGGGCCCATGCCCCAGACCCGTGAGCACATCCTCCTCGCCCGCCAGGTCGAGGTGCCCTACATCGTCGTCTTCCTCAACAAGGTCGACATGGTCGACGACGAGGAGCTGCTCGAGCTCGTCGAGCTCGAGGTCCGCGAGCTGCTCAGCAAGTACGAGTTCCCCGGTGACGACCTGCCGGTCATCCGTGGCTCGGCCCTCGCCGCGCTCGAGGCCTCCGACAGCGTCGACGATCCCGCCTACGCGCCTATCCAGGAGCTGATGGACGCGGTCGACTCCTACATCCCCACCCCCGAGCGGGCGGTCGACAAGCCCTTCCTCATGCCGGTGGAGGACGTCTTCTCCATCAAGGGCCGCGGCACCGTCGCGACCGGCCGCGTCGAGCGTGGCGAGGTCAACGTCGGCGAAGAGATCGAGATGATCGGCATCAAGGACACGCGCAAGGTCGTGGTCACCGGTGTCGAGATGTTCAACAAGCTGCTCGACTCGGGCCAGGCCGGTGACAACATCGGCACCCTGCTGCGCGGCATCGAGCGCGACGAGATCGAGCGCGGCCAGGTCCTGGCCAAGCCCGGCTCCATCAAGCCCCACACGAAGTTCACCGCTCGCGTCTACGTCCTGACCAAGGAGGAGGGCGGCCGTCACACGCCGTTCTACAACGGCTACCGGCCGCAGTTCTACCTGCGCACCACCGACGTCACCGGGGCCATCAGCCTGCAGGACGGCGCGGAGATGATCATGCCCGGTGACCACGTCGACATGGACGTCGAGCTCATCACGCCCATCGCCCTCGAGCCCGGCCAGCGCTTCGCCATCCGCGAAGGTGGCCGCACCGTCGGCGCCGGCGCCATCATCTCGGTCGAGGACTAGACTCAAGTGGCAAAAGCCGAAAACCGGCCCGTCATCACGCTCGCCTGCACCGAGTGCAGGGAACGCACGTACACGACGGAGAAGAACAAGAAGAACGACCCCAGTCGCATCGAGCTGCGGCGCTACTGCCCTCGCTGTCGAACGCATACACTTCACCGCGAGACGAAGTAGGGGACGAACGTTCGAGCGTAGGCGCGTAGCTCAATTTGGCAGAGCACTGGTCTCCAAAACCAGGGGTTGTGGGTTCGAGTCCCGCCGCGCCTGCCACCTCCACCAGCCGCCAGTCAAGAGGCATCGAAGAGAACCGTGATCGGTAGGATCCGCCAGTACTTCATCGAGTCCTGGTCCGAACTGAAGAAGGTGACCTGGCCCACCCGGGAGCACGTGCGCAACCTTACGATCCTCGTGTTCGTGATCAGCGCGATCTTCGGCGTGTACATCTGGTTCTGGGACAACCTCTGGACCGTGGCCTTGCGCGTCATCACGGACATCTTCTAGTGGCCAGCTTCCTCGACCATCTCACCGAGACCGCCCAGCCCGAGAAGCGCTGGTATGTCATCCACACCTACTCGGGTTACGAGAAGAAGGTGAAGACCAATCTCGAGCACCGCATCGAGACCATGGGCATGGAGGACAAGATCTACCAGGTCCTGGTGCCCGAAGAGGACGAGATCGAGATCCGCGGCGGCCAGCGTGTCACCGTGCAGAAGAAGGTCTTCCCCGGCTACGTGCTGGTGGAGATGGTCCTCGATCCCGAGTCCTGGTTCGTCGTGCGCAACACGCCTGGCGTGACCAGCTTCGTGGGCGGCGGCAACATCCCCGGCTCGCGCAACGAGCCGGTGCCCCTCGAGGAGCACGAGGTCAAGCAGATCCTGCGCCAGATGGGTGTCGAGACGCCCAAGTATCGCGTGGCCTTCAGCAAGGGCCAGTCGGTGCGGGTCACCGACGGCCCCTTCGCCGAGTTCATCGGCACCGTGGAAGAAGTCAATCCCGAGCGTAACAAGCTCAAGGTCCTGGTCAGCATCTTCGGACGTGAGACGCCCGTGGAGCTGGACTTCCTGCAGGTCGAGAAGCTCTAGCTCTCCCGGCCAGAACCAGATCCCAACGAGGTAGAACGAGACGAACCGATGGCCAAGAAGATCCGCACCGTCCTGACCCTGCAGCTGCCCGCCGGCAAGGCCACCCCGGCCCCGCCCGTGGGTACCGCGCTCGGTCCGCACGGCATCAACATCGTCGAGTTCACCAAGTCCTACAACGAGAGGACTGCGGCCCAGAGCGGCCAGATCATCCCCGCCAGGATCACCATCTTCGAGGACCGCAGCTTCACCTTCGTGCTCAAGACGCCGCCCGCGGCGGATCTGCTGCGCAAGGCGGCCGGCGTGGAGAAGGGCTCTGGGGCATCGGGACGGGAAGCCTACGTGGGCCAGGTCACCCAGGCCCAGCTGCTCGAGATCGCCGAGATCAAGAAGTCCGACCTCAACGCCGATGACCCCGAGATGGCCGCCCGCGTGATCGCGGGCACGGCCCGCTCCATGGGCATCGAGGTCGTCGACTAGACCACCACTACGGGCACCGTCCGCCGGCCGGAACGGACGGGCCCCTGCCGCGGCCCACGGGCTGCGACCGGCACGTCCACCCCGCGTCACCAGGGGGAGGCCGACCACGGCCGCCAGCGAAAGGATCCCACCACATGGCTCAGCACGGAAAGCGATACCAGGACGCCGCCAAGCTCGTCGAGCATGGCAGGGTCTACGAGCCTGACGAGGCCATGTCGCTCCTGAAGCAGACCTCCACCACCAAGTTCGACGGATCGGTCGAGGCGCACATCCGCCTCGGCGTCGACCCTCGTCATGCCGAGCAGATGGTGCGCGGCACCGTCTCGCTGCCGCATGGCAGCGGCAAGGTCGTGCGCGTGGCCGTCTTCGCCCAGGGTGACAAGGCGGCCGAGGCCACCGCCGCCGGTGCCGACGAGGTCGGGGCCGACGACCTCGCTGAGAAGATCGAGGGCGGCTGGCTGGAGTTCGATGTGGCCGTGGCCACGCCCGACATGATGGGTCGCGTGGGCAAGCTCGGCCGCATCCTCGGCCGCCGCGGGCTGATGCCGAACCCCAAGGCCGGTACCGTCACCTTCGACCTCGAGCAAGTCATCGGGGAGCTCAAGGGTGGGCGTATCGAGTTCAAGGTCGACAAGGGCGGCATCATCCATGTGCCCTTCGGCAAGTCCCACTTCGAGAACGAGCAGCTGGTCGAGAACCTGGCGGCCCTGACCGACGCGGTCAACCGGGCCCGGCCCAAGGAGACCAAGGGCCAGTACTTCAGGAGCCTCACCGTCGCGTCCACCATGGGACCGGGCATCCGCGTGGATGTCCCCGGACTCCTGGCTCGCGCCGCGGCCTAGGAGCTGTCGGGCCTCGGGCCCGCATCCAACCACAGCGTTGACGGGGCGCTTCCCGTCGAAACGAAGAGCCGTTCCGCCAGAGACAGCGATGCGTCCGAGGGGGCCGAAAGGCTCCCGTGCCGCGCGCCACGATGATCGTGGAGCGCCGGACCGGACCGAAATCGTCGACCGGACCGCCAAGCGCGGGGACGCCGACGGGCACGCCAAGGCAGGTGTCGAACCGGACCTCACGGGTTCCGGGTGCTGCATGTCGCAGCGACTGACGCTCCTGTGCGGGACACACAGGGGTGGTCGCGCCGGCGCGCCCAACCCAGCAAAGGAGGTTACATGCCCACAGAAGCCAAGCAGGCTGCCGTGGCGGAGCTCGCAGAGCTCCTCAAGGAGGCGGACACCACCATCGTCTCCGACCATCGAGGCCTGTCCGTGGCTGACCTGCTGAAGGTGCGCCGAGAGCTGCGCGCGAAGGACATCCAGTACCGGGTCATCAAGAACCGCCTGGCCAAGATCGCTGCCGAGCAAGCCGGCCGCGAGGAGCTCATCCCGCTCCTCACCGGCCCCAGCGCCATCGCCATCGGCGGCCAGGACGAGGCCTCGCTGGCCAAGAGCCTGCTGGATGCCACCAAGCCCTTCAACGTCGAGATCCGTGGCGCCGCCATCAACGGCGAGACGGTCGACGCCGCTGCTGTGGCCGCGCTGGCCAAGCTCCCCGGTCGCGAGGCCCTGCTGGCCCAGCTGGCCGGTGGCATGGCCTCGCCGCTGAGCACGATGGCCAGCCTGCTCGCTGCGCCGCTGCGCAATCTTGGCTACGGCCTGGCGCAGCTCAGAGAGCAGCGCGAAGCCGCCGAAGCGGCCTAGCACTCACCCACTGACGATCAGTCCCACCACCAGCTAACGGAAGGAACGACACCCCTATGGCCAAGCTTTCCCAGGACGACATCCTCGAAGCCATCGACGGCATGACCGTCCTCGAGCTGTCCGAGTTCATCAAGGCCTTCGAGGAGCGCTACGGCGTCACCGCCGCAGCCCCGGCCGCGGTCGCGGTCGCGGCTGCCCCCGCTGCCGACGCCGGCGGCGAGGCCGCCGCCGAGCAGACCGAGTTCGAGGCCGTGCTGACCGAGATCGGCCCCAACAAGATCCCCGTCATCAAGGTCGTGCGCGAGCTGACCGGCCTCGGCCTCAAGGAGGCCAAGGACCTCGTCGACGCTGCGCCCAAGGCCGTGAAGGAGGGCGTGGACAAGGAGGAGGCCGAGAAGATCAAGGCTGCCCTCGAAGAGCAGGGCGCCAAGGTCGAAGTCAAGTAGCCACCCTCGCTGCCCAACGATGGGGGTGGCCTCCGGGCCTCCCCCATCTGCCATGTCCGGACGCTGTTGACGTTTCGCGGAACACGCGATACCATACGCGGTCGGTGAGCGCGGCCCTTTTCTTTTCAACGACCCATGTGGTCGGATTCCCGTGCCTTGATCGCCTCTCCCTGAGGCCAGGAGTGCCCCATGACCGTGTCTGAAGTCGATCGTCGGCGTGCGCCCATGTCGCTTGAGCGTGTACGTTACTCGCGGATCCCCGAGGTCCTGCCCATCCCCGACCTGATCGAGCTTCAGCGCAAGTCCTACGACTGGTTCGTGGAGCGCGGCCTGCGCGATCTCCTCGATGAGATCAGTCCCATCCAGGACTTCACCGGCAAGTCCATGGAGCTGCACTTCAACGACTACGAGTTCGGCGACCCCAAGTACGACCAGCTCGAGTGCCGCGCGCGTGACCTGACCTTCAGCCGCCCGCTCTATGTCGAGGTCGAGCTCGTCATCCACGAGACCGGCGAGCACATCGCCCAGCGCGTGTACATGGGCGACTTCCCGTCCATGACCGAGCGCGGCACGTTCATCATCAACGGCGCTGAGCGCGTCGTGGTCAGCCAGCTGGTGCGCAGCCCTGGTGTCTACTACACCTCCACCGAGGATGCCAACACCGGCCGCCAGCTCTTCAGCGCCAAGGTCATCCCCAACCGCGGCGCCTGGCTGGAGTTCGAGACCGCGGCCAAGAACCAGCTCTACGTCAAGGTCGACCGCAAGCGCAAGCTGGAGGCGACGAAGCTGCTGCGCGCGGTCGGCTACGAGACCAACGAGCAGATCGTCGATCTCTTCAGGTCGGTCGATACCGGCGAGGTCAGCTTCATCAGCGAGACGCTCGAGCGTGACGCCACCAGCACCCGCATGGAGGCGCTCATCGAGGTCTACAAGAAGCTGCGTCCCGGCGACCCGCCCACCGGTGACAACGCCGAGAAGCTGGTCGAGAGCCTCTTCTTCAACTTCCGCCGTTACGACCTGGGCCGGGTGGGGCGCTACAAGTTCAACAAGAAGCTGGGTCCGGTCGTCGACCGCATGGGCCTCAAGCTGCCCGAGCTCGAGCGCACCATCACCAAGGAAGACATCGCCGCCATCGTCGGCCACCTCATCGAGCTCGATAACGGGCTGGGCACGGCTGACGATATCGACCACCTCGGCAACCGCCGCATCCGTGCCAACGGCGAGCTTATCCAGAACGCCTTCCGGGTCGGCCTGCTGCGCATGGAGCGCGTGGTCAAGGAGCGCATGACCATCCAGGAGCCGGACAAGGCCACGCCCAACGTGCTCGTCAACATCCGCCCGGTGGTCGCCGCCATGAAGGAGTTCTTCGGCGGCAGCCAGCTGTCCCAGTTCATGGACCAGACCAACCCGCTGGCCGAGCTCACCAGCAAGCGCCGCCTCAGCGCGCTGGGCCCGGGCGGCCTCTCGCGCGAGCGCGCCGGCTTCGACGTGCGCGACGTCCATCACAGCCACTACGGGCGAATCTGCCCCATCGAGACGCCCGAGGGTCCCAACATCGGCCTCATCGGCTCGCTCGCGACCTACGGCCGTATCAACGAGTACGGCTTCATCGAGACGCCCTACCGCAAGGTCAAGGGCATCGCCGACTACAAGGACAAGAACCTGCTCGACGAGATCGCCGGAGAGGACGTGGTGACGTCATCGGGCAAGGTCGTGCTCGAGAAGGACCAACCCATGACCGAGGCGGCCGTGGCCGAGCTGAAGTCACAGAAGCGCAAGGCCTTCAAGATCAAGCCGCGGGTGACCGACGAGATCGAGTACCTGGCCGCCTACGACGAGGAGGAGCGCTACGTCGCGCAGGCCAACGCCCAGCTCGATGAGCGCGGCTACTTCGTGGAGGACCGCGTGCCGGCCCGCCACCTCGACCAGTTCCCCGAGGCCCGACCAGAGCAGATCGACTACATGGACGTGAGCCCCAAGCAGGTCGTGTCGGTGGCCACCGCGCTCATCCCCTTCCTCGAGCACGACGATGCCAACCGCGCGCTCATGGGATCCAACATGCAGCGCCAGGCCGTACCGCTCCTCGAGCCCGAGTCGCCCATCGTGGGCACGGGCATGGAGGCCCGAGCGGCCAAGGACTCGGGCCAGGTCATCGTCGCTCGCGCGGGCGGCGTGGTCACCTCGGTCACGGCCGATCTCATCACCGTCGAAGAGGACGACGGCACGCTACGCGAGTACCCGCTCGAGAAGTTCGTGCGTTCGAACCAGGGCACCTGCATCAACCACCGCCCAGTGGTCGAGGTGGGCATGCGCGTGGCCGAGGATGCGGTCATGGCCGACTCCAGCTCCACCGAGGAGGGCGAGCTCGCGCTCGGCCGCAACATCCTCGTCGCGTTCATGAGCTGGGAAGGTGGCAACTACGAGGACGCCATCGTGGTCTCCGACCGCCTCGTGCGCGAGGACCTCTTCACCAGCATCCATATCGAGAAGCACGAGCTGGAGTCGCGGGACACCAAGCTCGGGCCAGAGGAGATCACCCGCGACATCCCCAACGTGGGCGAGGACTCGCTCAAGGATCTCGACGAGGACGGAGTCGTCTACATCGGCGCGGAGGTCCAGCCGGGCGACATCCTGGTGGGCAAGATCACGCCCAAGGGCGAGACCGAGCTGACCGCCGAGGAGCGCCTGTTGCGGGCGATCTTCGGCGAGAAGGCCCGCGAGGTGAAGGACTCCAGTCTGCGCCTGCCGCACGGTGAACGCGGCAAGGTGGTGGACATCCGCGAGTTCAATCGCGACAACGGCGACGAGCTGCCGCCCGGCGTCAACCGCCTCATCCGCGTCGGCGTCGCGGCCAAGCGCAAGATCAGCGTCGGCGACAAGATGGCCGGCCGTCACGGCAACAAGGGCGTGGTGGCCAAGATCCTGCCGCAGGAGGACATGCCCTTCCTGCCCGACGGAACGCCCGTCGACATCATCCTCAATCCGCTGGGCGTGCCCAGCCGCATGAACATCGGCCAGATCCTGGAGACCCACCTGGGCTGGGCGCTGCACGAGCGCGGTCGGAAGGAAGGGCGCACGATCAAGGCGGCCACGGCTGTCTTCGACGGCGCGAGCGAGGAGCAGATCGAGCAGGAGCTGCTCGACGCGGGCCTGCCGGTCACCGGCAAGACCACGCTGCGCGATGGCCGTACGGGTGTGGAGTTCGACCGCGAGGTCACCGTCGGCTACATCTACATGCTCAAGCTGCATCACCTCGTCGAGGACAAGATCCACGCTCGCTCCACCGGCCCGTACAGCCTCATCACCCAGCAGCCGCTCGGTGGCAAGGCCCAGTTCGGCGGCCAGCGTTTCGGCGAGATGGAGGTGTGGGCGCTCGAAGCCTACGGCGCTGCCAACATCCTGCAGGAGCTGCTGACGGTGAAGTCCGACGACGTCATGGGCCGTGTCCAGACGTACGAGGCCATCGTCAAGGGCGAGGACATCCAGGCGCCCGGCGTGCCCGAGTCCTTCAAGGTCCTCATCAAGGAGCTCCAGAGCCTCGGGCTCAACGTGGAGATCCTCAACGAGAACGAGGAAGAGATCCACTTCGCCGAGGATCCGTCGGCCTATCCGCTGCCGGATCTCGGCGGCATCAACCTGGCCGGATTCGAAGACTAGCCACCCCTGGGCCACCGGTCCGGAGCCTCCCTCCGGGCCACCCGCGCATCCCGCACCGCTCATCGACGGCGCGGCTGAAGGAGAACGATGCTCGAGGTCAACAACTTCAACGCCATCCGCATCTCGCTGGCGTCGCCTGATCAGGTCCGCGATTGGTCCAAGGGCGAGGTCACCAAGCCCGAGACCATCAACTACCGCACCCTGCGGCCGGAGAAAGACGGGCTCTTCGACGAGCGCATCTTCGGCCCCTCCCGTGACTGGGAGTGCTACTGCGGCAAGTACAAGCGCATCCGCTACAAGGGCATCATCTGCGACAAGTGCGGCGTGGAGGTCACTCGCGCCAAGGTGCGGCGTGAGCGCATGGGCCACATCCAGTTGGCCAGCCCCGTCAGCCACATCTGGTACTTCAAGGGCACGCCCAGCCGCCTGGGCATCCTGCTCGACATCAGCCCGCGCAACCTCGAGGGCGTGCTCTACTTCGCCAAGTACCTGGTCACCTGGGTCGACGAGGACGCCCGCGCCAAGCTGCTCCAGCAGCTGGAGGACGAGGCCGAGGGCCGCGGCGGCCGCGGTGGCCAGGCGCTGGCCGACCTCGAAGACCGGCTGCAGGCAGACATCAACAAGCTCGCCGACGAGCTGAACGCCGACCTCGAGCAGTTCAAGAAGGAGCGGGAAGGGGAGCGCGAGACGCGCACCGCCAAGCTGGTCGAGGCGCAGCAGGCCACCGAGGCCGCCATCAAGGCCCTCGGCTCGGACGAGGCCAGCGAGGCCATCGTCTTCGAGGAGACCGGTGAGGTCCTGGTCGCTGCCGGGGAGAAGGCCGGCAAGGCCGCCTCCGCCAAGCTGCGCAAGATGACCGCGGAGTTGGTCGAGAAGCTCAACGACGACATCAAGGAGAAGGAGGCCCTCGAGGAGGCCGCGGTCACGCAGAGGATCGAGGACGCCAAGCTCGAGATGAGCGCGGCTATCGAGGCCGAACAGGAGCGTCTCAAGGTCGAGGCCGAGGGCCTCAAGGAGGAGATCCGCAAGGCCAAGGACGAGATCACCAAGCTCAAGGGTGGCGATCTGCTGCCCGAGGTCTCCCTTGACGGCTGGAACTTCCGCGACCTCGATCGCAAGTACGGTTCCGGCATCCGCGGTGGCCAGCGGCTGTTCGCCGCGGGCATGGGCGCGGAGGCTGTGCGCGAGCGCATCACGCGCCTCGACCTCGAGGAGCTCAGCGCCAGGCTCCACAGCGAGGTCCGTACCACCAGCGGCATGCGCCGCAAGAAGGCCATCAAGCGGCTGCGCCTCATCGAGGCCTTCCGCAAGTCGGGGGCGCGCCCCGAGTGGATGATCCTCTCGGTGCTGCCGGTCATCCCGCCCGACCTGCGGCCCATGGTCCAGCTCGACGGTGGCCGCTTCGCCACGTCGGACCTCAACGATCTCTACCGCCGCGTCATCAACCGCAACAACCGGCTCAAGCGCCTGCTCGAGCTGGGGGCCCCGGAGATCATCATCCGCAACGAGAAGCGGATGCTCCAGGAAGCCTGTGACGCACTCATCGACAACGGCCGGCGCGGCCGGGCCATCGCGGGCACCGGCAACCACCGCCTGAAGTCGCTTTCCGACATGCTCAAGGGCAAGCAGGGCCGCTTCCGCCAGAACCTGCTGGGCAAGCGCGTCGACTACTCGGGCCGCTCGGTCATCGTGGTCGGCCCGGACCTGCAGCTGCACCAGTGCGGCCTGCCCAAGAAGATGGCGCTGGAGCTGTTCAAGCCCTTCGTCATGCGCCAGCTCGTCGAGAAGAACTACGCTCACAACATCAAGAGTGCCAAGCGCCTCGTGGAGCGCGTCGAGGACGTGGTCTGGGACGTCCTGGAAGACGTCATCCAGGACCACCCCGTCCTGCTCAACCGTGCGCCCACGCTCCACCGCCTGGGCATCCAGGCCTTCATGCCCAAGCTCGTCGAGGGCTCGGCCATCCAGATCCACCCGCTCGTCTGCTTCGCCTTCAACGCGGACTTCGACGGCGACCAGATGGCTGTCCACGTCCCCTTGAGCCGGGATGCGCAGGACGAAGCCAGGCGCATGATGCTCTCCACGGAGAACCTGCTGAGCCCTTCGGACGGTGCCCCGGTGGTGGCTCCCACCCAGGACATGATCCTCGGCTGCTACTACCTGACGATGGACGCCGCGGTGCCCATCAAGGGCGTGGTGCCGACCTTCGAGACCGACAGCGAGGCGTTGCTGGCCCATGAACTGGGCACCATCGACACCCGTGACACCGTGGACGATCTGCCCGGCCACATGGTGCGTCGCCTGCAGCTGCACACACCCGTGCGCGTGGCCCGCGTGGAGGTCTGGGACGAGGAGACCGAGGAGCTCGTGACCCGGTCCATCGAATCGACCATCGGCCGGCTCATCTTCAACCAGATCCTGCCGTCTCGGCTGCGCTACAGCGAGAAGACCAACCGACCCATGGCCCGCGCCCAGCTGCGCGAGGTCGTGGCCGACTGTTACCGCCTGCTCGGTCGCAACGAGACGGCGCACCTCGTCGACGGCATCAAGAGCGTCGGTTTCCGCTACGCGACCCAGGGCGGCATGACCATCGCGGTCGATGACATCCGCGTGCCCGAGGGCAAGAAGGCGCTGCTGGAGGCGGCTGACAAGAAGGTCGCCGACATCGACGCCCAGTACCAGCGTGGCCTCATCACCGATGACGAGCGCTACTCGCGCGTCGTGGAGGTCTGGCGCAACTCGACCGACGAGGTCTCCAGCCAGATGATGGCCAACCTCGACCCCGAGGGCTCGGTCACCATGATGACCGCTTCGGGTGCCCGCGGTAACAAGGGCAACATCGGCCAGCTCGGTGGCATGCGCGGCCTCATGGCCGACCCTTCGGGCCGCATCATCGAGGTGCCGGTGCGCTCCAATTTCCGCGAGGGCATGACCGTGCTGGAGTACTTCATCTCCACCCACGGCGCCCGCAAGGGCCTCGCGGACACCGCCCTCCGCACTGCCGACTCGGGCTACCTCACTCGCCGGCTCGTGGACGTGGCCCAGGACGTCATCACCCGCGACGACGACTGCGGCACCCTGGAAGGCACGTGGATCACGCGCGCCGAGACCGAGGAGTTCGCCGGCTCTGAGCCCGACGCCTTCTGGCGGCGCCTGGTCGGTCGTTTCTCGGCCGGCCCGGTGAGCAAGCCCGGGGCCAAGAAGAAGGACAAGCCCATCGTGGAGGCCAGCGTGATGATCTCCGAGGGCCTCGCCCGCGAGATCGACGAGGCCGGTGTCGATGCCGCACTCGTGCGCTCGCCGCTGACCTGCCAGTCACGCCTGGGCGTGTGTCGCACCTGCTACGGCCGAAACCTCGCCACGCGCGAGCTGGTCGAGGTGGGCGAGGCCGTGGGCATCATCGCGGCCCAGTCCATCGGCGAGCCCGGCACGCAGCTGACGATGCGCACGTTCCACACCGGTGGCGTTGCCGGTACCGACATCACGGCCGGCCTGCCCCGCGTCGAGGAGTTGTTCGAGGCCCGCATGCCCAAGGGCAAGGCGGAGATCAGCCACATCGACGGCGTGGTCGAGATCCTCGAGGGTGAGGACGGCGCGCGCAAGGTCAAGGTGACCAGCCGCGAGACCTTCGACGTGCCGGTCAAGCTGACCAAGAAGTACGAGCGCCTGGTGGCCGACGGCGATGCCATCGAGATCGACCAGCTGGTCGCCCGCCTGGAGAAGAGCGACGGTGAGGTCGACGAGGTCCGCGCCCCCGAGTCCGGCCTGGTGGCGATCACCGAGGAGGGTCTCAAGATCGCCGGCGAGGACGTCGTCGAGCGCGAGTACGCCATCGCCCACAACGCCAAGCTGATGGTCGAGGACGGACAGCTGATCCGTGCCGGCGACGCCGTCACCGAGGGTCCCATCAACCCGCAGGAGTACCTTGAGACCCGCGGTCGCGACGCGGTCCAGCGCTACCTGGTCAAGGAGGTCCAGAAGGTCTACCGCAGCCAGGGTGTGACCATCAACGACAAGCACATCGAGATCATCGTGCGGCAGATGCTGCGCAAGGTCCGTATCGACCAGCCCGGTGATACCGAGCAGCTGCCCTTCGAGCTCGTCGACCGCTTCGACTTCGAGGACATCAACGAGAACGTGCTCGCCGAGGGTGGCGAGCCGGCGACCGCCGAGACCGTCCTGCTGGGCGTGACCAAGGCCTCGCTGAACACCAGCAGCTTCCTGGCCGCGGCCTCCTTCCAGGAGACCACGCGAGTGCTGACCGAGGCCGCCATCAACGGCGCCAAGGACAACCTCGTGGGCCTCAAGGAGAACGTCATCATCGGCAAGCTCATCCCCGCGGGCACCGGCGCGCCGGCCAACATCGCGCGTCGCCGCGAGGAGCAGCGCATCGCCGCTGCCGAGGCTCTTGCCGGTGGTGAGCTGCCCGAAGGCTTCGGTGACGAGTTCAACGTCTTCCTGGCCGGAGGCGAGGCGCCGCCGGCGACCGACGGGGACGGCGAGAACCCGTTCCTCGAGGAGGCTGAGCAGAAGGCCAAGGCGGAGGCGGAAGCCGAGTCCGAGCCGGAACCGAACCCGTTCCTCGATGGCGAGGTGGCACCCGCGACCGAGCCAGTCGTCGACGAAGCGTCCGGCGCCGAGGCAGAGGCCAACCCCTTCCTCGAGGACGAGGCCAAGCCGGAGTAGCGGCTTAGGGGCCGCCGGGCCGTCACGTCGTTGACGGTCTCGCGGCCCACTGCTAGACTTCGCGGTCGCGGCTGCAACAGCCGTGTCGGTTCTGTGCGCGCGGCCCGTGGGCCGATGAGCACGCCAGGCGGCCACCCCGCGAGGAGGCCCCACAGCGGGCCGCACCCGGGGAGACCCAGAAGCCGCCATACCAGACCCAGATAGCCGAGACAGGGGACCGTGCGCTCCGTGCGCGCCCCGACACCGCGTCACCACGACGCACATCGATAGGGGAGACGAAGACTCCGTGCCGACCATCAGCCAGCTCGTGCGCAAGGGCCGCAAGCCCAAGCAGGCGAAGATCAAGGCCCCGGCGATGCGCAAGAACTGGAACAGTCTGCGCCAGCGCCAGGTGCCCATCCCGGGCGCCCCGCAGAAGCGTGGCGTCTGCCTGCAGGTGCGCACCATGACGCCGAAGAAGCCCAACTCGGCGCTGCGCAAGATCGCTCGTGTCCGGCTCACCAACCAGATGGAAGTCACGGCCTACATCCCCGGCATCGGCCACAACCTGCAGGAGCACTCCGTGGTCCTGGTGCGTGGCGGCCGGGTGAAGGACCTGCCCTCGGTGAAGTACCACATCATCCGCGGCACGCTCGACGCCTCCGGCGTCAGCGACCGCAAGCAGGGCCGTTCTCGCTACGGCACCAAGAGGCCCAAGTAATGCCCCGACGTGCTCAGATCCCGCGCAAGGTCAAGTACTCGCCGCCGCTCTCGCGTACGACGGACCGCTTCGTCGTGAAGCTGATGAAGGACGGCAAGAAGGGCCTGGCCGAGAAGATCCTGCGCCAGGCGCTGGCCCGAGCCGAGGCTTCGGCCGGCCGGCCCGGGCTGGAGGTGCTCGATGCCGCCCTGCGCAACGCCACGCCCATCATCGAGGTCAAGCCCCGCCGCGTCGGTGGCGCCACCTACCAGGTGCCCGTCGAGATCCGTGGCGACCGCCGCACCAGCCTCGGCGTGCGCTGGCTGGTCCAGGCTGCGCGCAAGCGCAGCGGCAAGTCCATGAGCGAGAAGCTGGCCTTCGAGCTGGTGGACGCCATGAACGGACTCGGTGCCGCCGTCAAGCGGCGCGAGGACACCCACAAGATGGCCGACGCCAACAAGGCCTTCAGCCACTTCCGCTGGTAAGCGGACCACCGATCTAACGAGGACCACCGACACGATGTCACGGAAGTTCCCGCTTGCTCGCACGCGGAACATCGGCATCATCGCGCATATCGACGCCGGCAAGACGACCGTGACTGAGCGGATCCTGTTCTACACGGACAAGATCTACAAGATCGGTGAGGTCCACGAGGGCGCGGCCACGATGGACTGGATGCCCCAGGAACAGGAACGCGGCATCACCATCACGGCCGCGGCCACGACCTGCTTCTGGAACAACACGCGCATCAACATCATCGATACGCCCGGACACGTGGACTTCACCGTCGAGGTCGAGCGGAGCCTGCGAGTGCTCGACGGCGCGGTCGTCGTCTTCGACGGCGTGGCCGGCGTGGAGCCCCAGTCGGAGACGGTCTGGCGCCAGGCTGACCGCTACGGTGTGCCGCGCTTCTGCTTCATCAACAAGCTCGACCGCACCGGCGCCGACTTCTGGCGCTGCGTCGACTCGATCAAGGACCGCCTCGGCGCCAACGCCGTACCCATCCAGATCCCCATCGGCCAGGAAGGGCAGTTCCAGGGCGTGGTCGACCTCATCGAGATGAACGCCATCATCTACCGCGACGATCTCGGCGCCAAGCCTGAGGTCACCGACATCCCGGCGGACCTGTTGGCAGAGGCCGAGACGCACCGTGCCACCATGATCGAGGCCGTGGCCGAGGTCGATGACGAGCTGACCATGAAGTTCCTCGAGGGTGAGGAGCTCACGCCCCAGGAGATCCGCCACGGCCTGCGCCTGGGCACGCTGCAGAACCGCGTGGTCCCGGTGCTCACCGGCAGCGCTCTCAAGAACAAGGGCGTGCAGCCCATGCTCGACGCGGTCGTGCACTACCTCCCTTCGCCGCTGGACGTGCCACCCATCACCGGCATTGACCCCGACGGCAATGAGGTCGTCCGAGCGGTCGATGAGAAAGAGCCCTTCGCGGCTCTCGCCTTCAAGATCGCGGCCGACCCGTTCGTAGGCAAGCTGGCCTTCTTCCGCGTCTACAGCGGCAAGCTCAAGACCGGCTCCTACGTCTACAACGCGAGCAAGGGCAAGAAGGAACGCATCGGCCGTATCGTCGAGCTCCACGCCAACTCGCGGGAGGACATCGACGAGGTCGGGGCCGGCGACATCGCCGCCGCCGTGGGCCTCAAGGACACCTTCACCGGCGACACCCTGACCGACCTCGACCACCCCGTGATCCTCGAGTCGATGACGTTCCCGGAGCCGGTCATCGAGGTCGCCATCGAGCCCAAGACCAAGGCCGACCAGGACAAGCTGGCCGTAGCCCTGCAGCGGCTGGCCGAGGAGGACCCCACCTTCCGGGTGCACAACGACGAAGAGTCGGGCCAGACCCTCATCGCAGGCATGGGCGAGCTGCACCTGGACGTGTTGGTGGACCGCATGGTGCGCGAGTTCAAGGTCGCCGCCAACGTCGGCAAGCCGCAGGTCTCCTACCGCGAGACCATCCGCCGCGAGGCGGAGGGCAACGGCCGCTTCGTGCGCCAGACCGGTGGGCGGGGCCAGTACGGCCACGCCATCATCAGGCTGGGGCCGGGCGAGAAGGGCAGCGGCTACGAGTTCGTGGACAAGATCGTGGGCGGGGTCATCCCGCGCGAGTACATCAAGGCCGTGGACGCCGGCATCCGCGAAGCCCTCGAGACCGGCGTCTACGCCGGCTTCCCCATGGTGGATGTCAAGGCCACCCTCTTCGACGGCTCCACCCACGAGGTGGACTCCTCGGAGATGGCGTTCAAGATCGCCGGTTCGATGGCCGCCAAGGCCGCCGTCCAGAAGGCCAACCCGGCCATCCTCGAACCGGTCATGCGCGTCGAGGTCGTGATGCCCGAGGAGTTCATGGGCGACGTCATCGGCGATCTGAACAGCCGCCGCGGTCACATCGAAGGGATGGACAACCGCAACGGCACGCAGGTGGTCAGCGCCTTCGTACCGCTGGCCTCGATGTTCGGCTACGTGACCGACCTTCGCAGCATGACCCAGGGACGCGCGACCTCCTCGATGGAGTTCTCGCACTACGCCGAGGTTCCCAAGGCCATCGCCCAGGAGCTGGTCCAGAAGTCGACGACATAGCCGGTAACCACCACACCAACCACAGATTCAAGCCCAAGCAGCGATCAGCAGATCAGCAGTCAAGGACGTAGCAGAGGACGACGACGGCAATGGCCAAGCAGAAGTTCGAGCGCACCAAGCCCCACGTCAACATCGGCACCATCGGTCACATCGACCATGGCAAGACCAGCCTGACGGCGGCCATCACCAAGTACCTGGCCCTCAAGGGCGAGGCGAAGTACCGCGCCTTCGACACGATCGATAACGCCCCCGAGGAGCGTGAGCGCGGTATCACCATCGCCATCGCTCACGTCGAGTACGAGACCGACGCCCGCCACTACGCCCACGTCGACTGTCCCGGCCACGCCGACTACATCAAGAACATGATCACCGGGGCGGCCCAGATGGACGGCGCCATCCTCGTGGTCGCGGCCACCGACGGGCCCATGCCCCAGACCCGTGAGCACATCCTCCTCGCCCGCCAGGTCGAGGTGCCCTACATCGTCGTCTTCCTCAACAAGGTCGACATGGTCGACGACGAGGAGCTGCTCGAGCTCGTCGAGCTCGAGGTCCGCGAGCTGCTCAGCAAGTACGAGTTCCCCGGTGACGACCTGCCGGTCATCCGTGGCTCGGCCCTCGCCGCGCTCGAGGCCTCCGACAGCGTCGACGATCCCGCCTACGCGCCTATCCAGGAGCTGATGGACGCGGTCGACTCCTACATCCCCACCCCCGAGCGGGCGGTCGACAAGCCCTTCCTCATGCCGGTGGAGGACGTCTTCTCCATCAAGGGCCGCGGCACCGTCGCGACCGGCCGCGTCGAGCGTGGCGAGGTCAACGTCGGCGAAGAGATCGAGATCGATCGGCATCAAGGACACGCGCAAGGTCGTGGTCACCGGTGTCGAGATGTTCAACAAGCTGCTCGACTCGGGCCAGGCCGGTGACAACATCGGCACCCTGCTGCGCGGCATCGAGCGCGACGAGATCGAGCGCGGCCAGGTCCTGGCCAAGCCCGGCTCCATCAAGCCCCACACGAAGTTCACCGCTCGCGTCTACGTCCTGACCAAGGAGGAGGGCGGCCGTCACACGCCGTTCTACAACGGCTACCGGCCGCAGTTCTACCTGCGCACCACCGACGTCACCGGGGCCATCAGCCTGCAGGACGGCGCGGAGATGATCATGCCCGGTGACCACGTCGACATGGACGTCGAGCTCATCACGCCCATCGCCCTCGAGCCCGGCCAGCGCTTCGCCATCCGCGAAGGTGGCCGCACCGTCGGCGCCGGCGCCATCATCTCGGTCGAGGACTAGGGGTGGCACGGCAGCGGATCCGGATCCGCCTGAAGGCATACGATCACCGGCTGCTGGATCAGTCCGCGCTCCAGATCGTGGAGACGGCCCAGCGCACCGGTGCCGAGGTCGTTGGCCCGGTGCCGCTGCCGACCCGTATCGAGAAGTTCACGGTCCTGCGGTCCCCGTTCATCGACAAGGACAGCCGGGAGCAGTTCGAGATCCGCACACATAAGCGGCTCATCGACATCCTGGACCCGTCCTCGAAGACCGTTGACGCGCTGATGCGCCTGTCGCTGGCCGCCGGCGTCGATATCGAGATCAGGATGTGATGAGTATCGGACTGATCGGCCGCAAGGTCGGAATGACACAAATCTTCGCGGAGGACGGCACGATGGTGCCGGTCTCCGTGGTGGCCGTCGAGCCCAACACCGTGACGGAGCTGCGCACGCTCGAGCGCGACGGCTATACCGCCGTCCAGGTCGGCGCCGGCACCGCTCGTCGCACGACCAAGCCTCGCGCGGGCCAGCTCAAGGACCTGCCCCGGGTGCGGGACGTGCGCGAGTTCCGCGTCGACGACGTAGCCGACTACGAGATCGGCCAGACCCTCGACGTCAGCATCTTCGAGGCCGGCGAGTCCGTGGCCGTGACGGGCACCTCCAAGGGCAAGGGCTTCGCCGGCACCATCAAGCGTCACCACTTCCGTCGCGGGCCGGAGACACACGGCTCCGACTCGCATCGAGCTCCCGGCTCCATCGGCGGCGGCACCTACCCGGGCAAGGTCTTCCGCGGCTCCCCCATGGCGGGCCACATGGGCCACGAGCGGGTCACGGTCAAGAACGCCACCATCGTGCGCACCGACAGCGAGCGCAACCTGCTGCTCGTCAAGGGCCCGGTCCCCGGTCCCCGCAACGCGCTCGTCGTGGTCAGGAAGGCATAGCCATGCCAACGACACCTCTCTTCGACAAGACCGGCTCGGAGGCCGGCACCATCGACCTGCCGGACGCGCTGTTCGCGGCTCCCGTCAACACGGCGGTCATGCACCAGGCGGTGGTGGCCCAGATGGCCGGCCGGCGCCTGGGCACGGCCAAGGTCAAGACCCGCGCCGAGGTTCGCGGCGGCGGCCGCAAGCCCTATCGTCAGAAGGGCACCGGCAGGGCCCGCCAGGGCACTCGCTCTGCGCCCCACTACAAGGGCGGCGGCGTGGTCTTCGGCCCCAGCCCGCGCAAGTACGACAAGCGCCTGCCCAAGCGCATGCGCCGCCTCGCGCTGGTGGGTGCACTCACGAGCAAGTTCGACGACGGCGTGATCAAGGTCGTCAACGACCTCTCCCTCGACGACATCAAGACCAAGCAGCTGCTGGGCCACCTGGCCGCGCTTCAGGCCGCCGGCAAGGTGCTCGTGGTAGAGGACGGCAAGAACGAGGCGCTCGAGCTCTCGGCTCGCAACGTGCCCAACCTCGTGGTCATCCGCTCGGACTCGCTCAACATCGTCGATGTCGTCGACGCGGATGCGATCGTCATCACCAAGCCCTCCATCGCCACCATGTCGGAGGTGTACGCATGACGCTCGTAGCGACGCAGATCATCCTGCGACCGGTCATCAGCGAGAAATCGATGGACCAGTCGACCGTCAACAAGTACACCTTCGCAGTCGCCGACGAGGCCAACAAGCTGCAGATCAAGGCAGCCGTCGAGGAGCTCTTCAAGGTCACCGTGCTCAACGTCAACGTGATGACCACGAAGCGCAAGGAGAAGTCCCGCAACCGTCGTCGCGGGCGCCAGGTCGGCTTCACGTCACCCTGGAAGAAGGCCGTCGTGACCGTCAAGGCCGGCGACTCGATCGAGTTCTTCGAGGGAGTCTGACGATGCCCATCCGAGGCTACAAGCCAACCTCCCCCGGTCGCCGCTTCATGACGCGGTCGACCTTCGAGGAGATCACCACCGACAAGCCCTACAAGCCGCTGGTCGAGTCCAAGAAGCGCGGCTCCGGCCGCAACTCCCAGGGCCGCATGACCGTGCGTCATCGCGGCGGCGGCGCCAAGCGCAACTACCGCCGCATCGACTTCCGACGCGACAAGTGGGATGTCCCCGCGCGACTCGCGACCGTCGAGTACGACCCCAACCGCTCGGCCCGCATCGGCCTGCTGCACTACGCCGACGGCGAGAAGCGGTACATCCTGGTGCCCAACGGCCTCAGGGTCGGCGACGTGGTCGTGGCCGGCACCAAGGCCGAGGCGCGCGTGGGCAACGCCCTGCCGCTCAAGGCTATCCCGCTGGGCACGCAGATCCACAATATCGAGCTCGTCCCCGGCAAGGGTGGCCAGATCGTCCGCTCCGCCGGTACCTCGGCGCAGCTGATGGCCAAGGAGGGCCAGTACGCCCTGGTGCGCCTGCCCTCCGGTGAGGTCCGCCGCGTGGACATGCGCTGCATGGCCACGGTCGGCCAGGTGGGCAACATCGACCACGAGAACCAGAGCCTGGGCAAGGCCGGTCGCGCCCGCCACATGGGCAGGCGGCCTGAGGTCCGCGGCGTGGTCATGAATCCCAGGGACCATCCCCATGGTGGTGGCGAGGGCAAGTCACCCACGGGCATGCCGCCCAAGACCCCCTGGGGTCAGCCGGCCATGGGTCACCGCACCCGTCGCAACAAGAAGTCGGGGAGGCTCATCGCGACCTCCCGTCATCGCCGCTAGGCAAGGAGGAGCGTCATGTCACGTTCCCTGAAGAAGGGTCCGTACGTCGAGCAGCGGCTCCTGGCCCGCGTGCAGACGATGAACAAGAACAACGAGAAGCAGGTGTTGAAGACCTGGTCGCGTGCCAGCGTCATCTTCCCCGACTTCATCGGTCACACCGTCGCGGTCTACAACGGCCGCAAGCACATTCCGATCTTCATCTCGGAAAACATGGTCGGCCACCGGCTCGGTGAGTTCGCCCCCACCCGCAACTACCGCGGTCACGGGCGACACACCGAGCGGTCGACGTCGCTGAAGTAGGAGCCCCGATGCGAGTTTCTGCTACCGCCAAGTACCTCCGCCGCTCCACGCGCAAGACCCGGCTGGTCACGCAGGCCATCGTCGGGCGCCCCGTGGAAGAGGCTGCCGCCCTCCTGCAGTTCATGCCGCAGGGCGCCGCCCGCGACGTGGCCAAGGTGCTCAAGAGCGCCACGGCCAACGCCGAGAACAACCATGACCTCCCCGCCGATGAGCTCATCGTCGCGGAGGCCACTGCCAACGAGGGACCCACCATCAAGCGCTGGCGACCACGCGCCCAAGGGCGTGCATTCCCCATCAACAAGCCCATGACCCACGTGACGGTCGTGGTCGAGAACCGGGAGGCCTAGGCATGGGACACAAGGTCCACCCCAACGGCTTCCGGCTGGGCGTCTCGCGCACCTGGAACGCCAAGTGGTATTCGGACAAGGAATACACCGACCTGCTGCGTGAGGACATCTCCATCCGTACGCTCGTGCAGAAGCGACTGGCCAACGCCAGCGTCTCGCTGGTCGAGATCGAGCGAGGCATCAACCACGTGACCGTGACGGTCCACACCGCCAAGCCGGGCATCGTCATCGGCAAGGGCGGGGCCAACGTGGAATTGCTGCGCCAGGCCGTGGGCAAGCTCACCGACCGCAAGGTCAAGCTGGAGATCCGCGAGATCCGCCAGCCGGAGCTCGACGGCGTGCTGGTGGCGACCAACATCGCCCAGCAGCTCACCCGCCGCATCGCCTTCCGCAAGGCCATCAAGCAGTCCATCCAGCGCACCATGAAGGCCGGCGCCAAGGGCGTGAAGGTCCAGGTCTCCGGTCGCCTCGGCGGTTCCGAGATGGCCCGCCGCGAGTGGGACAAGGAAGGCCGTATCCCGCTGGGCACGCTGCGCGCTGACATCAGCTACGGCCAGGTCCTCTCGCGCACCACCTACGGCGCCATCGGCGTCAAGGTCTGGATCTACCGCGGCGACATCATCCCCGAGAAGACTGCGCCGAACGAGGCCGTCGCGGCCGGGGGAGGGGCCTAGACCATGTTGATGCCCCGTCGCGTCAAGCACCGCAAGCAGCAGCGTGGCCGCATGAGCGGCATCGCCAAGGGTGGTTCGACCATCGCCTTCGGCGACTATGCGCTGATGACCGAGGAGCCCGGCTATATCACCAGCCGCCAGATCGAGGCCGCTCGTCGTGCCATGACCCGCTACGTCCGCCGTGGCGGCAAGATCTGGATCCGCATCTTCCCCGACAAGCCGGTCACCAAGAAGCCGGCCGAGGTGCGCATGGGCAAGGGCAAGGGTGCCGCCGACCACTGGGTCGCCGTCGTCAAGCCTGGCCGCATCCTGTTCGAGATGGCCGGCGTCCCCCACGACGACGCCGTCGAAGCCATGCGCCTGGCCAGCCACAAGCTGCCCACCAGCGTCAAGGTCCTGGTCAGGGAGGGGGTCCATGATGGAGATCGCTAAGGCCCGCAGCCTCTCGCAGCAGGAGCTTACCGAGGAGCTGGAGTCCGCACGGCGCCATCTCTACGACCTGCGTTTCCAGCTGGCCACGCGCCAGCTGACCGATTACAGCCAGATCTCGCAGACGCGCAAGGATATCGCCCGACTGCTGACCGTCCAGACCGAGCGCAAGCTCGGCGACGGCGCAGAAGGCGGCCCGGGCGCGGCTGCTGGAGGAGAATAGATGAGCGCCGCCACTGAACCTCAGCGCGGAAAGCGCAAGGCCAAGGTCGGCCGCGTCGTTTCCGACAAGATGGACAAGACCATCGTCGTTTCCGTCGAGCGTCTTGCCCGCCACCGCATCTACAAGCGCGTCATCCGCCTGACCACCAAGTTCAAGGCGCATGATGAGCGCAACGAGGCCCACGTCGGCGATACCGTGCGCATCGAGGAGGCCCGCCCCCTCTCCGCCACCAAGCGCTGGCGCCTCGCCGAGATCGTAGCCAAGGCCGGCCTGGGCGCTGGTGAGGCCATCGTCTCCGAGGAGGCCGAGACGGCCGAGGCCATCCACATGGCCGCCCACCCGGGCCGGGCCAAGACCGAGTCGGATACCGCCACCGAGGCCGCGGTCGCGACCGCGGCCTCGCCCGCCGCTGAGGCGCCAGCCGAGGAGAGCGCTGAGGCGCCAGCCGAGGAGAGCGCTGAGGCGCCAGCCGAGGGGAGCGCTGAGGCGCCCGAGGGCGAGGAGGCTTCCGCATGATCCAGCCCAGCAGCCGCCTGCGGGTGGCCGACAACACCGGTGCCCGCTCGGTCGAGTGCATCCGCATCCTGGGCCGCTCGCAGAAGCCTACGGCCGGGGTCGGAGACGTCATCGTCGGTTCCGTCAAGCAGGCCATCCCCAACGCCGCGGTCAAGAAGGGTGACATCGTCAAGGCTGTCATCGTGCGCACGGCCAAGGAATACGGGCGCCCGGACGGGAGCTACATCCGTTTCGACGAGAACGCGGCTGTGCTCATCGACAACAACGGCAACCCGCGCGGCACGCGCATCTTCGGCCCGGTGGCGCGCGAGCTCCGCGACCACAACTACATGAAGATCATCTCGCTCGCGCCGGAGGTGCTGTGATGGCCCCTTCCGTCAAGCCCCGCCGCCATACCCGCGTCCCGGACCTCCGTTCCGGTGACGAGGTGGTCGTGCTCAAGGGCAAGGACGCCGGCAAGCGTGGTGTCATCCAGAAGGTGCTGCGCCACCAGCAGGGCTGGGCCCGCTCGACCGAGCGTTTCGGCTCAGGCTGGCAGGACAAGGCACCGCTGTCCGGCGCGGCCGTGGTCATCGAGGGTCTCAACATCGCCAAGCGGCACACCAAGCCGCGGCAGGTGGCGGGCCGGACCGAGCGCCAGCCCCGTATCCAGCAGGGCGGCATCCTGGACATCCCCCAGCCCATCTCGATCAGCAACGTCATGCTCGTCTGTCCGCGCTGCTCGCGCCCGACCCGTCTGCGCCACGAGCGCTCCGGCGACGGCCGCAGCATCCGCATCTGCACTCACTGCGGCGAGTCCGTGACCCGAACGGAGGCCAACTAGTGAGTAGCGGACTGCGCCAGCGCTACGAGGAAGAGGTCATCGCGGCGCTCGTCAAGGAGTTCGAGTACCAGAACCCCATGGAGGTGCCTCGCCTCACCAAGATCACCGTCAACATCGGCCTGGGTGAAGCGCTGACCAACTCCAAGGCCGTCGAGGCTGCCGTGGCCGACATGGCCACCATCACCGGCCAGAAGCCGGTGATCACCAAGGCCAAGCGGTCGATCGCCCAGTTCAAGATCCGCGAAGGCAACACCATCGGCGTGAAGGTCACCCTGCGGGGCCAGCGCATGTGGGATTTCCTCGAGCGCCTGACACGACTCGCCCTGCCCCGCATCCGGGACTTCCGGGGCGTGCCCACCAAGTCGTTCGACGGTCGCGGCAACTTCTCGCTGGGCCTGCGTGAGCAGCTCGCGTTCCCGGAGATCGACTACGACAAGATCGACCGCCTTCGGGGTCTCGAGATGACGGTCGTGACCACAGCCAAGACCGACGAGGAAGGTCAGCGCCTGCTGGCTCTCCTCGGCATGCCCTTCGAGAACTAAGGAGCGACCGTATGGCCAAGAAGTCGATGATCGCCAAGGCGAAGCGCAAGCCGCGCTTCCCGGTGCGCTCCTACCACCGCTGTTTCGTCTGCGGACGCTCGCGTGCATACATGCGTCGTTTCGGGCTCTGCCGCATCTGCTTCCGGGAGCGTGCCCTGCTGGGCGAACTGCCGGGCGTCACCAAGTCGAGTTGGTAGGCACATGAATATCTCCGATCCCATCGCCGACATGCTCACCCGCATCCGCAACGCCAGCCGGGCGCGCCACACGGATGTCTCGATGCCGGCGTCCAAGACCAAGCTGGCCATCGCCGAGATCCTCAAGGCTGAGGGCTTCATCGAAGACTTCTCCGAGGCCCAGGCAGGCCCGCGCAAGGACATCACCATCAAGCTCAAGTACGTGGGCAAGGTGCCGGTGGTCAGTGGGCTCAAGCGCATCAGCAAGCCAGGCCTGCGGGTCTATGCATCAAAGACCGAGATCCCGCGCGTGCTGGGCGGGCTCGGCGTCGTCATCGTCAGCACCAGTCAGGGCATCATGACCGGCGCGCAGGCTCGCAGGAGCCAGCTCGGCGGCGAGGTCCTGGCCTATGTCTGGTAGGCGGTACTGATGTCCCGAGTCGGCAAGCTGCCCATCCCCATCCCCTCCGGCGTCGATGTCGACGTCGCTGGCAACCATATCAAGGTCAAGGGCCCCAAGGGCCAGCTGGAGCGTGACATCACGCCCGTGCTGAAGGTCCTCTCCGAGGACGGCCAGCTGCGCGTCGAGCGTCCCAACGAGGAAAAGCGCTCCCGCGAGCTACACGGCCTGACCCGCACCCTCATCAACAACATGGTCGTGGGCGTCACCGAGGGCTACACCCGCAACCTCGAGATCCAGGGCGTCGGCTACCGCGCCCAGCTCGTGGGCAAGAAGCTGCAGCTCAACCTGGGCTACAGCCACCCCATCGAGATCGATCCGCCCGAGGGTATCGCCTTCGCGGTGGAGAACCCCACCAAGGTCGCCGTGACCGGCATCGACAAGGAGCTGGTTGGGCAGATCGCCGCGCAGGTGCGCGCCACTCGCAAGCCCGAGCCCTACAAGGGCAAGGGTGTCCGCTACGCGGGCGAGGTCGTGCGTCGCAAGGCCGGCAAGGCCGGCAAGATCGGCGGCGCCTAGGCACCCCCGACCAGCTAACGAGAGCAACCCTGGTCGCGGCGCCCGTCGGGCGCCCCGGCCGCTAGCAGGAGATCGACGACCGCGATGCCAACGGCACGAAGCCGCTCCGCCGCACGTCAGAAGCGTCACTCGCGGCTCCGCCTACGCGTGGCGGGGTCGAGTGAGCGACCGCGCCTGGCGGTCTTCCGGAGCATCAACCAGATCTATGCCCAGGTCATCGATGATTCCACCGGGTATACCCTTGCCTCCGCCTCCTCCATGGAGTCGGGCGTGCATGGAGCCGGTGGCACGAAGACCGAGCGCGCCAAGCAGGTGGGGTCCCTCATCGGGGACCGCGCCAAGGCCGCTGGTGTCGAGCGCGTCGTGTTCGACCGCGCCGGGTTCAAGTACCACGGACGGATCCGTGCGCTCGCCGAGGGCGCTCGTGAGTCCGGCCTGGAGTTCTAGGAGGGCCCATGGCTCGGATCGATCCTACCAAGCTCACGCTCGAGGAGCGCGTCGTCCAGATCAACCGCGTGGCCAAGGTGGTCAAGGGTGGTCGCCGCTTCAGCTTCAGCGCCGTGGTCGTCGTCGGTGACGGCGCAGGCCACGTCGGTGTCGGTCTGGGCAAGGCCGGCGAGGTGCCGGAGTCCATCCGCAAGGGTGTGGAGGACGCCAAGAAGAACCTCGTCAAGGTGCCGATGGTGGGCACGACCGTGCCCCATGAGGTCCGCCAGCAGTACGGTGCCAGCACCGTCATGCTCAAGCCGGCCTCGCAGGGCACGGGCGTCATCGCCGGTGCCTCGGTGCGTGCCGTCGTGGAAGCGGCCGGCATCCGCGACATCCTGTCCAAGTCGCTGGGCAGCAACAATCCCGTCAACGTCACCCGGGCCACGCTCGAGGGGCTGCGCAACATGCGCTCCGCGGCCGAGCTCTCCGAGTGGCGTGGCAAGAAGCTGCGCAGCGTCATCCCCGGCCAGCCGGCACCCGAAGGCGAGGCCGTGATGAGCGGGGAGCTCGTCGATGGCCAGTAAGCTGCTCGTCACGCTCAAGAAGTCGACCGTGGGTACGAATCCCAGCGCGCGCGGCACTGTCCGTGCCCTGGGCCTGCGTCGTATCGGTCAGACGGTCGAACTGCCTGACGATCCTGCGGTGCGCGGCCAGGTCCGCGCCGTGCGCTACCTCGTCCACTGCGAGGAGGTCGCCGCACCCGCCAGGAAGAAGGCCGCATCCAAGAAGAAGGAAGAGGCTGAGGCGTGAAGCTCCATGATCTGAAGCCCGCGCCCGGCTCCACCAAGCGGCGCATTAGGGTCGGCCGCGGTATCGCTGCCGGCAAGGGCAAGACCGCGGGTCGCGGCACCAAGGGCCAGAAGTCGCGCTCCGGTGCCAGCATCCCCGGCTGGTTCGAAGGCGGCCAGACGCCCATCCACGTGCGGGTGCCCAAGCTGCGTGGGTTCAAGCCCGTCAACCGCATCGAGTACCAGGTCGTCAACGTCGGCCGCATCTCCGAGTATGCCGCCGCCGGTCGCTTCGGCACCGACGCCGGCTCGGAGCCCATCACCGTCAACGCCGAGGTCCTGGCCTCGGCGGGCCTCATCAGCCATGCCGACCGCCCGCTCAAGGTGCTCGGCTCCGGCGACCTCGAGGTCAAGGTCTTCGTGGCCGCTGATGCCTTCACGGCCTCAGCCAAGTCGAAGATCGAGGGGGCCGGCGGCTATGTGCAGGTGCTCGCTCCCGAGCCCGCAGCGGAACCCGAGGCCACGCCCGACGAGACCCCGGCCGACGCGCCTACGCCCGAGACCGACCCCGCGCCGGCTGCCGAGGCGGCCCCGGAGGCTACCCCCGAGCCGGCCGAGGCGCCCCCCGAGGATGCTCCCGCGGCCGACGAGGCGCCCGCGGCCGAGGCTGAGACCTCCGACGAGAAGGCTGCCGAGTAAGCCGTGTTCGAGGCCCTCGTCAATGCGTTCCGTGCGCCCGACATCCGCAAGCGCATCCTCTTCATCCTGGGGATGCTCGTCATCGTGCGGATGCTGGCGCACGTACCCGTGCCCGGCATCGACCGCGATGCGCTGGAAGGGGTAATCGGCGAGAACAGCTTCCTGCAGATGCTGAACCTCTTCTCCGGAGGTGGCCTGCAGAACTTCTCCATCATCGCGTTGGGCGTGAACCCCTACATCAACGCGTCGATCATCATGCAGCTGATGACGGGCGTCGTGCCCCGTCTGCAGCAGCTCTCCCGCGAGGGCGAGTACGGCCGCAGCAAGATCAACTCCTACACGCGCTACCTGACGGTGCCGCTGGCCATCCTGCAGTCGTACGGCTACCTGGCGCTGCTGTCGTCAGGTCAGTACGGCGTGGTCCAGGACTTCAACCTGACCAGCTTCACCACGCTGACCCAGATCATCACTCTGACCGCGGGCACCATCCTCGTGATGTGGATCGGTGAGCTCATCAGCGAGCGCGGTATCGGCAACGGCATCAGCTTCATCATCTTCGCCGGTATCGTGGCCGGCCTGCCAGGGGCGGTGAACACGTTCCTCACCTCGCCGGACCTTGCCGCCGGACTGGCGTTCGGCCTGCTGGCCATCGCCGCGGTGGCCACCATCGTCTACATCCAGGAAGGCCAGCGCCGCATCCCCATCCAATACGCCAGCCGCGTCCGCGGCCGGCGCATGTACCAGGGTGGCGCCACGTTCCTGCCGTTGCGCGTCAACCAGGCCGGCGTCATCCCCATCATCTTCGCTGTGAGCATCCTGCTCTTCCCGGTGCAGATGGCGACCTACTTCAGCGCTTCGGGTGGCGTCATCGAGGATGCTGCCAACATCGTCATCGACTGGCTCAGCCAGGGCAGTCCGCTCTACGCGATCGTGTTCTTCCTGCTGGTCGTCGGATTCACGTACTTCTACACGGCGTTCACGTTCAAGCCCGATGAGACGGCCGACCAGCTTCGCAAGAACGGTGGTTTCATCCCGGGCATCCGACCGGGTGCGCCGACGCGTGACTACCTGGCCAAGGTGGTCTTCCGTATCAGCCTCGCCGGCGCTCTCTTCCTCGGCACCGTCGCGGTCAGTCCCATCATCGTCGGTGCGCTCTTCGCGGGCAGCGTCGTCGGTTCCTTCAGTCTGGGCGGCACGGCATTGCTGATCGTCGTCTCGGTCGTGGTGGAGACGATGAAGCAGCTCGAGGCGCAGCTGATGATGCGCAACTATGAGGGATTCATCAGGTGACATCGCAAGCTGCTGCAACGCAAGCGGCTCGTACGGGGGGAGATCGTCGCATCATCGTGATGCTGGGTGCCCCGGGAGCCGGTAAAGGCACCCAGGCCGAGCGCCTGGCCGAGGAGCTGGACCTGCCGCACGTCTCTACCGGCGAGCTCTTCCGGGCCATGCTCAAGAGCGAGACGCCGCTGGCGCAGAAGATCCGCGGCCTGATGGAGGCCGGCGAACTGGTGCCGGACGACATCGTGGTGGCCATGGTCGACGACCGCCTTGGCTGGAAGGATGCCGCCAAGGGCGTCATCCTCGACGGCTTCCCGCGCACGGTGGCCCAGGCCGAGGCCCTCGACAGGATGCTTCACAGGGCCGGCCTCGCCGTCAGCGCCGTGCCCTACATCGAGGTCCCCACGGGCCTGCTCCTGGCGCGACTTACCGGGCGGCGCATCTGTAGCAAGGACGACCAGCACGTCTACCACGTGGTCGCCTTGCCGCCGCAGCAGGACGGCATCTGCGACATCGACGGGGCCGAGCTCTACCAGCGCCCGGACGACAGCACCGAGACCGTGCAGGAGCGGCTGGACAAGCAGTTGCCCGCCATGTTCGAGGTCGTCGACTACTACGCCAACAACGATGTCCTCTTCTCGGTGCCCGGCGACCAGCCGCCCGCAGAGGTCACCGCGGAGCTGCTCCGCGTCGTCGCCTCCAAGAACTCCGCCTAGCGTGCTCTTCGACCGTCGGCGCGTGGTTCTCAAGTCTCGGTCCCAGATCGAGAAGATGGCCGTGGCCGGAGCCCTCACCGCAGCCGCGCTCGACGCGGTGGCCGAGGCCATCCGCCCGGGCCTGACACCCTTGCAGCTCGACGCCATCGCTGACGAGGTCATCCGCGACGGGGGCGGGACGCCCAACTTCATCGGTGTCCCCGGTCAGCTCGGACCCTTCCAGCACGCGACCTGCGTCTCCCTCGACGACGAGGTCGTCCACGGTGTCCCCGACGGGCGGATCATCGAGGAGGGCATGATGGTCTCAGTCGATTGTGGTGCCGAGGTCGATGGCTGGAACGGCGACTCCGCGCGCACCTTCCTCATGGCTGACGTGCCCGACGAGACGCGCAGACTCAGCGACGTCACGCGCGCGGGCCTGCTGGCGGGGGTCCGCGCAGCGATCCCCGGTGCCACTCTGGAAGACATCGCGGCCGCCATCGAGGACGTCGGGCTCGCGGCTGGCTACGGCATCGTCCGCGGCTACGTCGGCCATGGCATCGGCAACCAGATGCACGAGGAGCCGCAGGTCACCAACTACCGCACCGGTCGCAAAGGTCGCAAGGTCGAGGTCGGCCTCTGCATCGCCATCGAGCCCATGTTCACCATCGGCTCCCATGAGACACGGGTGAAGCCCGATGGCTGGACCGTGGCCACTGCCGACGGCAGCCTGGCGGCCCACTGGGAGCACACCATCGCTGTCACCGCCGACGGGCCGCGCATCCTGACGCTGGGCGCCGGTGAGGTCGTCGAAGGCCTGCCGGTACCCGCAGAGGTGCGCGCATGAGCACGCCCCTGATGCCGCTTGCCGCTACTATTCGACTTCTGATACACTCATCCTTCGCGCGCCGGGGCGATCCCGGCGCTTGCTGGCGCCCCGCCGACCGTGTCGGGACCGGCGTCGGGCCCATCCATCCAACAATGTAGTCGGGGTCTAGCGGTCGCCTGTGGCTAAGCGAGATGCAATCGAGGTCGAAGGAACGGTCATCGAGCCGTTGCCGAACACCATGTTCCGGATCGAGCTCGAGGACAAGCATCAGGTGCTGGCGCACATCAGCGGCAAGCTGCGCATGAACTTCATCCGCATCCTCCCCGGCGATCGCGTTCGCGTCGAGCTGTCGCCATACGACCTCTCCCGCGGCCGCATCACCTATCGACTCAAGTAGGACGCGAGAGAACGACGTGAAGGTCTCTGCATCGGTTAAGAGGCGCTGTGATCGCTGCAAGGTGATCCGGCGGAAGGGGCGCGTGATGATCATCTGCTCCAACCCCAAGCACAAGCAGCGCCAGGGCTAGGAGGAACGGTGGCACGTATCGCCGGCATCGATATCCCCCGCGAGAAGCGGGTGGAGATCGCGCTTACGTACATCTACGGGATCGGGCTGCCCACCAGCCAGAAGGTCCTCGCACAGGCCAACGTGAACGCGGACACCCGCGTCCGCGACCTCACCGATGAGCAGGTCAATCGTCTGCGCGACATCATCGACCGCCGCTACACCGTGGAGGGCGACCTCCGCCGCGAGACGGCCATGAATATCAAGCGGCTGACCGAGATCGGTTCCTATCGCGGTCTGCGGCACCGGCGCAACCTGCCGGTCCGTGGTCAGCGCACCAAGACAAACGCACGCCAGCGACGCGGTCCCAAGAAGACCGTCGGCGTCCGGCGCAAGAAGTAACCACCGAACGCAGCGGCGGCCCGGTCCCAGTAACCGGAGGCCCGCCCGGCGACACGCAGGAGAGACACCCGATCGATGGCGGAACGAAAGCGCGCCACGAAGTCCAGGCGCAAGGAGAAGAAGAACGTGCCCTCCGGGCACGTCCATATCCAGGCGTCCTTCAACAACACGATCGTGACGATCACGGACCTCAGTGGTGCAGTCGTGGCTTGGGGTAGCGCCGGCACGGCCGGCTTCAAGGGCTCCCGAAAGTCCACCCCGTACGCCGCCGCCCTGGCTGCCGATGGTGCCGCCAAGCGGGCCATGGAGCACGGCATGCGCCAGATCGAGGTCTTCGTGAAGGGCCCCGGTTCGGGTCGCGAGCAGGCTATCCGTTCGCTCCAGGCTGCTGGCCTCGAGGTCAGCGCCATCACCGACGTGACCCCCCTCCCGCACAACGGCTGCCGCGCGCCCAAGCGGCGCCGGGTCTAGGAGGTTCGCCATGTCTCGATACCGCGGACCAGTCTCCCGTCTCTGCCGTCGCGAAGGCATGAAGCTGTACCTCAAGGGCAGCAAGTGCTACACCAAGAAGTGCCCCTTCGAACGTCGTGGCACCCCGCCCGGCCAGCACGGCATCCGCCGGCGCAAGATGTCCAACTACGGCATCCAGCTGCGTGAGAAGCAGAAGGTGCGCCGCGTCTACATGGTCAACGAGCGGCCGTTCAAGAAGTACTACGACACCGCTGCTTCGCGCCCCGGCGTCACCGGCGAGAACCTGCTTCGACTGCTCGAGACCCGTCTCGACAACGTCGTGTACCGCATGGGCTTCGCCAGCAGTCGTGCCCAGGCCCGCCAGCTCGTGGGCCACGGACACTTCGACGTCAACGGAACGCGTACCAACATCCCCTCGTTCCGTGTTCGGGAGGGCGACAAGATCGAGGTGCGCGCCACCAGCCGCAAGACCGAATACTTCAAGCAGCTGAAGGACGCCATCGGTGGCGCCCAGAAGCCTGACTGGGTCGATGTCGACGCCGACAAGCTTGTCGGGACCGTGACGGCGATGCCGACCCGCGACCAGATGCCGCTCGAACTCAACGAGCAGCTCGTGGTCGAGTACTACTCGAGGTAGCGCCAGCACATGATCGAACTGGAGAATGCCCAGATCGAGTCCGTCGAGGAGCTCGAGACTGAGACCTACGGCAAGTACGAGGCGAGCCCGCTGCGCGCCGGCTATGGCGTCACGCTGGGCAACGCGCTTCGGCGCGTGCTGCTCTCGTCGTTGGAGGGTGCCGCAGTCACCTCCGTGCAGATCCGCGACGTCAGCCACGAGTTCAGCACCATCGCCGGGGTCAAGGAGGACGTCATCCAGATCCTCCTCAACCTCAAGCGGCTGCGGCTCAAGAGCTACGTCCCCCATCCGACCCAGCTGAAGCTCGTCAAGAGCGGGGCCGGGCCGGTCACCGCGGCTGACATCGTGGAGTCCGCGGACGTCGAGATCGTCAACCCCGACCAGCACATCCTGACCCTGGAGCCGGACGCGACCATCGAGATGGACCTGACCGTGGAGCGTGGCACCGGCTACCTCTCGGCGGAGGACACCAAGGAAGGCCTGCCTATCGGGGTCATCCCGGTCGACGCCATCTTCACGCCCGTGCGCAAGGTCGACTACCACGTCGAGAACACGCGAGTGGGACAGGTCACCAACTACGACAAGCTGACCCTCGTCATCGAGACCGACGGCACCATCTCTCCGGAAGAGGCGCTCTCCCGCGCCGCGGAGATGCTGGTCGAGCAGTTCAGCCAGTTCACCACTGCCGGCCGCCAGCTGACCAGCGAGGTCGAGGCCGTGAGCGGCGCGGAGACGCTGCCGCCCAACGTGCTGGATATGCCGATCGAGGACCTGGACCTGCCCATGCGGGCCTACAACTCACTGAAGCGCAACAACATCGTCAGGGTCGGACAGCTGCTACAGCTGCAGGACGAGGACCTGCTGCGCATGCGCAACTTCGGCAAGAAGTCCCTCGACGAGATGAAGGAACGCCTGCGCATGCGAGGCTTCCTGCCGCCCGAGGACGAGGCGCTCGAAGGCTTCGATGCCGAGGCTGAGGCCGAGGATGTCGAGGACGACGCCGAGCTGGACGAGACCTTCATGGAGGAGGACGTCTAGCCGTGGCTCACCGTATCGATGGGCGCAAGTTCGGTCGTAAGACCGCGCCACGCAAGGCCATGTACGCCAACCTCATCGTGGCCGTCCTGCGCTACGAACAGATCAAGACCACCGAGGCTCGCGCCAAGGAAGTGCGCGGCATGGTCGAGCGTGTGATCACGCTGGCCAAGGGTGGGACCCTCGCCGAGCGCCGGCGCATCGTGGCTGAGCTGCCCGATGAGCCGCTCGTGATCGAGAAGCTCTACGACGAGATCGTGCCCCGCTACGGGGGTCGCAACTCGGGCTACACCCGGGTCGTCAAGCTTGGCCCTCGGCCCGGCGACAGCGCCCCGATGGTCCAGCTCGAGCTGGTCTAGGCAGAGCCGCCGAGCCGGGCGCGCAAGCGTCGGGACGCGACGGACAAGATGAAGACTGCCCGAGAGGGCGGCCCCGTGCGGTACCGCGCACGGGTCGAATACGACGGCACTGAGTTCGCCGGCTTCCAGGCACAGCCTGGCCGTCGGACCGTCCAGGGAGAGCTGGAGCGCGCGTTGGCCCACCTGTCGGGTGAGCCTCGCATCCGGATCGACGCGGCCGGTCGCACGGATGCCGGGGTGCATGCCACCGGGCAGGTGATCGCGTTCACCTGGCAGGGCAGCATGATCGCGTCGGAGCTTGGTCGGGCCATCGGGGCGTTGTTGCCCCCGGACGTCTCGATCGGGCCGCTGACACGGGTAGCGATCGACTTCGATCCACGTCGCGCCGCGACGCGGAGGGAGTACCGCTACAGCATCTGGACGGGCCCGCGCAAGCCATTGCGCAGGCGCTACGTCTACGAACTCGATGAACGCCTCGATGCCGGGGCCATGCACGCCGCCGCCCAGCACCTGGTCGGTCGGCATGACTTCTCGGCCTTCGGGCGCGTTCAGCACACCTCGGTCCGGACGCTCTACGAGATCCGGGTCCGCAGGCGAGGCCACCTGGTCACGGTCGACGTGGCCGGCGACGCCTTCCTGCGCCAGATGGTGCGCAGCATCGTGGCCGCCCTCATCCGTATCGGGATGGGACGGGCCACCGCAGAGGACCTGGTCCGCGAGCTTGGATCGCCGGGCAGGGCCTTCGAAGGGGCGGTCGCACCCGCACGTGGGCTCTGCCTGCGACGGGCCACGATCGGACCATCGAGATCGACAAGGACATCCAACAAGGAAGCACGACAGGGGCCATGAGCAGGACCTACACGCCAAAGGCAAGTGAGATCGAGCGCCAGTGGCTGGTCGTCGATGCCGACGGTCAGACGCTCGGCCGTCTCGCCACGCGTGTGGCGCGACTGCTGACCGGCAAGCACAAGCCGACCTACTCGACGCACATCGACACCGGTGACCACGTCATCATCATCAACGCCGAGAAGATCAAGGTCACCGGCGACAAGCTGGAGTCCAAGCGCTACTACCGGCACAGTGGCTACCCCGGCGGCCTCCGTGAGGAGAAGCTGAGCCATCTGCTGGAGCGACGCCCCGAGGAGGTGATCCGCCGCGCGGTCAAGGGCATGGTCCCGCACACCCGCCTCGGAACCCAGCAGATGCGCAAGCTCAAGGTCTACGCCGGCAAGGACCATCCGCACGAGGCACAGCAGCCGGTTCCCGCTCCGGCAGGAGGCGCTAACTGATGAACCAGGTCACCTTCCACGAGGGCACCGGCCGCCGCAAGACGGCCGTGGCGCGCGTGCGGCTCCTTACCGGCGAGGGTGAGGTCGTGGTCAACGGTCGCAGCCTGGAGGAGCACTTCGGCAACGCGGTGGACCTCGCTGACATCCTGATGCCCTTCCGGGTCACCGGCACGGAGGGTCAATTCAACGCCATGGTCAAGGTCAACGGCGGCGGCCATCACGGCCAGGCCGGCGCCATCCGCCACGGCATCGCCCGGGCCATCCTGGCCTCCGATCCGGGGGCCCGGGTGCCGCTGCGTCAGGCCGGCCTCCTCTCGCGCGACCCGCGCATGAAGGAGCGCAAGAAGTACGGCCTCAAGCGAGCCCGCAAGGCGCCGCAGTTCACCAAGCGCTAGCGCCGCGCGCATCGGCGCGCAGCACGTCCGTCCGGGGTGTGGACCACCCCGGACCTACGGACACCACACCTATCTGCAGCCCGGGACCATCGACGCATCGTCCCGGGCTTCGTCATACTCGATGCTCAGGGATGATGAGCGACCCTGTCTCCATCCGCTACAAGGACGCCCTCCGGCGCGGCCACCTCGCCGTCGTCAAGGGCCGCCCGCGAGAGGCCATCGGGCACTATCAGGAGGCCGCCGAGCTGGTCCCGGACCGGCCGCTACCCTTCGTCGCCATCGGCAACATCTACCTGCGGATGCAGGAGCCGAAGGCCGCCCTCAAGGTCTTCGACCAGGCGCTCGAGCGGTCGCCCTCAGACGTGGAGGCGATGAAGGGCAAGGCCGCCGCGCTGGCTGCGGGGGGCCAGGGCCTGGAAGCTGGAGCGCTGCGCTCCCGAGCCGCCGAGCTGGAGGCGATGGCCGGTCCCGGCCACTCCCGCTCGCGCGTGACCGACGCCCGGTCCCTCGAGCTGGAGCGACACATCAGCAACGGCGCCGCCGCCCACGCCGCCGGCGACCTCGACGTCGCGGCCGCCGCCTGTCTCACCGCCGCCAACGGCTTCGCTGCGGTCAACGACTTCGACGCGGCGATCGACGCCTGCCTCAGGGGACTCGCGGCTCGCCCGGGCAACATCGACCTCCACTTCGTCATGGCCATGCTCTACCTGCGGCTGGGCTGGCGTGAGCTCGGTGTCCAACGGGCACTACTCATCGAGCGCCGGCTCGACCTCGACGACGACCGCCTGCGGCGCAACGCCTTGGCAGCGCTCGCTCGCGACTTTCGCACACTCTCGCCGGAGCTCGAACGCCTGGCTGCCATGGGCGCCTGACCGCCGCTGCCGCGCCGCCGTCCCCCGGCCCGCGGCGGTGGTAGTCTCAGCCGCAGATGGATCAGTTGCGGGACCTGGCTGCTGACCTGCGGATCGAACCGAGCGCTCTGCTCGACATCTTCCTGACCGCGGTCCTCATCTATCTCGTGTTGCGCCTCATCCAGGGCACGCGCGCGGTGCGCCTGGCCATCGGCGCGGCCATCGTCTACGCCGTCTACGTCATCGCCCTCGGACTCGACCTGCGCCTGCTCTCGGGCATCCTCCAGACCGGTGCCGTGGTCGGTCTGGTGGCACTCGTGGTCGTCTTCCAGCCGGAGCTCCGGCGTGGGCTTGACCGGCTCGGACGGGTCGGCTCCTGGGCCTGGCTCGGAGCCTCCGACGCGAGCGGTTACCAGCGCCGTGCGGCCATCATCGCCGCCGCCGCGGCCAAGTTGCAGCGCCGCCGCACGGGTGCGCTCATCGTGGTCGAGCGCGACACCGGCCTGGGCGATATGGCCGAGGCCGGTGTGATCATGAACGCAGACCTCTCCGCGGAGCTGCTGGCCTCGCTCTTCGCGCCCGGCTATCCACTGCACGACGGCGCCGTCATCGTCAGCGGCGATGAGATCGTGGCAGCCGGCGTGATGCTGCCCTTGGCCGAACGCGAGACCTCGCTCGAACACTACGGGACCCGGCACCGAGCCGCGCTGGGTGTGACCGAGCAGACCGACGCGCTGGCCATCGTGGTCAGCGAGGAGAGCGGCGCCATCAGCCTGGCCCAGACCGGGCGCATCGTGCGCGAGCTCGACGAGGACGAGCTGCGGCAGCGGCTCTACGGCCTGCTCGCACCAACCGACGTGAGCAGCCGCGCCCGGCGTGTCAGCTGGCGTCACAACGGTGCCGCGCCCAGCGGGGGCGACACTCCCGAGCCTGCGCCCTCGGCCGAAGGTGGGGACGAGCGGTGAATACCATCGGCCGCCTGGTCTTCAGCAACTGGCCCCTGAAGCTGACCGCGCTGGGCCTGGCCGTGGTGCTCTACGCCGGCGTGGCCCTCTCCGAGTCGACCCGCTCGTGGACCGGTCCAGTGCCCATCGAGGTGCTCAATGCGCCCGTTGGCGGCTCGCTCCTCGACGACCCCGGCGCGGTGGCCCGTATCGACTTCCGCGCCTCGGGCGAGATCGCTGAGGCGCTCACCAACGACAGCTTCCGTGCCAGCATCGATCTTTCCGCGGTCGAGCCGCGACCGGGTGCCACGACCGTGGAGGTGCCGGTCGACGTCTTCCCCGTGGATCCGCGCGTGCGCGTGGTGGGCTACGACCCCCCGGGCGTGACCGTGCGCGTCGACGAGGTCGTCTCGCGGACCATGCCGGTCGTGGTCGACCACGGTCCGCTACCCGAGGGCATCGAGCTCGGGCCCATCAGCGTCGAGCCCAACCAGGTCGTCATCAGCGGAGCATCGTCGCGACTGCAGAACGTGCGCAGCGTCGAGGGCCGCTTCATCGTCGACGCTTCGGGCATCAACATCGATGAGGACGTGACCGTCGAGGCCTTCGACGAGGTCGGCGCCATCGTGCCCGGCGTCGAGGTCCAGCCGGCGACCGTGCGCGTAGGGGCCGACGTGGCGCGCCAGCTGGCCTATGCCACCCTCCCCATCATCCCCGAACTGGTCGGTGAACCGCTCCACGGCAAGCGCGTCGACAACGTCTCGGTCCTGCCCGCTACGGTCACCGTCAGCGGTGAGAATCCGACCATCCGGCAGCTTGGGTTCATCACCACCGAGCCGGTCGATATCGGAGGCCAATCGGTGGAGCTGGTGGTGGAGTCCGCACTCGTCTTGCCCGAGGAGATCACCAGCGCCGGGGCGGAGGAGGTCACCGTGCTGGTCACCTTCACCGATTCGTTCGGCTCGCGGACCTTCGAGGTCGGCCCCGCCCTCAGCGGGCCCGACCCCAGCTTCGCCTATCGCCTGGCACAACCCTCGGTCAGTGTGGTGGTCTCGGGACCGGTGGCCGAACTCGACGAGCTCTCGGTGGAGGAGATCAGCGTGGAGGTTCCGGCGGCCGGCCTCGAGGTGGGCGACAATGAGGTCATGCCCATCGTCCGAACCCCCCGCGGCACGAGCGTCGTGCAAGTGTCGCCCGCCACCGTGCGTGTCACGGTCGCGCAGCCTTCGTGAGCAATCTCTTCGGCACTGACGGCATCCGCGGTGTCGCCAACGTAGATCTCAAACCATCACTGGCCCACGCGCTTGGACGGGCCATCGCCACCAGGCTGGCAGGTCCCGGCGGCCGCATCCTGGTGGGCCAGGACACCCGCCGTTCGGGCGACATGTTCACCGCTGCGCTCATGTCCGGCGGCACCTCCGCCGGCGCCGATGTCCACGCCCTCGGGATCTGCCCCACGCCGGCGCTGGCGCACGTCACGGCGGTGAGCGGGTACGCGGCGGGCGTGATGGTGAGTGCCTCGCACAATCCCGCCGAGGACAACGGTCTCAAGGTCCTCAGCGGCAAGGGCCTCAAGCTCGATGACGAGATGGAGGACGAGCTCGAGACGCTCATCATCCGTTCCGAGGAGCTGGGCAGCCCGCGCAACGCCGCCCTCGGACGCATCGTCGACGCCCGCCAGGACCTGGACCACTACCTCGAGCACCGGCTGGGCATGGCCGGGCGCATCGGCTCCGACCTGCGCCTGCACGTCGACTGTGCCAACGGCTCGGCCTCGGCCGTGGCACCGCCCATCCTGGCCGCCTCGGGTGCCTCCGTGAGCGCACACTACGACCAGCCCGACGGGCTCAACATCAATCTCGATTGCGGCGCGACCGTACCGGGGACGCTGGCCGGCATCGTGGCCAGTCAGGGTGGCGACGTCGGCTTCAGCCTCGATGGCGACGCCGATCGCTGCGTGGCCGTCGATGAGCGCGGCCAGGTCGTCGACGGGGACCAGCTCCTGGGCATCATCGCGCTCGACCGGCTGGCCCGGGGGGCGCTGGCAGAGGACACCCTCGTGGTCACCATCCTCAGCAACGGCGGCCTCGCCCGCGCGGTCGAAGGGGCCGGCGGGCGCGTGCTGCGCACCAAGGTGGGCGACCGCTACATCGTCGACTCGATGCTTGTCTCCGACGCCGGTCTCGGCGGGGAGAAGAGCGGCCACGTCATCATCCGCGAGCACACCGACACCGGCGACGGCATCGTCACCGCCCTCGAGATCCTCGACATCCTCGCCCGCAGCGGCCGCCCCCTCTCGGAGCTGGCCGCGGCCATCCCGCTCGATCCCCAGGAGCAGCGGACCATCCGGGTGCGCACCAAGGAGTGGCGGGCCGACCGGGTGCTGACCGAGGCCGTGGCCGCGGCCGAGGCCGAGCTGGCCGCGCACGGACGTATCGTGGTCCGGCCCTCGGGTACCGAACCGGCCCTGCGCGTGATGGTCGAGGGTCGTGACGCGACACTCGTGCTGCGCCTGGCCGACGAGCTCGCTGCGCTCGCGGCAGAGCGCCTCAACCAGGAGCACTAGGCCATGTGCGGGATCGTCGGCTACGTCGGCCATCGTCAGGCGGCACCAGTGCTGATCGAGGGCCTGGCCCGGCTCGAGTATCGCGGCTACGACTCGGCCGGCATCGCCCTTG
Organism: uncultured Chloroflexia bacterium; assembly: GCA_963712745.1. Classification (GTDB taxonomy): domain Bacteria; phylum Chloroflexota; class Limnocylindria; order Limnocylindrales; family CSP1-4; genus JAFMJV01. The sequence continues at coordinate 280,210 of CAVQJC010000001.1, read as the reverse complement.
TCACCGAGGCGGGCGACCTCTTCGTGCGCAAGCGAGCCGGCAAGATCGCCGGATTGCAGAAGGCCCTGGCCGAAGGTACCCCGGCCTCGACGGCGGGACTGGGTCACACACGCTGGGCCACTCACGGACGGCCCAATGATCTCAACGCCCATCCCCACGTCGACTGCACCGGCGAGCTGACGGTCATCCACAACGGCATCATCGAGAACTTCATCGAGCTGCGGGCGGAGCTGGAGGCGGCAGGTCACGTCTTCGACAGCGAGACCGACACCGAGGCCATCGCCCACCTCGTCGAAGAGGCCTACCACGGTGACCTCGCGGCTGCCGTCCGCGAGGCCCTCCAGCGGGCCCACGGCGCCTACGCCCTGGCGGTCATCCACAAGGGTGAGCCCGACCGCGTGCTGGGGGCCAAGATGAACGTGCCGCTCATCGTCGGTCTGGGCGAGGAAGAGGCCTTCCTGGCCTCCGATGTGGCTGCGGTGCTGGCCTACACGCGCGACGTCATCTTCCTGGAGGAGGGCGACGTGGCCGACATCCGTCCCGGCCGGGTGTCCATCACCGACATCGTCGGCCGCCCCCAGGTACGGCCCGTGCACCAGATCGATTGGGACATCGAGGCTGCCGAGAAGGGTGGCTACGAGCACTACATGCTCAAGGAGATGCACGAGCAGCCGGAGGCCATCCGGGCCGCCATCGCCGGGCGCATCCACCAGGACGAGGTGCGGGTGCCGGAGCTCGAGCCGCTGCGGGCGATCCTGCCCTACATCGAGCGCGTCGAGCTCGTCGCCTGCGGCAGCGCGGCCTATGCCGCGGCCGTGGCGGCCACTGCGCTGCAGGCATGGACCGGGCTGCCAGCCCGCTGGAACGTGGGTTCCGAGTTCCGCTACGATCCGCCTCCGCTGGACCAGAAGACGCTGGTCATCGCGGTCACGCAGTCGGGCGAGACGGCCGACACGCTGGCCCCTACCCGCCTCGCCCGGGAGCGGGGCTGCCCGGTGGTAGCGGTGACCAACACGGTCGGCTCGGCCATCACGCGCGAGGCCGACGCGGTGCTCTTCCTGCAGGCCGGGCCGGAGATCGCCGTCGTGGCCACCAAGACCTACGTGACGCAGGTGCTGACGCTGCTGCTCGTGGCGGCCCAGATGGCCAAGATACGCGGCCGCCTCGATCCCCTCTATGAGAAGGCCCTGGTGGAGGGGCTACGAGCCCTGCCGGCCAATGCCGAGCGCACCCTCGAACTCAACGAGGCCTCGGCGGCCGAGCTGGCCCGCCGCTACGTGGGTTCTCGTGGCTACATGTACGTCGGCCGCGGCATCACCTACCCGGCCGCCCTCGAAGGTGCACTCAAGCTCAAGGAGGTCAGCTACGTGCACGCCGAGGGCTACGCGGCGGGGGAGCTGAAGCACGGGCCCATCTCGCTGCTCGACGCGGAGGTGCCGCTGGTGGCGGTGGCCACTCGCACCGCGGTGCACGACAAGCTCGTCAGCAACCTGATGGAGGGTCGCGCCCGGGATGCCCACGTCATCGCCGTCGTGACCGAGGGTGATGACCGCATGAAGGCCGTGGCTGACGACATCATGTGGGTGCCCCCCACCGTCGAGATGCTGAGCCCGGTGCTGGCGGTCATCCCGCTGCAGCTCTTCGCCTATCACACCGCGGTGGAGCGCGGCACCGACGTCGACCAGCCGCGCAACCTGGCCAAGTCGGTGACGGTCGAGTGACCGCCCTGCCGACGCCGCCGCCGGGCACGACCGAGGTAGGGATCGACATCATCAAGGTCGACCGCATCCGCCGTGCCATCGAGAAGCATGGCCGGCGCTTCGCCGGGCGCGTCCTGACCGACCACGAGGACGCCTACGTACGCGATCGTCCCGAGAACTTCGCTGGCCGCTGGGCGGCCAAGGAGGCGGTCTCGAAGGTGCTCGGGCTGGGCGTGCGCGGGGTCGGCTGGCGCGAGATCGAGATCGATCCGGCTGCCCACCGGCGCGCCCATGTGCCGGCTCCATGATCGCGCCCTCCGCCGGGCCAACCAGCTGGGCATGGAGCGGATCGCGGTGTCCATCAGCCATGAGCGCGAATACGCCGTGGCCGTGGCCTTCGGCGTGCGCACCGAGGGCGGCGAGTTCGTCCTCCCCATCGACATGGAAGCGCGCATGGACGACCGTGAGCGGCAGCTGATGGCGCGCATGCGCCGGCTGCGCGACCTCGACGCGGAGGTGCGTGCCGCCGAGGCTGAGCCCGGGCACGACCCGGAGACGGAGGCCGTGCGCAACGGGAAAACCGGGGCGGGTTGATGGTCGCGGGTGAGGTGCTGCTCGACGAGGCGACTGCTGCCCGACTGCTGCCCGAGCGCGATCCGCTTGGCCACAAGGGCACGTTCGGACGGGTCCTGGCTGTGGCCGGATCGCTCGACTATGCCGGTGCCGCGCTCATGTCCGGTGCCGCGGCGCTCCGCGCCGGCAGCGGCCTGGTGACCGTGTGCGTACCGGCCTCGCTGCAGCCGGCCATCGCCGGGCGTGTGCCAGAGCTGATCACCCGCGGCCTGCCCGAGGTGACCCCCTACCAGGTCGCGGCCGACGAGGCCGCTGCCGATCTCGGCGCCATGCCCTGTGACGCACTGCTGGTCGGCCCTGGACTGATGCCCGGGCGGGCCACGAGCCGGCTGGTCCGCGCCCTGCTCGCCGCCGAGGGTGCGCCCGCCGTCGTCGACGCGGGTGCCCTGGATGCTCTCTCCGGCCTGCCGCGCTGGTGGACCCGGGTGCGCCGGGCACTGGTCTTGACGCCACACCCGGGCGAGTTCGCGCGGCTGGGCCGCGACGGCGGTGCCGGGGACGGCGCCAGCCGGCGCGAGGCTGCCCTGGGCGCGGCTCGCGAGTGGGGAGTGGTGGTGGTGCTCAAGGGCGCCCATACCGTCATCGCCGAGCCCGACGGCCGGTCGCTCACGGCGCCGTTCGAAGTACCTGCTCTCGGCTCGGGCGGCACCGGCGACGTGCTCGCCGGCGTCATCGCCTCGCTGCTGGGCCAGGGCCTGGGCCCCTTCGACGCGGCAGCCCTCGGCGTCTTCCTCCACGCCCGTGCCGGCGAGGACGTCAGCAGCCGCCTCGGCGACGCGGGCCTGATGGCCACCGACCTGTTGCCGGCCATCCCTCGCGTGCGGCGCCACCTGGCGGCCGTGCGTGAGCGAGAGACCCGCGGCCGCCTCGGCTTCGAGGCTCCGGCCGCGGGCGGGTCATGATCGACCGCCGCGGTGCCTGGGTCGAGATCGACCTCGAGGCCATCGGTCACAACATCGGTGTCATCCGCTCGGTGGTGGGCTCGGCCGCGGTGGCGCCGGTGGTCAAGGCCGATGGCTACGGCCACGGCATGCTGGCCGTCGGCCGGGCCATCTCGCCGCTCGCCGACGCGCTCTGCGTGGCCACCCTCGACGAGGCCATCGCGCTCCGGCCGGAGGTCGACACGCGCATCCTGCTGCTCTACCCGGTGCCCCACTCGGCGGTGCCCGAGGCCCTCGCACACGGCCTCGAGCTGCCGGTCATGTCCGCGTCCGACCTGCGTGCCATCGGTGACGCGGTTCGGCCCCACGGCCCGCCCGTCCGAGTGCACATCGCGGTCGAGACCGGCATGGGTCGCGGTGGCCTGCCCACCGAGGAGGTCGCCGCGGTCGCGGCCCAGGTCCAGGCCCATCCGGGTATCGAGCTGGCCGGCCTGTGGTCCCACCTGCACAGCCCCGAGGACCCGCCGACGTCGGATGCCCAACTGCTCCGTTTCGAGGTCGCCACGACCGCCCTGCGCGAAGCGCGGATCCCCGTTCCGCCGCGCCACATCGCAGCCTCCGGCGGCATCTTCGCGGGCGACGAGCCCGCGCTCGACCTGGTTCGGCCCGGCATCGCTATCCACGGCGTCCTCGATGAGGGCCTACCCATCGCCCGTGATGCGCTGGATGCCGCGGCTCGGCTGCGGCCGGCGATGTCGGTCAAGGCCCACGCTGTCGCCTTCAGCCACGTGCCCGTGGGCGGCTCCGTCGGCTACGGCGGCACCTGGCGAGCCCAGCGACCGTCGCGCATCGCCGTCCTGCCCGTCGGCTACGGCGATGGCTACCTGCGCAGCGCGCAGCCGGGCGCGGAGGCCCTCGTGCGCGGCCGCCGCGTGCCGCTCGTGGGCCGTGTCTCGATGGACTCGGTCACGGCCGATGTGACCGATCTGCCCGGGCTCGGATACGACGAGGAGTTCGTCCTTCTGGGCAGCCAGGGCGGACAGGCGATCTCGGCCGGGGAACTGGCGCGTCGGCGCAACACGATCGCGTGGGAAGTGCTGACAACGATGGCTCAAAGGCTGGCCCGGGTGTACCATCCGTTGGCTGGTACTGCTGATCGCGAAGAACGCACGCCGGCACCGAAGTAGACGTGACGAAACCGGTCGCGAGGACTGGGTAGAGAGGGACCCGACCCCGCAGCCGTGCCGGTTCTGCATGTCTCTAGGAGGACGAAACGGTTTTGCTACGACCGCCGGCAGTGACCGAGCCGCTCAGCGAGTCAGCCGATTTCGGCATCTTCGAAGGAGATGACGTCGAGTCGGTGGCGCGGCAGATCCAGATGCGCGGTGCGACCGTCCCGGCCGTGCTGTTCCTGGAGGCCAATCGCGGTGCCGGCTCGCTCGATGGATTGGGCATGCTCTTCTTCGACCCGGTTATCAGGGGCATCTTCGGTGGCGATGATCCCGGCGCCCGCAACCTGCTGGCCGATGACGACGGCATCGAACGCCTCATCGACCGCCTTGAAGAGCTGGACGCCGAAGCCGACCTCTTCGCCTGAGGCGTGGCCGCGGCGGCCGGCCGCCAGGGACGACCCACACTTGCCCCGCCCGACCGGCTCCTGGCGCCTGAATAGCCCGGCGCGGCTACCATCTGTCGTGTGACCCAGGACTCTGCTGCCTTCTTCACGCTCGACCGCGGTACGGTCGCCATCAAGGCCACGCTCATCGCCCCCGTCGAGGGCCGTTATCGCATGCTCGCGGCCGCGGCCGCGCCGGTGGTCCTCGATCCCGAGTCGGTGCTCGAGGACCTGGCCTGGCGTGTCGCGCGTACGGACGCCTCGCTGGCCGGCTCCATGGAAGGCTGGCGCGACTGGTCCCGCCTTGAGGTCCGTACCGGACGCCCGTCCAGGGCCGTGCTGGTGGCCGCTTCGGCCGAGACGGGAGACCTCCTCGAGCGTGCCTTCACCGGCGCCGGCTGGACCGTTCGACATCGCTTCTTCGGGCCCGACCCCGACCTTGTGGCGTTCGGCGAGGCTTGTCTCGATCTCGACGTGGACGCGGTGGTCATGGGCGGTCGCGATGGCGTCGACGAGGAGGAACGTGCGGCGGCGCATCGGCTGTGGCCCCGGGCCGCCTCGCTGGCCCGCTTCCGTGACGATCTCGCGGTCATCGCCTGCGGGCCCTTCGCCGACCGACCCGAAGGCCTGCCCGACGGGCGGCTCTTCTCCCTGCCTGCCCCTGACCCTGTCCCGCTCACCGCTGACTCGCTCCTGCGCGGAGCGGCTTCGCAGGTGGGCCGGCATCTTGCCGCTGGCGGCCAACCGGTGCCCACCGACGGCCGCGCCGCCCTGAGGGCCGCTGTCGTCTCGCTGGCGGCGGTGCTGGGAAGTCACGTCGACGGCATCGAGATCGGCGCCGCCGCCGGCGCGCGCACGCAGGCGGGGCCGGAGGGGGAGCTGGGCCACGCGGTCCTCGCCGAGGCCGGCATGCTGCCCCCGACCCTGCTCGACGCCGATGGCACCGGCGAGGCCGTGCTGCGCTGGTCCACGCTGGACGGCGACCCGGCCGCCCGTCTCGACGCGCTACGCGACCTTGTGCTCCAGCCCTGGGCCGGGACCGGCCGCGACGGCCTGCACCTCCAGCTGGCAGCCCTGCGGGCCGCGCTCGAACGCCTCGCGGCTGCCTGGGAGCAGGGTGCAGCAGCGAGCGGCGAGCGGCGCGGCTCGAGCGTCATGGTCCTGGGCGGCGGGGCCTTCGCCGGCCTGCCCCCAGCAGCCTCCGCGATGGCGGCGGTCGACGGTATCCGCAGTCCGGGCGCGATGAGCATCCTCTACGACCACGCGGGCGTGCTGGCGCCCCTCGGAGCCCTGCCGGTGGAGGCCGATCGCCAGCGACTGCTGGCCGACCTCATGGGTGACTGCCTGCTGCCCCTTTGCAGCGCCGTGCTCACGGGCTCCATCGCGACCCGCAAGAAGGACAAGGCCGGCGCCACCATGAGCATCGCCAGCTCGCTCGGCGATCAGCGACTGCGCCTCGAGCCTGGCGTCCTGCAGCTGGTGGATCTGCCACCCGGCATCGTGGCCCGCCTGGGCATCGACCCCGGTGACGGCGCCGTGCTTGGTGTGGAGGGTCGCACGATCCCCCTGGAGGTCAGCGGCGGACTGGCCGGTCTGTTCGTGGACACGCGGCCCATACCGCTCGACTTGCCTCCCGGGGGCGAGAGCCGGCGGGCCACGCTCGAGGCCTGGGAGGCCCCCGTCTGGATGGGGGCGGACTGATGGACGACCGACGCCCAGCCGCCGACGAGGCGACGACCGGGCCCGACCCCGCGCGCTTCGCCGGGCCCGACCCCGCTCGTTTCGTGGTGCCTGCGGCGCGTCCCGAGGTCGGCCGCCTGCTGCGCATCGCCATCCACCTGGCCGACCGACCGCTGGTGGCGCCGGGTCAGCGAGTGGAGCCGGGCCAGCCCATCGTCGAGCACTTCCGCGAACAGGAGGCCGTCGAGATCCCCAGCAGCGCGCGGGTCATCGGCCTGCCGCCCGGTTCGGTGCTCGACGACGTGCCGCTCGAGCATTCCGGTCGGCTGGGCCGGAAGTCGTCGTCCGAAACGCTCCGCACGCGTGTCTGTGAGCACGGACGTGACGGCGTCACGCGCCTTGTGGCCGGTCGCAGCGACATCCTGGTGACGGCCCCGGTGGCCGGTGTCATCGAGACCGTGACGCCGTCACGGATCGACCTGCGAGCGGACGGTCTGGCCGTCGACACTCGCTTCGGCTGGGGCCGTGCGTCCTCGGGCCGCATCGTCCTCGCCGTCGATGTCCGCGATGCGGAGGTGCAGACCTCCCGCATCGATGTCGGTGTCTCGGGCGCCGTTCTGGTGGTCGGTGCCCGGATCGACATCGAGGCACTGTCGCGCGCTCGTGCCCTGGGTGTGGCCGCGGTCGTCGCCGGGGGCGTGGCCAGTCGCGACCTGCGCCAGCTGACCTCCTCGGAGGCTCGCCAGCAGGCTGCACTGCATGCGGCTGCCCCCTTCGGCCTGGTGGCGCTCGGAGGCTTCGGTCGCTCGCCCATCCCGGGCTACCTGTGGGACCTGCTGGTGGCGGCCCAGGGCCGCACCGCCGGGGTCCTGCCCGACTCGCGCACGCTCGTCATCGAGGGCGACCCCGCACCGCTGGTCGAGGCCATGTCCCGTCCACCGGGCACGGTGCGCGCCGTGGCCGGCGAGCATCGCGACCACGAGGGGCGCCTGGTGGGCCTGTCGGGCCCGCGTCGCTGGCCAGGCGGGAGCTACGTCCCGGGCGGTTTCGTGGAGCTGCCAGCGGCCGATGGCTCGCTGGAACGCCACTGCGTGCCGCTCACCATCCTGGAGCGACTCGGCTAACCTGCCGCGATGACCATGTCCGATCTCGAACGAGCCGCCCCCGTCTCGGTGCGCGTGCGCACGTCGTCCACCGCCGAGACGCGGGACTTCGCCGCGGCCCTCGCGCCGGCGGCGCAGGCGGGCGACCGGCTCGCACTGGTAGGGCCGCTCGGCGCCGGCAAGACGCAGTTCGCCAAGGGTTTCGCGGCCGGCCTGGGCATCGACGATGTCGTCAATAGCCCAAGCTTCACGCTCATGGCCGAGTATCAGGGCCGGCTGACGCTCTTCCACCAGGATCTCTACCGCCTGGCCGGTGCCAGCGACGTGCTCGCGGGAGGGCTCCTCGACGAGCGGCAGGACGATGGTGTCACGCTCAGCGAGTGGGCCGACCGCCTCGATGCGGACCTTGACCCGGAGCGGCTGACGGTGGCCATCGAGCCGGTGGCTGAGTCCTCGCGCGTCATCGACATCAGTGGTCACGGCCAGGCTGCCCGTCGCTACGTGGAGGCCGCTCGTCGCTGGCAGGGCTCGGCATGAGCGCGGCTGGCCTCGTCCTCGCCGTCGACACCTCTACCCGCTCGAGCGTGGTCGCGATCGGCCGCGATGCGCCCGTGGCGGTCAGTACCAGGCAGGTACGGCATCGGCACGGCGCCCACGTCCTCGAGCAGATCGACGAGGTCCTTGCCGCAGCCGGCAGCACGCTCGATGACGTCACCGCGCTGGCGGTCGGGACGGGCCCTGGGTCCTTCACCGGCCTGCGCGTGGGCCTGGCCACGGTCAAGACCATCGCCTACGCCCGACGACTCCCGCTCGTGGGCGTGATGTCATCCGACGCCCTGCGCCGGGCCAGCGGGGCCCCCGATGCTGCGGTCGTGTTGCCGGCGGGTGCCCGTGACCACTACCTTGCCCGGCGTGGTGCCGATCCCGTGCTCATCGCGCCCGGGGATCTGGCGCTGGCCATCGGCAGTGCGACCGCCCTGGCCGTCGACCTGGGTGACGAGGTGCTCGGCGAGGAGGCGGCCCGGCTGGGCACGGCCGCGGTCGCGGGCCTGGCTACGGCGCTGCTGGAGATGGCGCACGAACGCCTCAGTGCCGGAGCGACTGACGACGTGGCTGGGCTGACCCCGGCCTACGTCGCGCTGCCGCGTGGCGTGCAGCGTGCCGCGGAGGACCTGGGATGGTCGCCCGACCTCCGGTGAGGCTGGCGGTCGAGCCCATGACCGCCAACGACATCCCCGCCGTCCACGCCATCGAGAGCGCTTCGTTCCCCACGCCGTGGCCGCCCTACGCGTTCCGCGAGGAGATCGAGTCCAATCGGATGGCGCGCTACCTGGTGGTCCGGGCCGGCCAGCGAGTCGTGGCCTACGCCGGCATCTGGCTGATGGTCGACGAGGCACATGTGACCACGTTCGCGGTGCTGCCCGCCTACCGCCGCCGCGGCATCGGCGGCCTGCTGCTCGCGCAGCTGATGGCCCTCTCCGCTGAGGTCGGCGCGGCGGTGTGCACGCTGGAGGTGCGCCTCGGTAACGGCGCCGCCCGCAGGCTGTACCAGGAGTTCGGCTTCAAGCCCGTGGGTCTGCGACCGCGTTACTACTCGGACAACGGCGAAGACGCGCTCATCATGACCACCGACCGGCTGGCGACGCCCGAGATGGGGCGTCTGCTGGCGAGGAAGACCGAGCAGTACGCCATCGCGGTGCTGCCCGACGACCCGGGCTTCGCGGCCGATCCTGATGCTCCCCCGGAGGTGCTCGACGCATGAGCCGTGGACGCATCCTCGCGGTCGAATCATCCTGCGATGAGACAGCGGTCGCGGTCGTCGAGCGGGGCCGCCGCATCGTGGCCAACGTCGTCGCCAGCCAGGTGCAGCTGCATTCGGAGACGGGCGGGATCGTGCCCGAGGTGGCTGCGCGTGCCCACTTGCGCTGGATGATCCCCGTGCTCGACGAAGCCCGTGCCCGGGCCGGCCTCGAAGACTGGAGCGAGGTCGAGGCCGTGGCCGTGACCGAAGGACCCGGCCTGGCCGGGTCGCTGCTGGTGGGCATCACCATGGCCAAGACCCTGGCCTGGAGCCTGGGCCTGCCGCTGGTGCCGGTGAACCATCTGGAGGGCCACATCTACGCCGCCTGGCTGCTCGACCCCGACGAAGTGGAGCGACCGGCGCCGGAGTTCCCGCTGGTCGCGCTCGTGGTGAGCGGTGGCCACACCTTCATCGTGGAGATGCAGGACCACCTGCGCTACCGGCTGCTCGGTCAGACCGTCGACGACGCGGCCGGCGAGGCATTCGACAAGGTCGGCCGGCTGCTGGGACTCTCGTATCCGGGCGGCCCGGCCATCATGAAGGCAGCTGCCGGTGCCACTGCCCACGACCGTCGCTTCCCCCGCGCCTGGATGGGCGAGTCCTACGACTTCTCGTTCTCCGGGCTCAAGACCGCGGCCCGGCATGCGGTCGGTGAGGCCCTGGGCCTGCCGCCCCAGGCTCGTGACCTCGACGGCTCGGGCCTGTCGGCGCAAGACGTGGCGGAGCTGTCGTGGGCCTTCCAGGAATTGGTCGTGGAGGTGCTATCGACCAAGCTGCTGCGAGCTGCGCGCGAGCTGGGTGCGAGGTCCATCCTGCTGGGCGGCGGTGTCGCCGCCAACGCGGTGCTGCGGGAACGTATCGCCGAGGGTGCCGGGGGCCTGGGGCTGCCGCTCATCGTGCCGCGGCCCGGCCTGTGCACTGACAACGCCGCCATGATCGGAGCCGCCGGCTACCATCGCCACCTCGCCGGCACCCGCGCCGACCGCTCGCTCGATGCGCGCCCATCCCTCAAGCTGGCCGTGTGACGATGTCGGCGGACGGGTGGGAGCTCGATCCCGCGCGACTCGGCCCCGAGGCGGTCGAGCGCTACCTGCGCCAGCACCGCCTGGTCGCGCGCAAGTCGCTGTCGCAGAACCACCTCGCCGACGGCGCAGTGCTGGAACGCATCATCGAGCTCGCCGATGTGCAGCCCGGCGAGCGCATCGTGGAAGTCGGGCCAGGTGTGGGCATCCTCACCGCCCAGCTGCTGGCCGCCGGAGCAGCCGTGACGGCGGTCGAGCTGGACTTCCGGCTGGCGGGACATCTGCGCCAGCGGTTCGCCGACCATCCCGACCTGACGCTGGTGGAGGATGACTTCCTCGACGTGGCCGTGGCGGACCTGGCCACCGAGCCCTGGGCGCTGGTGGCCAATGTGCCCTACCACATCACCAGCCCCATCCTCCACCACGTGCTCGGAGGGGAGCCGCGCCCGACCCGCTTCGTGATGATGGTCCAGAAGGAGGTCGCCGAGCGCATCGCCTCGCCGCCGGGCGGCATGAGCTACCTCTCGGTGTTTGTCCAGTACCACGCGCCTGTGGAGGTGGCCTTCACGGTCTCGGCGGCGGCCTTCGAGCCCGCGCCCGAGGTCGACTCGGCCATCCTCATCGGCGTGACGCGCGAGCGGCGCCTGGGCCCCGAGGACGAAGACGAGCTGTGGCGCCTGGTGCAGGCCGGGTTCCGCGAGCGACGCAAGATGATCCACAACGTGCTTGCTCGCCAGCTGCCGGGCCTGGACCGCGAGCGGGTCGACGCGGCCCTGGCTGCCTGCTCCATCGCTCCCGACCGACGGCCCCAGACCCTCTCGGTCGAGGAGTGGCTGGCGTTGCGTGCGGCGCTGACGCCTCTGCCGATGGCAGCGTGACCACGCTCAGCGTCAAGGCTCGGGCCAAGGTCAACCTGGCGCTGGCCGTCACCGGCGTGCGCGAGGACGGCTACCACCTGCTGCGCTCGGTGTTCCTGCGCCTGACGCTGCACGACCGGCTCGAGGTGGAGGTCGGCGCGGACGCCTCCCGGGACCACCTCGACATCGATGGCGAGCTCGAGGCGGATGACGACAACCTCGTCCTGCGGGCCACGGCCCAGCTGCGCGAGGCCATCGACCCAGCGCTACCCTGGCTGCGCTTCCGGCTGAAGAAGCGTATCCCGGCTGCGTCCGGCCTCGGTGGAGGCAGCTCCGATGCAGCGGCGGCCATGGACCTGGCCCTGGCGGCCTGGCGTGTCCGGCTCCATCCCGCGCAGCGCCTCGAGGCGGCCCTGCGGCTGGGTGCCGATGTGCCCTTCTTCGTGGCTGGTCACGCAGCCTCGCTCGTCGAGGGTATCGGCGAGCATCTGGTGCCGCTGCCGGCGCCCGAGCCAGAGGCCGGTCTCATCCTCATCACCCCTCGAGAGCGGCTTTCGACGGCGGCCGTCTTCGCCGAGTTCGACCGCGGCCCTGTCATCGCTTCATCGACGGCCGAGCGCGTCGACGAGGCTGCCGCGGTCCTGCGCGAGGGCGTCGATGGGATGACCCTGGCGGCCACCACGGCGATGCTTCGCGAGGCGAACGACCTGTGGGCACCGGCAGCACGTCTGTCACCCGGCCTGGCCGATGCGCGCGAGGCTGCGGCGCGCATCCTCGGTCATGCGGTGTTGCTGACCGGCTCCGGGCCGACTCTGGTAGCGGTCTATCCTTCGGAAGCGGCGGCCACCCGTGCGGCGATCGCCCTCGGTGCCGCGGGGCCTGCCGAGCTTGAGGGGGCCAGCATCATCACCACGTCGACCATCGGAAGGGGAGAGGACTCGTGAAGCAGCGCATCCAGACACCGAAGGCCCCCAATGCCATCGGTCCCTACAGCCAGGCCATCGTCACCGAGACGCTCGTGTTCTGCTCCGGCCAGGGGCCCATCGACCCCCAGACGAACATGCTCGTGGAGGGCGACGTGGCGGTCCAGACCGAACGCACCTTGAAGAACATCGAGGCGCTCTTGGGTGAGATGGGCCTCGACTTCAGCGATGTCGTGAAGTCGACCTGCTATCTCGCGGACATGAACGACTTCAAGGCCTTCAACGAGGTCTACGGCTCGTTCCTGGCGGAGCCATATCCTGCGCGCACCACCATCGAGGCCGCGCGCCTGCCGTTGGACATCCTCGTCGAGATCGAGGTCGTGGCCCAGAAGCGCTAGGGAAGTCTGGAGCGCCTGAGCCCCGGAGCGGATGTGACCCCCGAGCGGATCGACCAGGGGCGCCGCGGCTCGGACAGGAGAGCGATAGCCAAGGGCGCCGTTTGACACCCATGCACGGGCACCCCTAGATTCATCTGACCTGATGCCCCAACAACCCCCATCACCGAGGGGCGGTAGCGCCGCTTCGTGAACACCCACCGTCCTCATCCCCTGGTCGCGGTCGTGATGGCTGCCGGGCTCGGTACCCGGATGCGTTCGAGTACCCCCAAGGTGCTGCACCCCATCTGCGGTCGCCCGATGCTGGCGTACGTGCTCGATGCGGCCGTGGCCGCCACCGGCGCCAGACCGCTCGTGGTCATCAGCCCAGCGGTCGCCCAGATCGCCGAAGTCTTCGCCGGCGAGGCTGACTTCGCCATCCAGGCCGAGCCCCGCGGCACCGCCGACGCCATCGCCACCGCCCTGCGCGACCTGCCGGCGGAGGTCGACGAGATCATCGTGCTCAGTGGCGACGTGCCGCTCGTGGATCCGGCGCTCATGGCCGAGCTGGCGGGTGTCCGGCGCGACAATGACGCTGCCATCGCACTCATCAGCGTGGACATGGACGACCCGGCTACACTCGGTCGCGTCGTCCGCGGCCCCGACGGCCGCATCGCGGGCGTGGTCGAGTTCAAGGACGCCACCCCCGACGAGCTCGAGATCGAGGAGATCAACTCCGGGCTCTACGCCTTCGATGCCGACTGGCTGCGAGCTCGCCTCGGCGACGTCGAGCCCTCCCCGGTCACCGGCGAGCTCTACTTGCCCGAGCTCATCCCGCTGGCGCGGGCCGACGACCGGCCGGTGGCCACTCTCGAGGTCGAGGACGACGGCACGCTCCTGGGCATCAATGATCGTGCCCAGCTGGCCGACGCTGAGCTGGAGATGCGGCTGCGCATCAATGAGGCCCACATGCGTGCGGGCGTGACCATGCAGGACCCGGCATCCACCTTCATCGATGCCACGGTGGAGATGGCTGAGGACGTGACCCTGGAGCCGAACGTGTACCTGCGAGGAGAGACGGTCATCGAGCGGGACGCGGTCATCCGCAGCGGCTCGCAGATCTTCGACACGCGCATCGGCGAGCGCACCGTGGTCTGGGCCAGCGTGCTGGAGGGCTCGGTCGTTGATGCCGATGTCACCATCGGCCCCTTCAGCCATGTGCGCAAGGGCGCCTACATCGGGCCCAACGTGGAGCTCGGCAACTACGCTGAGGTCAAGAACAGCAACATCGGCGCCGGCACCAAGAGCCACCACTTCAGCTACCTCGGCGATGCCGACGTGGGCGAGAAGGTCAACATCGGCGCCGGTTCCATCACGGCCAACTACGACGGGGTGCGCAAGCACCGCACGCGCATCGGCAAGGGCGCCTTCATCGGCTCCGACACCATCATGCGAGCGCCCGTGACCGTGGGCGAGGGCGCGTTCACGGGGGCCGCCTCGCTGGTGACCAGGGACGTGCCCGCCGGCAAGATGGCGCTCGGTGTGCCGGCTCGCATCCGTGCCCGACGCGGCGAACAGGAGGAGGCTCAGGGGGAGCAGCCTCCATCGGCCGATGTGACCACGGCTGACCAGAGTCGTACGGAGGACGCCCCGTAGGGCTGATGGGCAGCTCCCTCCTCGAGATCGTGGTCATCGCCTTGCTCATCGCGGTCAACGGTGTCTTCGTGGCTGCCGAGATCGCCCTCGTGACCGTGCGCCGCAGCCGCATCCGGCAGCTCAGCGACGAGGGCGACAAGCGTGCCCAGCGGGTGGCTCGCATGAAGGAGAAGCCCGGCGGCCTGCTGGCCACCATCCAGCTGGGCATCACCTTCATCGGCTTTCTGGCCGCCGCCTTTGCCGGCGCCAGCATCGCCGGCGCCCTGGCCGAGTCGCTTCGTGACATCGGGCCGTTGGCGACCTCGGCCGACGTACTGGCTCTGCTCATCGTCACCCTCGTCGTCAGCCTCGTGACCATCGTCTTCGGTGAACTCGTGCCCAAGACGTTGGCCCTGGCCCACGCCGAGCGCTACGCCCTGGCCCTGGCCCGCCCGGTCGACGCGCTTGGCCGGATCCTCACGCCCGTGGTCTGGTTCCTCACGACCGTCACGCACCTGGTGACGCGCATGCTCGGCGTGCGCGATGTGAGCGACGAGGCCATCACCAGCGAGGAGCTGCGCATCCTCCTCGAGCGCGGCACCGAGCAGGGCACCATCGAGGCGGAGGAGGAGCAGATGATCGGCGCCGTCCTCGAACTCGGGGAGCAGCGTGCGCACGAGGTCATGGTCGCGCGCGTGGACATGGTCGCGCTCGACGTCGACGCCTCGCTCGACGACATCGTATCGACCATCGTGGGCGAGGGCCACTCGCGCATCCCGGTCTACGAGGAGAACATCGACAACATCATCGGCATGTTCTATGCCAAGGACCTGCTGCCATACCTGGTCGGCGAGGACCGCCCACCGTCGATCCGTCGCCTTCTGCGCACGCCCCTGTTCGTGCCCGAGTCGATGCTCGTCGACGACCTGTTGCGCAGCCTGCAGCGGCGCCGGGTCCACATGGCCGTGGTGCTCGACGAGCATGGCGGTACGGCCGGCCTGGTGACCATCGAGGACCTGCTCGAGGAGATCGTGGGCGAGATCCAGGACGAGTACGACGAAGAGGAGCCACTGATCGTGCCGCTCGGCGAGCTCGAGGCGCGCATCGACGGCCGGGCCGACGTGGACGACGTGCTCGAGCACTTCGGCACCTCGCTCGGCGGCGATGACCAGGAGGAGTTCGACACGCTCGGCGGCCTCGTGTACCACTACATCGGGGGCGTGCCCAGCGTGGGCGACACGGTCGAGGTCGACGGACTCACGCTCACGGTGGAAGCCACCGACGGCCGTCGCGTGCGCACCGTCCACGTGGTGCACACTCCGCCCCCGCCGGACAAGGCCAGGGAGACCGAAGGCTAGTCCGGTTCGGCCACGGATCCGCCAGCGGCCATGGCCGCTGGCTCGACGTCGCGAGGCTAGGCGCTGATGGCGGCGCGGACGACCTCGCTGAGACGCTCCATCGAGGCCGCGTCCACCAGGCCCACCGAGGCCAGTTCGGCGAGGGCCTGGTCACGGTGGCTGCGGGCGCGTGCGCGAGTGTATTCCTCCGCCCCGACGCGCCCGAGGATGCCCAGCACCTCGTCGACCTCGGCTGCAGACGGCTCAGCCTCCGACTGGGCCAGCACCGACCTCAGCCGCTCGCCATCGCGGCCGGTGGCTTCGGCCAGGGCGTAGATCAGGGGCAGCGTCTTCTTGCGGGTGGCGACGTCCGACGTCTCCTTGCCGGTCGTGGCCTTGTCGCCCCAGATGCCCAGCAAGTCGTCGTTGAGCTGGAAGGCCAGCCCCAGTGCCCAGCCGAAACGCCGATACGCGCCGATGGTCGCCTCGTCGTCGGTAGCCAGCACCGCACCTGCCTCGGCCGAACCGGCGATGAGTGAGGCGGTCTTGCGGCCGATCATGTCGAAGTAGTAGTCGACCGAGATCCACTCGTCGTGCTCGGACATCCAGATGTCCATGAACTGCCCCTCACAAAGCGCCAGGCAGGTCTCGTCGTACAGGCGCATGAGGCGCAGGACGCGGGCGTCGTCGAAGCCCTCCTCCTGCAGGCGGTAGAGGGCCAGGCGGCTAAGCGTGAAGAGGGTGTCGCCGGTGTTGATGGCCTGGGGCACACCCCACACGGTCCAAAGCGCAGGCCGATGACGGCGTTCGGCGCCGTTGTCCTCGATGTCGTCGTGGACCAGGCTGAAGTTGTGGCCCATCTCCACCGCCGCCGCTCCTGGCAGGGCCTTGGCATGGTCCCCGGCGATGGACTGGTAGGCCAGCAGGCCGATGAGCGGGCGCATGCGCTTGCCACGCGGCGCGTCGCTGTCGAGGCCCATGTGGTATCGGACCATCGCGTACAACTCTCGCGTGCGCTCGTCCTCCGCGCGCTCGATCACACCGAGCATCTCCTGCTCGGTGTCGGCGATCAGTCGGTCGAGGTCGATGGATGCGAGCACCGGGAAATGATACTCGCTTGTAGCACATTGTCCGATGACGATAAGGCGACAGCGGAGCCCGTCACGAGATACGCTCGGCGGCGTGCCCCGACCCCGGACCTACAAGACGCGTGCCATCGTCCTCGCTCACTTCGACCTGGGCGAGGCCGATCGCATCATCACGCTGCTCACGCCCGAGGACGGCAAGATCCGCGCCGTGGCCAAGGGCGTCCGCCGGCCCAGGAGTCGCATCGGCGGGAGCGTGGAGCCGTTCGCCGAACTGGAGGTGGCGCTGGCCCGGGGTCGCAACCTCGACGTCATCACGCAGGTCAGCGTGGCCCACGCCTGGCTGCGCCTGCGCGACCGTCTGGAGTCGACCGCGGTGGCCTGGTACCTCGGAGAGCTGGCCGACCGGGCGGTCGAGGAACGTGGCGGTGCCCACCCGGTCTACGGGCTATTGCGGCGTGCCTGCCAGCTGCTCGACGACGGCATGGACCCCGCGCGCGTGGCGCGCTGGTTCGAGTCCGGACTGGCCGACGCTCTGGGCGTACGCCCAGAGCTCGAGCGTTGCGTGGAGTGCCACCGAGTGCTCGAGGAGACCGACATGTTCCGCTGGGTGCCGGCGCTCGGCGGGGTGCTGTGCCCGGATCATCCCTCACCGCCGGCCGAGTCGGTGCGCCTCTCGCTGGCGGCGCTGAAGCTGCTCAGGGCCTACCGGCGCTTCGACGTCGAGGCCCTGGCGGCCCTGCGGGTGCCGCAGGCCGTCGAAACGGAGGTGGAGTCGGTGATGCGCCGCTACACCCAATTCATCCTCGAGCGCGAGGCCCGGTCGCTCTCGTTCGTGGACGAGGTCCGCCGCTCGCCCGGATGAGGCCCGCACGTCCTTCGCGGCGTGGCGCGGACGGCACTCAAGTGGGTGCCGGCGGCACCCACTTGGGTCATCGGTGCCACAATCTGCCCACTACGACCGGCCCTGCCACGGCCGGCGCCTCGCCCAGGGAGACTCCACACGTGACCGTCCAGCCTTCTACCACCGCGCCCGACGCCGCCGATCCGGGTCCCTCCGTCGAGAAGCTCGAGACCATCGTCTCGCTGGCCAAGCGGCGCGGCTTCGTCTATCCCTCGTCGGAGATCTACGGCGGCATCAACGCCGTCTGGGACTACGGCCCTCTCGGCGTCGAGCTCAAGAACAACGTCAAGCGAGCGTGGTGGCGCTCGATGGTCCAGGAGCGCGACGACATCGTAGGCCTGGACGCGGGCATCCTCATGCACCCCGAGGTATGGGTCACCTCCGGCCACGTGGGCTCGTTCAGCGACCCCCTCGTCGAGTGCGACACCTGCCACCGGCGGTTCAGGCTCGACGAGTTGCCCGGAGCCGAGGGCCTCTCCGCTACCGAGCTTCAGGATGAGGCCATCGTCGAGAAGCTGGGCCTCGTCTGTCCGGTCGAGGAGGGGCCGCTCTCGCCACCGCGGCGCTTCAACCTCATGTTCAAGACGCACATGGGCCCGGTCGAGGACGAGGGCGCCATCGTCTACCTGCGCCCCGAGACCGCCCAGGGCTCGTACGTGAACTTCAAGAACGTGCAGGTCTCCAGCCGCAAGAAGGTGCCCTTCGGCATCGCCCAGATCGGCAAGTCGTTCCGCAACGAGATCAGCCCCGGCAACTTCGTCTTCCGCATGCGCGAGTTCGAGCAGATGGAGATGCAGTACTTCGTGCGCCCCGGCGAGGCTGCCTCGGAGGCCTTCGAGGAGTGGCTGCCCAAGCGCAAGGCCTGGTACGAGCGCTACGGCGTCACGCCCGCGCGGCTGCGCTTCCGTGAGCACGCCAGCGACGAGCTGGCCCACTACGCCAAGAAGGCCATCGACGTCGAGTATCGCTTCCCCTTCGGTTGGAAGGAGCTCGAGGGCGTGCATAACCGCGGCGACTTCGACCTCGGCTCGCATGCGCGTGCCAGCGGTGAGAACCTCGAGTACTTCGACCCCAAGGCGGAGGAGCACTTCATCCCCTGGGTGGTGGAGGCGGCCGCTGGCGCCGATCGCGCCGCGTTCACGTTCTTCATCGACTCGTACCACGAGGAGCAGCTGGAGAAGGGGTCGCGGGTGGTGCTCCGGCTGCACCCGGACATCGCGCCCTACAAGGTGGCGGTGCTGCCGCTGCTCAAGAAGCGCCCGGAGATCGTCGAGCTCTGCCACAAGATCAAGTCAGACCTGCAGAAGGACATCATGGCCGTCTACGACGACACGGCCGCCATCGGCAAGCTCTACCGCCGGCAGGATGAGATCGGCACGCCCTGGTGCGTGACGGTCGATGTCGACTCGCTGGAGGACGGCGCCGTGACGGTGCGCGATCGCGACTCGATGAGCCAGGAGCGCGTGCCGGTCGAGAACGTCAAGCGCCTCATCCTCGACCGCATGGCCGAGGCCCGCGAAGCCTAGCCAGGCTCCGACGCAGGGGAGCTACACGCCGGCGGCAGTGCCTCCGTCTGCGGCGCCTGCCGCGGCCGCTTCCCCGACGGCCTTGGGCAGTAGCTCCTGCACGGTGCCCAGGTACTTCTCGATGGCACGGGCGGCGCGCTTGCCGTCGCCCATGGCCAGGATGACCGTGGCCGCGCCGCGGACGATGTCGCCACCCGCGAAGATGCCCGGCACCGAGGTCATGCCGTCCTCGTCCACCACCAGATAGCCCCACTCGTTGATCTTGAGGTCCGGCTCCGACGAGGTCAGCATGGGGTTGCTGCGGGTGCCGATGGCGACCACGACCATGTCGCAATCGATGACGTACTCGGAGTCGGGGATCGGAGCCGGCCGGCGACGCCCTGAACCGTCGGGCTCGCCCAGCTCCATCATCTGGCACTCGATGCCGGTGACCCAGCCATCGTCGTTGCCGATGATGCGCACGGGTGAGGCCATGAGCTCGAACTTCACGCCCTCTTCCTCGGCGTGGTGGACCTCCTCTGCCCGAGCGGGCAGCTCGTCCTTGCCGCGGCGGTAGGCGATCGTGGCCTGCGTGGCGCCCATGCGCCGCGCGGTGCGAACCGCGTCCATGGCCACGTTGCCGCCACCCACGACCACGACCTTCTGGCCGTGCAGGACCGGTGTGTCGGTGTCCTTGCGGAAGGCGCCCATGAGGTTGACGCGAGTGAGGTACTCGTTGGCCGAGTACACGCCCTTGAGGTCCTCGCCATCGATGCCCATGAAGACCGGCAGCCCCGCGCCGACCGCGATGAAGACGGCGTCGAAGTTCTGGCGCAGCTCGCGCAGGGTCCAGGTCTTGCCCACGATGGCGTTGACCTCGATGGTCACACCCAGGTCCTTGAGCCGGTCGACCTCCTTCTGCACCACGTCCTTGGGCAGGCGGAATTCGGGGATGCCGTAGATGAGCACGCCACCGGGAGCGTGGAAGGCCTCGAAGACGGTCACCTTGTGTCCGGACCTAGCCAATTCCCCGGCAGCGGTCAGGCCGGCCGGCCCGGAGCCCACGATGGCCACCCGCTTGCCGGTGTCGGGGCTGACGTTGGTCTTGAGCTCGTCGAGGTGGTCCTGGGCCCAGTCGGCCACGAACCGCTCCAGCGCCCCGACCGCCACGGGCTCGCCCTTCTTGGCCCGGATGCACAGGCCCTCGCACTGCGTCTCCTGCGGGCAGACGCGCCCGGTGACGCAGGGCAGGGCGTTGTCGTCGAGCAATGACTCGGCTGCGCCGTGGAGGTCGCCGCCGGCCAGTCGCTCGATGAACTGGGGGATGTTGACGCGCACCGGACAGCCGTCGATGCAGCGCGGGTTCCTGCAGTCGAGACAGCGTTCGGCCTCTTCCATGGCCAGCACCTGGGAGTAGCCCAGGCTGACCTCGTTGAAGTCCATCGCGCGGATGACCGCCGAGCGGGCGGGAACCTCGTGCCGCTCGATCTGCATCCGCTCCTTGGGGGAGAGGTCGGGACGCTCGCTCACCGGGGGGTGTCTCCGCCGGCGGCCTCGGCCAGGGTAGTGATCATGCAACGCGAGACCTCGAAGGCCTGTTTCTCGGTCTCGCGGTACATCGACAGCCGGTCGGCCAGCTGCTTGAAGTCGACGCTCTGAGCATCGAACTCCGGGCCGTCCACGCAGGCATAGACGGTCTTGCCGCCGACGTTGACGCGGCAGCCACCGCACATGCCCGTGCCGTCGACCATGATGGTGTTGAGCGACACCGTGGTGGGAATGTCGAACTCCTTGGTCACCTTCGCCACGGCACCCATCATGGGCACCGGGCCCACTGCGTAGACGTGATCGACCCCGCCCTCGGCGAGCATGTCGTGCAGCTCTTCGGTGACGAAGCCGTGGCGGCCGTAGGAGCCGTCGTCGGTGCACACGCGGACGTCGCCGTAGCGGCGCAGTTCGTCCTCGAAGATGACCCATTCCCGGGCGCGGCCGCCGATGATGCTGGTGACCTTGACGCCGTTGGCCGCCAGGCCCTGGGCCATGGGGTGCACGACCGCGGTGCCGACGCCGCCGCCGACGCACACGGCATGGCCGGAGTCGATGAGCTCGGTGGCCTCGCCCAGCGGGCCGGCCACATCCTGGATGGCGTCGCCCACCTGCAGCAGGCACAGGTCGCAGCTGGTCTTGCCCACGGCCTGGATGGTGAGCGTGATGGTGCCGGCCTCGGGGTCGGCGTCAGCGATGGTCAGCGGCACCCGCTCGGCGCCATCTCCGATGCGCACGATGACGAACTGTCCCGGCTGGCGGACCTCTGCGATGCGACTGGCTTCGATCTCGAGCCGAGTGACGTTGGGGGAGAGTATCTCCCGCTTCACGACTGGGTGCATTCGACCCCTTCAGACTGCGATTCCCGGTTCCCAGCCACAGCATGACACCGCACCCGGCGAATGTGTACTAACCAGCGCACCATTCTTTGCGGGCCGTTGGTCACCCAGCGGTGGCCAGGCCCATGATGGCGCTTCACGCTGAACGGCGCAGCCTGGGCAGCGCCGGGCCGACCCCGAAAGACGGTCAGGCGGTCGGCTTCCCGCCGCGCGCGGCCGATGTCTCAGGCGGTCGGCTTCCCGCCGCGCGCGGCCGATGTCTCAGGCGGTCGGCTTCTTGCCCTTGGGCCAGTAGAGCTCCTTCTTGACGTGGAACTCGGGGTAGTCGAGGCTCAGCAGCTCCGACTCGACGTTGATGATCATCTCCGGGTTGCCACAGAGGTAGACCACCGTGTCGTCGGGCTGGAGGCCCTCGTTCTGGCAGACGTCGCGCACGATGGCCTCTGCCCGACCGGTGTAACCGGTCCAGCCCGTGTTGCGCGGGTCGTCCGGGCGCGAGACGGTGGGCACGTAGGTCATGGGGTAGGTGCCGTCACGCTGCCAGGACTCGAGCTGACCGCGGTACCCCAGCTCGTCCTGGTAGCTGCAGCCGTGGAGCATCACCGTCTTGCGCGGCTTGCGGTCGTGGAGCAACTGCCGGGTCATGGCGATGAACGGTGCGATGCCGGTACCGGTGGAGACGAACAGGTGCACGCGATCGTCATCGGGCTCGAGCATGAACCGGCCCTTGGGCCCGATCATGCGCATCTGGTGGCCCACCGGCAGCCGCCACAACAGGGTCGTGAAGCGCAGGATGGGCACGAGCCGCACGTAGAACTCGTAGCCGTCCTCGCCGGTGGCCTGCGGCGACGAGGCCACCGAGTACGGTCGCTGGTAGAGCTTGTCGTCGGCGTAGACGCCGATGGTCATGTACTGGCCGGGCTCGAAGTCGGTCATCTCCCCGTGAGGGCGGACCCAGAACCGGCCCAGCGAGTCGGTGTCGTCCTCGCGCTTCACCAGGGTGGCGTTGTACTTCTCCGCCTCGGGGATGATGCTGCGCGTGTCTTGGCTAGAGTCGGTCATGACCCTGAGTGTACGGCCCAAACGACCGAGTGGTCCCGGCCGGGCTGCCCGAGACCCGCCCGCCTACGCGTGAGCGGCGGCGATCGCCCCCAAGATGACCTCGGTGAGGGGGAAGTCCTCGCAGTATTGGGCCCGGTGAGCAAGGATGATGCGGCCGCCGGCGGCCACCACGAACTCGCCGGGCAGCTGCCACATGTGGTCGACGAGCGCGCGTTCGGTGCCCCGCCTCGAGGCCGTCCACTGCTCGGCCGTCTCGGTGTCGCCCGGCCGCCAGGGGAAATCCTGGGTGATGGTGGCCGGCACGCCCTCGGGCAGTCCGTATGCCCGGTAGGCCCTGAGCTGCGGGTCGCATAGCAGCGGGAAACGGTACCCACGTCGCTCGGCCACGGCCGCGGCGCGGGCCGGATCGGCCTGGCACACGGCCACCAGCGTGGCTCCGGCCTGGGCGATGCGGGCCTGCGCCGGCTCCAGCTGCTCCCAGCGGTCGGCCAGGCAGCCGCAGCCGAACTGGCGCATGAAGACCAGGTGCAGCGGACCCTCCGCCCAGAACTCCGACAGGCGGCGTGGCCTCCCGCTCGCGTCGGGCAACTCCAGGTCCGGCGCAGGGTCGCCGTCCTGTGGCGGCAGTTCGGTCAGCCTTGTGCGCGTCGGCCCGGCCAGGAACTCACGCACCCAGGTCTCCTCCGCGGCCTGCTGCAGGTCTTCGAGTTCGGTCGCACGTGTGTCGGTCGCTTGTCGGTCGGTCATCGGTCTCTCCGGCGGGGCAGGGGAGCCGGCAGTGTATCCCGAGCGGACCCTGGGAGTCGGCCACAGGGACTGGCTCACGGGGGGCCGGATGGCAGTAGCCCACCTGCTGGAGTGCCGTATCATTCGGGTTGTCCAGATACCGACGCTGCGGCAGCCCATGCCCGCCAGCCCACACCCTGAGGTCACCCTGTACATGTCTGCTTCGATCCGTCCCCAAGTCGCTGACAAGCGATACGTCTACACCTTCGGCGCCGGCGAGGCCGAGGGTGACGGCACCATGCGCGACCTGCTCGGTGGCAAGGGCGCCGGTCTTGCCGAGATGACCAAGGCGGGCCTGCCTGTGCCGCCCGGCTTCACCATCACCACCGAGGCCTGCAACGACTACTTCGCGGCCGGTGAGACGCTGCCTGCGGGTCTGTGGGAGGACGTCACGGCAGCCGTGGCCCAGATCGAGGCAGAGACGGGCAAGGGCTTCGGCGACGTCGAGAACCCGCTGCTGGTCAGCGTCCGCTCCGGGGCCAAGTTCTCCATGCCGGGCATGATGGACACCGTCCTCAACCTCGGCCTCAACGAGGAGACCCTCCAGGGCCTCATCAAGCTCACCGCTAACGAGCGCTTCGGCTGGGATGCCTACCGTCGCTTCATCCAGCTCTTCGGCCGCATCGTGCTCGGCGTGAGCGGCGAGCGCATGGATGAAGCCCTCGATGCCGTCAAGGAGCGCGTCGGAGCCAAGCAGGACACAGACGTCGATGCCGAGGGCATGAAGGCCGTCGTCCAGGATCTCAAGGCCATCGTGCTCGACGAGACCGGCGCGCCCTTCCCGCAGGATCCCTACCAGCAACTCGACCTGGCCATCAAGGCCGTCTTCGCCAGCTGGTTCGGCAAGCGCGCTCGCGACTACCGCGACAACCAGAAGATCCCGCACGACCTGGGCACCGCGGTCAACGTCATGACCATGGTCTTCGGCAACATGGGCGAGGACTCGGGTACCGGCGTGGCCTTCTCCCGCAACCCCAGCACCGGAGAGAACATCCTCTTCGGCGAGTACCTCACCAACGCCCAGGGCGAGGACGTGGTGGCCGGCATCCGCACGCCGTTCCCCATCGCCCACCTGGCCGAGCAGATGCCCGAGGCGCACGCCGAGTTCCAGGCCATCGCCGACCGGCTCGAGCACCACTACCGCGACATGCAGGACATGGAGTTCACCATCGAGCGTGGTCGCCTGTACATGCTGCAGACCCGCTCGGGCAAGCGCACCGCCGCGGCCGCAGTGAAGATCGCCGTGGATATGGTCGAGGCCGACATCCTCACCAAGGAGGAGGCGCTTGGCCGCATCGAGCCGGCCATGGTCGACCAGCTCCTGCGTGACCAGTACGACCCCGAGGCGCTCAAGGGCGCGACGCGTATCGCCAAGGGCCTCAACGCCAGCCCCGGCGCGGCCGTGGGCCGGGCCGTCTTCTCTGCGGACACTGCGGTCGAGTGGGTCGAGCGGGGCGAGAAGGTCGTGCTCGTGCGCATCGAGACCAGCCCCGATGACTTCCACGGCATGGCCGTGGCCCAGGGAATCCTGACTGCCCGCGGCGGTGCCACCAGCCACGCCGCGGTGGTGGCGCGCCAGATCGGCAAGCCCTGCGTGGCCGGTTGTGCCGAGCTGACCGTCGACTACAAGACGCTCACGGCCAGGAGCGTCGAGTCCGGCGTCTCCTTCGCCGAGGGTGACTGGATCAGCCTCGATGGCAGCACCGGCGAGGTCTACCAGGGCGCGCTTGGCACCGTCAGCGCGGACTACGACGAGCAGGATGACCTCAAGACCGTCCTCGGCTGGGCCGACGAGATCCGCCGCCTGGGCGTGTGGACCAACGCCGACAAGCCCGAGGAGGCAGCACGTGCCCGCAGCTACGGTGCCGAGGGCATCGGCCTCTGCCGCACCGAGCACATGTTCCGCGAGGGCGAGCGCCTCGAGATCGTTCGCGGCGCCATCCTCGTCTCCGGCGCGGCCATGCGTGCGCGTGTCAAGGCGGAGGCCGGCGAGGCCGTGAGCAGCGAGGAGCAGGCAGCCATCGACAAGTTCGAAGGCGCCATGAGCCAGCTCGAGGAGCTCCAGCAGGGCGACTTCGAGGGCATCTTCGAGGCCATGAAGGGCCTGCCCGTGGTGGTTCGCCTGATCGACCCGCCGCTGCACGAGTTCCTGCCCAACCTCGAGGAGACCCTCGTCGAGGTGACCAAGGCAGGCGATGCGGCGACGGCGGAGCAGAAGCAGCTGCTGGCCACCGTCCAGTCGATGCACGAGCAGAACCCGATGCTGGGCCTGCGCGGCGTCCGCCTGGGCCTGATGATCCCCGACTTCGTCAAGATCCAGACCCGCGCCATCCTCAACGCGCAGGTCGCGGTCAACAAGCGTGGCGGCGACGCCATCGCCAAGATCGATGATCCCGCTCGTGGGTCACGTGAACGAGCTGTCCCGTGTGCGCGGTCTGCTTGAAGCGGAGGCCAAGAAGATCGAGGAAGGCTCAGGCGTCCCCCTCGACTACAAGTTCGGCACCATGATCGAGATCCCGCGCGGCGCCCTGACCGCCGACGAGATCGCCAAGGAGGCCTCCTTCTTCAGCTTCGGCACCAACGACCTGACGCAGATGGCGTTCGGCTACAGCCGTGACGATGCCGAGGGCGGCTTCCTGCTCAAGTACGTCGAGGAGAAGATCCTTCCCTTCAACCCGTTCCAGACGATCGACGCCACCGGTGTCGGCCAGCTGGTCGAGATCGCCGTCCAGAAGGGCCGCGCCGCCCGCCCCGACATCGAGCTGGGTGTCTGCGGTGAGCATGGTGGCGACCCCGAGTCGATCCACTTCTTCGACAAGGTCGGGCTCGACTACGTCAGCTGTTCGCCCTTCCGCGTCCCCGTGGCGCGCCTCGCGGCCGCCCAGGCACACCTCGCCAACAAGTAGCCCCGCCACGCACGAGAGGCCCGGTCGCCAGCGAGCAGCCGGGCCTCTTCCGTTCACGGCGAGCGCACAGCCCCTTCTGATTCGCTGAGGGGGCGGATCGGTGGGAGGCGGGGAGTGGGTCGCTGGCCGGCTCAGGCACCTGTCCTGTCCCGGTCATGGCTTCGTCAGCTGTCCTGTCCCGGTCGTGGCTTCGTCACCTGCCCTGTGCCGGTCATGGCTTCGTCAGCTGTCCTGTCCCGGTCGTGGCTTCGTCACCTGCCCTGTGCCGGTCGTGGCTTCGTCACCTGCCCTGTGCAAGAAGTGCACGAACGCGACCTCTGACCCGCCGGGATCGCAGGCTCTGGTCGCCTGGTGCACGGGATTGACGATCACGTGCACTGCGTGAACGGGAACCGATGATCTGCGGCGCTGGATGGTCGAGGTCGTGCACCGGGCGCACGTGGCAGCAGCCGAACCGGGCCGGAGCGCCCAAGGTCTCCCGAAAGCGCCCACGCCAGTCGGACTAGACAAACCATAGACATGCAACGTACATGGCCGTACACTTCGTGGCGCGTAAACTAATGGCAAGTAACTCAGGTAACGAAACCTCGTGACCCTCCCCACGACGGTAGAGGACCAGATCCTCGACCGCTTCCAGGTTTTGCTGCGCCATGCGGCGGAGTCGCATACGCCGGCGTTCCTCGACGTCGATGTGACGATGCCGCAGGCGAAGATGCTCTATCTGGTCTCGCTGTACCCGGGCATGTCGATGTCCGCCATCGCCGCCAGGCTCGGAGTCGGGCCACCTGCTGTCAGCGGTCTCGTCGACCGTCTCGTCACGCTCGGCTACGTCGAACGGCGCGAGGATCCCGGGGACCGCCGCCAGCAGCTCGTGACCATCACCACGACCGGCGCCATGGCCCTCGATCGTATGCGCGAGCTGCAGACCGGATTGATGCGACGCCTGCTCAAGGGCCTCGATGCCGGCGAGCTGGAGGCGCTGCGAGTCAGCCTCGCTGCGCTCGACCGTGAGGTCCAGCATCTCGACGACACTTCCAGCCGGGACCACGACTCCGGCCCATCACATCGGCCCCTCAGCGATCGCGAAGCCCAGCCCGAAAGGACCCCTGCATGATCCGCCTGACTCAGTTCGCCGTCAGGGAGAAGAGCGTCATCATCCTCCTGGCGGTGGGCGTGCTGCTTGCCGGCCTCTTCTCCTGGAACTCCCTCCGCCAGGAGTTGTTGCCCGACATCGAGTTCCCGTTCGTGACCATCATCACGCCCGTGCCCGGTGCCGGCGCCGAGGACGTGGCGGCCCAGGTCACCGAACCGGTGGAAGGGGCCATCTCCAACATCCCGCGGCTGCAGACGGTGCAGTCGACTTCGGGCAGCTCGCTCTCGCTGGTCTTTGCCGAGTTCGACTTCGGCACCGACCTCAGGGAGACGCTGACCGAGGTCGAGCAGGCGGTAGGTCAGCTGGACCTGCCCCAGGGCAGCGTGCCCCAGGTCAGCTCCTTCGACTTCAACAGCCAGCCCATCGTCGTCGCCACCATCGGCCCCGTCGAGGGTGCCGATCCCACCGAAGCGGCGGAGATCGCCCGCAACGAGGTCGTGCCGGCGCTACAGGGCATCGACGGCGTCTCCACGGTCGATCTGACCGGCGGCCCCACGCCCATCCTCGACATCGTCCTTGACCCGGTGGCCATGGCCGACACGGGCATCAGCCTGCAGCAGGTCCAGGGCATCCTCTTCGCCAACCAGATCACCATCCCCTCGGGGGCCATCGACGAGGGCGGCCTGCGCCTGCCGGTGAGCACGCTGCACGAGTTCACCTCGGTCGAGGAGCTGGAAGGCCTCGTGGTCGGCGCGCGCACCCCGGGGGCAGCCGCCGCAGCCGCGGGCATGCCTCCCGTCGGGCAGGGTGGGGGAGAGGTTCCCCCGGACGAGGAAGCCGCTGCGGATGAGGGCAGCGGCAGCCTCTTCGAGCTGCCCGACCTCGGCTCCCTGGCCCAGGCCCTCGCGCAGATCCCGCAGCCGGTCACGCTCGGCGAGATCGCCACCATCGAGCCGCAGGAGGTGCAGGTCTCCGGCTACGCGCGAACCAACGGCCAGCCCTCGCTGACGCTCAGCATCACCAAGCAGTCGGGGGCCAACACCGTCGAGGTCGCGAACGAGGTCGAGGCGGTCTTCAAGAAGGCGCTCGAAGAGAACGGCGACGTCATCGGCATCAACACCATCCAGAACCAGGCCATCTTCATCGAGGAGTCGACCCAGGGTCTCGTCCAGGAAGGCCTGCTGGGAGCCCTCTTCGCGGTCCTCGTCATCTACATCTTCCTGCGCAGCGCGCGCACCACGCTGGTGGCCGCCATCAGCATCCCCCTGTCGATCTTCCTGGCCATCGCCGTGTTCGGCGTGTTCGGGCTGACCATCAACATCCTCACGCTGGGAGGTCTGGCGGTCGCGGTCGGCAGAGTCGTGGACGACTCCATCGTCGTCCTCGAGAACATCTACCGTCATCGCGGCCTGGGTGATTCGGTGCATGACTCGGTCATCACCGGCACCAAGGAGGTGGCCGGCGCCATCACCAGCTCGACGGTGACCACCGCCGCGGTCTTCCTGCCCATCGGCTTCGTCGGCGGCATCGTCAGCCAGTTCTTCCTGCCTTTCGGCCTGGCCGTGACTTTTGCCCTGCTGGCCTCGCTACTGGTGGCGCTGACCGTCATCCCGGTGCTGGCCTACTGGTTCGTGGACAAGGTCGACATCGAGTTCGACGAGACCGGCGAGCCCAAGATGACCATCTGGCAACGGCTCTACACGCCGGTGCTCGTGGTGGCCCTCAAGAACCGCCTCACCAAGTGGGGCACCTTGGCCATCGCGGCTGCCCTCTTCGTGGTGGCCATGGCCCTCGCGCCGCTGCTGCCCACCGCGTTCGTCGATGCTGGCGGCGAGAACTTCCTGACCATCACCGTCTCGCCGCCACAGGGTGCATCGACCGCGGGTGTCCAGGACAAGACGCTCGAGGCTGAGGAGATCCTGCTCGCCAACGACGACGTCGAGCTGGTCCAGTCGACCATCCCCGGCGAGGCCGACACCGGCGCTCAGGCGCTGCAGGCCGCCTTCTCCGGCCGGGCCTCCAACAGCGCCATCATCACGGTCCGCCTCAAGGACGACATCGACCTCGAGGTTGCCCGCGAGCAGATCAAGGAGGACCTCCAGCCCATCTCCACGGACGGCTTCGATGTGGCCGTCTCGGAACAGGACGCCTTCGGCGGCGGGGGCGGCTTGCAGATCGTCGTCAGCGGGCAGGACCCGGTCGAGATCGAACAGGCGGCCAACGCCATCGTGGTCGAGCTCTCGACCATGGAGGACCTCGACAACGTGGAGAGCGACGCGGTCTCCGAGACGCCCCAGGTGGCGGTCGTGGTCGACCCCAACAAGGCGGCGCTCATCGGCTCCTCCACGGCACAGATCGGAGGTCAGATCAGGGACGTGCTGGTGGGCCAGCCCATCGGCTCCTACGAGCTCGAGGACGGCACGACCGTCACCACCATCCTGCGCGTCGACGACGCCACCGTCGACGGTGTCGAGGGCCTGCGGGCCATGCCTGTCTCCGGCATGGCCGGGATGTCCACGCTGGGCGAGGTCGCCACGGTCGACCAGGTCGAGGTGCGAGGCACGGTCACGCGGGTCGACGGCTCGCCGGCGGCCACCGTCTCGGGGGACATCATCGGCGCGGACCTGGCCGGCGTCTCCGCCGAAGCAGAGTCCCACATCAAGGCTCTGGAGGAAGAGGGCCAGATCCCCGAAGGGGTGGAAGTCACCTTCGCCGGTGCCACGGCCGAGCAGGCTGAGGCCTTTGGTGGCCTGTTCTTCTCGATGGGCGTGGCCATCCTCGTGGTCTACATCGTGATGGTGCTGGCCCTGGGCTCGCTCATCACGCCCTTCATCATCCTCTTCAGCCTGCCACTGGCGATCATCGGCGCCATCCCGGCGCTGCTCATCAGCGGCAACCCCCTGGGCATCAGCGCCCTGATCGGCTTCCTCATGCTCATCGGCATCGTGGTCACCAACGCCATCGTGCTGCTCGACTTCGTGGAGCAGCTCAAGAAGCAGGGCCACTCCAACCACGACGCCCTCGTGCGTGGCGCCAACACCCGCGTGCGGCCCATCCTGATGACCGCCATCGCCACCATCCTGGCCCTCTCGCCGGTGGCCATCGGCTTCGCCCACGGCTCGATCATCGCGGAAGAGCTGGCCACGGTCGTCATCGGCGGCCTGTTCAGCTCGACGTTCCTGACGCTGATGGTGGTGCCGGTCATCTACTCCCTCGTGGACGGTGGCAAGGACGGTTTCCGCCAGCGCTTCATGCGCAGCGGTCCCGACGACGAGGATCCGTCCGAGGCACCCGCCGAGCCGATGCCAGCCGGAGGTTGATGCCAGCCGGAGGTTGACGCCAGCCGGAGGTTGACGCCAGCCCCACCTCGCAACGGCAGCCAGGGCCCGGTCGCCTGGAGCGACCGGGCCTTGTGGTACCTGCGGCCCGCTCGAAAAGGGACGTCCGGCCCGGTGCAGGTCATTCGTCTGCTGAGTACAGTTCGAACGATGCGAAGTATTCGCAAAGCTAGAACTGTATAGATGAAGAGAACCTCTGGCGTGACCGACGCGGACGTCGCCGATACGGTCGACGCGATCCTCGATCACTTCCGCTCCTTCATGCGCCAGGCGGCGCTGTGGCAGGAGCCGGGCATCCTCGGCATCGACGTGACCATGTCGCAGGCCAAGTGCCTCTTCGTGAGCTCGCTCCACCCCGGCATATCCATGTCCGGGCTGGCGGCCCAGCTCCACGTCGGGCCCTCCGCCGCCAGCGCCCTCGTCGACCGCCTGGTAGAGCACGGCTACCTGGCCCGTCGCGAGGACGCCCATGACCGTCGCCAGCAGCTGGTCTCGGTGACCGAGGCCGGTGGCGAGGTCATCGAACGCTTCCGCCAGTTCAGCGCCGACCGACTTGCCGAGCTGCTCGGCGGTCTCTCCATACCCGAGCTCGAGGCGCTCCTCGTGGGCATCGCCGCGCTCGAACGCCAAGCCGGCCGCGCCGACCGGTCCAGCCATGCCAGCGCCACCCACGAAAGGACACCCGCATGATCCGCCTGACCGAGTTCTCGCTCAAGCAGAAGAGCGTCGTCATCCTGCTGGCGATCGGCATCTTCCTGGCCGGCGCGTTCTCGTGGACCAGCCTCAAGCAGGAGCTGATCCCGGACATGGAGCTGCCCTTCGTGATGGTCATCACGCCCATGCCGGGGGCCGGCGCGGAGGACGTGGCCACGCAGGTGACCGAGCCGGTGGAGCGGGCGCTGGTGAACGTGCCCCGCCTCGAGGGGACGCAGTCGTCCTCGGCCAACTCGATGTCCCTGGTGTTCGCCGAGTTCGACTTCGGCACCGATATCAAGGAAGCCACCGCCGAGGTGGAACGAGCGGTCGACGCGGTGCGGCTGCCGGAGGGCGTGTCACCGACCGTGAACTCCTTCGGCATCGACGACCTGCCGGTGGTCACGGCCACCATCGGCGCCGCCGAAGGTGGCGATGCGGTCGAGGCGGCGCGCATCGCTCGCGAAGAGATCCTGCCTGCGCTCCAGGGCATCGACGGCGTCTCAGCCGCCGAACTCACCGGCGGATCTACGCCCCTGCTCGACATCGTGCTCGACCCCGTGGCCATGGCCGAGAACGGCATCTCGCTCCAGCAGGTCCAGGGCATCCTGCTGGCCAACCAGATCACCCTGCCTTCGGGCTCCATCGATGACGGCGAACTGCGCTTGCCGGTATCGACCCAGCACGCCTATACCTCCGTGGCCGAACTGGAGCGTCAGGTCGTGGGCGCGCGCACGCCCGCCGTGCGCGAGGAGCAAGCGGTACCGGAGGAGCCGGCAGCTGAGCCGACACAGGAGCCACCGGCCGAAGAGGACAAGGCGCCGGCGGGCGGACTCTTCTCCCTGCCTGACCTGAGCAGCCTGACCGAGGCGCTGGCGAGTATTCCCCTGCCCATCACGCTGGCCGACATCGCCACCATCGAGGAGCGAGCGGTCAATACCTCCGGCTACGCCCGCACCAACGGGCAGCCGTCGCTCACGCTGAGCGTCTCCAAGTCATCCGGGGCCAACACCGTCCAGCTCTCGGCTGACGTCGAGGCCGTCTTCAAGAAGGCTCTTGCGGAGCACGGAGAGGTCATCGTCATCGAGACCATCACCGACCAGGCGGTCTTCATCACCGAGTCGGTAGCAGGTCTGTTGCAGGAGGGCCTGCTGGGCGGGCTCTTCGCCATCCTCGTCATCTTCGTCTTCCTGCGCAGCGTGCGCACCACGCTGGTGGCGGCCATCAGCATCCCGCTCTCCCTCTTCACCGCCATCGCCACCTTCGGCCTCTTCGGCCTGACCATCAACATCCTGACCCTGAGCGGCTTGACGGTCGCGGTGGGCCGGGTCGTGGACGACTCCATCGTCGTCCTCGAGAACATCTATCGCCACAAGGGCCTGGGGGACGAGACCGGCGACGCCGTCATCAACGGCACCAGGGAGGTGGCCAAGGCCATCACCGCCAGCACCGTCACCACGGTGGCGGTATTCCTGCCCATCGGGTTCGTGGGTGGCCTGGTCAGCCAGTTCTTCCTCGACTTCGGGTTGGCCGTGACCTTCGCCCTGCTGGCCTCGCTCATCGTGGCCCTGACCGTGATTCCGGTGCTGGCATACCTCTTCATCGACAAGGTCAAGGTCCAGCTGGGGCCCGACGGTGAGCTGCCGGAGACCATCTGGCAACGCCTCTACACGCCGGTCCTGATGCTGGCGCTGCGCGGTCGCCTCACCAAGTGGGTGACGCTGGCCGTCGCCACCGCCCTCTTCGTGGTGGCCATGGGCCTCGCCGCCGGCCTGCCTACGGCCTTCATCGATACCGGCGGAGAGAACCTCGTCCAGGTGACCATCTCGCCGCCCCAGGGCGGATCCACGGCCGGCGTCCAGGACAAGGCCCTCGAGGCCGAGCGGGTCCTGATGGACACCGACGGCGTGGAGATGGTCATGTCCACCATCCCGGGTGAAGCCGACACCGGCTCGCAGGCCGTGCAGGCTGCCTTCGCCGGTCGCGCGCCCAACAGTGCGGTGATGACCGTGCGCCTGGCCGAGGACTCCGACCTCGAGGCCAGCCGTGAGCGGATCAAGACCGACCTTGAGCACCTCTCGACCGACGGCTACGACGTGGTCGTGGCCCAGCAGGACCTGATGGGCGGTACCGGCCTGGCCATCGTGGTGAGCGGCACCGACCCCGAGGAGATCAAGGCCGCCAGCGACGTCATCGTGGCCGACCTGGCGACCATGGGCGGCATCGACAACGTGGCCAGTGACGCGGTGGCGGCTGCCCCACAGATCTCGGTCGCGGTCGATCCCAACGCGGCCATGATGATCGGATCCACCACCGCCCAGGTCGGCACCGAGATCCGAAGCGTGCTGGTCGGCCAATCCATCGGCACCTATACGCTCGAGGACGGCAGCCCGCTCGAGACGCGGCTGCGCGTGTCGGATGCGGGAGTGGACTCGGTAGAGGGCCTGCGCCAGATGCCCGTCAGCGGCATGGCCGGCAGCGCGCCGCTGGGCAAAGTCGCCGCTGTCGAGGTGGTCGAGGTGCGTGGCACGGTGACCCGGGTGAACGGCTCACCAGCCGCCACCGTCACCGCCGACATCACCTCGGAGGACACCGGTGCGGTCTCGCGGGAGGCCCAGGAACGCATCGATGCCCTGTACGAAGAGCAGCAGATCCCCGTTTCCATCGAGACCACCTTCGCAGGGACCACGGCCGAGATGACCGAGGCCTTCGGGTCGCTGTTCTTCTCGATGGGCGTCGCCATCCTCGTGGTCTACATCGTGATGGTGCTGGCCCTGGGCTCGCTCATCACGCCCTTCATCATCCTCTTCAGCCTGCCGCTGGCGCTCATCGGTGCCATCCCGGCGCTGCTCATCAGCGGCAACCCCCTGGGCATCAGCGCCATGGTCGGCTTCCTCATGCTCATCGGCATCGTGGTCACCAACGCCATCGTGCTGCTCGACTTCGTGGAGCAGCTGCGCGCGAAGGGCAAGTCGACATACGACGCGCTCATCGGCGGCGGCCGCGTCCGCGTGCGGCCCATCCTGATGACCGCCATCGCCACCATCCTGGCGCTGACCCCGGTGGCGGCGGGCATGGCTCACGGGTCCGTCATCGCGGAAGAGCTGGCCGTGGTCGTCATCGGCGGCCTGTTCACCTCGACGTTCCTGACCCTCATCGTCATCCCGGTGCTCTACTCGCTCGTGGATGGCGCCAAGGTCGGGTTCCGCGAGCGCCTCGGCGGAGGGCCCCGGGAGGAGGCGGCGGACGCCGAGGGCATGCCCGCCGGCTAGGGCGGCAGAGGAGCGCACGACGATCCCGTCGAGCAGGCGCTGGGTGGCGGCGGCGATCTCGTCGACGGCGGCTTCGAAGACGGCCTCGTTGCGTCGAGCCGGCTTGCGATAGCCGCTGAGCTTGCGCACGTATTGCAGCGCGGCAGCTCGCACGTCTTCGTCGGTGACTGGCCCGGGGGCGCCCCGAAGGGTCTTGATGGAACGGCACATGGTGCCTGATGGTAGCGGCCCGGTGCGTGGAGGCAACACCCCCGGCAGGAAGGTCCGCCGAACGCTAGACTCGGACCGACCACACATCGGCGCGGGGTCCCTCCTTCGGGGGGAGTGCCCAGATCCCGTCCGGCCGTGACGAAGTCGTCGCACGACCCGATAGGAGAGCCGTCCCCCGCATGAGCCGAGTCCTGCTGGGCCTGATCAGTGTCGTCCTCGTGTTCACCCTTGCCGGCTGTGGCGAGCTGACCGCGGGGTCCGAGAGCAGTAGTGCCGCCGGCGGCAAGCAGGCCAAGTCCGCCAAGCCCACGCCCACCCCCGAGCCCACCCCCGAACCGACCCAGCCGCCGCTGCGCGTGGAGGACCTGCTGGGCAGCGACGGCCGCTTGACCGTGCTCATCCTCGGCAGCGACGCGCGCGAAGGGGTCATCGGTGAGCGCACCGACGCCATCATCATGGCCACCATCGACCCCAGCTCAGGCAAGGTGGCCATGGTCAGCCTCCCGCGCGACACGGTCAACGTACCCATCGCTCCCGGCGTGGCCTATCGCGACCGCATCAACTCCCTGCTCTGGGACTTCGAGCGCCAGACCGGCAAGAAGAAGAAGGCGCTGGCCAAGGCCAAGAAGGCGCTGGCCTACGCCTTCGGCACCGAGATCGACTACTACGCGCTCGTCGGATTCAGCGGTCTCGTGCGCCTGGTCAACCGCATCGGCGGCATCGACGTCGAGCTCGAGGAGCGCCTCGTCGACCCCACCATGCACCTGGGCAAGAATGGCCTGAAGCTCAGAGCCGGCCGGCGTCACCTCGACGGCATGACCACCCTCGCATTCTCCCGTTCCCGTCACAGCGACAGCGACTACGACCGCTCGCGGCGCCAGCACCAGGTCCTCGCCGCGTCCGCGGAGAAGGTGCGCAAGCGTGGCCTCGACCCCCTCGCGGGCCTGGTCGAGGTGGCCCGCAAGAAGATCGCCACCGACATGCCCTGGCGGGCGGTGCCGGCGCTGATGGAGCTGGCCGCGAAGGCCGACCTCGAGAAGGTCAAGTCGGTCGTGCTCGAGCCCGGTCGCTTCGCGCGACAGCTGCCTGGGACCTACACCATCACGCCCCGCGTGGCCGAGGTCCAGCAGTGGTTCGATCGGCATTTCAGGCCCGTTCGGTCCGGCCGGTCCTGAGCACGACGCCGGGCGGTCCGTGGACGCTCGCCCAAGGCCGCTCCTGAACATACAGAAGAAAGGCCGCCGGTCTTGCGACCGGCGGCCTTGCGGGGGCTGGATCGACGGGGCTTCGCCCGCGGAAGGATCCCTAAGAGGCAGGCTCCTCTTCCTTGCGAGCGGCACCACCGACCCAGACGAGGCCGCCACCGACGATGAGGAAGCCGAGGCCCATGAGCGCGGTCACGGCCACGACGCCGAGAGCGAGCTGCAGGCTGGAGGCGGTGGTAGCGCCGACGCCGAGCTCGGCGAAGAGCCCGTGCACGGTGCCGTTCCAGGCCTGCTCGCGGGCCGGGCCGTCGAGCGGGTGCAACCGGTTGAAGCCGGTCCAGTAGCGCTCGGCCACCGGGACCTGGTAGGTGCCCGGCATGAAGATGGCATCCTCATCCGCGGTCGAGGATCCCACTCGCCGCCGGTGTAGACGGTCGCATCGGTGGCCACCGTGCCATCACCGTCGCCGTCCCACTCGACTCGCTCGGGCAGCACGATGGTCTGGCTACCCTCGAGCGTGTGGTAAGCGATGGTGGCCATCTGGGTCATGTACTCGGTGGCGGTGTTGACCAGCGTGTTTTTCGGGTCGAGCTCCCCGGCGGCGATGGGCCAGCCCCAGGTCTCGCCCAGCAGCTCCAGGACGGCGTCACCGCCCTCGACGGTGCCGCGGTCGATGAGCTGGCCGTCGTCGTTGTAGGCAAGCGTGACGTTCTGGGCCTTGCTGAAGCCCTCCAGCGCAGCTGCGCCGTCCTGATACTTCATGTAGGCGTATCCAGCAGCGCCGAGGCCGACGATACCGACGATGATGAGCACTACGCCTAGGATGCGCAGCCGTGATCCCATAGGTGGGGGCTCCCTTCTCTACGTGGCCGCGTCCTTAGACCGCGCGGCTGGTCGTCCCGAAGGCCGTGCTCGCCACCCCACTGGTAGCGAATACTCAGGACTTTACTATTGCTTGCCGTCATCTTGGCCACCGCTTCGCAACCGAGCGCATGCCATTCGGCCCGTTATCGCAGGCCTCCCAGACGGTCGCCGGCAGGCCCCCTTGACACGCGCGAGGCCGGGGTCCGTTGGCGGATGCGGGTGGCGGCGCAGGCATGCCGATGGCGCTGGGGGTTTGGTCGACCGTGCCCGCCCATGGCGAGACCAGGCCGGTCGTCGTTCAGCTGACCGACGATCTGCTGTAGAAGTCGAAGATGAGCATGGCCTTGCGCGGGCCGAGCCTGGCCACACCGACGCCGGCGCTCTTGAAGTCGGGATCCTTGAGGTTGCGCCAGTGCCAGCCGCGATAGGCCTTCTCGGCCTGCCACATGCGAAGCAGCCGGATGGTCGTAGCCTTCCCGCCGTAGAAGCCGCAACCCATGCTCTCGCCGTTGACCTTGGCCTTCAGCCCGACCGACCGGAACCGCTTGTTCACCGTGGATCCGTTGCGGGCATGCCCGATCCAGCAGCGGCGTTGGCCGTAGACCAGGGCCGAGCGTTTGGCCCACGGCCAGGCGACCTGGTTCGTGATCCTCTTGCTGCGATGGAGCGGCTTGACGTACTTGGAGTGCTTGCCGCTGCCCTTGTCCTTGCACCTCCCGTCCTTCATGACCCATCCACCGGTGCGGATGCAGTTGGCAAGGCGAAAGGCCAGGTGTTCGGCCTTGTGTCCTCGCTGGACCTGGGCGCCAGCGGCCGGTACGGCCGAGAAAGCGATCAGCAACAGCGTCATCAGGCCGGCGACGGCGATGTGGGTGCGCGCGATACTGCGCGTCATTCGGCAGCGCTCCGCTGCCGCACGGCGTTCATCAACGGCGGGCCTCCGTCGTGTCGTTGTGTGGGCGGCTGAGCTGGGGCTCAGGGCCGGGCACCGGCCGCATCCGTCCATCGTGCTGTTCGGCGATCGCTGGGGCGACGCCTGACTGTGACCGGCACAGGGTACCGCGCCTTGCGACCTCTTGCCTCTGGGACATCTCCTGGCTGGCCGACCCCGTGGCTCAGGGCCAGGGCCGCTCTGCGAGTGTCCTAGGGTCTGACCTCCGCCAGCTCGACCGGACGTCCCTCCGCTCGGCTACGCGTGCAGGCGATCGCCAGGCGCAGCGTTTCGAGCGCGTCCTGCGGTCCGGGCGTCGGCTGACGTCCAACGCGGACCGCCTCGATGAACGCTTCCAGCTCGAGGCGGAAGGCCGCTTCGAAGCGGTCGGGGAATGACTCGAAATGTTCGCCATGGAAGCCGAAGTCGTGGCTGAAGATGGCGGCCGTCTTCTGCATATCCTCGATGACGACCTTGCCCGCCGAACCTGCGACCTCGGTGCGGATGTCGTAGCCCCAGGGGCTGTGTCGCGCGGTCTCGACCACGCCCATGGCGCCGTTCTCGAAGCGCAGCATGGCAAGGGCGGTGTCGAAGTCGCCGGCCTCGGCGAACCGTGGCTCGGCCAGCACGGCGGCCCAGGCGTTGACCTCCACCACCTCGCCCACCAGGAAGCGCGCGAGATCGAGGTCGTGCACGGCCATGTCGAGGAAGATGCCGCCGGCGTGGTGGAGGAACTCCACCGACGGCGGGTAGGTGTCACGCGAGAGCGCCCGGAACTGCTCGATCCGCCCCAGCTCGCCTGCCTCGATGCGCGTCCTGGCCGCGGCGTACCCAGGGTCGAAGCGGCGCATGAAGCCCAGCTGGACCGGTCTGCCTGTCCGCTCCACGACGTCGACCACGCGTGCCGTCTCGGCCAGTTCGAGGGCGATGGGCTTCTCGCTCCAGACGGCCTTGCCGGCGTTCACGGCGGCCTCGATGAGCGAGGCGTGAGTGCTGGTGGGAGTCACGATCACCACGGCATCCACGCCGTCGGCCTTGATGGCATCGCGTGGGTCGGTGAACGAGTGCTCGGCCCGCGCCAGCTCCCGCCCGACCGCGGCCGCGTGGGCGTCGGGGTCGGCAACGGCCACGACCCTGGCGTCGGGGATGGCTGCCAGGTTGCGGATGTGTGTCTGGCCCATGCGGCCGGCGCCCAGCACCGCCACGCCGATGGATTCGCCCCCGGTCGTCATGGGCCAAGTGTCTCGCATGGGGGAAGACCCCGGGTGGCCCACGCGCATACACGCGCTACGGGTCGCGATCGGCAGCATGGGTGCTAGACGGCGGCGCTAGGCTACTGGGCAACGGCAGACGATGGGCGCGGCAGGCGGTCGCGCGGCAGGAGAGGATGTGATGCCGTCGGGGTAGCGCGGGAGTGGCGCCACGGATGCGGGCGCTGCTCCGGGAGATGGACCACATGCTGACTCCACCTGTCATCGACGCGCACCACAGCTTCTGGGATCCGGCGCTGCGCGACTATCCCTGGCTGAGCGGGGCGTTCGCGCCCTTGCGCCGGGCGTACGGACCGGCCGACCTCGCACCCGAGCTAGCGCTGCAGGGGATGACCGGTTCGGTACTGGTCGGGACCCTGCCCTCGACCGAGGAGACCTCCGAGCTGCTCGCGATCGCCCTCGAGGTGCCCTTCGTCCGGGGCGTCGTGGGCTGGGTCGACCTCACATCCGCCCATCTGGCCGCCGGCATCGAGACCCTGCGCGCGGGCCGTGGCGGAGAGCTGCTGGTCGGCCTGCGGCACCGCGTCCACGACGAGCCTGATCCCGACTGGCTGCGACGCGACGACGTGCGGCGAGGGCTGGCCGCGGTAGCAGCCGCCGGGCTGGCGTTCGACCTGCAGGTACGCACCCGCGAGCTGGCGGCGGCCTACGACACGTGCCGGGCCATAGGGGAGCTGCGGTTCGTGCTCGACCACCTGGCCGGCCCGCCCCTCACCAGCGGGGACCTGTCGGCGTGGGGCCGGGCCCTGCTGCCCCTGGCGGAGCTGCCCAACGTCAACGCCAAGCTCAGCGGGCTGGTCACCGAGGCCGACTGGCTCACCTGGTCCATCGATGACGTGCGCCACCCGGTGGAGCTGGCGGTCGACGCCTTCGGGCCGCGTCGGCTGATGCTGGCTTCCGACTGGCCGACCTGCCTGCTGGCCGGCTCCTACAGCGACGCCATCGACGCGGTGCGCTATCTGCTGGCGGAGCTGCCGGGACACGAACTGGCCGAGATCCGGGGTGGGACCGCCGAACGCGTCTATCGCCTGGTCTGACGCCCGACCGTGCGAACTGCGGTGCCTCCGCGCACCATCGTGGTTGCGGTTCGGTCACATCTGTGCTCGGAGCGTGCGCGAGACCCCTCCGACGGCGAGCTCGCGTTCGTAAGAATTGGTATCCTGCGCCGACGCGACCTGGGGGCCGTTCGAGTCCGCTGCGCCTCGATCGCGATGGG
Organism: uncultured Chloroflexia bacterium; assembly: GCA_963712745.1. Classification (GTDB taxonomy): domain Bacteria; phylum Chloroflexota; class Limnocylindria; order Limnocylindrales; family CSP1-4; genus JAFMJV01. The sequence continues at coordinate 239,924 of CAVQJC010000001.1, read as the reverse complement.
CCCGGAATGCCCCTCGTGTGCACACGGGTATCCAAAGGAGGAACGATCTTGAAGAAACTCGTACCCGGGCTCGTCATCGGAGCCCTCGTCCTCGGCTCGTCGGCTGTCGCCGCCCAGGACGGTGGCACCCTGGCAGCCGTCAAGGAGCGCGGCAGCGTGGTCTGCCTGATCAACGGAGCGTCTGCCGGGCATGAGCGTCCTCAACCCGGAGACCAGCGAATATCGACGGCATGGACGCGCGACTACTGTCGCGCCGTGGCCGCCGCTGTCCTCGGCGACCCGACCGCTGTCACCTGGAGTACTCTGACCGCCGACCAGCGCGCCACCGCCATCCAGACCGGAGAGGTCGACGTCATCTTCCGCAACACCACGCAACACGCTCACGCCGTGACGCGTGCCTGGGGCGACTTCGGTCCGACCATCTTCTACGACGGCCAGGGCATGATGGTTCCGGTCGAGTACGGGCATCACCACGCTCGAGGAGCTCGACGGCGCAGACATCTGCGTGACCTCCGGCACCACCACGGAGCTGAACCTGACCGACCAGTTCGCCTGGCTCGGCCTGGACTACAATCCGGTCGTGGCTGCCGAGACCGACACCGTCTACGGCCAATACGAGGCAAGGCCGCTGTGACGCAGTCACCAGCGACCGGTCCCAGCTCGCGGGTCGGCAATCGGCTCTCGCGAACCCGGACGATCACGTCATTCTTGACGAGGTCATGTCCAAGGAGCCGCTGGCCCCGTCGACCGCGACTCGGTGACAACCAATGGGACGACGTGCGTGACGCTGGGTCGTCAACGCCACCATCGAAGCCGAAGAGCTGGGCATCACCACAGACGAACATCGGCGACTTCGCCGGTCAGCGCCAACCCGGTGGTCGCAGCGTTTCCTGGGCGAGACCGGTGACCTCGGTACCGCGCTGGGCCTGGAGAACGACTTCGTCGTCGACGTCATCTCCGCCGTGGGCAACTACGGCGAGATCTTCGATCGCGCCTTCGGTCCTGACACGGCGCTGGACCTCCCCGCGAGCGTGGGCCCAACGAGCTGTGGACCGAACGGTGGCCTGATGTACTCGCCTCCCTTCCGCTAGCAGAGCGCTAGACCCGCACCCCGGGGCAGCGGCCGACCGCCGCCCCGGGGTTCTTCGTGCAATGGCACCACCGAGCAGTCGGTTCCGATGACTGACGAGCCCGGCCGCCCGAGCGCAAGGGGCAGCCAGCGCGCATCCGTCCCGTTCTATCGGGACGTGCGAGTGCTGGCCGTCATCAGCCAGATCATCGTCCTGGCGGTCGTGCTGCTCGTCGGGGGGGTCCTGCTGACAGATGATCATCGCCATCGGACCAGCGCGGCATCCTCCCGACACCTCGAATTCCTGGGCCTGCGTGCGGGCTTCGAGATCTCCGAGAAGATCGTCCCCTACGACCGCCATCGAACACGTACGCGCGAGGCGCTGCTGGTCGGCCTGCTGAACACGCTCTGGGTCAGCATCGTGGGCATCTTCCTGGCCACGGTCCTCGGCCTCATCGTCGGCGTCGCTCGCCTCTCGAGGAACTGGCTGGTCAGCAAGACTGGCCCTGGGCTACGTCGAGCTCTTCCGCAACACGCCGCTGCTGGTCCAGCTGCTTCGTCATCTACTTCGTCGTCTTCCTGCAGATGCCCGGCGTGCGCGACTCCATCACGCTGCCCGGTGGCATCTACCTGAGCCAGCGCGGCGTCTACACGCCCGTCCGGAGCTGGCCGAGACGGCGCCATCTGGCTCGCTGTCGTCGTGGTCGCCATCGTCATCGCTCGGGCTGACTGGTTCATCGCCGGCCGCCGTGATGAAGCGGGCCGTCCTATCGCACGGCCTGCGCTGGCTCGCTGGCTGGCGCTCTTCGGTGCTGCCCGTCGTGGCCTGGTTCCTGACTCAGGTGGGACCGGTCACCTTCGAGAGTGCCGGAGCTGGGCGCGTTCAACCTCAGTGGCGGCCTGAACTTCACGCCCGAGTTCGCGGCCCTGACGCTTGGGCTGGCGCTCTATCACCGCCGCCTTCATCGCCGAGATCATCCGCGGTGGCATCGAGGCCGTGAGCAAGGGCCAGCTCGAAGCCGCGCGAGCGATCGGGCTCAAGGAGGGCCAGACCCTCCGCCTGGTGGTCCTGCCGCAGGCGCTGCGCATCATCATCCCGCCGCTCACGAGCCAGTACCTGAGCCTCATCAAGAACTCCAGCCTGGCGCTTGGCCATCGGCTACGCCGACCTCTTCAACGTCAGCCGCACGATCTCCGAGCAGACCGGCCAGCCTGTCGCCGTCATCGTCATCGTCATGGCCGTCTACCTGGTCATCAGCCTCGTGACCTCGGTTCTCATGAACATCTACAACCGAACCGTTCAGATCCAGCAGCGATAGCACCGGATGACGACCCCGAGCACAGCAGCGCAGGAGATCCAGCCGCCCAGCACCGAGGTCGGTGTCCTCGGCTGGCTGAAGCACAACCTCTTCAACAGCAAGTCCAGCGGCCGTCGTCACCATCGTTATCGGCACCATCCTGGTGCTGGTCCATCTGGCTCGCGCTGACGCTGGGCCGTCTACGACGCTCGCTGGGGCGTCATCACGCACGAACATGCGGCTCTTCCTGGTGGGCCTGTACCCCCGGACGAGATCTGGCGTGTCTGGGTCGACGATGGTCGTGCTATCGGTGCTCGTCGGGCCTCTCGGCCGGCACATCGAGGGCTCGGTCCGATCCGCATCCTGGCCATCATGCTGAGCTGCCGGCCAGCTGACCATCGCCCTGTCTGGCCGTTATCTCTGGCCTTGGGCGATGGTGGGCGCCCTGGCGCTCGTCGCCAACGCGGTCCTCGTCTGTCGGTCTGATGTTCGTGGCCGAACGCTGGCCCGTCCCGCGACGGTGGCTCGTCGATGGGCTGGTTGGCCTCGACCGTCCTGGTGCGTCGTGCTGCTCTATGGCTTCGGTGAGGCACGACCGCTGCCGACCGTCTCGCCGCGCGTCTGGGGCGGACTGCTGCTGACGATCACGCTCTCGGTCGTGGGCATCCTGCTCTCATTCCCGATCGGCGTGGCCCTGGCGGTCGGTCGTCGCAGCTCGCTGCCGGTGGTCAGGCGCTCTGAGCACAGCCTTCATCGAAGTCGTCCGGGCGGTTCCGCTGATCACCATCCTCTTCATGGCCACCGCTCCTGGTGCCCATTGTTCCTGCCCGAGAACATCCGCATCGACAACGTCCTCCGCGCCATGGCGGCACTCACCGTCTTCACCGCGGCCTACGTGGCCGAGAACGTGCGCGGTGGCCTGCAGGCCATTCCCGCGGGTCAGGATCGAGGCGGCCTCAGGCCATCGGCCTGCGTGGCTGGCAGATCAACATATACATCGTGCTGCCGCAGGCGCTGCGCATCACGATCCCGGCCAACGTGGGTCAGTTCATCAGCCTGATGAAGGACACCACGCTGGTCGTCATCATCGGCCTGCTCGAGATCCTGGGCGTCGGGCGGCAGGTGCTGGCGCAGCCGGAGTGGCTGGGCGCGCTCGTTCGAGGTCTACTGTCTTCGTGGCCGCCGTGTTCTTCGTCCTCAGCTACACACTCTCGCAGGCAAGCTATCGTCTTGAGAAGGAACTTGGGATAGGTGAACGATGACTGATACTGCGCCCGTGGCCGAGGCCGGTAACGAGGAGATCATCGTCTGTCGAGACGTGCACAAGTGGTTCGGCGAGCTGCACGTGCTCACACGGCATCAGATCTGACCGTCAAGCCACGGCGAGGTGCTGGTCATCGCGGGACCGTCGGGCTCGGGCAAGTCGACCTTCATCCGCACCATCAACCGGCTCGAGGAGCACCAGCGCGGCGACATCATCGTCGACGGCATCGAGCTCTCCAACGACATCCGTAACATCGCTGCCATCCGCATCCGAGATCGGCATGGTCTTCCAGTCGTTCAACCTCTTCCCGCACCTGACCGTGCCTCCAGAACATCACGCTGGGGCCCATCCGCGTTCGCAAGATCCGCCGCGAACTGGCGGAAGAGCGAGCGATGCAGCTGCTCAACCGCGTGGGCATCCCCGAGCAGGCGCTGAAGTACCCCGCGCAGCTCTCGGGCGGCCAGCAGCAGCGTGTGGCCATCGCGCGCGCACTGGCGATGGATCCCAAGATCATGCTCTTCGACGAGCCCACCTCCGCACTCGACCCGGAGATGATCAGCGAGGTCCTCGATGTCATGCGCGAGCTGGCCGAGTCGGGCATGACCATGCTCGTGGTCACGCACGAGATGGGTTTCGCCAAGGCCGCGGCCGACCGCATGGTCTTCTTCGACGAGGGCAACATCGTGGAGGAGGGGCCGCCCGAGCAGATCTTCGAGAACCCGCAGCACGACCGCACCAAGCTCTTCCTCTCGCAGATCCTGACCCACTAAGGGCAGGGCGGTCGTAGGCAGGGCGGGCAGCAGCTCCCGCACCAGGCGTGCGGAGCTGGCCGCGGCCATGATGGGATGCTTGCCTCGGTGAGACGTTGCTGAAGCATCCTTCATGCCAGATGTCGGCCCGGGCGCCGTTAGCCGGCGTCTGCGACGGTCGGACACCCCTTGGATGCATGTCGATGCGACGGTCTTGCATGAAGTGGGTCCTCATGCATATCGGACGCTTGGATATGCATGGTCGCCTAGGAGGTCGGCCGGTCCATGTGCCTTACGGCTCCACGGGCGACATCTGGCATGGTGCTGTGCTAGTGCGTCACATCCTGGGACTTGACCGCAGGTCAGTCGAGGACGGGCAGCAGCTCCCGCACCAGGCGCGCGGAGCTGGCCGCGGCCGAGGCCACGAACGCCCCGAAGTCGGTGAGCGAGTCCTCGCCCGCACGGTCCGACAGGGCACGCACGACGAGCCAGGGCACGTCGAACCGCTCGGCCACGCCACAGAGGGCCGATCCTTCCATCTCGATGGCCAGCGCGTCCCATTCGTCGGCCAGGCCCTCGCGCACGCGTGCCGAGGCCAGGAAGGCGTCACCGGTGACGATGGTGCCCAGCGTGGCCTGGAGCCCGGTCTCGGCCAGCCGGCGCCGGATCCGCACCAGGCGGTCGGCCGGCATGTGGTAGCCCGGATCGGGCTTCTCCTCCGGGATCGGCAGCGTGCCCGGCTGGTAGACGATGCGTCCCTCGTCGGTCAGCCGGCCGTAGTCGATGTCGATGACGCGCTCGGCGATGACGATGTCACCGATCGCAAGGTCGCCCAGGCCGCCGGCCACGCCACTCAACACCAGCGCCCCGCATCCCAGACGCTCGACCAGCAGCGTGGCGGTAGTGGCGGCCTTGACCTTGCCCACGCCTGATGCCGCGACCACGACCTCCCGCCCGTCGAGTCGCCCGCGTCGCGCCTCGAGGCCCGCGCCCGGCAGGGGAGACGGGTCGCCCAGTGCTGCCACCAGCAGTTCCTGCTCCTGGGGCAGCGCGCACAGGATGCCCACCGGTGCGCGAGCGATCACGGCCGGGCCAGGTGCGCCACGCCCACGTCCCGGGCGGCGGCGACCGCTTTGGCCACGCCGTCGGCCCAGGGTGCCCCGTGTCCGGGCAGCAGCCAGCGCGCCTCGACCGACTCGATGCGAGCAAGCGAGGCCAGGGCCTCGTCGGGGTCGGCGCTGAAGGGCGAGATCTGTGGACCTCGGCGGCCGGTGGGCACCGCCAGCGTGGAGAGCGTGTCGCCCACGAACAGGGCGTCGAGGCTGGGTGCGTGCAAGGCGGTGTTGCCCTGGGTGTGCCCGGGTGTGTGGATGACCTGGAGTGCGCCCGGCACGTCGAGCGTCGCGCCCGAGCCGAACGTGCTCACCTCGGTCAGCGTCTTGGTCCGGAGTGCGCCGTGTCGCGCACCCCAGGCCAGGAAACCCAGCAGCGAACCCAGCTTGCGCTGGCCCAGGCCGGCGCTGGGGTTGGGGACTTCGCCGCGCGCCAGGGCTGCATCGAGCTCGTGCACGCTGACCGCGATGCCGTGCTCGTCGCGGACACGCTCAGCGAAGCCGATATGGTCGGAGTGCCCGTGTGTGAGGACCACGGCCCGGACATCGTCGATAGTGCGGCCCATCGCAGCCAGCTCGTCGAGCAGGTCGCCGTAGTAGGCCGGTACGCCAGCATCGACGACGGTGACCTCGCCGGCTTCTTCGACGAGGTAGCAGGCGACCTCATCTTGGCCAAGACGGTGCAGGGACGGGGCTAGGCGCACAGGTGGTCTCCAGCGGCGGGTGGACGTCGATGGTACGTGTCGGGGGTCGGGCGTGCCATCGCGGCCACGTCCACCGGGCGTCGGTCGGCAGCCTGGCATCGGTCTGCTGCCCGACCGGGTGGAGGGGCCCTGCTCGGAGGGACGGCGCGGTCCTGTCAACCCCTTTGTCAACCCCCTTGCGGCCACTTGACTTGCCGAAACCGTGCTCAGGACCCCCTTGTCAACCCCTTGTCAAGACCCTAGAATGTAGTTCCAGCGCCTTGTCAAGACTTGACAAGGCCAGACGTGTGCCCGTCAGGACCTGCGCCGGCGGACGTGACCCGGGCAGGGCGATCCGCTGACCAGGATCGGCCAAGGGTCAATGGCGCAGCGGGCACCGGGGAAGAAGAGGCACATCCGGATTGTCCATCGGCGCTGCCGCCACCATCAAGGAGAAGCTGGACATCGTCGAGCTCATCGGCGAGACCGTCCAGCTCAAGAAGGCCGGGACCACGTTCAAGGGCCTCTGCCCCTTCCATGGCGAGAAGACCCCCTCGTTCACGGTCACGCCCACGCGTGAGCGCTGGCACTGCTTCGGCTGCGGCCGGGGCGGGGACATCTTCAACTTCGTCATGGAGCGTGACGGCGTGGACTTCCCCACCGCGCTGCGGTCCCTGGCGGGCCGCGCCGGCGTCGAGCTCAGCGAACGCACCTCGCGCGAGGATGCTCAGCGCAAGCGCCTGCGTGAGGCACTCGATGCTGCCATCTCCTTCTACCACCAGGTGCTGACCAGTCACGCAAGCGGAGCGGCCGCACTCGCCTACCTGCACGATCGTGGGTTCGACGATGAGACCATCGAGCGCTTCAACCTCGGCTGGGCGCCCGATGCCTGGGATGCCATGACCAAGGCCCTCAGCGGCAAGCGCCAGATCGCCCAGGCGGACCTCGAAGCCGCCGGGCTCGTCAGCCGCCGCCGCTCGGGTCGCGGCGTGTACGACCGCTTCCGGGCGCGCGTCATCTTCCCCATCCGCGACGCCTCCGGCGGTGCCACCGGCATGACCGGCCGCATCCTCGGGCCGCAGGGCGAAGACACCGGGCCCAAGTACCTGAACACGCCCCAGACCCCGTTGTTCGACAAGGGTCGCACGCTGTACCTCATCGACAAGGCCAAGACGGCCATCCGCAAGTCGGGCGTGGCCGTGCTGGTCGAGGGCAATACCGACGCGCTCATGGCCCACCAGGCCGGCTTCGAGAACGTCGTCTGCTCCATGGGCACCGCGCTGACGGCCGGCCAGGTGGAGCTGCTCACCCGCTACGCCCCGCGCATCGCACTGGCCTACGACGTCGATGCGGCAGGGCAGGGGGCCGCCGCCTTCGGCGCCACCGAGCTGACCGCGCTGGTGGGCGAGATCGAGCGCTCACCCTACCGTGGTCGTCTCACTGATGTCGACGTCGTGCGCCTGCCCGACGACCGTGACCCCGACGAGATCATCCGCGACGATCCCGACACCTGGCGCGCCGCCACCGAGAACCCGCAGCCGATCATGGAGTTCCTCATCGACCGGGCGGCCGCGCGCTTCGACCAGTCGACCGTGTCCGGTCGCGAGAAGCTGGTGGCCGCGGTGCTGCCCACCCTGCGGACGATCGGCGACCCGGTGCGTCGTGATGGCTATCTGCAGCTGCTGGCGCGCCGGTCGGGCGTGGAGGAGCGCACCCTGCTGGAGGCCCTGCGCCGCCGCGACCCGGGCCCACCCGGAGGCGCTCGTGATAGCGCCCAGGTGGGCAGCCGCATCAATCTCGAGGCGGTCATGACCCAGCCGGACGCGCTCGATCCCCGGGCCGTCGAGCGGGCCATCGAGCCGGCGGAGGCGACCCTGCTGCGGCTGATGCTGCGCTATCCGAGTCGCTTCCATGCCACCACCGCCAGGCTCGATGGCGATCCCTTCGTGACCACGCCCGCCCGTGAGCTGTGGAAGGCGCTAGGCCAGGCACTCAGGCAGGCGGGTTCTGACCACTTCGACCGGGCGGCCTTCGTGGCCGAGCTCGATGCCACCTTGAAGGCCGTGGCCCAGACCCTCATGGCCCGCACCGACCCGCTTCCCGTCGACGACGCCCACATCCAGCAGGCCATCGATCAGAGCCTGCTGACCCTCGAGCGGGCGCGACTCTCGGAGCGCATCGAGTACACCCGTGCTCGCCTCGCAGATGCAGAGGCGGCCCACGATGAACCCGAGCTGCAGCGCCTGCAGCGTGAGGTCCTCGACCTCCAGCGCAGGCGTCTCGAGCTCGACCGGGCGGTGGACGACACGTCCCTGCTCGCCAAACGACGTATCCATCCGAAGGAAACGGATCAAGTGGAGGTAGCACATGGCAACTGACGCCACCGACAAGCTGCTCGTGGCCTCGGTCCTCGAGCGCGGCAAGCGGGATATCGACGGCGACGTCGTCCAGCCCGAACAGGAAGACGTGATCGGCGCACCGCGCAACTTCGGCGCGGCCGCGGAGCTGGGCGTGCAGGTCACGGTCGAAGAATCGCAGAAGCAGCCCTGGCAGGAGCCCCCGGCCAAGATCGATGAGGACGAGGACGACAAGCCCTCGACCCAGGCCGAGCTCGAAGCCATGGCCCAGGACATGGTCGGCATCGACGACCCCGTCCGCATGTACCTCAAGGAGATCGGCAAGGTCCCGCTCCTCAACGCCGAGGAGGAGGTCGTCTTCGCCAAGGCCATCGAGCTGGGCGAGCAGATCGTCGAGGAACCATGGAGGGCCACGCTCTCGCTGTGGGAGTGGACCAAGAACGACACCGAGCACGCCTCCCGCCAGAAGCGGCCCGAGCACCGGCTCGACTATTTCGCGGCCGATTCCGCGCGCATCGTCTCGGGTGCCTTCGCGTCGGCCGAGAAGGACGGCCTGCTCGTCGCCGCACCAGACCTCAAGCTCACCGGCGCCCAGCGTGCGGCCAGCGAGGATGAGGTCAAGGCGCTCCTGAAGGACGCCAAGAAGGTCCTGGCCGAGTACAACGAAGCGCCCGACACCGAGAAGTTCCTGAGCCTGGTCGACTTCAGCTACATGTCGGTGCACAACGGCAACCAGGACTGCCGCGACAACAAGGGCCTGCGCGCGCTCTACGACTGGTCACAGCACCTGGCCCACGAGTCGTTGCGCCGCTACGTCCTGGCCGGCAAGGAAGCCGAGGTCATGGACGCCTGGGGCTGGGACCCGGAGATGACCCAGGAGCACCTCAAGCCGCGCAATCGCCGGGGCATCGTGGTGCGCTACGGGCGCGAGGGCCGCGAGTCGCTGACCTCGGCCAACCTCCGCCTCGTGGTCTCGATCGCCAAGAAGTACATCGGCCGCGGCATGTCGTTCCTGGACCTCATCCAGGAGGGCAACATCGGCCTCATCCGCGCGGTCGAGAAGTTCGACTACGAGAAGGGCTTCAAGTTCTCGACCTATGCGACGTGGTGGATCCGCCAGGCCATCACCCGCGCCATCGCTGACCAGGCGCGGACCATCCGCATCCCGGTGCACATGGTCGAGACCATCAACCGCCTCATCCGCGTCTCGCGCGGCCTGCTCCAGGAGCTCGGCCGTGAGCCGACCGTGGAGGAGATCGCCTTCGCCATGACGGTAGGGCCGGAGTTCGCCACCGAGATCCTCAAGCGGCTCGGCGGTGCCGCCAACTTCGCGCATATCGAGGTCAACACCAGCAAGCAGGCCACGATCACGGTCCACGTGCTCGACGACCGGCTGGTGAAGGCCAAGGTCAGCGACGACTACGGCATCATCGGCTCGGGCCACTCGTACGATGTGAAGCTGCCCAAGAAGAAGGACAAGGAGATCGACAACGTCGTCCTCGTCACGCCTGACAAGGTCCGCGAGATCATCAAGGTGTCGCAGGAGCCGGTCTCGCTCGAGACGCCCATCGGTGAGGAAGAGGACTCGCACCTGGGCGACTTCATCGAGGACCGTGCGGCGCTGGCCCCGGCCGATGCCGCTTCGCACCAGTTGCTCAAGGAGCAGGTGGAGGCGGTGCTCGACTCACTCTCCGGACGCGAGCGGCGCGTGCTTCAGTTGCGCTTCGGGCTCGAAGACGGCCGTTCCCGCACCCTCGAGGAGGTGGGCAAGGAGTTCAACGTCACGCGCGAGCGCATCCGCCAGATCGAGGCCAAGGCGCTGCGCAAGCTGCGCCACCCGTCGCGCAGCCGCAAGCTCAAGGACTACCTCGAGTAGCGCCTATCACTCAGCACGGACACCTTATCTGGCACTCTATCTCGGAGTATCCCTTCATAGACGGATGGCCACCGGCAGACACCGGGGCCGTCCAAGGACGCAAGCCTAGCCAGGAGGCCAGCGACCATGACGGAGGCTACCACCAAGCCCAGAGCCCGCAAGGGTGATGGGGCCGCTAGCCGGTCCCAGCCTCCGACGAGACCACGGACCGCGCAGATCGCGCAGATACGAGAAGACCGGCCGTTGCCGGCCGGCCTTCCTGGTGCGAGCGTGTCGGCGCTAGTCGAGGTCGAAGACCGTGCGGAAGAAGACGATCGTGTAGTTGCTGGCCGCGTCGCCGACCAGCACATAGTGGTTGAGCTGGCCAGACCTCGTGTTCTTGTACTTGGGGCCGATGAACGGCTTGGTCTTGCCGGGCTCTGAGAACCACGTGACCCAGTCGTACGTGGGTCCTCCGATGACCAGCCCGTCCGATTTGCCCCGCTTCAGGCCGGGGAAGGTGGCCTTGGAGGCAGGAAACGCTTCGGGGATGATGAGGGAGGCGAAGGCATCGACCTTGCCGGCCCGCGAGGCGTGGGCCATGATGATGCCCGAGATATCAACCGATGTGCTGACGGGGCTGGCGGCCAGTGCATCGAGATGGTCGAAGATGCGGAAGCCGGGCTCACCCTTCACGTAGGCTGCCACGACGGTGAGGTTCTCCGCACCGGTCAGGGTCACCTTCTGCTTGATCACGGTCGCGCCCTGGCAGGTCTTCGCGTTCTTCGCGAGCTTGACCACGAACTTGTACTTGCCCGCGGGGAGCGCGTTGTCGAGGACGACCTTCTGAGCGTACTTGAAGTCCTTCACTAGCACCGCGCCGTTGACGCAGACATCGACCTTCACGCCAGGGATGCCATGGACCACCGCGACCGTTGCTCCCGTGGCGGCTGTCGCGGGCGCACCCATGGCGCCGATCAGCAAGGCCGTGGCCGCCAACCCGATGGCCAGACTCCGAAGTCGTTGCATATGCGACTCTCCTTCCTCCGATGACAAGGGGTTCTCCCTCTGGGAGCAACGCTAGCGCTTGTTCGAGCTCGAAACAAGACCTTCATTGCCAACCGCGCGATGCGGTCGTGGCCTCAACCCGCTGTCGGCTAGCTGGCACCCTATACCGACACCCGTCCGGCCCGGCTTGAGCATGATCCGTAGGTAGATGGACACCCGCGAACACGCTTTGGCACTACCTGGAGTAGCCCCGGGCCGGGGCGTATTCGGCAGCAGTGGCGCGGCCGCTTCGCTGCCTGATCCGTTCTGGATCCGCCGTTCCCTCCCGCCGGTCTTGCCGCTCCTTCCCGCCACCGGTCCGTGCTCACCCCGCGAGCGATCTCGACTCCACGGCTCCGGGACTTGCCGGTCCTGCTCTCCAGGTGATCGGTGCTGACACCGCTGCTCACGTGAGGAGCACGAACCGCTGATGGAGCTGCGGACACGTCGCGATCGCTCGCGTGGCGAGCAGCGCTCGGGACTTCAGAGCAGGATGATCGAGTCGCCGCCAGGGTCGCGCGGCACGGCCAGGCGCCGTAGCGCCTCGTGGCCGTCCACCGGGTAGTCGGACCGGAAGCCCTCGCCGGCGGCACGCAGGAACGCCCGGTTGTGCCGGGTATCCGCGAGCAAGAGGACCACGCGGTCGACTCCGCCGTCCCGGCGCTTCCCGTTCACCCGTCGCTGCAACTCCTGGCTGTCACGCGCCCGCGTCTCCGCCTCGATGCCGACGCGGATCGGTGCCATCTTCACGACGGCATCCCAGGAACGTCGGTCACCTGGCACGGGTAGCGGAACCTCGGTCGCCCAGCCGGCACCTGGGCCCAAGCATCGGCGCAACTTCTCGAGCAGCCGGACGTGCGCAGCATCCCGAACGACGGCCCCATCCGGAAATGCCCGGATGTGCAGATCGAGCCCGACCACGGAAAGCGCACGGGCGAGGTCGACCACGCCCAGTCCCATGGCGGCGCCGCGCTCGATGCGACTCCAGGTAGCGTGCGAGAGGCGGGCAGCGTCGCCCGCCGTCGTCTGGCTGAGGTCGTGGTTGAGCCGGGCGAGTCGAAGCTCCCGGCCCAGGTCCGTGAGCGCGCGCTGCGCCTTGCGTTCTGCCCGGTCGGTTCGCTTCTCGTGGGCTGCCATGGCCCGAGGATGGCGGCTCCGTCTTCATGCTCACTTCCGTGGGCCTTCACCGATGCTTCTCCGCCGCGTAGTCCCCTCTGTCGCCAGGCCGGAGGTCACTTGCAATGGGGGGATCACGAGCGCACCATCCACGGCATACGACCCCGAACGGGGCCGCGAGTGATCGCAGAAGGGGGATACCAATGCTTCGAAAGCTGGTGCTTGCGGCCGTGGGCGCGACCCTGGCCCTGGGCATCCTGGCGGTACCGGCATCCGCGGCTCCCGAGCCGGCAAGGGCGCTCGAGATCAACGCCATCCCCGGCACCGCGATCGACATCTGCGCGGGCGGCAAGGAGTATCTGAGCAACTTCCGCTACGGCAAGTCCGCGCGCCGGGATACGATCGTCCCGGGCCCCACCACCTGGAAGATCAAGAAGGCGGCTCCCGGCAAGTGCACGGGCAAGCGCCTGGCTACGTTCTCGTTCGACTTCGCGGAGGGAGCCACGTACACCATCGTGTACAGCATGCCCAAGTCGGTCGTCAAGATGCGGATCTACCAGAACAAGCCCGTGGCGCTCGCAGCCGATGAGGCGGCAGTGAAGGTCGTGCACGCGGCCAAGGCCAATGCCATCGATGTCTGGCTCTGGCAGGCGGTCCCGGCACCGGCCGCGATCAAGCTCGGCCCGACGGTCGACACCCTGCGCAAGGGCAACGTCAGCAAGGACATCGTCGTCAAGGAGCGCTACACGGTGGCTTCGGTCTTCCCGACCGCGGTGTCGCGGAAGTGGTCCTCGGAGTCCACGGCCAGGAACCTCGACGCAGGCTGGGGCTACCAGCTCGTCTTCATGGGCGACACGCGGAAGAACATGAGGCTCAAGTTCTATCGCTGGCCAGATTTCTAGTCGTTGCTGTCCGAACCGGTTCAGCAACACGCGCCGGTTCAGCCGCACGCGCCGGTTCAGCAACACGCGCCGGGCTGGCCCCACGGGGCCGACCCGGCGCGTGTTCGTCTGCCTCACAGGTTGATCGCTCGGTCGGTCGAAGCGGCAAGGCGGCGTTCCAGACCGTCGAGGGTGAGGTCGAGCCCACGCTCCGATCCTCCCGATATTAGACATAGTTTTGACATACTTTGGACAAACAGTTAACCTGTGGCTACGACAGACGAGACCTACTCGTCGCAAAGAGGACATACAACAAGATGAAGCGTTTGCGAAACCTGATGATGGCGTCGGCCGCCATGGCCCTGGTCATCGGCGCCATGGGCGCGCCGGCTGCAGCCGCTCCGGCGGCAACGCTCGCTATCGTCCATGGCATCCCAGGGGTGAAGGTCGACGTCTGCGTCAACGGCGGCGTCCTCCAGAAGGACTTCAAGTACGCCCAGAAGATCGTTCTGGACAATGCGCTCCCCGCCGGCAAGTACAAGGTCACGGTGAAGCAAGCTGTTGGCGCCAAGCCCTGCAAGGGTGAGACCCTGCTCAAGCTCAAGACCGCTCTGACCGGGACCGAGAATCTGACGGTCGTGGCCGGCTTCAAGAACGGTAAGCCCGGCCTCCGCATCTTCGACCACGCAGCTTCGCTCGGCGTCAGCCCGGTCAGCACGTCCATCGGGACGACCTCGGCCATCATCGCAACCCATGCTGCACGCGCTGGCAAGGTCGATGTCTACGCCGCCACCGTCGTCGTGGCTCCCAGCTCGCCCACGCCCACGGTCGAGGGCCTGCGCAGGGGCACCGCAGTGGGTCTCTTCGCTCCGCCCACGCAGTGGTCCACCTGGATCGCTGCACCCGGCACCATCAAGCCGATCATCGGCCCTGTGTACCGGGCCACCAAGGCTGGCAAGATCAACCACTACGTGGCCGTAGGGAGCGATCCCAGCAACTTCAGTCTGGTGTTCTTCCGCACTGCCCTCGACATCATCACCTAGCCACTTCACATCCGCTACATAGAGACCGGCCGGAGACGGCCGGTCTCTATTCTTGTTTCCAGAGCCCGCATGACGCCGGCCATCCTCGCGCGGTCCTGATGGTCGCTGGCGTAGGGAACGGGCTCGACCGGCTCGACGGGATCTGGACTTAGGCTCCGTGGAAGTTGCCCATGTGCCGGTGCGCTTGGCGAGGCTTCGCGGCCTCACGACTCCGTGCAGATCCGTTGCGTGCGGGCGCTCTCACTCCGCGACTGACCATGAAGTCGTGCTGCCTACCTGAGCGGGACGCGGCGGACGATCCTGTCGGAGTCGCAGCCCACGATGTTGCAGGCGCCCGCCTTGACCGTGACCTTGACCCTGCCGGGGCCGAACTTGAGGAGGTCGCCGCGCAGCGACATACGCCACGTTGACCCGCACGAGACAGTCTTCGACCCGTGGGCTCGGATGATGAACCGCCCCCAATACTGGCGTGCCTTGGCGGAGAGCTCCGCGTACTCGACGCCGGTGCACCGGACCTCGCCCTGCAACCTGACCCACCCCGTGTCGGTCAGTCGCGGACGCTTCGTGAGCACCACACTGACGGTCGGCGGCGGCGGGGTCCGCATGACCCGGAACACCACTCTGCCGCCAGGTTCGCCGTACGCGGCTCCCACCATGAACAGGTACGTGGTCCCTGCCCGTGCCTTCCAGGTCAGATCGTTCCAGCCGTAGTCCTGGCAGTCGAGGATGCGGAGGCCACCGCCAGCCTTCACCTCGGAGAGGGTGAGCGTGGCCCAGTACTCGGGCTTGGCCGTGCGGGCGAGGTAGTAGCCGCTCCTCTTCGGCGTGAACGAGTACCACACCGAGTGGTTGTTCCCCTCCGCGAAGCAGTCGGGGTCCGACGCCTGGCGTGTGGCCTCGGAGGTATCGGGCCTGTCGCGGAAGGGCAGCCCTCCGACGACCGTCGCTGATGCGCGGTCGTCATTCCCCGGTGCAGCGGCAGAGACTGGGCCCGCGCTGATGAGCACAGCCAACATCGAAACAGCCGTCGCACACGCAAGCAAGGATCCGAGGGATCGCCTGGAGCCCATCTGAGAGTCCTCCGAACTCGGAGGTCCGCGGCCGCCCCCACCATGCCGCCTGCCGGGTGGCCATCGATCCCGTGGCCTTTCCCGCAGAAGCGACCATCGAGAGCATGCGCACCGCCGCCTCGCGGGGACCATCCTTGGGCTCCGGGTCGAAGCGGTCAAGTGCCGAACGGCTCAGCACCGCGCCGCTCCTGAGCCCGGTCAGGCGAGGGCCGTCTCGGGCTTGACCCGCTCCTCGTCCGTAGCCTCGAACATGTCGACCTCGCGCCATCGGATCAGGGGCCAGATGAGAGTGCGGGGATGGTCTTGATTGGCAGGCAAAGCTGCGGTCGACTATCCTTGCGGACGCAACCAATCCGCGTCGGCCCCTGCGGTCTGATGTCATCGCCATGAACCACATCTGCGACGAAAGGGACCCTGACGTGCGCATCGGAGTCGGCCTGCCCAACACGATCCCAGACACCCCAGGTCGCCGTCTCGTCGAATGGGCGAGGGAGGCGGAGGGACTCGGCTTCTCGACACTCGCGACGATCGGCCGCCTCGTCTTCCCGACCTACGAGGAATTCCAGGCACTCACTGCGGCCGCGGCCGTCACCGAGCGCATCGAGCTCTTCACGAACACGGCCATCGGCCCCGTCTACGACAAGGCGTTGCTGGCCAAGCTCGCAGCAGGCCTTGACCAGATCTCGGAGGGCCGCTTCACGATGGGTCTCGCCGTCGGCTGGCGGGAGGAGGACTTCACGATCGCCGGCAAGGCCTATGGCGAGCGCGGCAAGCGCTTCGACGAGGCGATCGAGTACATGCTGCGCGCCTGGCGCGGCGAGCTCGTCGAGGGTGCCACGAAGGGTCTGACGCCGACGCCGACCGACGGCCGCTCGGTGCCGATGGCCTTCGGCGGCACCGCTGCCGCTGCCTTCAGGCGCGTCGCCGCTCACGGCGTCGGCTTCACTGCCGGTGGAGGGAGCCCGGTTCAGGCCAAGGACCTCTTCGAGCAGGCGCGCGCCGCCTGGATGGCCGCGGGTCGCGAGGGTGCACCCAAGCTCTGGGCGCTCACGTACTTCGTGCTCGGTGAGGGCGGCCGCGAGAGGGCCACGACCTACCTGTCGGACTACTACGGCGACTGGGGACCAGGGATGGCCCAGGGCATCCCCGCCGACGCCGCCGAGTTGCGGGCCTCAACAGACGCGTTCGAGGCGGCCGGGGCGGACGAGCTCATCTTCGTTCCGGTCGGCTCCGACCTCGACCAGCTCCGTGGTCTCGCAGACTCCCTCGGCGACCGACTCGATCCGCAGAAGGCGATGCTCGCCCGGGGAGGCTGAACGACCTTGCGCACACTCGATCGCTCGCGTCACGTCGGCGGTCTCGTGCGATCCTCATCTGTCAACAGATCGAATCGGGCCTCGAGCCCGCGACCCGCCCAAGCTGGGACCAGCACGACGCTGTGATTGGTGGGTGGATGGGCCGACTGGACGAACCATCGTCCAGCGGCAGTCCGCGCCTGGTCGAGCCCCTGCCTGCCCCGCCAGGCTGACGTTCGTAGACTTCACCGATGAGGACCGATGACTGGCGGACGAATCCTGAGGCAGTGCCCGACGCCCCACGCCCTCGCGTCGAGCGGGTCCGGATGGGTGGGACCGAGATCTACGCCGAGGTCCGAGGCGACGGCCCGGCCATCCTCATCATCCCCGGTGGTGCCGAGGACGCGGAAGGGTGGCGGCCGGTCGCCGAACGACTGCCGGGCCACCTCGTCGTCACCTATGACCGCAGGGGCACCCTGCGCAGCGGGAGGGACGACTGGCCCGGCCGAGGGTCCATGCAGCATGCCGATGATGCCGCCGCGCTGCTCGACGCACTCGGGATCGATGATGCGGTGGTCTTCGGTGGCAGCTCGGCCGGGATCGTGGCGGTGGAGTTGGCGCTGCGCTACCCGTCCCGGATCCGACTGGCCCTCGTGTTCGAGCCCGGCTACTTCGGGAACGTCCCCGGTGGTGCGAGTTTCGCCCGACCCGCGGCCGACGCGGTCGCCCGGTACCTGACCGAGCACCCTGGTGATTGGCCGGGGGCCTACGACGCCTTCCTGCGTGCGGTCGCGGGACCGGGGTTGACCGATGATCACGGCTTCCTTGCCCCACCCCCGGGGAAGGAGTGGTACGCGGGGCGCGAGCGATCGAACGCCGAGGCCTTCGTGCGTGACGACATCCCGATCCTCACCCGTGAGGTCCTCGACGAGCGACGCTTGTCGTCGACGCCGACCGACATCCGCTTCTCCTACGGGGCAGCCTCGATCCCGCTCTTCCGGCAGATCGCCGCGCACCTGGCCGCGGTGCGCGGGTCCGACGCTGACAGCATCGAGGTGGTCGGCCATGCGCTCTACTGGTACCCGGACGAGGCAGCCGCCTACATCCGCTCGAAGCGGACCTGAAGCGGACCTGAAGCGGACCTGAAGCGGACCTGAAGCGGGGCCGCAACCCGCACACGAACGCGCAATGGCGTGGGGCCCTCCGCTCGGCCGAGTTCCCCGGCACGCCCGAGGCGCTGCAAGCCTGGGACGTGGTCGTCCTCAGCGACATCGGTGCCAATACGCTCCTGCTCCATCCAGAGACGTTCGAGCGCTCGGTGGTGAATGTCGGATCGTCTCCTGGCGATCCGCGACTACGTCGAGGGCGGTGGGGGCTTGGTGATGGTCGGTGGCTACCTCTGCGACCAGGCGCTGGTCACGAGGACCACCTTGCCGGCGTGGCCGCCGCGCTCGAGCAGTTCGTGAGCACGAGCGGCCTCGGCCAAAGGGATGCGCTCCGCCACGACCGGCTTGATCGCGCCCGCGGCCAGCGAGTCGAGCAGTCCAGCCAGGGTCTCGCGGTACCAATCGTGGTGCGCCTTCGCGAACTTGCCCAGGTCCGGACAGAGCGGCACTCGCCTGCCATCCGGGATCAGTCTGAGAAGGCCGATCATCGGCAAGCTCAGCAGACCGGCCCAAGGTGTCCGCCCCTTCGTTGCGGCCGAGCCCAGCCACACCAGCCGCCCGCCGCGGCGCAGGGTCCGCCATGAGCGCCACAGCTGGCGAGCGCCGCCGACGGGGTCGATCACGGCATCCACTCCATCGCCGGTCAGGCTGTGGATGCGCTCGACGAAGTCCTCTGCGCGGTAGTCGATCGGCGTGGCCCCGAGACTGGCCACGAGCTCCTGGTTGCGCGCGGATGCCGTGCCGTACACCTCCAGCCCGGCCAGGCCGCCGAGCTCCAACAGGGCCGTGCCGATGCCTCCAGCCGCACCGTGGATGAGGACGCGCTCGCCGGACCGAACATCGGCGCAACCGTGGAGGTGCAGGTGCGCGGTGAGGTAGTTCGCCACCAGGCAGACGGCTTGGGCAGGATCCACTCCGTCAGGGACAGGCACCAACTCGCCTGCGGGCAGGCAGACGTACTCGGCATAGCCCCCACCGAGGCCGAGTACCCACGTCCCGCCGGCGACCATCTGGGCCGGTTCGAGTCCCGACACCCCATCGCCCAGTTCGTCCACGACGCCGACGATGTCCTCACCCAGCGTGAACGGCACCTTCGCCGAACCTGGGAGCCGACCCGATCGGCGGTACATGAGATCGAAGGCAGAGACCCCGGCGGCCAGGACCCTCACCCGGACCTCGCCGGCCCCGGGCTCGGGGAGCTTCTCTTCCACGACCTGCAACACATCCGGCCCGCCGTGGTGAGACACGACGACGCGGTGGTGTTCTGTCACGTCCGACTCCCTGGCTGATGGGCAGCATGCTCCCCGGGCCAAGGCGGGCGCATCAAGAGCCAGACGGCCCGACAGCAGCGTTCGCACATGTGGCGCGATGCGAGGGACGGCCGCAGGCCCAGACCATCGCTGCGTAGTGTGGACGTGACCCCTGCCTCTTGCGCGAGATGGCAGTCCCGGAGCACATTCCTCGGGTAGCGTGGGTCACTAGGCACGTCCTCGGTACATCAGCCGCGCGAGGACTGCGTTGGGCTACGGTCGCTCCTGCCCTCGCAGCCGAGGAGGAGGGTATCTCGTGCTCAGCAAGTGGCGCCCTTCAGGGCGCTCGGGGCGGCGTGGTCACCGGCCTCGGGGGCGGGGCCGCTAGTGCGCCTCGTACAACACCGTCTCGGGCTTGACCCGCTCCTCCTCCGTAGCCTCGAACATGTCGACCTCGCGCCATCCGAACAGGGGCCGGATGAGAGTGCCGGGGACGGTCTTGATGCTCACGTTGTACTGATAGACCTGGTTGTTGAAGAGCTCCCGGCGGCGGGCGATGAGCGTCTCGACTCGCTCGATCTCCTCCTGCAGAGCCATGACGTTGGCGTGTGACTTGAGGTCGGGGTAGTCCTCGACCACGGCGAACAGCGAGCGCACCGCTTCCGAGGTCTGCTCGGAGACGACGGCCTGGTCGTGGATCGAGGCGTCGGGCGAGTAGGCCGCGCGAGCGCGCGTGACCTCCTCGAGCACCTGCTCCTCGAAGGCCATGACGCCCCGCACTGCGGAGACGAGGTTGGGCAGCTGGTCGTGGCGCTGCTTGAGGGCCACGTCGATGTTGGCCCACGCCCGCTGGCAGCGACGCTGGAGTGCGACCACGGTGTTGTAGGTGATGACCACGAGGAACACGACGAGCACGATGGCGAGCACGACACCGACCGTCAGGGCGAGCTGGATGGCCATGGCTACAGCGTACCGGTGAGCAGGGCGCCGAGTCCGAAGGCGCAGAGTGCTGCCATCACCGCCCCGATCACCCCGAGCATGAAGTCGAAGTCGTGGTGTTGCGTGGCCTCGGCCGGGTTGCCCGCGTAGATGGCCAGGCCGCCCTTGAGCCCCCGCGAGAGGACCAGCTCCTCGTCGGGGATGTCGTACTTCTCGAGCGCGTCGCGGTGGATCGATTCGTCCTCGGGCACCTCGGGGGCGTTGGCTCGCGGGTCGAGCTCCGGGGCGGCGGTCGGTTGGCCGATGCCGAAGCCGGGGATGGCGGCGTTACCCCAGGCCTCCTCCGGGCTGGCCGCGAGGATGCCCATCTCCCGGGCATAGGCCAGATCGCCGGCCATATCTGCCTCGACGTTGCTGCTGGGAGTCCAGGTGAGCAGCACCTCGCACACCTCGCCCCAGGGCCAGGCCTGGCCGAGGACGGTGATGGTCTGGCCGGGCTCCAGGCGGGCTTCGCGATAGCGCCGGCCGGTCTCCTTGCCCAAGGGTGCCCCGAAGTCGACCACGCTCGGATCGCCGGCATCCCAGCTCGATGGCTCCGGCTGCTGCACGGTCAGCAGGGCCTGGGCCGCGGTCTCGCGCTCGATGTCGGTCATGTGCTCGGGGTCGCGCTGGAGCACGCTGGCGTAGACCGCACCTCGGCGACGGTCCAGCCCCGGGGGTTCGTCGCCGAACATGCTGGTCGACTCGTCGTAGGCCGTGCCGATCTCCCAGCGTGCGCCGCGGGGGACCACGCGGATCTCACCGCTCTCGTTGCGGATGCGGAACTCCTGCGACTTCTCCTCGTCGAGCAGGACGCGGCTGTTGTCACCGGTGGTCTCGACGCGTGCCCGGTACCAGACGCAGGGCTTCGACTGGAGCGGCGAGATGAGCGTCTGCTCGATGGGCTCGACCAGGCCGGTGACGCGGACCTCGCCCGCGGCGATGCCGTCGAGGCTGGAGGTGGCCACCGAGGAGATGAGGCGGTCGCGCCGGTACGCCACCAAGCCGCGCACGAACAGCACGATGCCGCCGACGAGGCCGGCCGCGACGAGCAGCAGCCAGGGCGTGAAGATGTCGTCGTCCACGCTCGCGATGCTACTGGCGCGGCGACGCACCACGAAAGGGGTCCGGAAGTACTCCCGCGGCAAGGTCGGGGACCTCGGCAGAGCGGGGCTCGAGCGTGGAGGTGCTATCCTCTTCCGGCACCACCAGTCGCGTGGTGTTTGTGTCGGCACGTCCGGGTCCATCCGACGTGCGACCAGGACCCGTTCCGGCGTAGCTCAGTGGTAGAGCGGTCGGCTGTTAACCGATTGGTCGTAGGTTCGAATCCTACCGCCGGAGCCACTGTCATGAGTCGCGACATAGGTGACAGATGAGTCGGGACATCGGTGACAACCGATGAACCAGCTCAGACGTCATCGAGTCGCTTGGGACCCCGGCCACCGGCCGGGGTCTCGTCGTTGGTTGCGCCAGTAGTCGCGATCGGGCGCGATCAGATGGCTTGAGAGGACCTCGCCGGTCCCGAGGTCGACGACCGTGACCGCGCGCTCATCGACGATGGCCAGGACGCGCTTGCGGGCATGGGCGGCCCCGATCCCCAGGTGGTGCAGGCGACCGGCCCGGCGCAACGTGATGCGGCCGCCCTTGTCGACCAGGTCGTAGCGCAGGCGCAGATGCCCTGGGGCGCCGCGCCCGGCGGGGTGGGCCTTCGGGCTCGCCCGGTAGGCCTCGGCCGGGGTGCGTCGGCCGATGGCCCGGTGCGGACGCTCCTCGTCGTAGGTCGCCCGGAAGGCATCGAGCTGCGCCTGCAGCTCAGGGATGGTCCGTGCGGCGGGCTCGCTGTGCGAGCCAGCGCTTCAAGGTCTGGTGGAAGCGCTCGATCTTGCCCTGCGTCTGGGGATGGCCGGGCGCCCCGTTCTTCTGCTGGATACCGAGGTAGGCGAGCAGGTACTCGAAGGCGTTGCGCCCGCCCGTGAAGCGCGAGGTGTAGACCGCGGCGTTGTCGGTGAGCGTGGCCGCGGGCCAACCGTGGGCCTCGCCCGCGGCGCAGAACGAGGCCACCACGTCGTCACCGTCGACGTGTCGGAAGGCCGTGCAGTCGAGCAGGTAGCGGGCGTGGTCGTCGAGCCAGGAGCAGATCTCGACCTCGCTCCCATCGGCGAGCCGCCAGTGGGTCACGTCCGACTGCCACAGCTCGTTGGGCATCGTGGCCTCGAAGCGGTGCCACGAGCTGCGCGGGCGCTTGCGCGGCTCGGGCACGACGAGGCCCGCGGCATGGAGGACCCGCCGGATCGTCGAGTCCGAAGGCACGCGGAGCCCTTCGCGCTCGAGGTGCCAAACGATCGTGACGGGGCCGGCATCGAGGCCCTGGGCGGTGAGCTCGGTGCGCAACGCGACGATGCGCTCGCGGACCGCCTCGGGTATGCGGCCGGGGCTGGTACGTGGCCGCCGCGACCGTGGCTCGAGCGCCTCGAGTCCGCCCTCGCGGCAGCGGCGCAGGAGTCGCTGCAGGTAGCCCCGACTCAGGCCCACCTCGGCTGCGGCAGCGGTGACGGACGACTGATGCGTGAGGACCTTCAGGACGGCCACCCGATGCTTCGACATGCACCGGACTGTCACCGATGTCCCGACTCACCTGTGACCTATCAGGTGTCACCTATGTCCTGAACTCAGACACTACCGCCGGAGCCACCTTTCCCTCGTGGAATGCCCTCTACGGGCGACTCCGTCCCACTCCGGACGACCCCGTTTTCGGGTTCCGTGACTGACTGCGTGACTGACTGGATTTGGCCAGTTGGTGCCTATCTGGGCGAACCCGCGGCATCGTGCGGATCGGGCACTTGCTCAGGAGCCCCACCAGGGCACGCGCTATGTGCTGCTCGCTGCCCTACCGCGCCGCCAGCAGTGCCTGGGCCACGTTGGCCGCGGTGGCGGCGTCCTTGGCGAAGCCGTCGGCGCCGATCTCGGCGGCGAACTCGTCGGTCACGGGCGCCCCGCCGACGAGGATCTTGGCCTTGGGGTCGGCCGCCCGGATGGCCTCCACGGCGGCCTTCATGCCCACCATCGTGGTCGTCAGCAGGGCGCTGATGCCGACGATGGTGGCGCCGTGCTCCACCGCCGCCTCGGCGAAGGCCTCGGGGCTGACGTTGGTGCCCAGGTCCACGATCTCGAAGTTGGCGCCTTTCAGCATCATGCCCACGAGGTTCTTGCCGATGTCGTGGAGGTCGCCCTGCACCGTGCCGATGACGGCGGTGTGCTCGGGCTTGATACCCGAGGCGGCCAGCAGCGGCTCGAGCAGCGCACTGGCTTCCTTCATGGCGTGGGCGCTGATGAGCATCTCGGGCACGTACACGCCCTCGTTGCAGGCGAACTTGCGGCCGACCTCGGTCATCGCCGTCGTCATGGCGTCGAGGATCTCCTGGGGTGGGGTACCCGCGTCGATGGCGGCCTGGGTGAGGCTCACCGCCTCGGCCCGGTTGCCCGCTTCGACGGCCGCGGTCAGTGCGGTCAGGTCAGCCATGGATCGTGTCCCTCCTCCTTGCAGATTGTCCGAACCTGGATGGGTCCGCCGAGCTGATGCCGGTCGAGGTTGATTGACGGGAGCAGTCTTCGCATCCTAGGCGTGAGTTCCATCGCTCTGGCCCTGCCGACTGACTTGCCGAGTGAGCAGTCCTCTCGCCGTGACCGGGTCAGACTGGATAGGTCCCGTACTTGCGCGCAGCCTCAATCAGCGCATGGATGTTGTCCGCCGGGGTCTCCGGCCCGAGCGCGCAGCCCGGACCGATGATGAAGCCGCTATCGGGTGCCAGGATGGCGATCGCTTCACGCACTTCGTCCTCGACCTCGGCGGGCGTGCCCATGGTGATGGTGTTGGTGTCGAGCGTACCGAGCAGACAGGTGCGGCCACGAGCGAGGTCCTTGGCCGCCTGCTTGTCGGTGACGTGGTCGATCTCCAGGATCTGGGCACCTGTGGCCATGAAGTCGTCGAAGATCGGGATCGTGTCGCCGCAGATGTGGTTAGCGACGATGCCACCGTGGGCTGTGACGTCCTCCACGAGCTGGCGCTGCTGCGGCATCGCGAAGCGCTGGTAGTCCTTCGGCGAGATGAGGCCGGGACCGGAGACCGGCTCTCCGATCGACGTCGAGCGACCGCCTGCGTCCAGCAATGCGTAGGCGTAGCGAGTGGTGACCTCACGGCAGTAGGAGAGCAGCGTCTTCACGCCCTCGGTCTCGCCCATGGCCATGGCCATCATCAGGTCCTCCATCCCGAAGAGCTGGGCGGCAAGGTCGAACGGTCCCTGGTCCGCTCGCGCCACGATCCAGGCTTGGTCCCCGATTTCCTTGGACAGGATCGCTCGTGGCCTTGAGGATCTCATTCTGTGGGAAGGTCGTCTCAGGGTCCGGCACGACCAGATCTGCGACTTGGTCGAGCGATGAGATGAGCGGCTTCTCGGCCACGGGCGAGGCATCATCGCGATAGCTGACCTCGGCCCCGCAGGCCTCGGCATTGCAGCCGGTCCCGTTCTCGAGGAGGATCATGTCGTGGCCGAACTCGCGCCACGCGTCCAGCATGGCCTGGGCCAGCAACTCCCCGTCCCTGAACGTCTCCGTGAACGGGCGTCCAAATGCCTGCGCAGCAGGCAGGAAGTTGTGTAGATCTACGGGAACCCGGTCAGGGTTCCGCAGTTCGATCGCCGCTGCGACACGTTCGATCGAGTTCATGTGATGCTCCCTTCGCTGCATGGACCGGATGTACTTCTGGGATGAGGTTTCGGGCCCGCTGCTTCGGCTGGCACGGACGGCATGCCTGGAGGTCCGGCAGCGTCAGGTAGGCTCCTGCCCCCACTCCTGCCCGATCGGCCAGCACCTCGATAGGCTCAGCCCCAGGGTCGCCCAGTGACGAGACCACGAGGGCGGCCTCGCCGAAGTCCTGGTCGCGGGTGTAGCCGTTGACAGTGACGACGGTGGCCAGCCCAGCGGCGTGGGCTGCGAGCAGCCCGTTGCGCGAGTCCTCGACGACGACCGCCTCCTCAGGCTCGATGCCGAGCCGCTCGAGCGCGAGCTCGTAGATGTCCGGCGCCGGCTTCTTGGCCGCCACGATGTCCCCGGCCAGCACGAGGAAGTCCGCCGCCGCGTCGGTCCCGACCGCCGTCTCCAGGATGGCGCGGACCGAGGGCTCGGCCGAGGTCGAGCAGACCGCGAGCTGCCATCCTGCGACGCGCGCTTCGTCCACGATGCGGGCGATGCCAGGGCGCGGTGGCAGCCGGCCCGCGCGGACCAGCTCGACATACAGCTCGGTCTTGCGCCGGTGCCACCTCGCGACCTCGACAGCCTGGCCCTCCGGGTCGGTCGGCAGACCAGCCTCGGCCACGAGCTCGGGGGTGAGCAGGGAGGCCAGGCGCTCCTTGCCGCCACCGATATGCAGGGCCCTGCCGTATTCCTCCTCCGACCAGCGGACGGGCAACCCGAACTCGGCGAAGGCCCGGTTGAAGGCGGGCAGGTGCCCGTGGCGCTCGGTGTCGGCGAGGACGCCGTCGCAGTCGAAGAGGAGCGCGCTCATGCCCTCCCCTCCGAGCCGAACATGCGGATGTGTGCCCGCGTCATCTCCATCACTGCCTCGCGCACGTGGGCGAAGAGCCTGGGCGGGTCGGCCGCGTCGGGGTGCTCATCGAGGTAGGCCCGGCTGGCCTCGATGTAGGCCATCTTCAGGGCGGTCGAGACGTTGACCTTGGCGCAGCCGCGGGCGATCAGGTCGCGGAACTGCTCGGGGCTGAGGCCGGTGCCGCCGTGCAGCGCCATGGGGATGCCGGTGGCCGCGACGAGGTCGCTGATGCGCTGGTGGTCGAGCGTCGGCTGTGCGGCGTACATGCCGTGGGCGTTGCCGATGGCCGGGGCGAAGATATCCACGCCCGTGCGCTCGATGAATCCGACGGCGACCTCGAGCGACCGGATGACGCTGGCAACGTCGGAACCGATGCCGTCCTCCACGCCGCGGATGCCCTCGATCTCGCCCTCCACGTCGGCACCGTGGCGCCGCGCCTCGGCCACGACCTCGATGCACTGGCGCTCGTTCTCCTCGACCGAGAGCTCGTGTGCATCGAACAGCACCGAGTCCCAGCCTGCGGCGAGGCAGTCGCTGATGACCCCTCGGTCGGGGCAGTGGTCCAGGTGCAGCGCCACGGGCACGTCGACCGAGGCGGCCGTCGTGTCCCACATCGCCTTCAGC
This sequence comes from uncultured Chloroflexia bacterium, assembly GCA_963712745.1. Classification (GTDB taxonomy): domain Bacteria; phylum Chloroflexota; class Limnocylindria; order Limnocylindrales; family CSP1-4; genus JAFMJV01. The sequence continues at coordinate 213,465 of CAVQJC010000001.1, read as the reverse complement.
ACCTCGAGGCCGATGGAGCGCACGGTCTTGACCGAGGTCTGCACGATGACCGGGCTGCGCAGCTCCTGGGCCGCCGCCAGCACCGCTTCCATGGACAGCTGGTCGACGACGTTGATCGCCGGCACGGCGTAGCCGCCCTGCATGGCCGTGGCCACCATGGTTCTGGTCGCTGCCATCGCTATCACACGCTCCTTGCCTGCCTCATACCGCGCCACCACGCTGATACACCTGCCCGAGCATGGCCGCCCCGAGCAGCGACGATTGGTCCTGGAAGACGTACTCGAAGTCACCCGTCCAGCGCCGACGTGCTTCGAGCATGCCCCTGATCCGGGCTGCGCCACCGGAGATGCCGACCGTCGGGTTGACGCGTACGTGCGCGGCGACCTGCTCGAGGTGCTGGCCGAGGTACTGCAGGTTGCCGCACACGATGGCCAGGAGCAGGTCTTCTCGCGTGGTCTGGAGCCCGATACCGGAGAATGACGCCGTAAGTGGCTCGGTCGAGTAGCGGCTGCCGGCGAGGAAGGGCAGGTAGGTCGGCAGCTCGGCCTCTCGCCCATCGACCGCGGGATCGCCGAGGAAGCCCTCTAACACGCCGGGTAGGTACTCGGCGTAGAAGTCGTCAACCGCAAACTCGCGGCAGAAGGTGCGCCGGAACCAGTCATAGGCCACGCCACCGGTGTTGAGCACGAAGAACGTGAGCCAGCGCCCGGGGACGACATGACAGCGGACGTTGAAGTCTGGCGAGGCCACGGGCGCGTCGGTACAGACATTGGCGATGTCGGTGGTACCGCTGATGATGTTGGCATCACCGGGCTCGGACAGCCCGCCTGACCATGCTGCGAGGGCTGCGTCATTCGCACCGCACAACACCACCGCCTCGCGAGGCAATCCGAGCGCATCGGCGACCGCTGGTAAGATCCGCCCGACCGGGTCGAACGAGTGCATCAGAGGCGGCAGTCTCGCAGGGTCGAGATGGGCCGCCTCGAGCACCTCGGCAATCCAGGTCAGATCGTTGCGCGCGGTTGCGTACAGGCCGGTGATCGATGTCGTGGACGGGTCGATGGCCCACTGCCCCGTCAGCCGCTTTACCACGTACGTGTTGGTGTGTCCGAAGATCGCGGCCTTGGCCCAGACCTCGGGACGCTCGTCGCGGATCCAGAGGATGCTCGCGAGCGACGATCCGCCTGACACCGGCAAGTTGCAGGCCTGTGCCAGGAAGCGTTCCTCGCCCACGGCTTTGCGAATGGCCGCCGCCTGGTTCCGCGAGCGTCCGTCCATCATCAGGATGGCCGGACCCAGGGCGGTGCCATCCGCTGCCATCGGCGTCAGGCCAGGAGTGGTCACGCCCAGGCTGATGACGCTGACGTCCGCAAGGGAGGACCCAAGCTCGGCGCAGGCAGCGGTGATGGCCGACCACCACCGTTCGGGCCATATGTCCGCCTGGCCGCCGGCACTGATGTCCGGCTCGTACCCGTGGGTTACCGCGCGCTCGAGCCGCAGATCCGAGGTATAGACCCCTGCCTTAAGCCCACTCGTTCCCACGTCGAGTGCCAGGATGTCGGTGCCCATCAGATGAGCCCTTCCGCCTCCAGGGTGGCACGCAACTGCTGGCGCTCGTTCTCGGTCAAGGGGAGCAGTGGTCGTCGAGGGATGCCGCCCACGAGTCCGGCCAGATCCATGGCCGCCTTGACCCCGGCTACGCCAAAGGCCCCGGAGATGGCGCGGTTGATGCGGCTCACCCGCTCCTGCAGGACGGTTCCGTCCTCCGAGTTGCGCGACCGTCCCAGCTCGTACAACGCCAACGCGAGTGCTGGGAACGAGTTCGCCAGCGAGACCGTGCCGCCGGGTGCGCCGCCGATCATGGCCGCGAAGAGGAAGTCGGCGGAGCCCGCGAGCACGGCGAAGTCCGGACGCTGGAGGGGCAGGAAGTGCTCGAACCCGGCCGCGGCGCTGTCCTTGAGCCCAGCGATGTTGGGGTGTTCCGACAGCCGCCCGACCAACTCGGGCGTGAGCGTGATGCCGTTGAAGCCGGGGGCGTTGTATACGATCAGCGGAATCGCCGACACGTCCGCGAGGGTCGAGAAGAAGCGGTACAGGACCTCCTCGGTCATCTGCTTGCGGTGGTAGCCGGGTGAGAGGACCAGTCCGTAGTCGGCGCCGAGGTCGGCAGCAGCGGCCAGGAACCGCTCCGCGGAACGCTGTGCGTCGTAGGTAGCGCCGGCCATCACGGCCTGGTCGCGGCCCTTGTGACACACCACCGCGTCGAGCACCTTCAGGCGCTCGGCCTCGTCCAGGCTTCGGTTCTCGCCGTTGCTGCCCAGCGCGAGCAGACCATGGACCCCCGTATCCGCGTAGCGCTCGAGGTTCGCGCGCAGGCCCCTGAGATCGAGCTCCTCGTCGGGAAGGAACGGCGTGCAGATCGGGGCGTAGATCCCGGCGAGGCCCGTCACAACACCCGGAACCGGTCCCACGCATCGCGCAGCAACGCACCGCCCTCCAGCATCTCGCGAGCGTGGTTCTCAGTGGTCGCTTTCTCAATCGCGCGTGTTGCGACCTCCTCGATCGCATCCACGGGCACCACCGTCACGCCGTCGACGTCGGCCACCACAAGGTCCCCCGGGCCCACACTGATCCCGCCGATGAGGGTGGCGGTATCGCATGCGCCGATGGAGATGCGGCCGAGGCTATCGGTCGGCCGGGCGCCACGTGCATAGACGGGGAACCCCAGTTGCCTGATGCGTGTCTGATCTCGCACCAGACCATCGACTACGACACCGGCCGCGCCACGAGCCTTGGCAGCGGTTGAGAAGAGCTCTCCCCAGAACGCCCCCGGAGCCTCGACCGTTGCGGCCACCACGTCGTCCGGGCCAAGCGAGTCGATGAAGTCGATCTCTGCGCGATAGGGCTCGTCCGGAATCCCGTCCACGGCGACGCTCAGCACGGGCCGGGCAAAGCCGACCAAGACACCCGGACCACCCGACACGGGGGTGATTCCCGCCGACATCGTCTGGTCGCGCAGTCCGACTTGATCGCAACAGTCAGAAACGACGGCGCTGTATCCGACACGCCGGAGGGTTTCGACCAGCTCGAGAGCCTTGGCGTCTCTCATCCCGCGCGCTTAGGGTCGAATGCGAGTCCGAGCCGCTCCTCCGCCCACTCGAGATGGCGTCGCATCGCGCTTCGAGCCCCATCTGGGTCTCGCTGAGCGATGGCTGTGAACACGTCGAGGTGATGCCGATGAGCGCTGAGGATGGCGTCCGGGATTCGGTCCGTGAGCTGCCGAGCGAGGTCGAGGGGCTCGCGCATCACTTGAAGGAACTCGACGGCGATGGAGACACCAGCCGTCTCGGCGATCGCCTCGTGAAACTGGCCATCAGCGATGTGATACGCCGGCTCGTCGTCGACTGCACGCGCGAGAGCATCGACGCGCGCACCGATCGATGCGACCGCTTCCGGTGTCGCTGATGCGGCGGCGATCGCTGCCAGCTCCGGCTCGATGCCCTTGCGCATCAAAATCAACTCACGGATGACCACCTCTCGGTCGCCGTGGCGGATCTGGGCCGAGAGGTTGGCGGCATCCAGCATCCGCCATTCACGGCGGGGTCGCACGACGGTCCCGCGCCCACGGTCGACGCGCACGAGCTGCTTCTCGGCCAGCACCTTGATTGCCTCTCGCACGACCGTGCGGCTGACCCCGAACGCATCTCCCAGCTGCGCTTCGGTGGGGATCGTGTCGCCGGGAGCGTAGACACCGCTGATGATCCGGTCGATGAGCTGGCTTATGAGTATCTCGGTGCGCGACCCGCCGGCATCTGCCATCAGGCGCTGGTCGGTGGTTCGTGGTCGAGGGCCGCCGGGTCTCTCGCGGACGTTCACCGGGACATCATACATGTGCTGGCAACGCACTCGAGTTCGCACTGGGAGCGGCAAGTCCGCGGCGCTCCATCAGGAGGGATTGACACGGTAGAGCATCATGAGATACGACATCATATGTCACGCCGAGAATACTCGGTGCATCGGAGCAGAACGGGGAGGTCTGGGAACCAATGCAACGACGTGCACGCTCCAAGATGGTCGCTGCGCTGGCAAGCGTGACCCTGGCGGCTGCCGCAGTGGGGCCTGTCCAGGCCCAGGATGACGGGGAGGCGCTGAACATCTGGTATGTGAACCCGCTACCGAGCTTCCAGGCCTGGGGCCAGTCGAACGACGCTTTCGCCGAGGCGGCTGACCGTATCGGGTACGACCCGACGATCGTGGGGCCTAACACGATCGACATCCCTGCCATGGTCGCGATGATGGAGGAGGCCATCGCCGACGAGGCCGACGGCATCATCACCTGCAGCCTTGATCCTGCCGCCTTCGGCGGTGTCATCGGACAGGCGCAGGAGGCCGGCATCACCGTCGTCTCAATCGGCTGCATCGATGAGCAGGCGGACTACACGGTCGGCACAGACAACGTGGCATACGGCCGGCTCTCCGCTGACATCATCGCCGAAGAGGTCGGCCCGGAAGCCAATGTGGTCATCCTGGGCACCGCCCGGGAAACTCCCAACCAGGTAGCCCAGGTCGAGGCTTTCCGGGCTCAGGTGGCCGAGAAGTACCCCGACATGACCGAGCTCGCCTGGGAGACCGATAACTCCGACCCCGGTGAGGCGGCAGAGAAGCTCGGGGCCATCAGCCTTGCCTACCCTGAGATGGACGCGCTGTGGCTCATCGAGGGTGCTGCTCCCGGCGTCGTGCCTCAGGCCTTCGCCGAGGCAGGCAAGTCCCCCGGCGACGTGTTCGTGCTCTCGATCGACGCTCTGGACCCCACACTGGCCGCCATCGAGGACGGGTGGATCACGACGACGTTGAACCAGTGCTACTTCTGGGCCTCGCCGTTCGCCGCTGAGCTCATCAAGGCCGCTCAGGCCGGTGAGGGCCCCGAGCAGACGCTTTGGCCGATCGACGTCGATCCAGTGACCGCCGACCGCCTGCCGTATGCCGGCTGCCCAACGGACATCATCCCAAGCCTGGCCAGCGAGGAGTAAGAGCTCCCGACGTGTCAGTCCAGTCACACCCGGCGACTCAGCCGGCCGATCGCCAGGACGCCCCGCCAGCACTCGAGCTGGCGGGGGCCTGGAAGTCCTTCGGTCACGTCGTCGCGCTTCGTGACGTCTCGATGAGCGCCTGGCCCGGTGAGGTCCTGGCGGTCGTCGGGGACAACGGAGCCGGCAAGTCGACGATGGTCAAGGTCATCTCGGGCGTCTACGCGCTCGACCGGGGTGAGGTCCGGATCCGCGGCAAGGTCTTGCCCGGCAGCGACCCTCACCTGGCTCGGGCGATGGGAGTCTCCGTGGTCTTCCAGGACCTGGCGCTCATCGAGACGCTCGACGTGGCGGCGAACATGTTCCTCGGCGCCCAACTGAGTCGGTGGCGCTTCTTCGCCGACCGACGGAGGATGATCGAGGAGTCCGCCAGGACCGTGCAAAGCCTGAAGGTCCGCTTGCCTTCCGTGCGCGTGCCCGTGGGTGAGCTTTCCGGAGGCCAGCGCCAGGGCGTCGCCATCGCGCGGGCCATCAGGGATGACAACCCTATCGTGATGATGGACGAGCCGACTGCAGCTCTGGGTGTAAGAGAGACTCGTCAGGTGGGAGAGATCGTGGGCCAGCTGCGGTCGCAGGGCAAGGCTGTGGTCCTTATCAGCCACGACGTTTCGTTCGTGTTCGATGTCGCCGACCGCGTCCAAGTCATGCGTCTGGGGCGGGTACAGGGCATCAGAGATGTTGCGCGCACGACGCCCGAAGAGCTTGTGGGGCTCATCACCGGCGCCATCCCTGGTGACCATGCAGGTGGGGCTGAGCACGACGGAAGCCCGGAATGAACGGTGGTGCCGTGACCAACGACGCAGTGGGCGGAGCCACGGACGTTGCCGAGGTCGACCTCGCCTCCGTCTCGCAGTCCCCCTGGCGCCGCATCCTCGGTAGCACGGCCAGCGGCCTGATCGTGGTCATCGTGCTCTTCGTCGTGCTCGGCGCGACACAGAACGAGCGCTTTCTCGACCAGCAGACCTGGACAAACATCCTCCGCAACGCTGTCTTCCTCATCATCGTAGGAACAGGCTCAACCGTGGTCATGGTTGGTGGCGGTCTCGACCTCTCGATCGGGTCGGTCTTCGCTGCGGGGGCGGTCAGCGCGGCGTGGGCGGCCGACGCCGGCTGGATCGTCCCAGCTGTGTTCCTCTTCGGGATTTCGGTCGGGATCGTCGTGGGCCTCCTCAACGGCGCCCTCGTGAACTACTTGGACATCTCGCCCATCATCGTCACGCTTGGGACGTTGTTCGCCGTGCGCTCGCTCGTCGTCGCCCTTTCGGGCGGCAATCCGATCGGACCCTTACCCGATGAATTCACGGACATCGGCCAAGGCGAGATCCTTGGCATCCCGCTCCTGATTGTCATCGCTGCGATCGTGGCGATACTGATGGACATCCTGCTCGAGAAGACGAAGATCGGCTGGACCATCCGTGCTGTCGGCGGCAACCGTGAGGGATCTCGCCGTTTCGGAATCAACGTGCGCAGGGTCTCGACCGCCACATACATGCTCGGGGGCGGCCTCGCCGCCTTCGCCGGCGTGCTGATGGCCTCCCGGCTCAGCTCGGGGTCTCCCTCGTTCGGGGCAGGCTTCGAGCTTCAGGTGATCGCAGCCGTCGTCATCGGCGGCACCAGCATCGGCGGCTCCATCGGGACCATCCGGGGCACGGTCATGGGAGCCATCCTGCTGAGCGTCCTGACCACAGGACTCATCCTGCTAAGGGTCGATCCCACGCTCCAGAACCTCTTCGTCGGCGCTGTCGTCATCCTTGCTGCCGCGCTGGACCAAGTTCGAAAGAGGCGGATGTTCCGCCAGTCGGTAGCCGGTGTCGCCGCTGATGACGCACCCCCACCCGGAGGCGCGAATGAGAATCGCTGACATCCGCTGCTACCCATGCCACGCCGGGTGGCGAAACTGGGTCTTCGTCGAAGTCGAGACCGACAACGGCATCATCGGCCTTGGTGAGGCCACGCTCGAAGGCCGTGAACTCACGATCCAGGGCCACCTTGAGGACCTCAAGCGCGTGCTTGTCGGAGCAGACGCCACCTCCATCTCCGGAGTCCGTCGCCTGCTCACCCGCGACCCGTTCTGGGTCGGTGGGTATGTTGCCGGCACGGGCTTGGCTGCCGTCGAGATCGCCCTGTGGGACATCATGGGCAAGCAGCTCGGCCAGCCGGTATGGCGCTTGCTCGGAGGGCGTGTTCACGGCCCGATGCCGGTCTATGCCAACGGCTGGTACTTCGGGGTCCAGACGGTCGATGAGTGGGTCGAACGAGCCGGCGAGGTCGTGGAACTGGGTTATCGGGCGCTGAAGTTCGACCCCTTCGGGCGAGCGGACCTGGCGCCGACGGTCGCGGAGAGCGATGCAGCGGTCGAGGTCGTAGCCGCGCTCCGACGGGAGCTGGGACCCAAAGTGGCGCTGCTGATCGAGGGACACGGCCGCTTCAGCGTTCACGCGGCGCGGACCATCGCCGGCCGCCTCGAGCCTTTCGACCCCTTCTTCTTCGAGGAGCCGGTCCCGCCGGGCAATCCTGAGGCGATGCGGCACGTGGCCGAGCACAGCCGAGTGCCCATCGCGGCTGGCGAGCGCTGCTACTCCCGACTTGAGGTGCGACGACTGCTCGAGCTCGGTGCGGTCCACATCCTCCAACCCGACATCCTGCACGTGGGCGGCATCGCCGAGGCTCGCGACATCGCGGCCATGGCCGCGACCTGGTTCGTCCAGATCGCGCCGCACAATCCCAACGGCGCCGTCGCCACCGCTGCCACCCTCGCCGTTGACGTCGTGAGTCCCAACTTCCAGATCCAGGAGATGCTTGAGCCCTGGGATGTGCCTTGGCGACACGAGGTCGTGGTCGGAGCGCCGCGCGTGACCGACGGCCATGTCGATGTCTCCGAGGCGCCGGGCCTGGGCGTCGAACTCGACCACGCCGCGATCTCACAGCACCCGTACGAGCCTATCGACCCGGCCCTGTTCAGCGCAAACTCGATCATGGAGGTCGTGGACCTCCGGCCGGAGTCGACTATGGAGGCGTCTCGTGAGTGACTTGAGAGGCAAGACCGTGCTGGTGACTGGTGCAGCCGGCGACATCGGACGCGCCGTCTGCCGGGCATTCATCGAAGCGGGGGCAGATGTCATCGCGGTGGGTCGGTCGAGCGCCGATGACGCGCGGGCACTGCTCGAAGGCCTGCCAGCCAATCAGATCAGCTACGTGACCGCTGACGTGACCGACCGCCCGGCAGTCGATGCTGCGATCGAGGGAGCGGCCCGATTGGACTTCGTCATCGGCAACGCCGGGATCGTCGAGCCGGCCCCGTTCGTCGATGTCACGGTCGACTCTTGGCGGCGTCAGATCGATGTCAACCTGACCGGCAACTTCCACGTCACCCAGGCGGCTGTCCGCCGGTTCCTGCGCGACAGGACCAAGGGCTCCATCGTGCTGAACGGGTCATGGGTGGGCGAGCGACCGTGGCCGGAGATCGCTCCTTATTCGAGCTCGAAGGCCGCGCTTCAGATGTTGGCGCGGTCGATCGCCTTGGAACACGCGAAGGACGGCATCCGCTGCAACCTTGTCGCGCCGGGCATCGTGAATGCGGGACTGGCACGGGCCGAGGCTGAGCGCAATCCCGAGTACGCAGCCCGGGCCGCCAAGGCCGTACCCCTGGGGATGCTCCAGGAACCCGAAGACGTGGCGGCAGTGATGCTCTTCCTGTGTACCCCGGCGGCAGCCAGTGTGACCGGGTCGACGTACCTGGTCGACGGCGGCTCTTCGCTGGGCAACTTCTAGTCCCGGAGAGAAGCGAGATGGTGTTCGACGATGTGAAGGTGGCCCCGGTCGCTGAGGTCGGTGCCGACGTGGGCGAAGGTCCATCGTGGGATGCGCGGACCGGCACGTTGCTGTTCGTGGATGTGTCGCCGGGGCTGATCTACCGCCTCGATCCGGCGAGTGGATCGCTCGACACGATCAGCGTTGGTCAGGAAGTGGGAGCTGTGATCCCGCGAGCTCAGGGTGGGCTCGTGGTCGCCATGCGGGACGGGATCGGCTTCCTTGGAGACTCCGATGGCGCCGTTCGGATCTTCGCCCCGATCGAAGGTGACAACCCCGGGAACCGGATGAATGATGCCAAGTGCGACCCGCAGGGCCGGCTCTGGGCGGGGACGATGTCGTTCGACTTCGCGGCGGGCGCCGCCTCCCTGTATCGCGTGGACGTGGATCACTCGGTGACTCGCGTCCTCCCCGACCTCACGATCGCCAACGGCTTGGGCTGGAGCCCCAGCGGCGACGTCATGTACTTCATCGACTCGGGCAACTACGCGATCGATGCCTTCCCGTTTGACGCCACGAGTGGTGCACTCGGTGAACCATCCCGGCTCGTCACGTTCGCGCAGGACGAGGGAATGCCAGATGGATTGACAGTCGATGCAGAGGGCAATGTCTGGGTGGCGCTCTTCTACGGAGGCGAAGTGCGCTGCTACGGGCCCGACGGTGTTCTGCGGGGCAGCATCGGCCTCCCAGTCAAGCAGCCGACGAGCGTGTGCTTCGGTGGTCCTGACCTCGGGGATCTATACATCACGTCCGCAGCGTATGCCTTGGATGCCGATGCCCTTCGGGACCAGCCGCTCGCGGGCGCCACTTTCGTCTGTCGGCCCGGCGTCACAGGACTGGCCACGAACGAGTTCGCCGGATGACATGTGGCATGGAGGTCGGCGGCAAGGTACGGAACCAACGAGGCCGTCGACAGGGAGGGACCAAACGCAAATGAACCATCCAAACGACCAGCAGGACTACGGGGTGCCGCTCGAAGCGGCAGAGCGTGCCGAGCTGCGGCGCCGGTACGAGGAGCGGCTCGCTCGCACCAAACCACGCATGGACGCGGTGTTCGCCTTCGAGCCCCTCGAGCGGCCAGTCGCTTCGGTGACCGACGCCGTGGCTTGGGTATTCGGGCATGCGCCGGAGACCATCCCGGATGCGTTCTATACCGACCCCGCCGCGGCAGTCAGTGCCCAGGAGCGCTGGTACCTGAACCATCTCCGCAACGTCGACGACGACTGGGTGCCCTACCTGATGCCGTGGTTCGGCACGGTCGTGGCGGCCTCCGCCTTCGGTTGTCGCGTGGAGTTCCACCCCGGCCAGGATCCGGCTGCTGATCCCACGTACTACCCCGTGCAGGGTCCGGATGACATCCGCCGACTGCGTGTCCCAGATCCCGAGCGCGATGGCTTGATGCCCACCGTGCTCGAGTACCTGCGCTACATGAAGGAGAACAGCGACCTGCCGGTCGGCTTCACCGACCACCAGGGTCCGCTCACGACCGCCAACCAGTTGATGGGCTACGACAAACTCATCTATCTCATGATGGATGACCCGGTGGCCATGCACCAGTTGATGGACATCATCACCGACGGTCTTATCACTTGGGTCCAGGCCCAGAAAGAAGTGATTGGTGATCCTCCCGGCTATTGCATCGCCAACCAGTCGATGTACACCGGCGAGAACATCGGAGTGTGGTTGTCCGACGACGACGCCGTCCTCATCGACGCCGACCTGTACCGCGAGTACGTGGTGCCCTACAACTCCCGCATCCTCAAAGCATTCGATGGCGGCATCGTCCACTACTGCGGCGACGCTAGCCATCACGCCGAAAGCTTCCTAGCCATGGACGGGCTGAAGGGCCTGAACGTGTTCACCCTGCACGACTTTGATGCACTGGTGGAGTTGCACGAGCGTGTCAAGGACCGCCTGGTGCTCTTCATCGGCGATTTCACCCCGCTCGACTACCGATCGTATTTCGACCGCATGGCGGACTCGATCGAGCTGCGAGGGGTCGCTTTCCTGCAGGACTACTCGCCCATCCTCGGCCTGCTTGCGGACGGACGGTATGAGCCGGTCCCCGATCGCCGCACCGACAGCCCGCGCGAGGTATACGAGTACCTGATCGAGGCATACGAAGGGAGAAGCACAACGCCATGACCGATCTCGCCTCACTGGGCACCGCCATCGAAGACGGCGACGCCAATGCCGCGCGGTCGCTCACCCGTGAAGCACTCGCGGAGGGTTACCCTGCCCCAGAGATCCTGGGCGCAATGACCGCGTCCATGGCCGCAATCGGCGATCGCTTCCAGGCCGGAGACGTCTACGTCTCGGGCATGCTCATCGCGGCGCGAGCCATGAAAGAGGCGCTCGCCGAACTCGAGCCGGCGCTCGTCGAATCCGGCATCCAGCCGGTGCACACAGTCGTAATCGGAACGGTCCAGGGCGACCTGCACGACATCGGCAAGGGCCTTGTCTCGATGATGTGGAAGGGCGCCAACCTCGAAGTCGTCGACCTGGGCACGAACGTCCCGGCCCAACGGTTCGTCGACGCAGCCCGCGAGAACAATGCCGCCGTCATCGGTCTATCGGCCCTGTTGACGACGACCATGACTGCCATGGCCGATGTCGTCGATGCGGTGCGTGCCAGCGACATCGCCGACACCAAGATCGTCGTCGGTGGCGCCCCGGTCACCGAGGAGTACGCGAGGCAGATCGGTGCGGACGGGTTTGCGCCCGACGCGGCTCGGGCCGTCGACGTGGTGCAACGTGCCTTGGGCATGAGCATCTGATGGTTGCGCGTCACTTCGGCGCTCGGATTCGCGACTACGTCGAAGCCGGCCGCCGCGTCCTCTCACTCGAGAACGAGGTGGTCCGGGTGGAGCTTCTGCCGGATAAAGGCTCCGATGTCACGTCCTTCGTGCACAAGCCATCCGATACGGACTTCCTGTGGCGAAGCTCTGCTGGACTGCAGCCACCGATGCCGGGCGGTCGCCGGTCAGCCTCGGGCGTCTTCGCTTTCCTCGACGAGTGGGAGGGCGGTTGGCAGGAATGCCTGCCCAACGGCGGCCCGGGCGTCACGTACCGCGGTGCTGAGTACCCCATTCCACGGTGAGCTATGGTCCTCCCGCTGGAATGCCGTTGTCGAGGTCGACAGGCCCGAGCTAGTCACGATCGCACTGTCTGTCGAGACCCCGCTCACGCCGTTCCGGGTGGAGAAGCGATTGTCGCTTCGTGCGGGATCGTCTGCGCTGATCATCGACGAGACAGTGAACAACCTCTCAATGGTGCCCATCCAGTTGATGTGGGGGCAGCACCCGGCGTTCGGGGCACCCTTCCTCGACGACAGCTGCCGCATCGACTTGCCCGAATGCCAGGGGAGCACGCGGCGATCAGGCCCGCTGCCGACGAGCACACTTGAGTTCGACCATGAGTTCCGCTGGCCCCATGCCCGGCTGGCCGATGGCGGCACGCTCGACCTCAGTGTGGTGCCGTCCGTGGACGCCCGTCGCTCCGAGTGGGTCTGTCTTCGTGGCTTCGACGAGGGCTGGTACGGCATCACCAGCGGCCGAAAGCGAGTCGGCTTCGGACTGCGGTGGGATGCGTCGCTCTTCCCGTACCTCTGGTTCTGGCAGGTGTGGGGGGGAGAGCCGGATGCACCCTGGTGGGGCCGCGAGTACACGTGTGCGCTCGAGCCGTGGACCAGCTGGCCAGACTCTGGGCTGCTAGAAGCGATCGACAACGGCAGCGCCGTGACCCTCCCCGCGGAGGGCAGGCTCGAGTCGCGCCTCATCGCCGTGGCGTACGACGATCGCGACCGCATCAATGGTATCGACGAAGACGGCGAGGTCCGCTGATGGGGTACCGGCTTCTGTCTCCGCCGACCAGCGCCGCACTCGGCGAACTGTTCAAAGGCGACAGCTGACCCCGCTACTCAAGTCGTCTCCTCCCCATCCACCTCGCGCCGGACGCACCGAACGATCGCTAGCCCAAGCGTGGGTGACGGCCTTATCGAGCCAGTGCGCGAAGAGCTGTCGGTGCTTGCGCCCGGTGGCGGGCTCACCATCGGGCACGGCTGCGCTCTGCCGCCCGAGACGCCGGCCGACAACATGCACGCCTTCGTCGAGGCGGCCCATCGCCATGGGCGCTATCGGCCCGACGGCGGCCTCGCCGGGTGGGTCCGGGTACCGGGGCGCCAGAGGCTGTTGCTGGCCGCGGGCCGGTTCCTAGCCAGATAGCTCCACCCGAATGCGCACCTCAGCCTGACAGATAGGGGAGCTAGACGAGCCCGCTGCGCGGTCTCTTCCGCACGCTCGGAGAGTTCCTCGACCCCGTCGGCTGCTAGCCGTCTGGCTATCAGTTTGGATCTGACCACTTGCGATCGAACGATCTCGCAAGTGTCAAGAGGTGCGATACGGTCGAACGCCCGTCCCGAGCCTTGACACCCATGATTGCCACAACTATTCTCTTATAGGAATGGTTGAGGCAATTGACATGGCAAACAAGCAGCGCGTCATCAGTGTTTCAGACGCGGCCGAGAGGCTCGGTCTGACTCATCGACGGGTCCTCATGCTGATAGCTGACGGAAGGCTTGGAGCTCAGCGGATCGGCAACAGTTGGGTCGTGGACGTCGCCTCCCTGGAGGACCGTGCCCGAAGCAGGGTCAAGAGCGGAAGACACTTTTCACCTGCGCGTGCTTGGGGCCTGCTATTCCTAGCGGATGGCCTCGGCGCGCCGTGGCTCGACAACGTCAGCGTCAGCAAACTGCGCTCGCACCTGAAGCGTCGGTCGATCAACGAGCTGTCATCACGCCTGGATACGCGCGGTCAACCTCACAGGTACCGAGCCCATCCGTCCGATATCGCCCGGCTGGCACGAGAGCCAGACCTGATGCTCTCAGGGGGGTCTGCTGCCGCGCAGTTGTCCATGGGCCTCACGGATCCCGATCGACTCGACGCGTATGCCTCGGCCGAGAGGATCCGTGACCTTGTCGGCAAATACGCACTCGAGCCAAGCCGCGAGGGGAATGCAGTCCTCCGCCAACTTCCCGACCTGGGCCATCAGTGGAAGGCCCGGCCCATCGCCCCGCGATCGGCAGTCGCACTAGACCTCGCGAGCGATCGCGACCCGAGGGCTCGATCGGTCGGTGAGGCGGTCCTGTCGGAGTACGAGCACTGAGCATCTCGGTCCCGGTCCTGACCGACCAGGACGAGCGCCTGTGGGCAGCCACCGCTGAGGTGTGCGGACTTCTGGCGGACGTCGACTGGGTGCTCGTCGGCGGTCAGATGGTCGCTGTTCTCGAGGCCGAGTTCGGCGGGATCGTAGGCAGGACTACCACCGACGTCGACATCGTCGTGGGCGTCAACGGGGTCTTCAGTTCTCCGCGCGTCGCGGCGCAGCGTTTGGTCGAGGTGGGGTACGAGCCGAGCAGAGAGACGGAGGCCACCTACCGGTTCGTACGTGGCTCGGACAGCGTTGATGTGATGGCGCCCGACCATCTCGGCGAACGAGCAGACATCGTCACGGTTCCACCCGGCGAGACGATCGAGGCCCCCGGCGGCAGACAAGCCCTCCAGCGGAAACGGACCGTGACTGTCTCTGCCAAAAACATCACGTTCGAAGTGCCGGTCCCGTCGCTCGCGGGGGCTATCGTGATGAAGGCCCGTGCCGCCACCTCACCGTCGCGGACGACTCGAGACCACCGTGATCTCGCGCGGCTGCTGGTGTTGGTACCCGACCCCGGGTCCATGCGTGAAGAGCTGACCTCCCGCGAGCGCGGCTACTTGCGCAGGCAGTCCGTCCTGACAGATCCAGGCCACGAAGCATGGGTGGGGATCCCCGCTGCAGCCGATGGCCGGGTTGCACTGGGCCGCCTGTCCACACGGTAGCTCGTCACCGTGTGGCGATGGCACGGACTCAGAGCGGATGCATTGCCAAACGCGGGCGTGGTATCCGGTGACTAACGTGGAGACGTCCCGCGAGCGCTTGGGCTGCTAGCCATGTGGTCGCGAGCGTGGACGCTGTTAACCGATTGGTCGTAGGTTTTAGCCAGCGGCGCCGTGCTCGTCGATCAGCGAACGAGGTCCCGGTGCGTGGCTGCCGTCAGCCGGCCTCTGGCGCGCGCTGATAGCGTGGTGTCCTAGCGACAGGAGACCCCAACGATGTGCTCGGATCCTGACAGCCACCCTCCGATCGACCCTGCCGCCCACAGCTCGGCCAGCGGTCACGAGATCGGCCTCATCGTCGAGGACGGTAGCCGCTGTACCGCCTATCAGGCCGACGCAGCCCGACCCACAGGCATCGGCATCATCGTGCTGCCCGACTACAACGGGCTCACCGGCTTCTACCGCGAGCTGGCGCTGCGCTTCGCGGAGGACGGCATCGATGCCGTGGCCATCGACTACTACGACCGCATCGCCGGGCCACCGCCACGCGACGCCTCGTTCGAGCCTCAGCGACTCGCTGGCCAGACGAAGTGGACGGAGCTGCAGGCCGACGTCACGGCCGCGGCCGCTCATCTGAGGATGCGCCGACACGTCGAGTCCCTCTTCTCCATCGGCTTCTGCTTCGGCGGTCGCGTGTCATTCCTGCTGGGCTCGCTGCCAGCGCTGCGGATGGCCGGCGTCATCGGGTTCTACGGCTGGCCGGTGGGCCCGTTCCTCAATGACACACCCGCGCCGGCTGCGGTCGCGGGCAAGTTGGAGTCGCCGGTGCTCCGCATCTTCGGCGGAGCGGACCAGAAGATCCCTGCGACCGATGTGGAGTCGTTCAGGAAGGCGCTCGCAGCCGCGTCGGTCGAGCACGACATCCGAACGTATGAGAACGCGCCGCATTCGTTCTTCGACCGCGCCCAGGCAGACCACGCCGAGGCTGCGACGGATGCATGGTCGGCCGTGCGACGCTTCATCGCCTCCCACGGGGGACGACCCACCGCTCCCTGACACCCGGGCCACCAGAGCTACGACCAGCAGCCGCTCAGCCGTCGGCCTCCCGCGGTGGTTCGCTCAGGACCACTTCCTCTCGCCAGCCCGGTCGATAGGTCTCGAGGCCAAGCGCCCGGACCTTGGGCTCCAGCGCTGCCGATGCCTCCGGGTCGCCGTGCACGAGGAAGACCCGCTGCGGCTTCCGCTCGGCGCGAGCGAAGTGGGCCAGCCAGTCGAGCAGCTCCGTCTCGTCTGCATGCGCGGAGAACCCGTCGATGGTGCGGATGCGGCAGTGGACCTCCCGCTGGGCGCCATCGAGCTTCACCGCTCGGGCACCGCCCTGGATGTGCGCGCCCAGCGTGCCCTGACCCTGGTAGCCCACGAAGAGCAGCGTCATGGCCGGGTCATCGACGAGGTCGGCGAGGTGGTTGAGTACGCGCCCGCCGGTGAGCATGCCGCTGGAGGCCACGATGATCATCGGCCGTGGCGCCGTGGCGATGGCACGTGAGCGGCGGGCGGTGTCCGCGACGACCGCACCGGGGTAGTCGAGCGGCGTCTCCCCGGTCTCCAGCAGGTGGCGCGTCTCCTCATCGTAGTAGCCCGGATGCTTGCGGTAGATGTCACTCGCGAGCGACGCCATCGGCGAGTCGAGGTAGAGCGGCACGTGTGGGATCTCGCCGGCGCTCAGCAGGCGGTCCAGGTGCCACACGATCTCCTGGGTCCGGCCCACCGCGAAGGAGGGGATGAGTAGCACTCCGTGACCATCGACGGTCTCCCGCACCGCATCGGCCAGTTGCTCGACCGCCTCGGCGGCCGGCTCGTGGTGGCGTCCCCCATACGTCGATTCGGTGATGACGAAGTCGGCGCCGGCGGTGATGGGCGTCGGATCCTCGATGATGGGCGTGCCGGGGCGTCCCAGATCCCCCGAGAACACGAGCCGCCACGAGCGCCCGGCCTCCTCGACCTCGAGCACGATGATGGCCGAGCCGAGGATGTGGCCGGCATCTTCGAACGTGGCTGTGACGCCGGGTGCCACTGCTCTCGGCTCGCCGTAGCGGACCGTCCGGAATCGCTGCGACGCTTCGAGGACGTCGCCGAGGTCGTAGAGCGGCTCGTCGTCGCGCAACCTGACTTCAGGGGGCTGTGCCCGCAGAAGTGCCTCCTCGTCCTGTTGGCGCTCGCCCCTCTGATCGGGACGCGCGTCAGCGTCATGCGAGCGGTGGTGCTTGCGGCGATCGCGACGGCGGGCCCGCTCCAGCTGGATCTTCGCGCTGTCGGTCAGGATCAGCATCGTCAGGTCGGCGGTTGCGGAGGTGAGGACGACGGGACCATCGAATCCGTCCCGCACGACCACCGGCAGGTAGCCGCAGTGGTCCAGGTGGGCATGCGTGAGGAGCACCGCGTCCAACGAGGCAGGGTCGTAGGGGAGGGCCGCGCGGTTACGCTCCACGTCCGAGGGCAGGCCTTGGAACATACCGCAGTCGACGAGCACTCGAGCCTGGTCGGTGGTGAGGAGGAACTGGGAGCCGGTGACCGTGGTGGCCGCTCCCACGAACTGTAGCTTCATCACGCCTTACCCCGTGCTGCGGAGCACACGCTGCACCCGGCGACCGTGAGGCACAAGGGCCATCAGGACCGGACCTGGCTCGGCGAGCCAGCCTCGCAGACAGCATCCTGGTGCCGAGCGAGACCTGCTGGCGCTGCTGGCGCAGCGGGCGGCTGTCAACCGATTGGCCGTGGTGCTGGCTTGACGACGCTGCCTGGGCCAGGGATCGCGTGCACGTCGCGAGGTCAGCTTCGCTAGCAGGGTCCGGTCGAGATGACGACCGGTGAGATCCGCGCGTTGCGCTACCGCTCTCATCGACCCTGCCACCGAACAGCTGCCCCGGAGCCAAAGCGTGATCGAACTCGACCGCAGACTTGACCGCAAGCTCCGTGCCATGGCGGAGGGGCGATACACGCCGGACGATTTCGTGATCGCAGACGCCAAGGACGCGGACATGGGCTTCGGGCTCACTGCCGCTGGGCCCGTCGACGAGGCGCCCGATGGAGTGCTCGGCCCGGGTCGCTCCCGGACCCGGGCGCGGTACCTCGAGGACATGCGCGCCCAGGCCGATCGCGGCGTCATCGACATCCTGCTGACCTCGGCCCCCAACGGCGAGCGCCTCGCGGCCGATGGCTCCCTGCCGGCGGACATCACCCTGGCCATCCGCGCCAATGACACCAGCGACGTGTGGGTCGGGCGCGGAGCCGGATACGCGTCCATGCCGTCCCGCCCGTTCCGGACCGTGGACCTGGCCGCCATCCGGCCGTTCTGCGACTTGGTCCTGTACTCCATCACCTTCAACAATGACCTCGAGGCGGACCTGGTCTCGCTGGAGGCGTACGCCGCGTTCCGCCGCGAGGCCGCATCGATCGGCATGCGCCACTTCCTGGAGGTGTTCAATCCCAATGCGCCGAGCCGCCTGGAGCCGGAGCAGATGGCCTCGTTCGTCAATGACTCGATCGTGCGAGCGCTCGCCGGAGTCACGCAGGCGCAACGACCGGTCTTCCTCAAGCTGGGCTACAACGGTGCGGATGCCTTGCTGGAGCTCACCGAGCACGATCCGTCGCTGGTCGTCGGGGTCTACGGCGGTGCCGTGGGCACCACCCGTGACACCTTCGAGCTGCTGCATCGAGCGCATGAGCACGGCGCTCGGGTGGCGCTCTTCGGCCGCAAGATCCAGCATGCGGAATCCCAGCTCGACCTGGTCGACCTGCTACGCCCGGTGCTGCGCGGCGAGCTGAGCTCGGCAGACGCAGTGCGGGCGTACCACGAGGCCCTCGCGCGGGCAGATGTGCGACCGCGCCGGACCCTTGACGAGGACCTGGAGCTGACAGACCCGGTGCTGCGTTCCGAATGACTGGCGCGGAGCGGAGCGGGGTCCTCTGCATCGGATCGGCGCTCGTCGACTACGGCAAGACCATTGACGCCTACCCGCCCATCGACGCCCTCGCCACGATCGAGGACATCTCCCGGAGCACGGGCGGCGCTGCACTCAACCTGTCACGGGACCTGCGGCGACTCGGGGCGGCATTCCCGGTCGAGCTCCTTGGGTGTGTTGCTGATGATGCCGACGGCGCATTCATCCTGGAGGCCTGCGCCGGCGATGCCATCGAGACCGGGCGAGTCAGGGTCCGCGACGGGGCCACCACCGCCTTCACGGACGTGATGGTGGAGCGCGAAGGTGGCCGGCGCACGTTCTTCACCTACCTCGGAACGAACGGCCTGCTCGAAGTCGAGCCCAGCGCGCTCGTGGAGTTCGAGGCGCGCATCCTGCATGTCGGCAATCTTGGCTTCCATCCGCTCATGGAGCAGACCGAATCGGACGGTTCCAGCGGATGGTCGCGGCTGCTGGCGGCTGCTCGGGCGGCGGGCATACACGCCAATCTCGAGCTCGCCACGCTGGCGCCGGAGCGCCTGGAGCGAGTGGTCGGCCCGTGCCTGCCGTACCTCGATTCGGTCATCATCAACGAGCTGGAGGCCAGTGCCCTGACCGGCATCCGTGCGTCAGCGCCGGACGCGGATGCGCCGGTGGATTGGGCGGCCATGGAAGAGCTGGCGCGCGGGCTGATCGAGCGTGGTGTCTCCTCGCTCGCGGTCGTGCACTTCCCCGCCGGCGCCGTTGCGGCGATGCCGGATGGGCAGGTGTGGCGGCAAGGTTCCGTACGCCTGGCCCCGGATCAGGTCATCAGCACGACTGGCGCCGGCGACGCGTTCGCTGCGGGCGTCATCTACGGGCTGCACGAGAGCTGGTCCGTGGAGGCCTGCCTCCGACTTGGCGCCGCTGCGGCCGCAGCGTGCATCCGAGATGCGCACACGTCGGACGGCATCGGCACGGTCAGCGAGCGTCTGGCCCTGGCCGACGGTCTGGGCTATCGGCCCAGCTGACCGTGTCGTCGGCCATGTGCCGGTCGACGGTGTCGCGACGGCCCGATCCGATCTGACTGACGCTGAGCGGACGACCCTCGCATCTGCTGGCCATGAGTGAACGCGCGTCGGCTACCGTGGAGCCGCATGACGGAGCAACGGGCGGACCTGCCCGGTCGATGGCTGGACAGGCCGGCTTCGAGTCGACGAGTGGCTGTCACCATCGGCGTCGTCGTCACCTTCCTGTGGGCGACGTCGGTGGTGCTGATCCGCATCGGCGTGAGTGACGAGGACATCCAGCCCATCGGTTTCGCGGGCACACGGTTCGCAGTGGCGGCGATGCTGCTGCTGCCCCTCGCACTGCCAGGGATCCGGGCTGCTCCTACCTGGCACGGAAGCCGTCGGTGGCTGTCCGGCGTGGCCATCTACGGCCTGTTGCTCTTCGGCCTCGCCCAAGTGGGCTTCTACGTGGCGCTCGGGCAGCTGGAGGCCTCGACGGTCGGCCTCTTCATGGGCCTGGCCCCCGTGGTCACCGCAGCGGTGGCGCTGCGCAGCAGGCGCGAGCGCGCAAGCCCGCTCCAGCTCGGCGGCATCGCCGTCCTGATCGCGGGGATCCTCGTCTACTTCGGGCTGGAGGCACCCTCCGGCGGTGCCACGCCCGGACTGCTCGCGGCCGTGTCCATCCCGATCGTGGTGGGTGGAGCCGCGGTCCTCGGTCGCCGTGTCGCGGTGGACTCGAGCAGTTACGGAGGACCGGCGAGCATGACCGCCATCGCCATGCTCTTCGGCGCGGCCATGACCCTGGTGCTCGCGCTGCTGGTCGAGGGCGTGCCCACGTTCAGCCCCACCGCCTGGCTGCTCATCGTCTGGCTGGCTGTGGTCAACACCGCCTTGACCTACACGCTCTGGGCCCAGTCGCAGCGCTCGCTCCGAGCCGTAGAGTCGAGCGTCCTCGGCGACCTGACCATCGTGCAGATCGCACTGCTCGGGTGGGTCGTGCTCGGTGAAGGCCTCGATATCGCACAGATCGTCGGGATCGTGCTGGCCATGGGCGGCGTGGTCCTGGTGCAGATCGCGCCCGTGATGCAGGCGCGAACAGGTCGCGTCGCACCGTAGCGCCAGGGGAGCGTCCGGGACCCTCGGTCAGCTCAGCGAGGACGGTCGCGCCGGGGATCGCACGATCGCGGCGATGATCCCAGCCACCGCGACCACGAAGAGGACGGGGATCGCGGCTTTGGCTGCTCGCGGGGGCAGGGCCAGCTCGAACATCGGCACGGGATCGCCCAGCTGCCGCTGGACGGGTCCGAACGGGCAGTTGCCTCGACCCACCACGAGTGCTGCGCCCTGTAACAGCAACAGCAGCATCGAGGCCCACAGGTAGCGGTCTCGACGTCGCAGCAGAGCGCTGCCCCATACATGGGTCAGGGCTCCGAGTTCGATGACGCCCCAGGCGATGTGAGCGACACGGAAGCCCAGGGCACGACGGGGCAGGGAACGCCAGGAGGGGCGCCCTGATCGTTCGTCGGCTTCTGCGGACGGCGCTTCGCGTTTCACTCGGCCATTCTGCGACAGGCGCGCCTAGGCGACCAGCTGCGGCCCTCGCAAGCCACGCGATGACGACATCGTGTCGACATCGCCAACGGCTGCACTAGTGCCAGGGTCCGTCGAGACCTTGGGCTGCGCGTGCTCGGGCTGCTGTCCCGGGCTCATGGTCGCGTCGGCGGTGCCCGCCGGGGCCACCGAAGATGAGGAAGGATCGGGCATCGGCATGGACGCCTTGGCGGGCCTGGGGCTGGATGAGGGTGGTGGCGAGCCCGAGCAGTCTCCGACCGGCGACCTGAACGACCCGCTCGCGGGAGGGTCAGGTGGTTCCTCGGAGGGCAGCGACACCGAGGAGACCGGCAGTGAACCCGGCACGGACCAGGAGTCGGACCCGGCCGACCCGGTAACGTCGCGCCCAAGGAAGGCGGCGCTGCGTAGGGCGACCACGCCGCGCGTCGCCAGGGTGGCTGCGTGGTCAGGAGGTCACTGCGTTTCGTCGCTCGGCTCGACCGCCTCGGGCAGCGCCTCCGGCAGCGCTTGCGGTGCCTCGCTCGACCCCCCGGTCTCGGTGATCGCGCCAAGGTCGAAGATCAGCCCCTGGTCGGACGGCACGAGCATCAGCTGTACGTTGTCTGCCAGCCGCTGGATGTAAGTCCACTGCAGTAGCTGCTCGCTCAGCGAGGAGTTGATGAGGTCGTTCGCCTGCGCCTCACCCTCGGCACGTGTGATGCGCGCATCTCGTGAGCCCTCGGCCAGGCGCACGTCGCGGTCGGCCTCGAAGAAGGCCCTGGCCAGATCCTGTTCGGCGATCTGCTTGGCCTCCACCGACGTCAGGAACTGTTCGTTGAGGCGGATGTTCTCGACCGACACGCGCTCGACGATGATGTTGAAGTCCTCCATCCGCTCGCGCAGGTTCGCCAGCGTCCGCTGGCCGATCTCGTCTCGCTTGCTGATGACGTTGAAGGCGTCGTACTCGGGCGTGATCTCCTTGAGCGCCGTGTTCGAGGGCCGCAGGAAGACCTTCTCCGCGTAGTCATCCGGCTGGCCGACCTCCTGGAGGATGCGGTCCGCCTTCGCGCTGTCGATACGGAAGTTGATGAGACCGGAGAGCTGGACCGACTGGAGGTCGCGGGTGACGCTCTCGATCTCCTCGAAGTTGTAGGCCTGGACACGGCCGTCGAAGACGGTGATGCCATCGACTGCGGGGATGATCCAATGCAGGCCGGGCAGGAGCGTGCCCTCCTGGACAGCGCCGAAGCGTGTCTTCACGCCGACCTGGCCCGCGCCGATCTCACGCCAGCCGAAGCCGACGACGATGAGCGCCAGACCGCCGAGGATGAGCGCACCGGCCGCGGCGCCCTTGCCGACCGTGAAGTCATCGCCGTAGTCCGACACCGACTGAGCGATGATGACGCCGGCGGCCACGATGAGCACGAGGCCGATGACGATGAAGAGGATCAATAGCACAGGTGTGGTCCCTTTCGACGCGCCACTCGGGTCGGACGCGTACGTGTCAATGCTGCACTGAAATCGCAGAGTCGGCTGTGGCTGGCTCGGGCCAGCGGCACGTCGAGGCTGGGTCGCGAGCCTGCCGGAGGTGCCCGCCCCGTCTGGTATCTTCAGCTCAGCCTCTGGCGATCAAGCCTGAGCGTATGGGAGTAGACGATGAACCTGTCCGGCTACTCCAGGCAGTTCGGTGAGGGACCTGACGCGGGCCCTGCCGGAAAGCTCATCGAGCGCACTCGAGTCTACCTGCAAGAGGCAGAGCTCAAGGACAAGTTCGTCTACTTCGACGAGCCGAACATGGTGGTGTACGTCACGACCGCGTTCGGCGTGTTCGTCGTGTCGATCGACGAGACGCAGCGGTACGGTGCCCAACTGACGCCTTGGCAAGAGATCTCGGGGTGTTCCCTGAGGATCGAGACGACGCCCGCGAGTGCCCGCATCGTCATCGTCACCATCAAGACCCTGGATGCCACACTGACGGAGCAGGTTGGCGAGCCAGCAGCTCCGCTGCTGGCCTTCTTCCGTGAATGCGTCAAGCGGTCGCGACCCTGGTAAACGGACCGGGCATCGCCCAGACGGTAGGCGCCTGCGACCTCGCTGAACAGTCCCGTCAGCTTCTGTGAGACCGCGGTCGGCGACAGGCCTTGCATGGCTCGAAGCCACTCGCGAGGACAGCCTGGTCGGCCACCACTTGCCGTTCCCGTCCGGCTCGTAGGTGCCGATGCCACCCGGTGCCCGCGGCGGACCGTCCCAGTCCGGAGCCGGCTGCGCTCCGTCGCTGACGAGGCGCAGGGGTTCCACGCTGTCAAGCCAACAGCGGTTGATCATCATCCTGGTCAGCCAGTAGCGCTGGCCGTCCGGCGCTCAGGCGGTCGAGTAGGCGCTGATGGGTCTGGGCTCACACGCCACGCATTGGCCGTTCATGCGTGGCGTGAGTGCACCTCAGGAAAGGAAGTGTCTCCTGGTCGGACTGTCGGAGCCAAGCGGCTGTCAACCGATCGGTCGTACGTTCGGATCTTACCGCCGGAGCCACCTTTCCCTCGTGGGATGCCCTCTGTGGGCGACTCCGTCCGACTCCGAACGACCGCGTTTTCGGGTTCCGTGACTGACTGCGTGCCTGACTGGTCGCCCACTGGTCGAGGACGTCGAGGTCAAGTCCCAGGACATGCCACGTCGCCGTTACACAACCTGCTGGACTTGACCCGGGTTCGTGCTCGACCTGTCCCCATGTGCGACAAGGACGGTCGTCGCGGTTGCGGCACGACGCCTTGGGCCTCTCACTCGTCGAATGCCGGCGACACCGCCTCGATGTCCATGCGGGACAGGCCCACCTCGCGCGCGACCGATCGCCACTCTGCAACCGCGGAACGGACCTCGCTCACGATGTCGCGAGCCGCGGCCGGGGTCAGCCGGCAGAACGGCGCGGTCTCGCTGACGGCAACCTCGACATCGGGGCCCTTGGTCGCAAGCCCGACAGCCACTTCGTGTTGCGACATCTCGGGCATCGGGTTGAGGTCATAGGCGGGAGCCAGACGCCATCCGGCAGGGGCCCGCAAGAATCCGTGATTGCGCAGATGGTCATCGCGATGACCGGTCACGATGTTGAACACGAGCCGGCGGAACAGCTGGGCGAGATCCTCTTCGATGTGACCGGTTGCCCCGTTCAGGTCGATGGCCTCGGCGATCTCGGCGTAGGAAGATGGCTCACGGTCCCGCTTGCCGAGCATCGTCATGGCCGACGCGAACAGACGTCGGCCGTTCCCCTCTCGGTCGAAGCGACGCGCGAGGAACGTGTTGTACGGCCCGGACAACATCCGAAGGTCGACCTCCGGGACGTCGATTCCCGCATCTGCAGCGAGGCGATTAAGGACGTATTCCCATCCGCCCATGTCTCTGCGGTCGTTGTGCGATGGGAACTTCGCGAACCACAGCGCGCCTGCAGGATCAAGGAAGTTCGCCTTGGGACGGGCACCACCCATCGGGCTGCCGGGGGCGAGAAGAGGCCGCAGTGCGTCGCGGATGGCGGACGGATCATCATGACCCGGGTCGTCGACGATCCGAGCTGCCTGTTCCAGCTCCCGAAGGTCCGCGAGCGGCGGGACGGAGCCCGGGCCGTCGTCGAGGAACGGAGAACCTGCTGCTGGCGCGGCAAAGCGCAGCGCGCCCATGCGAAGCTCATCGTTGACGCCGAGCAGATAGTCCCACTCGCCGAGCGGCCGGGGCCGTCGACCCTCTGCCCTTGCCCGGTCCTGCTCCCGGTAGTCGAGCAGGAGTCGCCCCCATCGGTCAGGCGAGGCGTCGGAGAACACGGGCGCGAGTCCGTGACCCGGCTCCGGATACTGCGGCTGTACGGTCTGTTCGTAGTGGCTCGGGTCGAGCCGGAACGCGGCGGGCTCGGACCACCATTCCGCGGCGTAGACGAAGCCGATCGGGCTGTCGGGCGCACGGCCGGCGGGCCGGAGTGTGCCGACCACGCGGCACGGACCGAGGTCGTGTGCGTCGAGGAAGACGGTGGCAGCCTCCAGCCTCGACATCAGCGCAACGACCGCGAGGGACGCGGCAGGGCGGCGTCCTGAAGCTGGCGGCCGAGGACGTCGTCCCGGGCGACTGCACCGAGGTCGTCGACCAGCCCGAGAACGCCAAGCACCCGCACGAGCACGCCGAGGCTGACACTCGTGTCGCCGTGCTCGAGGCGGTAGATCGTCATCCGAGAGGTGTCGGCGCGCTCCGCGAGCTCCGCTGCGGGCATACGTCGGCGCTCTCGGGCAAGTCGAAGCCGCGCGCCCAGTTCTGAAGCCGCGCGCTGTTGCCGTGGGTAGAGTGGCTTCGACTTCTTCATGTCTCATAGATTAGACACAACATCGCGTTATGTCAATGTTATGAGACACGAGCTTCGGTCGGCGAGACGCGCCGGCGTACTTCCGTGGCCCGCCCGGACGCAGGAGCCGCCTCGCCTGTCCGCCGCGGAGTCCCGCCCCGAAGGCGGACTTGCCAACCGTCCTTGGTGCACACGCCTGTCCCGGCCGCTTGACAGGCCGTCGGGTGTTGGTGCGCAGGAAGATCGTCAAACAAGCCGGCTGCTAGCCGAGTGGCTGTCGGTGCAGACGCTGTCCAGGGTAGTCTGTCGTCAGTAACCGTACGAATCTGTACGGTTAAGAGGAATAGGACACCCTAGATAGGCCTTGTCGTGAGCTGCGCCGACGTTCCGGATTGGTATCTGCGTCAGCGAATCCCTGTGATCGACACGAGTTCCGCGACTTGGCTCGAGGTTCGCTCGCAGCTGCTGCCACCGGGCTACGAGAACACCACGTGCCTGCGGCGGCTAGCTGAGGCCGGTAGGGTCAGGCAGCTCGCCCGTGGTCTGTGGCAGGTGGTCGATCCGTCCCGAGAACCACCGTCACTCGTGGTCGCCGATGCCATCTTCAGAGACGCGGTGCACTACATCACGACGGACGCTGCCTTGGAGGCGGAGGGACTGATCGACCAGCCAGTGCCGGTCATCACGGTCGTCGTCCGGAAGAAGACCAAGTCGGTCACGGTCGGGCGCGCCACGATTCGAG
Organism: uncultured Chloroflexia bacterium; assembly: GCA_963712745.1. Classification (GTDB taxonomy): domain Bacteria; phylum Chloroflexota; class Limnocylindria; order Limnocylindrales; family CSP1-4; genus JAFMJV01. The sequence goes on along the minus strand of CAVQJC010000001.1, from coordinate 187,142 downwards.
CGGTCTGGATGGCAACGAGCAGGCTCGCGAGGGCCGGGTTCAACACGACGTTGCGCGACGGCTACAAGGTCTCACTGGCGACCCCCGCGCAGGCCCTGGTCGATGGGCTCGCACAACCCGAGTGGATGACCCACCGTACGCTGCTCCCCGAGGTGCTGGTGCAGCCGGCACCCCGGGATGTCGAGACAGCCGCTGAAGCGGCGCTGCTGCGCAGCAAGGCGGCGGCGGCGCGGCTGGGCTATCTCATCGAGGAGGCGCGACTCCCTATGCCCCGAGCGCTCGAGACCTTCGCTCCTGTTGCCCGGACGGAGCTGACGCCTGGTCGACGTGGACCGTACTCCACCTGATGGCGGGTCTATGGCTGGTAGGCGATCGCTGGAAGAGATCGAGCGCGACTTCGTCGAGGCGCGGCGACGCGGCGACGGCCTGCCCATCGATGTCCGGGTCGCGGCCTTGGCCGATGACGTCGCATTGGCGGGTGCAGCCGCCTGGCACAGCGTCATCGATGTCGGAGGCAACGACCGATGAACACCCTATCCGGAGTCACTCACCGACTCGCCCGTGCACCCCAAGGAGCGTTCCTCATGCCCCACCAACACATGTCCTCCCGGCAGCGGATGATCGCGGCGATGTCTCATGGCGATGTCGATCACATCCCTTGCGCATTCATGATCCATGGCGGGCTCAAGGAGCGTTGCGCAAGCTACGAGGAGTTCATCGAGCTGCAACTCGACATGGGACTCGACTCGTTCGTCCAGCTGCCACCCCGACCCCCCAGGGTAGAGACCGACTACCACAACCTTCATGGGCTACCCGTCACATACGACCCGCGTGTTCGCGTTCGCGAGTACGTCGAGCGGGACCCGAAGCAGCGATATCCACTCTTGGTCAAGGAATACGTCACCCCTGCTGGGTCCCTTCGTGCTGAGGTGTGGCGTACGCCCGACTGGCGGTGGGGCGACCACGTTCCGTTCCTCGACGACCACATCGAACCGCGGTCACGCAAGTTCCTGATCGAGCGGCACGAGGACCTTGATGCGCTGCGGTACCTACTCGTCCCGCCGACGCCCGACGAGGTGACGGAGTTCCGGCGAGCTAGCGAGCCCGTCCTCGACCTAGCCCGTGCGCGCGACCTCCTTGTCGCCGGCGGCTGGGGGGTCGGCGTCGACCTACTCTGCTGGGTGTTCGGGCTCGAGAACCTTGTGTACGCGGTCTATGAGCGACCCGGACTCGTTCGGGAGCTCGTTGATCTCGTCGGCCGATGGAACTCCGAGAGGATGAAGGTGGTGCTCGACGCCGGGATCGACCTGTACATCAAGCGCGCCTGGTACGAGAACCTCGACTTCTGGACTCCCACCACGTGGGAAGAGTTCGTCCTGCCGAACACCCGCTCCGATGTCGAACTTGCACACAGCCGAGGGGCCATGTTCGGCTACATCATCACGTCCAACTGCATGCCCATCCTGCCGCTACTCAAGGACGTGGGCGTGGACGTCTTGATCGGTGTTGACCCACGCGAGTGGGACCTAGAGGAGGCCAAACTGCAGCTTGGCGGTCACGTCGCGCTGTGGGGCGGCGTGAACGGACACCTCACCGTTGAGCAGGGAGTACCGGAGGATGTGCGAGCCGAAGTCAGAGAAGCCGTCGCGGCGCTCGGGCCGACCGGATTCATCTTGTCTCCTGTCGATAACGTCCGCAGTGATGAGCCGAAGGCTCAGGCGAACGTCGACGCCCTCATCGATGAGTGGAAGGGGGTCGTGGCAACGTAGCGCATATCCGCTCGCCGAGGCTCCTGCACGCCTGCCGCACTCCGGTCGTGGGGAACGACCCGGCTTCGCCCGAGGCGATCCGGTAGGCGCTCTATCCGGCGACTGCGGTATCGAGCACGTCGTCGATACCGGCCGAACCAGCCTCTTCGAGGTCTTCGGGCAACGCGGTGCCTATACCGTGCAGCAGCCCCGCCTCATCCAGATGCCCAACCAGGAGGAGTGCGACCGCGAGCGTGACTGCCAGGCCAGGGCTCGAAACGATACCTCGGGTGCAACTTGCGGATGCGTGAAACGGACCGCACAAACAGGCCGACCTCCAACACCTGTCAATGGCCAAGTAGAAGTCCCCACCTGTGGCCACGAGAAGTCCCTACTCCCAGAGGAGGTTTCAGGCCGTCGGCAGTAGCCCACCTCCTCGGGCTCGCGCCTCCTTCATGCGATAAGGAGTCCCCGCTGGTCACGACGATGGTCGCGTCCGATGGTTTCGAGGGCCCGGTCCTGTTCCAGTTGTTCTGTCAACACGCGGCAGCAAGCCCGCTTGACGCGTCCCGTATGATTTTTCTGTCCACCTCGAAAGGAAATGGATGACAGCGCTGCGACAGGCAACGACGGGCGCGCTGAACGAGTCCCTCGTGCTCGACTACGTCCGTGACCACGACGGCGCGTCGCGGTCGGCGATCTCGCGTGAGCTGGGTCTCTCCGCAGCCAGTGTCAGTCGCATCACCGCGCGCCTGCTCCGCTCAGGCCTGGTCACCGAATTCGAGTAGTGCCGCAGCGGGCAGGGGGCGCCCGGCTGGCCGCCTGCACCTCAACGAGCGTGCCGGCTGCGTGCTCGCCATCGACCTCGGCGGCACCAAGTGCCACGGGGCTCTGGCTGACCTCTCCGGTGCGATGCTCATCGAGGACGTGCGGCCGACGGCGCAGGACGGTACCCCGTACGAGACCCTCATCGCCTCCATCGAGCACCTGACCGAGGCCGCCACCACGCCCCTCGTCGCGGCCGCCATCGGCGTGCCCGCCATCATCGATCCCACCGGCGTGGTGCTGGGTGGCCCCAACGTCCACTGGCACGACTTCGCCATCGTCGATGAGCTCAAGCGCACGCTGGACGTGCCCTTCCGGGTGGACAACGACGTCAAGCTCGCGGCCATGGCCCAGGCATGGCGTGGGCTGGGACGCGGCCTGTCCGATTTCGCCACTCTGTCGCTGGGAACCGGAGTCGGCGGCGCGGTCGTCGCCAACGGAGAGCTCGTGCGCGGTCGCAACAACGGGGCCGGCGAGCTGGGCTACCTCATCACCAGCCCCTCCCAGTTGAGCGAGCCACATGCCGACCAGCTGGGTGGCGTGGAGCGGATCATCTCTGGCCCCGGCATCGCCGCACGCGCCCGCGAGCTGCTGGCGGCTGACGCATCGGGCAGTGACCTGGATATCGACTCCGTCTCCAGCCGCGACGTGCTCACCGCCGCGCTGACCGGAGACCGCGTGGCAGTGCTGGTGGTGGAGGAAGTCCTCGACGGCTTGGCCATGGCCCTGATCGCCATGACCGCGACCGCGGACCCGGAGCTGATCATCATCGACGGCGGTGTGGGTCGTTCGCTGGAGCCTTATCTCGATCGCCTCAGCGCCTCCATGGCGCGCCACATCCCCTGGCGGCCGCGATTGGCGGTCTCGCAGCTGGGTCCCGTGCCGACCGTGCTCGGCGCCATCGCCACAGCGCTGTGGCTGGATCGTCAGCAGGCCACACCCCAGATCCAGTCCCGCCGACCCATGCCGCCCCCGGTGACCGCCCATGTCAGCTGAGACACCGGTGCCGGCGGCCTCGCCGCTCATTCCCCAGGTGCGGCGCATGACACGCGCCGAGTTCCTCTCGCGCTATGGCATGGCGGCCATCTTCGCCATCCTCGTGGGCGTCCTGCTCATCACCAACGAGGACTTCCGCTCGCCGCAGAACCTCATCAACATCCTGCAGCAGAACTCCATCATCGGCATCGTCGCCTGCGGCATGTTGCTGATGATCGTAGTCGGCGGATTCGACCTCTCGGTCGGCGCGGTCGGCGCCATGTCCGGTGTGGTGGCTGCTGCCACCATCATCAACTTCGGCCTGGTGCCCGGCCTCGTCGCCGCCGTCGCCTGTGGCCTCGGCGTGGGCATCCTCAACGGCTCGCTCATCGCCAAGATAGGCATCAACCCGTTCGTGGCCACGCTGGGCACGCAGGTGCTGATCTATGGCCTGCTGTTCGTGGCCACCGATGCTCGACCCGTGTACGGATTGCCCCCCGGGTTCACCTGGGTGGGTCTTGGCAAGATCGGCCCGGTGCCGGTCGCGGTGGTCATCTACGGCGTGGTCATCGCGGTCACCTGGCTGATCCTGCGACGTACCACCTTCGGCCAGCACATCTACTCGGTCGGTGGCAGCCGCGATGCCAGCTGGTTGGCCGGCGTCAACGTCGACCGCGTCACCATCGCCACCTACGGCATCGGCAGTCTGTTCGCTGCCATCGCCGGCCTGGTCCTTCTGGGCCAGACCAACATCGGCCAGCCGGCCACCGCGGAGGCCTGGCCCCTGGCCGCGATCGCTGCGGTGGTCGTCGGTGGCGTGCCATTGACCGGTGGGGTCGGTGGCGTCAGCGCCGCGGTGCTAGGCACGTTGCTGCTCGGTGTCGTGGCCAACGGACTCAACCTCTTCAGCGTTTCCCCGTTCTGGCAGCCCGCGATCACGGGTCTGGTGATCATCATCGCGGTCGGCCTCGACAGCTACCAGCGCAAGCGCGCCGGCAGCACCTGACCAAGGCACCGATTCGGCCCGGAGCAACCGGGCGCGGGGCACATAGGAGGATCGACAAGATGAGAAGGTCCAGCCACCTGAAGGGCGCCGCTGTAGTGGCCGCCGGTTTGATGCTGGTCGGCCTGCCCGCCGCCGCGCAGGATTCCACCGAGGTGATGTGCGACGTCGGTGACGCCGAGTACACCATCGGATCGATGATTTGGAACACCTCGGTCCCGTTCTACTCCAACCTCATCGCCGGTGAGCAGGAGCAGGGCGCGAAACACGGCATCACCGTCGAGGTTCGCAACGGCAACGGCGACATCGGCACCGAGGTCGCGGTCATCCAGCAGTTCATCTCCGAGGGCGTGGACGCCATCCTGGTGTCACCCAGCGACGCCGAGGGCATCGTCCCGGTCATCCTGCAGGCCAACGAGGCCGGCATCCCGGTCATCGAGGTCAACAGCACCGTCGGCGATGGCGCCGAGACCGTCACCTACGTCGGAGCCAACGACTTCGAGTTCGGCCAGATGCAGGGCGAGATGCTGAAGGCCGCGCTGCCCGACGGCGGCAAGGTCGGCTACATCATGGGTCACCTTGGTGTGTCCGCACAGATCCTGCGCGAGGACGGACTCATGGATGCCCTCCAGGACGTCGACAACATCGAGATCATCGAGACGCAGTCGGCCGACTGGGACAACGCTGCCGCCCTCGCCATCACCCAGGACTGGCTCAACAAGTACGGCGCCGGCGAGATCGACGCCATCATCGACCAGGGTCCCGAGGGTGCGACCGCTGCGCAGTTCGCGCATGAGAACGGCCGCGACGAGATCCTGTTCATGATGGGTGACTACCCGGCAGACGTGAAGACCGGCATCGAAGCCGGCTACATCTACGGCACCGTGGACCAGGACCCCTATCCGCAGGGCACCACTGCCGTCGATATGGCTTGCCTGGTGCTGACCGGACGCGCGGACGAGGTCCCGACCCCGACCGTGTTCCTGCCGCTTCCCATCGTCACCGCGGAGAACGTGGCTGACTTCCCGCCCGCGTGGGGTGGCTGATCAGCTCGAGTAGCAGAGCCTAGCGACCCGACCCCGTGGGGAACCCTGTGACTGAAGCCGCTGCACCGCTCCTCGCCATGCGTCAGGTGCGCAAGCGGTTCGCTGCCGGCGAGGTCCTCCACGGGGTCGATTTCACGCTCGAGCGGGGGCAGATCCACGCCCTTGTCGGGCAGAACGGCGCCGGCAAGTCGACGCTGATGAAGGTGCTCGGTGGCGTCTACCCGGACTACACGGGATCAGTCGCCATCGACGGCACCGAGGTGGACCTGTCGTCGCCGCATGCCGCGCTCGCTGCCGGTGTGGCCGTCATCTACCAGGACTTCTCTCTCGTTCCGGAGCTCTCCGTGGCCGAGAACATCGGCCTGGGGCGAGAACCCGAGCTGGGCGCGCGCGGCCTCATCGACCGTCGCTCGCTGCGCCGTCGCTCGGAAGCAGAGGCAGCGGCCCAGGGCATCGCGCTGCCCATGGATGAGCCCGTCCGCAGGCTGGGCGTGGCTGATCAGCAGCTCACGGAGATCGTCAAGGCGCTGTCGCGCGACGCGCGCATCCTGGTCATGGATGAGCCCACCGCCCGCCTCTCACCGGCCGAGCGCGATCGCCTCTTCGATGCCATGCGTCAGCTGCGTGAACGTGGTGTCGGTCTCGTCTACATCAGCCACTTCCTCGAGGAGGTCTTCGCCGTCGCCGACGTGGTGACCGTGCTCCGCGACGGTGATGTGGTGGCCTCGCAGCCCACGGATTTGCTCGACCTGGCCAGTCTCGCTTCGCTGCTCGTCGGCTCCGAGGTCGCGGTGACCAAGCGCAGCACGACGGAGGTGGCGACCTCGGAGGTGCCCGCCCTGGAGCTGCAGGACGTCTCGGTCGTGGGGCGACCCCCGATCTCACTGGACCTGGCCCCGGGCGAGGTTGTCGGTGTGGCCGGCCTCGTGGGTTCGGGCCGCAGCCGGCTGGCGCGTGCCATCGTCGGCGCCGCGCCCTGGACCGGGCACATCAAGGTCGCGGGCCAGGAGATGGCCGCCCGCTCACCGGGTGAGGCGGCCAGGGCCGGTGTCGTCATGCTGCCGGAGGACCGGCGACGGGACGGCTTGGTGCTGCCTTCGTCTATCGGCCGCAACGTCTCGCTCACCGCGCTGGGCCTTAGCCTGACTCGCTACGGATTCGTGCGCCGCGCGGCGCGCTCACAGCTGGTTCGCGGCCTCATCGACCGGCTGCGGATCACGCCCAGCGACCCCGATCGTACGGTGCAGACCCTATCTGGCGGCAACCAGCAGAAGGTGCTGATGGCGCGTGCCTTCGGGGCCGGGGCGCGTGTACTCATCCTTGACCAGCCCACCGCTGGTGTCGATGTCGGCGCCAAGGCCGAGCAGTACGAGCACATCCGCACGGTGACGCGCGAAGGCGTCGCCGTGGTCGTCATCTCCGACGACCTCGACGAACTGCTGTTGCTGTCCGATCGAGTCCTCATCATGCATGGCGGTGGCCCGGTCGCCGTCCTGCCCGCTACATCGATCGACCGTGAGACCCTGCTCGCGGTGACTACCACTGGCACGCTCGGGGAGGCCGCATGAACGACATCGTCGCCGTCAAGAACTACGGGTTCGAGTGGTACCTGCAGTACGGACTGACCGAGGTCCAGGCTGCCGAGGCCATGGACCGTCATGGCATAGACTGGGTCGCGGTGCAGAACCTGCGCGATCCGCTGCCCACGTCCGCGGTCATCCAAGAGATGCCCGGCCCGCCCTATGAAGACCGACGGTTCCGAGACGCCCTCAAACAGCAAGGCCTCAAGGTCTTCGAGGCCACGGCCGTGTTCTTCCGCCCCGATGCCTACGATGCCCATCCGGACCTGCGGCCGGTCGATTCGGAGGGTCGCACCATGGAGAAATTCGGCTGGTACGTGGGCCTCTGCCCCACCAGCCCCAGCTATCTGGCCGAGCGAGCCGCGGTCATGGAGGAGGTCGTGGCTGACCTGCAGCCAGACGGCGTCTTCATCTCGTTCATCCGGTTCGCGGGCTTCTGGGAGCTTTGGATGCCCGAGACGTCACGCTCGGACATCGTGGAGTACTGCTTCTGCGAACGTTGCCTGCGGCGCTTTGGTGACGAGACCGGCAACCAGCTGCCTGCGGGCTCTACGGCCGACCGCAGCGCGATCATCCTCAACGAGCTCCGCGATGAATGGACGGCCTGGAAGTGCGACGTCATCGCCGGTGTCATCAAGACGCTGGGGGACGCCGCCAAGCGCCAGCGCTCCGACGTCGAGGTCCTCATCAATGGCGTGGCCTTTGGCCGCACCGACTACGACAACGCCGTCAGCGAGGTGCTGGGGCAGTCTCCGGAGGCCATCGGCGAGGTCGCGGATGCCATCGAGCTGATGTACTACCACCAGATCTCACGTCGCGATGCGGCGGCTTGGATCGAGAGCCTGACCGCCGAGATGCGGCCGCGGACCGACATGACGCTCCTGGCCTGCATCCAGGGCAAGCCCGACTACATGGACCAGATCTACGCACCGGGTCGGCGGAACCCGACCATCCCCTTCGAGGAGTACCTCGAGTCGCTGCGGGCGGTCACCGCGTCCCCGGCCGATGGCGTGATGGTCTATCACTGGGTCGACTTCCTCGAGAACGAGCTCCGGGGCGATGGCCGCATGGTTGAGGCGCTCCAGGCCTTCAAGGCCGGCACGCTCTAGACACCCCAGGTCCGTAACTCGTCAAGCGGCAAGCTCCGCCGCTGCCCGATGCCAGGCCCGTTCCTCGTCATAGAGCGTCCGGTGTGCCAGGCGACCGTGGAGGACGCCGACGAGCCTGTTGGCGAGCTTGCGACGGGCGACCTTCGAGGTATGCGGCCCCGGGTCATTGTCGTCGTAGTAGGCGCGAGCGCCGGGCGAGACCGTCAGCACACAGAAGGCCCAAATGGCTGGCGCGGCTCGGGGACCGTGACCACGCGGTTGACAACGCCAGATTCGCGCTCAGGATGACCGGCGAGCCCGGCGGCTGCCAACCGAGCGGTCGTGAATCCGAATCAGGGAGTGCCTGACCTCGCCTATGGTGCGACGCTGTCGCAAACGGATGCGCCTGGGGTTGACTTCTGTCAGCTCCCGCAGGCCAGCCTCGGTCGTGCGGCCTTGGCGCGGCCTCACGAGCTCCCGCGTGACCCTCCGATGCGCCCGCGCCGTCCCAGCGGCCGATCGGGGACCGGTCCGCGTGACATCGAGGGCCTCGGGGACGACTCGAGCAGTCGCAGAGTTCCTGATACCCTCGCTGCGTGGATGCCGGACGGATCGACATCGCCGCTCCCATCGAGCCTACTGCCGACCTTGCTCCTCAGTGTGGCCTCCCGGTCGCGCTCCGCGACGGGCAGCTCAGCATCGGTCCCCACGTGAGCGTCGAGGAAGACTTCGTGCGGCAGCTCTCAGAGCTGGCCGGCGTCGCGGCCGAGCCGATCGAGCAAGATGGGGAGCGCGTCGAGTACCGCATGCTCAACGGCGTGCGCCTGTCACAGGACTCGCACCTGACGGACCACATACTGCGCTACGAGCTCACCGCGATGACCGGCCGCGCCATCGGCTGGGAGGCCGCCAAGACCGCGGGCCACGTCCATGTTCGCCCGCCCGGCGCGAGCCTGGGATACCCGGAGATCGTCGAGGTTCTGCATGGCGAGGCCGGGTTCCTCATACAGGACCTCGCTGTGAGGCCGGAAGGCCCTGTGAGTTCGCGTGCCTGGCTGGTGCGGGCGCACCCAGGTGACTGGGTGGTCTTCCCGCCGCTGCTGGCACATGTGACCATCGACCTCGGCGCCGGGCCGCTCGTCTTCAGCGATGTCATCGACCGGCGGGCCGCGGGCGTCTACACGGACGTCGTCGCGGCCCAGGGATTCGGATGGTACATAGGGGCCGACGGCTCGTTGCGCGCCAATGATCGCTACGCGAGCCCGCCCGCCCTCGAGGAGGTCCAGGCCGTCGACTGGTCGGGCCCGGGGCGCGGATCGTTGTACGAGTCGTTCCGTGATGACCCGGTCGAGTTCGCCTGGCTCTCCGATCCAGCCCGGTTCCCACTGGCGTCCCCACGGGTCTGGGCGCGAGTGGCCGAGTTGCTCGACGCCGCTCCCTGAGCGAGGCCCGCGAGGCCGACAGTCCCGCGAGGCCGGCAGTCCCGACCCGCTGGCCGAGGGCCCTCGGCGTACGCGACCCTCGGCCCGTCGGTCTCGGCCCCGTCGGCTCTGACGTTCGTGCCCACAGGGCGGGCATATACTCGACCGAGCCGGCTTGTCTGACATCTTTCATGACACGAAGCCCGGCGACTCATGAGGAGAGGAACATGAGATCACGAGTCCTGGTAGCACTCACCGCGTCGCTGGCCCTGACGGCGACCGCCGCACCCGCCGCCCTGGCCCAGGAGCCACTGCCCGAGATCCGAGTCGCCGTGTGGAGCGGGCCCGAAGCCGACAATCTGCGCCTGGTCGCCGCGGAATACACCGCGGCCACGGGGAACCCGGTCGCGATCGAGGAGATCGCCCGGGACGGCTACGCTGACAGCCTCCGGACGTCGGTCATCGGTGGTGGTGGCGAGTTCGATGTCCTGTACATGTCGTCCGACTGGATGCCGGCCTTCATCGCGGCGGACGGGCTGGAGCCGTTCGACGAGTACATCGCCTCGATGCCCGCCGATTTCCTGAACATCGAAGACCTGCAGCCGAGTGTCTCCGACCTGACCTTCGATGGCAGCATCTACGGCTTCCCGTCCGAGGGTGACACCGCCTGGCTCTTCTATCGCACCGACCTGCTCGAGGAGGCCGGTCTTGCGCCTCCCCAGACGATGGACGAGATGCTCGCAGCGGCGCTGGCTCTGAACCAGCCGCCCGATCGCTTCGGCATGGTCATCGGGTCGCGGACCGACGAGGCCTGGTGGGACTTCATGCACTACTTCTGGGCCTTCGGTGGCCAGATCTACGACCCGGAGACCTATGAGGTCACCGTCAACAACGAACAGGGTGTCGCGGCTCTCCAGTTCTACTCCGACCTGCTGCAGAAGCACGGCGTCGTTTCGCCGGACGTCACCACCTACGGCTACAACGAGATCCTCACCGCCCTGCAGAACGACAACGCAGCCATGGGCGTGGAGTGGATGGCGGCGACCCAGGACCTGACTTCCTGCGATGTCTCACCCGACGTGTGTGACAAGCTGGCCTACCAGCTCATCCCGCCCTCCGTGGCCGGTGAGTACGGCTTCGGAGGTAGCTCCTGGGGTTGGGCCATCCCGTCGGCTGCCGGCGAGAAGGAGGCCGGCTACAAGTTCATCGAGTGGCTTGTAGGCGGTCCCGGCGCCAAGCTCTGGGCTCTCAATGGTGGGATCCCGTCGAACAGCGCCGCGCTCGGGGATCCCGAGGTGGTGGCGCAGGTCCCGCAGTTCGAGCTGCTTGCCGAAGCGATGCAGTATCGCCACATCACGCCCCTGCTGACGACGTCCGACCAGATCGTGCAGGGCATGGCGGAGGCTGCGGCAGCAGCCGTCGCCGGCGCAAAGACACCGCAGCAGGCCATGGACGATGCCGCCGTGGCCGTTGAGAACGCCCTCGTCGAGGCCGGGCTCAAGTAGTCGCTGATCGGGGCCGATCGGCGACCCCGACGGCGGTAGCTCCAGTGATATGACCGTTGCCGACGACGTGGGCTCAGCGGCGACGAAGAACCGCAGGAACACCCGCGCTCGCGGTCCCAAGGACCGGACGTGGGTGTTCCTGCTGCCTGCCTATGGCGCCATCCTGGCCGTCGTCGGTATCCCGGTCGTCTACAGCCTGTATCTGAGCTTCCACCAGTGGAAGATGGCGACCTTCAAGCAGGGCGTGCCCTTCGTGGGCCTCGACAACTACGCCGAAGCGGTCGCCGACCCCGCGTTCTGGCATTCGATGCAGGTGACGGTGACCCTGCTGGTCGTCGCCCTGTCCATCGAGGTGGTACTGGGCATCGGGCTGGCCGTCCTGCTCGACCAGTCCTTCCGTGGCCGCCGGACTGCCCTCGTCCTGTTGCTGCTGCCGATGTTCGTCACCAACGTGGTCATCGGCCTCGTCTGGCGCATCTTGCTGAGCTTCGACTTCGGGGTCGTCAACTGGTTCCTGTCGCTGCTGGGCATCTCGAGGGTGGCCTGGCTGGGCGATCCAGGCATGGCCCTGTGGTCGCTGGTCATCGTGGACATCTGGAACACGACCGCCTTCGTGGCGCTGCTCGTCCTGGCCGGCCTGGCTGCGGTCCCCGACGAGCCCAGGCAGGCAGCACGCGCAGACGGTGCATCCTCTTGGCAGGTCTTCCGCTTCATCACCCTGCCGCTGCTCAGGCCAGTCATCTTCGTCGCGGTCGTCTGGCGCACCGTCGACCTCTTCCGCATCTTCGACGTCGTCTGGGTGCTGACCAGCGGCGGGCCGTACAACACCACGACGACGATCAGCATCTACGCCTACCGCGAGGGCTTCGCCTCGTTCAACCTGGGGTTCGCATCGGCAGTCTCCTACCTCATCATCCTGGGCCTGGTGGTCATCCTGGCCATCGAGTACCGGCTGCTCGGCCGGAGATCGTGGTGAGGAGCGCGAGATGAGGCGCTCGCGCAGGTCCACGGTACTGGTGTACGGGCTCACGGTGCTGGCGCTCGTCTTCTTCATGTTTCCCATCGCCTGGCTCTTCCTGACCAGCATCAAGCCGGCGGCGGAGACGTTCGCCTACCCGCCCACGTTCGTCTTCGAGCCCACGCTTGACAGCTACACCCAAGTCTTCGGCCAGTCGGAGTTCCCGCGCTTCCTGCTCAACAGCGTCATCGTCGGGACCCTCGCCACCATCGTCGCGCTGACCGTCGCGCTGCCGGCGGCCTACGCCCTGGCCCGCATGCGCGTGCGCGGACGTGGCGCCCTCGTCGCCGCGGCCCTCGTTCCGCAGATGCTGCCGGTGATCGTCGTCGTCATCCCCATCTACATGATCTTCCGCAGCACGGGCCTGCTCGACAACATCTTCGCGCTGTCGTTCACGTACCTCGCCTTGACGGTCCCCATCTCCGTCTGGATCCTCTGGAACTTCGTGAGAGACCTGCCGGTGGAGCTCGACGAGGCGGCGCTTGTCGACGGCGCGAGCCGACTCCAGATCCTGCTGAAGGTGGTCCTGCCACTGGTGCGTCCGGGACTGGCGGCGGCCGCGGTCCTGTGCCTGCTCTACACCTGGAACGAGTTCCTCTACGCGCTCATCCTGACCGCCGGGGGCAACGACGCCAAGACCGCCCCGGTGGCCATCGTGGGCTTCATGACCAACAAGGAGATCTACTGGGGTCGCATGGCCGCGGCAGGCAGCGTTGTGCTGATCCCGGTGCTGGCATTCGGCATCGTGGCGCACCGGCACCTCGTCCGCGGCCTGGTCAGTGGCTCGGGCAGGTGATGCCGCCTCCGCTCCGTGGGTCCCCGGGGCTACGCTGCCAGGCCGCTCGTCAGGACACGCTGGAGCCGACCAGCTCGCGAGACCACCACGAGATCGGCGATCGAGCCTTCTGTCAGGGTGCCCCGGTCCCGCAGGACAAGCAGTCGCGCAGGGTTCTCGGTCGCGGCGCGTAGCGCCGAGGTGAGCGGCACGCCACTGCGAACCGCGCTGGCAACCATGCCATCGAGCAGCAGGCGACTGCCCGCGAGCGTGCCATCAGGGTGGACCGCCCGCCCTGCCTCGATGTGAGCGCTCGAGCCGGGCACGCGGACTCGTCGCAGCCGGCTGCCTGCCAGCGGGACCGCGTCCGAGACGAGCACGAGCCGGTCGTCGCCGATGGCCCTCGCGAGAGCCGGCATGATGCGCCTATCGACGTGCAGCCCGTCACAGATGAGCTCGATGAAGGGCGCCAGCGCGAGCGCGGCACCGACGGGACCGGGGGCGCGGTGGTGCAGCTGCGGCATGCCGTTGAAGAGGTGCGTAGTGGACCGGGCGCCGGATGCGTAGGCACTCGCGGCCACGTCGATGCTGGCGCCGGTGTGGCCGACCGATGCGACGATGCCGGCGCGCACCAGGTCATCGACCAGCTGCAAGCCACCTTCCAGCTCTGGCGCCAGGGTCACGATGCGCACGGAGCGCCAGGCCTCCGGCGCGGCCGCCAGGGAGCGCGACAGTCCAAGCGGCGGCGTCAGCGCTGCGGCATCGTGCCCGGCGGACCAGTCCGGGGAGAGCGCGGGGCCTTCGAAGTGCAGTCCCAGCAGGGTGGCCACGTAGGGCACCTGCCCCCTGTCGGCCTGCGGGTCCGCCGGGTGCCCGGCCCGGCCTGCGGCCGCCAGCATCTCCGTGAGCGGGGCCGTCATGAGGGCGGCGACGAACCCGGCCACGCCATGGGCCAGCAGCGTCGCGGCCATCGACCGCAGCGAGGCCTCGCTGCCGGACGCGCTCCCACCACCCGCACCGTGGCAGTGGACATCGACATAGGCTGGCGCCAGCACCTGGCGGTCGGTCAGGAAGTCGCCCTTGCCGTCTCGACGCAGCGCCCGCTCGGTCGACCGCGAGATGCCCTGCTCGATGCCCTCGAGACGGCCATCCGCGACGTGAACCACGGCTCGGTCCAGCACACCGCCAGGCAGCAGGACCGTGCCGGTTATCCGCGGAGGAGCGAGCATCGCCCGTGAGCGCACCATCGCCTCGAGTCTAGGCTGCGCCGGCAGCGTCCGCTACTGGTACCGGCGGGCCGATCAGCGGGCGCCGGCGACACCGTCCGAAGAGGACGCCTCCGGCCCGGCCCGGCTGAAGTAAAGTCGTCTGACGTCTGAAGAATCCACAAGGAGGGAGCGCGACGCGTGGCCATCAGAACACAAGCAGAAGCGGCCTCGCCCGAGGCCGCGCCGGTCCCGGTCGAGGATGTCACGCGCTGGCATGCAGCCATCGCCGATGAACTGGTCGAGGCCTTTCAGTCGTGCCTACCCAAGCACCGTTTCACGCTGGGACCCAACCTAGCCGCCTTCGAGGAGGAGTTCGCCACCTATTGCGACGCTGACTTCGCGGTCGGCGTCTCCAGTGGGACGGCCGCGCTCACCCTGGCGCTGCGAGCCCTTGGGGTGGGCCACGGCGACGAGGTGGTCACCGTTCCCAACACCTACGTCGCGACCGTCTTCGCCATCAGCTACGTGGGCGCCACCCCCGTGTTCGTGGACGTCGACCCGGAGACGGTCAACATGGACCCGGCGCGGGTCGCGGCTGCCATCACTCCGGCCACCAAGGCGATCCTGCCCGTGCACATGTACGGGCGCTGCGTGGACGTCGATGCCATCCGGGCCGCGGCGCCGGGCATCCCGGTGCTCGAGGATGCGGCGCACGCACACGGCGCCACTCGCGACGGGCGCAAGGCCGGTAGCCTCGGTGACATCGCGGCATTCAGCTTCTATCCCGCGAAGGTGATGGGCGCGCTGGGCGACGGCGGCATCGTCACCACCTCGGACCCGGAACTCGATGCCAGGCTGCGCCAGCTGCGCTACATGGGCCAGAAGTCCGTCAAGCATGAGCACCTGATCCTCGGCTACCAGGAGCGCCTCGACGAGATCCAGGGCGCCTTCCTGCGCATCAAGCTGCGCCACCTGGAGGACCAGCTGGCCGGCCGTGCACGAGTCGCGGCCCGATACGACGAGCTGCTGGCCGGGACACCCGCGGAGCTGCCCCCGGTCGAGGATTCGGGTCGGCACGCCTACTACATGTACACCGTCCATCTCCCCAGACGAGAGGAGCTACGCGTCTTCCTCGATGCGCGCGGCGTTGGGACACAGGTCGTCTATCCCAAGCTGGTGCCCGACCAGGGAGCCTATGTCGACAACCCATGGCGGGCCTCGGACGACATGGCCGTGGCCCGGTCGCTCGTTCCTCGCATCCTGTGTCTGCCCATGTTCGCCGAGCTGACCGACCAAGAAGTCGACCGGGTAGGTCTGGCCATCCGCGAGTTCTACGGCGTCCGATGAGTGACGTCGTGCGCCTCGCGGTCATCGGAGGGAGCGGCACCTCCACGCCCGAGCTGATCGATGCGGTCGCCGACTGGCCGGGAGGCGCGGACCGGCGACCTGCATTGGAGATCGTCCTGCAGGGCCGCAACGCGGAGAAGCTCGCGCTCGTCGCCGAGGCCTGCCGAAGCCGGCTACCGGTATCGATCGACAACGTCACGGTCAGTGCCGAGACGTCGCTGCAGCGAGCCCTCGAAGGTGCCACTGCCGTGCTCATCCAGGTGCGCATCGGAGGGCTGGATGCGCGCATCTTCGACGAGACGTTCCCACGCGCCAGCGGCATCCCGGGCGAGGAGACCATGGGCCCCGGCGGGTTCGCCAATGCCATGCGCACGGTCCCGGCACTGGCCGGCCTGTGGGACGCCCTGTCGGCCTGGGCACCGGAGGCCTTCATCATCAACCTGACCAACCCGTCGGGCATCGTCGCGCAGGCTGCCACCGCACACACCGGCCTGACCATCGTGTCGGTCTGCGATGGGCCGGTCACGTTCGTGGAAGGCGTCGCCAAGGCCGCCGAGCGCGACGTCCGGTCGGTCCGGCTCGCATATGCGGGCATGAACCACGCCGGATTCTGGGGCGACCCCGACACCGAGGCGCTGCTGGCCGCGATGCCGGCCACACGTGGCATCGAGCCCGACGACGTGCGGGCCATCGGTGCGCTGCCCTCGCCGTACCTGCGCTTCTATCTGCACCCCGACAAGGAGCTCGCTGCCCAGCTCGCCTCGAACGAGAGTCGCGCCCAGGTGCTGAAACGACTCGAAGGGGAGCTGTTGGACCAGTACTCGAGCGGCATCAAGGCCAGCGAGCACAAACGCCGCGGGGCGCTCTGGTATGCCGTCTCCATCGTGCCGCTTATCGACGCGCTCACGTACGGGTCCAGCGAGCCCATGGTGCTCGGCCTGCCCAACGAGGGCGCGGTCGATTGGGCACCACGGGACGCGTTCGTGGAGTTGCCGACCGACGTGCTGGCGGGTGGGGAGCTGCGCAGACATCCGGCGGTGGCCCTGCCACAGGCGGCCACCACCCTGCTCGAGAGGCACGCGACATTCGAGACGTCGACGGCGCGGGCCCTGGCCGGCTGTCGGTCAGCGCGACGACGTCCGTGCGCGGCGCGACCGGCTCGTCGAGGCGTTGGCGACCAACCCGATGGTGCCTTCATCGAGCCTCGCGGAGCGCCTCGTGGACGAGATCCTCGACGCGTCGCCCACCTGAGCCCTGGTGCCGGGCATCCCGTGAACGGCCCTGATCCGCTGGTGCTGGCGGTCGACGTCGGTGGCACGAAGACGAGCGTGGCCGCGGTTCGTGGTGCGCCACGTGACGGCTTCAGCCCGCTGCGGCCCCCGGTCCGATTCTCGACGACGAGCGACCCCGATACCTTCCTGCAGGCACTCGTCGATGCCGCGCATCGAGTGCTGCCCGAGGGCGGTCGACCGGCCGCCGTGGGCGTCGGGGTGCCCGGACCGCTCGACCTGGAGCGCGGCGTCGTCGTGGGGACGTCTCCCAACATCGGATGGCGCGACTTCCCCATCTCCGCGCTGGTATCCGAGTGCTTCGGAAGGGTGCCGGTGGCCATCGACGATGACTCCAACACCGGTGCCCTGGGTGAGGCCATCGTGGGCGCCGGACGAGGTGCCGACCCATACGCGTACCTGCCACTCGGGACCGGGCTGGGTTCGGGGATCATCGTGGGCGGGCGAGTCCTTCATGGTGCTCACGGGGCCGCCGGCGAGATCGGTCACATGGCGGTCGACCACCGTTCCGGGCCACGCTGCGCGTGCAGGCGGCGCAACTGCGTCGAGGCCTGGTGCGCTGGAGCCGGTCTCGCGAGGCGAGCCCGGGAGACCTGGCCCGAGGGGCGACTGCCGACCGGCTCGCCTGCCCCTCGGGACGCCGCATCGGTCTTCGCGCTTGCTCGCGCCGGCGACGCCGACGCAGTGGCCCTCGTAGCCCGGGCCCGACATGCGCTGGCCACCGGCATCGCTGCCATCCTGGCGACCGTCGACCCCGAAGTCGTGACCGTCGGGGGCACCGTCGGAACCTCGGAGCCTGCCTTCGTGCGTTCGGCCTTCCGCGAGGCCACGCGCCTGGTGCATCGCACCGCGGGCGAGGGCGTCCGGCTGCGGCGGCCGGAGCTCGGCGATTCGAGCGTGCTCGCCGGGGCGGCGGTGCTGGGTGTACGCGCGTGGGATGCCACCCAGGGATGAGCATGCGTCGAGATCGTCGTCCGCTACCGATCCAGCTCCGCGAGGAGATCCTCGCCATCATCGAACAGGACGGACTGCGGCCCGGCGATCGTCTGCCCAGCGAGGTGGCCATCGCCGACCGTTTCGGCGTGGGCCGGACCACAGCCCGCGAGGCTCTCAAGCTCCTCGAGCAGGACGGCACGGTGCACGTCCGGCACGGATCCGGACGATACGTCTCCCAGGTCGCGACACTCGATCGACCCATCACGCGGCTCGAGAGCGTGACCGAGATGATGCACGCCCTCGGCTACTCGGTCGTGAACCAGGTCGTGTCCGTCAGGCGTCGGACGACCGCGAGCGGAAGAAGCTGCCTCGCTCGGACTGTCGGAGGCGGACTCGGTCGTGCGACTGGAGCGGGTTCGCCGTCATGGCGATGAGCCGCTCATCTACTCGATGGATGTCATCCCTCGCGACCTCATACCCGGGCCGGTCGATGACGTCGACTGGTCAGGCTCGCTGCTGGAGCTCCTGGAGGCCGGGGGCACGCGTGTGACCTCGGCGATCGCGCAGCTGCGCGTCGAGACTCCTGCCTGAGGCCGGCCAGCAGGCCATCGGCAAGCGGACCAGCGAACCGTGGATCCTGCTGGTGCATCGCAATCTCGACGTGGACGGACATGTGGTCATCTTCTCCCATGACTACCACCGCTACGACCGCTTCACGTTCAACGTCTTCCGCCAGCGCGCCTGAGCCTCGCTCCCGTAGCGAACCGGGGTGACACCACAGCCCGAGCTGGCCTGGCTGCCTCGCAGCTTCCAAGGCAGCGTCGACCACTCTCACCTGCGGCAAAGCGCGGCCCAAGAGCGTGCTGTCCGGCGCGGTCTCTTCAGGGATCCGTCTCGTGGCGGCCATGTCAACCGGTCGGTCGCTGGTTCGAAGCCTTCCGCCGGAGCCACCATCCCCTCGTGGGACGCCCTGTGTGGGCGTTTCCATGCCGCGTTCGGCGACCGCGTTTCCGCGTCCCCTGACTGACTTCGTGATTGGCTTGATTTCGCCAGTCAGCGCCTGGTCGCGGAGGTCGGCGACGTCGCGCTGCTGTGCGGCGGTCATGTGGGTGTAGCGAGCCATCGTCTGGACTCGCAAACTCGGGGTGGTCGTTGGGGGCATCGCTCAGGGTTGCCCACTCCCGCTCCGGCGAATCGACCATTCGCCGAAGCCTTGGCCGAGCTAGCCCTCTGGCCCGCCGCTCCTCGCAGAGCCAATTCCGCACGGTGTCAACGATGCGCTTTGCCGTTGCGGGGGTTCCCATTCCCCGGTAGCCGTCTGCTTGATGGTGTCCCCATCAGCACCGGGAGAATCCCCGAGGCGACCTGCGCGAATGAGAAGATCAGTCACGAGAATCTCTCTATCAGTGTCGGCTTCGACACGGCGCCCACGCAGTTGGTTTGCGACCGAATGCCTGAACTCACGCGGTGGGCTTGACATGCGGACGATTGGGGTGCGACAGTTCTCATCCACCAAGTGAGAACGTTCTCACTAATGGCATGGCCCGCAAGTTCGAACGGCGTGCGATGACTCGACTCACGCCTATGCAGCGGTCCTCGCGTACTACCGGAGGTAGGTCGATGCCTGAGTTGTCCACACTGGTGGAGGCCGCGAAGCACAGTGATCTGTTCACGGCACCCCGCCTGGAGACCGACCTCGCGACGTTCCTCTCGGAGCAGGGTGAGCGGATTCGGCAATTGGCTCGCCGAACCGCCGCGGGCGAGTTCGACCATGTCTACTTCGTGGGCAGTGGCGGCTCTTGGTCGAACATGTTTTCCGGCAAGTACCTGACCGACCGCTACACCCCGGTCCCGTCCGACGTCCTCACGAGCTATGAGCTGATCTGGCGTAGCCCGCTGCGGCTGGGTAGTCGGTCACTCGTGTTCCTGGCTTCCTACTCTGGCGCCACAGAGGACACCCTGGCAGCGCTCCGGCACGCGAATGACGCCGGAGCGCACACCGTGGCTATCGCCCACCGTGGCCAAAGTCCCATGGCCGCCGAGGCCACCGAGCTGATCGACTACGACTCCACGGGCCTGTACATCCTGCCTCTCGCGGCGGTCACGATGTTTGCACTGGAACTCGCCCGTCAGACCGAAAGTGCCAACCGCGAGGATGCTGAACGTGCCCTCGCTCAACTTCCGGAGCTGCCGGCTCTGCTCGGCCGCGCATATCGCGACGGCGACGTTGCTGGCCTCGAGCGGGCGCGCTCGTTCCTGAGCGCCACGGCGATTACCGTGCTCGCGAGTGGACCGCTGTACGGTCTCGGCTACAAGTTCGCACTGACGGTGTTCATGGAGAACATCCGCGTGGCGGGCTCCATCATCGAGTCCGCCGAGTTCCGCCACGGCCCGGTCGAGGCCCTCGAGCGCTCGCGGCTGGATATCGTCGCTCTACTCGGCACCGATGCCTCGCGCTCGATGACGGAACGCTCGATCGCGTCCGCGGAGGCCGGCGGGTCCCGCGTGCTCGTGTTCGATGCCGCCGACTACGGCGATCTTCACCCCCAGTTCGCGCCGTTCGTGCTGCTCGTGCCCCTCCAATGGTTCACGGTCTATTCCGCGCTTCTGCGTGGCATCACCGACCTCGACGAGCGGGTCTACATGGGTCACCGCATCCTGGCGGCTGGCCCTGACGCGACTTGGCCGTGATACATCACCTTCGCCGCACCCGAGGAGCCACCTGCCGATGACCACAGATGTCCTGCCGCCTGTCACCCAGCTCAAGCCGCTCCCGACCGAGCCCCGACCCGGCATGCTCCGTGCGCTCGGCCAGCGCGCGGAGATCGAGGAGTTCGCCACCGAGTCGTTCAGGCGCGGCCTTCGCAACCTGTACCTGTTGGGCAGCGGTGGGGGCCTCCTGGCCCACGCCGGCCTCCAGTACCTGCTCGAGCGCAGGGCCACCCGCCTTTCCGCCTTCGCTCTCTCCGCGAACGAGTTCATATACCGCGATCCGGCCGGTCTAGGGGACGCGTCGCTCGCGGTCCTCGCCTCGAACACCGGGACCACTCCCGAGGTGGTCGAGGCCGCCCGCTTCGCGCGGGAGCGTGGCGCCACGGTCGCCGCGGTAACGAGGAAGGCGGACAGCCCGCTGGCCTCGGCCGCTGACATCGCGTGGAGCTACGAGGACGACTCCGGGGTCGGCGACCCCAAGGGCATCCAGCTCGAGCAACTCGGCCTCGCATTGCTGAGGGAGTCGGGTGATATGGACGCCGCGGAATATGACCACCATATCGGGACACTGGCGGCACTTCCAACCGCGCTGCTCACCGCGTGCCAGGAGACCGAGGACCTCAACGCGACGATCGCGCGCGAGCTCCGGGATGCGCCGGTCATCTACATCATCGGTGCGGGCCCAAACCAGGGGACCGCGTACTGCCTTGCCATGTGCTACTTGCAGGAGATGCAGTGGAAGGACGCCGCGAGCTTCGACTCGGCGGAGTTCCTGCATGGAGCGATGGAGGTGGTGACCGAGGACACGGCGGTCATCCAGTACCTGGGCGAGGAGTCGACCCGTCCCATCGACGAGCGCGCAAAGGCGTTCCTCGAGCGCTTCACGCGCCGCGCGTTCTACGTCGATTCGCGCGACCTGAGCCTGCCCGGCGTCGACGCGGAGATGCGGCCGTTCGCTTCCCACTTCGCGCTCGACGCGGTCATGAGCCGGCTCGCCCAGCACTTCGAGGCGGCCACCGGCCACGACCTTCAGAATCGCCGCTACATGTTCAAGGTGCCGTACTAGCCATGCAGCTGGCTGGCGTAGGCGACAACGTCGTCGACCGCTACCGCGATCTGGGCGTGATGTTTCCTGGTGGACAAGCCCTCAATGTGGCGGTTCACGCCCAGCGAGCAGGTATAAAGGCCGCCTACGTCGGTGTTGTGGGCGACGACCGTGCCGGACGCCATGTCCTCGAAGTCATCCACGCCGAGCAAGTCGACGCTTCGCATGTCCGCGTCGTGTCGGGGCCCAACGCATACGCGGATGTGGGGCTCGTCCACGGAAACCGCGAGTTCCTTGGTGGGGATACACGGGGGTGTCGTGCTTTCAGCTCTCCGAAGACGACCTCGCTTTCCTGAGCCAGGCCAGCATCATCCACAGCAGCGAGTCCAGCTACCTCGAGGACCAGCTCGACCTGCTCGCTGAAGTGGCGCCGCTCTCGTTCGACTTCTCGGTCCGCCGTGACCGTGCGTACCTGGATCCGATCCTGCCGCACGTGACCATCGCCGAGTTCAGCCTGGCTGACCTCGGCGATGACGACGCGAAGGCCTGGATCGAGCTGATCCATGCGGCCGGGCCCCGGCTGGTCCTCGCTACCCGCGGTGCCTCGGAAGCACTGCTTTCCGACGGCCGACGAATCTTGAGACAGCCAGCCTTCCCCGCCCGGGTCCTCGACACGCTCGGAGCAGGCGACGCGTTCATCGCCCGCGTCCTGGTGGGGATCATTCGCGACGAGCCGTTCGACGTCTCGCTCGCATCTGCCGCGGAGCTCGCGGCCACCATATGTACCTCGTACGGGGCCTTTGGCCACCAGATCGAGGACGTTCAGCCTGCGCCGAGGACCACCGATGGGCCACCCGTCGGGGCTCCGGCCAGCACCTAGGAGCAGCAGGTAGAGGAGGTATCTCATGAGATCACAAGCCAACGGCAGCCCGCGGTGGCGAGTTCTCCGCGCTCTGATAGCAGCAACGACCCTTGGCATCGTCGCGGCCGTCTCGGTCGTGCCCGCCGCCGTCGCCCAGGACGATCTCGAGGGCACCATCAGCTTCCTGCACAAGTATGGCGACCCCCGCTACACGCCCTACTTCGACTCGGTGGTCGCCGCCTACGAGGAGGCGAACCCCGGAGTCACCATCGACGTCACAGCCGAGACCGACCAGGGCGTCAAGGACAAGCTACGGGTCCTGGCCGCCTCGAACACCCTGCCGGACGTCTACTTCTCGTGGGCCGGCGATTTCACCAAGAAGTTCGTCCGCGGTGGACTCGCGCAGGACCTCACCGAGGATATGACCGGAGACTGGCAGGCGAGCTTCATCCCCGCCGCGCTCGACGCGTACACCTATGACGGCCAGCTCTACGGCGTGCCCATCACGCTCGACGCGAAGTACCTCGTCTTCAACAACCAGATGTTCGAGGACAACGGGGTCGCGGTCCCGACGACGCTGGAAGAGCTCCTCTCCGCCTGTGACGCCTTCAAGGCGAACGGCATCACGGACCCGATCGCCTTCGGCAACCAGTTCGGCTGGCCGGCGATCCACTTCATGACCCAGCTCAACCCCTACTACGTCCCAGCGGACATCCTCGCCACCGACTACGATCCCGCCACCGGCGACTTCACCGACCCTGGCTACCTGGCGGCACTTCAGGCTTTCGCTGACATCAACAGCCGCTGCCTGACACAGGGTGCGAACGGGGTCTCACACGAGCTCGCCCAGGCGAACTTCCTGACCGGCAACTCCCCCATGCACTACATCGAGGCGGTCGAGTACCAGGTCCTCACCGAGTCCGGTGGGGCGCCCCCCGAGATCGCTGCGAACTGGGACTTCATCAAGCTCCCTCCGCCGGCGGATGCCGCTGGCGACACGGGGACGCTCGAAGGGGCCCCCGACGGTTTCCTCGTCAACCCGAGCTCCGAGCACACCGATATCGCGATCGACTTCCTCAAGTTCCTTACGAGCCTTGACAACGCCCAGCAGCTCACCTCGCAGCTAGGCTGGCTGAGCCCGATCGATCGGCTCCGCGACCGCCGAGAACACGTTCCCGCAGAACGTGCGCGTGGTGGAGGACATCAACGAGGCGTCGAGCATGGCCATCTGGCTCGACACCGTGACCCACATCGATGTCGCCAATGCGTACCTCGACGGCGTCCAGGCGATGCTCGACGGGACGAAGACGCCCGCCGACGTGGTCGCGGATGTCCAGGCGGCGGCGGTCAGCGCCAAGGCCTCCACCGCCGAATAGCCCACCAGAGCGCGGGAGGCGGTGACCCTGCCTCCCGCACGATCGCTGCAGCAGTAACGACCAGGCAATGCCCGGAACGACCCGAATCGGCCGATGGTCCATGCTCCTATGGGTCGCTCCTGCAGTCGTGCTGCTCGCGGTCTTCGCCTACTACCCGATCCTCGAGAACCTCCGCCTGAGCCTCTACCGGTGGAGCCCGTTCACGCAGGAAGCGTTCGTGGGGCTCGACAATTATCGTGAGTTGGCGGCGGATTCGGTCGCCTGGGGAGCGCTCTTCAACAACACCGCCTATGCGGTCGTCTCGGTCGTGTGCCAGGTCGCCGGCGGACTCGTGCTCGCGGCGGTCCTCGAAGAGCTCGTGCACGGCCCGCTCAAGGGTTTCCTGCGCACGGTCTACTTCGTTCCGGCCGTGCTGTCGCTCACCGTCGTTGGCCTCCTGTTCACGTTCATCTACAACCCGCAGATCGGACTCGTCAACGGGTTCCTGGACTTGGTGGGCCTCGAGGGACTGAAGCACTCGTGGCTCGGCGAATCCGCTACAGCGATCTGGTCGATCATCGCCATGAGCCAGTGGCAGAACGTGGGCTACATGATGGTGCTGTTCATCGTGGCCATGCAGCGGATCCCTCGAGACCTGTATGAGTCTGCCTATCTCGATGGGGCGTCCCGGGTCGCCGCATTCCGTCACATCACGGTGCCGCTCGTCCGCCAGATGACCCTGCTCGCGACGATCATCACGATCTCGGGCGCGTTCCTCGTCTTCAACGAGGTATGGGTGATGACGGCTGGCGGGCCCAACAATTCCAGCCACACCCTGGCGTCCTGGCTCTACAAGTCCGCCTTCTTCAACGACCAGTTCGGCTACGCATCCGCGATCGCGGTGGTCATCTTCGTCATCACCATGGGGGCGGCGATCGTCCAGCTCTTCATCGCCCGCGGCAGGATGGTGCAGTTCTGATGGCTGGGGGCATCACTCGCGATCCTTCGAGCAGGTCCGGCGTCGCACGTGTATCGCGGACCGGTATCGGCGTCGGGCCTGCCATCACCCGCACCGTCGCCTGGGTCGTGCTGATCGTACTCGTCGTTGCCATCGTCTACCCCATGGCATGGGCGATCCTCAACGGGTTCAAATCGAACCTGGAGCTGTTCGGCAACCCGTGGGGCCTGCCATCCGAGCTGCGCTGGGAGAACTATCGTCAGGCATGGGACCTGGGTGTCGTGCGGTACCTGTTCAACAGCGTCATCGTCACGAGCGCCTCGGTGGTCACCGTAGTCCTGTTCAGCTCGATGGCCGCGTACGCCCTTGCGCGCCACCAGATCCCCTTCGCCAGAGCCATCACCGTGTTCATCTTGGGGGGCATGATGCTGGCCCCCGCGGTGGCGCTCATCCCGCTGTTCAGGCTCCTCCAGACACTCGGCATCTTCAACACCTACTGGGCGCTCATCATCCTGTACACGGCGTTTCGCATCCCGTTCACGGTGTTCCTCATCCGCGCCTACATGATCACCATATCGCGCGAGATGGAGGATGCAGCCATCGTGGATGGCGCGAGCAACTGGCAGGCGTTCTGGTTCATCATCATGCCGCTGTCGCGCCCCATCATCGTGTCCGCGGCACTGCTTCAGGCGCTGTTCGCGTGGAACGAGTTCGCGTTCGCGCTCGTCTTCATCAACGATACCGACCTCAAGACGCTGCCGGTGGGCCTGCTCCTGATGAAGGGACGGGTCCTCTCCGATTGGCCGGTCCTGTTCGCGGCCCTCGTCCTCGCCTCGATCCCCATCATCATCCTGTTCCTGATCAGCCAGCGACAGTTCATCCGGGGTCTATCCGAGGGCTTTGGCAAGTAGCGGGAGCACCCGTGCCTGTGTCGCGATGGCGGTGACCCCGCTACGCTGTAATCGAGTGACCAATGAGCCCACGGTCCCGAACCGGACATCCCACCCTTGATGACGTAGCCCATGAGGCCGGCGTGTCCCGGGCGACCGCGGCACGCGTCCTTGGCGGCTATGGGCCCGCGAGCGCGGGCGCGCACGAACGAGTGCTCACCGCCGCGAGCCGCCTGCGGTACCGGCCTAACACTCTCGCGCGCGGAATCCGCTCGGGGAGCACCCGCACGCTCGGGGTGGTGGTGTCGGACATCCAGCTCGCCTTTTTCTCGCAGGCCGTCCGGGGGATCGCGGACACGGCACATGGCGCGGGGTTCGAGGTCATCCTCACGAATACGGACGAGGATCTCGCGGCCGAGCGCGCAGCCGTCGGTGTGCTCCTCGACAAGCGGGTGGATGGGATGCTGGTCGCGCCCGCCGACCCAATGGAGACCGCGCACCTGCAGGAGGTCGGGGAGCGTGGGATTCCCCTCGTCTTGTTCGATCGTGGCGCACCCGCGCTGGATTGCGACATGGTCGTGGTCGACAACGCGGCGGCGGCGCGCAACGCGGTCCGACATCTTGTTCGTCTCGGCCATTCGCGCGTGGCCATCGTGGTGGAAGCGAGTTCCGCCATGCCGGCGGTCGAACTCTCTACTTTGCGCCTTGCTCCCAATAGCGGGATACCGAGCCGGCTGCGCCTCCTTGGTTGGGCTTCCGCGATGCGGGAGGCAGGTCTGCCCGTGGCCGACGCGCTCATCCTCCAGGCGAGGTACGAGCGTGCGGACGCCCGTCGAGCGACGTTGAAGGCGTTGGCCTCGCCGTCGGCGCCGACCGCGATCGTGGCCACGGACGAAACCATGACCTTGGGAGCGCTCGACGCCGTGCGGGAACTGGGGCTCAAGATTCCGGGGGACATTTCCGTCGTGAGCTTCGATGATCTGCCTTGGGCGACCTTCATCGAGCCACCGTTGACGGTCATCGCGCAGCCTGTCCACGACATCGGCGTGACAGCCACACGGCAGTTGCTTCGGCGCATCCGGAAGGTAGACGAGCCGGCGCAGACAGTGGTACTGCGCACCACGTTAGTCCTCCGGGGCTCCACCGGACCGCACGCGCAACGCGTAGGGTTCGGCACGCGCAGGGGGTAGACGCGGTGGCTGCTATCTGGTTCGAGCGTCGAGTTCCGCGCCCCCACCATCCTGACGTCCTCCTCGCCTACTCCGCGGACCTTGGGGCCGCCCCGCCAGAGCCGCCCCGTCTCGTCCTCTGCCACAGGTCTCGCGCCGCCACCGTCTCGCGAAATCGGGCTGTGGGCCGATTGGTCGGGGTTCGAAATCCCTCCGGGCGCGCCCGGAGCCACCATCCCCTCGTGGGATGCCCTCTGTGGGCGACTCCAGGCCACTCTGGGCAACCCCGTCTTCAGCATCCGTGACCGACTGGATGCGGTCGGTCGGGGCCAGCTCCAGTAGATCCGCCGCCTCGCGTTGTTGAGCCGCCGTCTGCCGACGAGGAGGACCCGCTGCAGTCGACGACCACGCCTATCGCCCTTCTCGGTCAGATCGGCTCCAGGATCACCACGGGGATCTTGCGACCGGCTCGTCGCCCGTATTCGCCCATGGCAGGCACGAGCTGGGCCTGGCGAGCCCAGATCCGGTCCCGTTCCTCACCTTGCACCACGCGAGCCCTGACGGGGAACGCCTCGCTGCCGACTTCGATCGTCGTCTCCGGGTGGGCCTGGACGTTGTAGTACCAGGCCGGATGCTCGGGCCTGCCCCAGTTGGTACCGAAGACGGCGTAGTCACCATCGACAAGCTGGTACCCCAGGGGGCACACGCGCTCGATGCCGGTCTTCGCGCCCAGGTGGTGCAGCAGCAGCGTCGAGGAACCCTCGAAATCACCGCCCAACTTCCCGTCGTGCGTCCGGAACTCGTCGATGTGGGCCTGGAGCCTATCGGTCATGCGGACCCTCTCAGCACTGTCCTCGAGCGGGCCTGGATGGTCAAGACGAACGCTCCGGCTGCACCCGTACCAGGAGGCGCCGCCGCCCGCCGTCGTGCCCGTTCGACGAGGACCTCTCCTCCTCCCACGCCGAGCGGCCTGGGACCTCCACTGAGACTTCGCCACGTGCTCCGGTCACGTCGACCTCGAGCCGGTCGCCGTCTTTGACGTAGGCCACATGGATGTCGCCTTCCGGGTCACGCACGGTGTATCCACCAGCCCGTCCAGGCTCTGGGATGAGCAGCCGCAACGGATCGAGCCGCTGCTCGCCCGAATACCTCGCGCGCGGCCCGAGCGGGATGATGGAGCCTCCGCGCAGGTAGATGGGCAGGACCTCGAGAGGTGCTGACACGTGTCTCCAGCATCCGCCCTGGAGCACCTCACCGGTGTGCCACTCGACCCACTCGCCGTGTGGCAGGTACACGTCCCTGGCATCCCGTTCGTCAAGGACGGGCGCCACCAGCAGGGAACCTCCGAGGAGGAATTCGTCCTCGATAGCCCTGACCGTCGGGTCGTCAGGGTAGGCGAGAACCAGGTGCCGCAGCATGGGCAGACTGGTATGTCCGCACTCGAGCGCCTCGCTCCACAAGTACGGCATCAGTTCGTATCTGAGCTGGGCATAGCGGCGCACGATGGTTTCGGCCTCTGCGCCGAAGGCCCACGGTTCGCGTGGACCCAGGCCGTGCGTGCGGGCGTGCGACGAGAACAGCCCCAACTGCGCCCAGCGGACGTAGAGCTCCGGGCTGGGTTCCCCCAGGAAACCGCCGATGTCATGGCTGTAGAAGGGGAAGCCTGAGAGCCCCATCGAGAGCGCCGCGCGCAGCACGCACGCAAGATCCTCATGGCGAGCGAGGCCATCGCCGGACCAGTGCAGCGGATAGCGCTGCGAGCCGGCCCATGCGGAGCGCGCCCAGATGACCGTGTCCTCCGATCCCCGTACACCCTCGGATGCCTCCCAGACGGCTCGGTTGTAGAGGAGGGGATAGGCGTTGTGGGCTGCCTCCGAGGCGATGCCGGCGTAGACACCATCGGCCGGAGCAGCTTCGCCGAAATCCGCCTTGATCGCGGCGACACCCATCTCAAGTAGCGGCCGCAGGCGATCCTGGAGCCAGCGCGCTGCGGCCGGGTCGGAGTAGTCGATGACCCCCACGTCGGGTCCGTTGCGGCCGGGCAGCACGAGCACCCCACCGCCGCGACGGCGGACCAGCACACCAGCGTCACGCGCCTCGGCGAAGGCCGGCGAGTCGACGCCGACGTAGGGCCACTGCCAGAGAGTCACCGCGAAACCCATGTCGCGCAGCTCCGCGACCATCGCGGCGGGGTCCGGGAAGCGTGAACCGAAGCGCCAGTCACAGACCCAGTCGTTCTCGAACCAGCCGGTGTCGATGTGCATCACGTCTGCGGGGATGTCGCGCTCCCGCGCCTCCCGCGCCACCTCCAGCACCTCGTCCTGGGAGGTGTACGTGCAGCGGCTGAGCCACAGCCCGAACGACCAGCGTGGAGGCACCGCGGGCGTGCCGGTGAGGTCGGTGTAGCGACGCAGGACGTCGGGCAGCCCGGGCCCCAGGACGATGAAGAAGTCGAGCACGTCGGTGTCTTCGACGATCCACGATAGCGCCGTAGGGTCCAGGTCGCCGATGTGTGTCTGCATCGCGTGTGAGCTGTTGACGTAGATGCCGTAGCCGCGTGTGGACAGGCAGAAGGGCACGGGCTTGTACACCACCGGCGAGTTGTTGGTGAAGGCCTCCGCCACCCACAGTCGCTGCTCGAGGCCGGTCTTCTCGACCCGTCCGAAGCTCTCGCCGAGGCCATAGACGCGCTCGTCGGGCCGCAGCTCGAAGGTGACGAAGGCGCACCGGTCGACCCCTTCTTCGGTCGAGCCGAGCGGATAGGCGTGGCGGTTGAGGTACAGCCATCGCTGCGCGGTCCGGTCCCACATGCCATCCGAGCGCCGGATAGCCTCGTGGTCGGGGGCACGGGTCACTGCGACGACGGCGCCATCCCGGTCACGTACGACGAGCCGGATCGGATCGGGTTCGACCCATACCGTCCAGGCCCCTGTACGCAGGCCGAATGCTCCATCCTCGTCACCGTCGAGACGCTCGAACTGACCCAGCGCCTCGGGTGCGCCCACCAGCATCGGCGTCGCGCCATCGGGGAGCACCCCGCCTGGGCTCCAGCGTACGCGGATGACGTTGTCGCTCCAGGCGTCGACCTGCACCGTGGCGTCCTTGTGCTCCCCGACGGGGCCTGCCGCGATCTCACTGGGTACGCCGGTGAGCACCTCGAGTGACGGTTCGAAGCGTTCTGCGCGGACATCGACTCGCATCGAGCGGTCATCGAGCCACTCCGCACCGAGCGCCTGCCAGGCCAGCCGGACCGGCATGGACGAGCCCAGGAACCGGCGCGGTTTGGAGGCCAGGTGCGTCATGCGTCCGATGTACCTGGCTGGGCATCACGGGCTTCGTTTGCCACGGACTTCGCGGCCCTGGCCGCGGCTTGCCGAGACCGGCCCAACCGACCGCGTGAGCCCAGGTACAGGTCCACCACCTCGGGGTCGTGCAGCAGCTGCTTGCCCGGCCCCTCGTAGCGATTCTTGCCCATGTCCAGGACGTAGCCGTAGTCCGAGATGGCCAGGCACTGGCGCGCCTTCTGCTCGACGATGAGCACGGTGATGCCACTGGCGTTGATGGACTGGATGCGCTCGAAGACCTCGTCGACGACGGTCGGAGCCAGGCCGGCCGAGGGTTCGTCGAGCACCAGCAGGTGGGGATCGCTCATCAGGGCGCGTCCCAGCGCGAGCATCTGCCGCTGGCCACCGGACAGGGTTCCGGCGCGCTGGCTCAGCCGCTCTCGCAGGATCGGGAAGTGCTCCAGCACACGGTCCATGCGCTCGCCTTCATTGCCACGGATCGGGAAGCCGCCGATCTCGAGGTTCTCCCGGATGGACAGGTCGGTGAAGACGTTCGAGAGCTGGGGCACGAAGGCTAGACCCAGCTCCACGACTTGGTGCGGTCGCTTGCCGATGAGCTCCTGTCGGGCACCGTCGCGATCGAGCATCAGGACCGAGCCCTCACGGCCACGCAGCAGTCCGACGATGGTCTTGAGCAGCGTCGACTTGCCCGAGCCGTTGGGCCCGATGACGGTGACGACCGTCTGTCGCGGCACGTCGATGGAGACGCCCCGAAGGACCGGCTCGTCGACATAGCCGCTGACGACGTCGGTCACCGTGAGCGCATGCTCCTTGCTCGCGGACGCATCCTCGGGCAGCGTCTCGACGGACCGGGGGGCGATGCTCATGCTTCGTCCTCGATATCGGCGGCGTGGCGTCCCAGGTACGCCTCGATCACGCGCGGGTCGGCGCGTACCTCGTCGGGCGAGGCATCGGCCACGACGCGGCCCTCGTCCATGACCACGACGCGCTCGGCGTACGACATGACCACGTCCATGTCGTGCTCGATGAACACGAAGCCGATGCCGCGCGAGGCGCGCAGTTCCACGACGTGCTCCAGGAGCTGTTCGCCGAGCGTCGGGTTCACGCCGGCCATGGGCTCGTCGAGCAGGATCAGCTTGGGGTCGGTCATGAGCACTCGCCCGAACTCGAGGAGTTTGCGCTGGCCGCCTGACAGCGTCCCTGCGTAGTCCCCTGCCAGCCGCTCGAGATTCACCAGGCGCAGGATCTCGTCGGCCTGCTGGCGCACCTCGTCCTCTCGACGCCTGATGCGACGGGGGATCACCAGCGCCGCGCCCATCCGCTCGCCCGGCTGGTGCTGGGCGGCAAGCATGACGTTCTCCAGAACGCTCATGCGCGTCAGCACACGCGGGATCTGGAAGGTGCGCACCAGGCCGCGCCGAGCGATGGCATGCGCCTTCAGGCCGCTGACCGACCCGCCATCGAACCGGACCGTGCCACTATCGGAGGGGAGGTAGCCGCTCAGCAGGTTGAAGACCGTCGTCTTGCCGGCACCGTTGGGGCCGATCAGCGCCGTGATGCTCGCGGGTCCCACGCTGAACGACGCAGCGTCCACGGCCTGCAATCCTCCGAAACGCTTGCTCACCCCATCGACGACGAGGAGCGGCTGCTCACTTCTCAAGGATCAGCTCCTCCTTCTTGCCGAAGAGGCCCTGAGGACGGAGCGCCATCAGCACCACGAGCAGCAGGCCGACGAGGAGCAGGCGCAAGTAGGCGCGGTCGCCAGAAGCCAGCTCGTTCAGTGGGTAGAAGTCGAGGAAACGCGTGCCTGCGAAGAGGATGCCGAAGAGGATGGCGCCGACCGGGACCGCCCAGACGCGAGTGGGCCCGCCGAGGATGATGATGATGTAGGCGTAGAAGGTGAAGATGGGCCTGAAGTCGTTGGGCGTGAAGACCGAGACCTGCCAGGCGATGAAGAGGCCCGCGAGCCCGCCGAAGGCAGCGCCCAGCACGAGCGCCTGGAGCTTGCGGCTGAAGGTGTCCTTGCCCATGGCCTGGGCAGCATCCTCGTCCTCGCGGATGGCACGCAGGATGCGGCCCCAGGGAGAGCGGACCATGAGCCAGGTGGCGGTCAGGAGGATCAGGGCGACGATCCAAACGATGATGAGCATGGCCGAGTCGGGGCTTACCCCACCCCCGGTGATGCTGCTCAGCGTCGACTGCACCCAGCCCTGGAACTCTTGCCACTCGCCGTTGTAGCTGGCCAGCTTGGCCGGGCCGAGGAGGGCGATCGTGCCGGCCGGACCCCCGGTGATGTCATTGAGGTTCAAGGCCATGTAGCGCACGATCTCGCTCGCCGCGATGGTGACCATGGCCAAGTAGTCCGCGCGCAGGCGCAGCGTGGGCACGCCCAGCACGACCGCGAAGGCCATGGCCGCGCCGATGGCGGCGATGGACGCCGGGATCATCGACCACTCGTAGCGGGCCACGAGGATGGCCATGGTGTAGGCGCCGATGGCCATGAACGCCACCTGGCCCAGGTTGACCAGGCCGGCCACGCCGTACTGCACCTGGAGGCCCAGCGCGAAGATGGTGTAGATGCCGGCGATGACGCCGACGTAGATCCAGAAGTCCGGAGCGAGGATGCCGCTCACAGCAGTCGCGCCTTGCCGAAGAGGCCCTGCGGCCGGTACAGCAGCAGGAGGATGAGCGCCGCGAACGCGACGACCGGCTTGAAGCGTGGGTCAAGCCCGCCCATCAGGCCGGACCAGGTCGAAACCTCCATGAGCAGGCCCAGGGCCAGTCCGCCGATCAGGGCACCGTAGGCGCTGCCGATGCCGCCGAGGATGACGGCCGTGAAGATGAGGAACAGGAAGGCCCAGCCCAGCTCGGGGTTGAAGGTGCCCTGCAGGAGTCCCAGCAGGATGCCCGCGAGTCCGGCCAACCCGCCCGCCAGCGCCCACGTGTAGACGGCGATGCGATCAGTGTCGATGCCTGAGACGGCGGCCAGCTCGGGCTCATTGGCGAGGGCCCGCATCGACTTGCCGATGCGCGATCGCGAGAGGAACAGCCCCACGGCCGGGATGGCGATGAGGGCTGCCACCGTGGCGACCATCGCACCCGGCGAGAAACGCACCGATCCGACCACGACGACTGCGAACTGATCGATGTCGTACTGCTGGGTCGCGGCGCCGTATTGCAGGTAGATCACGTGGCGCATGGCCATGGCCAGCCCGATGGTGATGATGAACAGGCTTGCGGACCCTTTCCCGCGCATCGGTCGGAAGAGGATGAACTCCATCGCGATCGCGAAGAGAGCTGTGCCCACGACGGCCACCACCGCGGCGACCAGGAGGTTCTGGGCCATGGCCACGTTCGCGAACAGCGCGGCGTAGGCGCCCAGCGTCAGGTAGTCACCGTGAGCGAAGTTGCCGACCCGCAGGACACCAAAGATGAGTGATGCGCCGACCGCGCCCATGGCGATGATCCCGCCGGTCACCAGGCCGTTGACGATGAGCTGGGCGAGATTATCCATGGCGCGGTTAGCGCACGGGGCGACGGTGAACGCAGCGCCGCGCCCTCACTTCGCCCATGTCCCAGCTCCCTACCGCACGGGTCTCAACGGCAATCGAGTGTAGGCACGCGATTGCCGTCGGTCAAGGTGGGTGCCACACAGGCGATCGACGCCTTACTATTGTGCGCAGTGACTGATGTCAGACCCTAGCGATGGACGGTCGCTCACACCCGCACAGCGTTCGTATGAGCGTCCTCGCCGAACAGCTCCTACGATGCGGGACATCGCCCGTGAGGCGGACGTCTCGCGGTCGACGGTGTCCCGCGTGCTCTCGGGCGTACCTACCGGGTTTCCGGTCGCCGAGCGGACACGCGAGCGCATCTTCAAGGCTGCGCGCCAGATGGGCTATCGACCCAATCCGCTGGCGCGCGGACTTCGCGGCGCGCCGACCATGTTGCTGGGCCTCATCGTGCGCGAGATCATCGACCCACTGGACGCGGCCGCCATCCAGGCGGCGTCGGTCGAGGCCGGCAACCATGACTACAACGTGGTGCTGGGTCACGTCCACGGGCGAGCTGACGAGGGTGTCGAGCTGTGGCGCATCCTCGAGTCACGCCACTGCGACGCCATCATCTTCCTGGGGGACCTGCTGGAGCGGCCCGACTTCGCTGCTGAGCTGAGGGACACGAACGTCCCGGTCGTCGCCGTCTGGCATTGGACTCGGTCCGAGACGATTCCGACCGTCAACGTCGATAACCGCGTAGGTATCACAGCGGCCCTCGATCACCTGACGGCGCTTCGGCACCAACGCATCGCGCTCGTGGTCGATGGTCGCATCGGCGAGGCCGGACAGCGCGAGGATGCCTACCGAGCCTATGTCGCTGGACCCGGGACTGGCCTGCGCCCCGATTACATCCAGGACACGTCGCAAGACGCCACCGGTGCCGGTGATGCGCTCGGTCGGCTGTTGGGCTTGGACGACCCGCCGACAGCGATCGTGTGTTCGACCGATGCCGTCGCCATCAGCGTGTTGCAGGCTGCCCAACGGCGGGGTCTGCGCGTCCCGGAGGACATCTCGGTCGTCGGCTTCGATGACACCTTGCTGGCGACGATCAGCGTGCCGGCCTTGACCACGGTGAAGCAGCCGGTCGACGAGATGATCAGGACTGCGGTGGGCATCCTGTTCCAGAAGCTGCAGGGGGCAGAGGTTCCCGCTGATCAGCAGCACCCGGTAATCGAACCTTCCCT
This sequence comes from uncultured Chloroflexia bacterium, assembly GCA_963712745.1. GTDB lineage: Bacteria > Chloroflexota > Limnocylindria > Limnocylindrales > CSP1-4 > JAFMJV01. Next base: position 152,341 of record CAVQJC010000001.1, on the reverse strand, counting down.
GGTCGTCCGTGGCTCGACTGGTCCGGCGCCAGGCTCGCGCACCAGGTCCTGACCGGCCGCCAGGCGTCCACCTCGGAATCTGCGCCTGCAACGGACGGCACACGAGTGTTAGCAATCGAGTGCCGGGGTGCTATCCTCGGCCGCGAGCAGTACCACAGTCTGGCTGCCAGCTTGTGCTCAGGCACCCCTGAGGGCTTGGGATACGGAGATAGGGAGGACCGCATATGTCGGAACGAATGAGACTGTCAGCGGCAGGTATCACCGCTCTGCTGCTCGCGGCCACGGCGGCGCCAGTCGCGGCCCAGGAGGCGCCGGAGCTGGACCTTCGGTATGGGGTTCTCGTGGCCCTGACCGGCGATGCCGGTCCCGCCGGCCAGGCCTGGGACCACGCGACTTCCAGCGCGGTCGATTATGTCGCGGCGACCGTCGAGGACATGGGTCTGGACTCCATCAACGTCTCGCTCGTGGCTTCCGAGGACAGCCAGGGCAACCAGACCGCCGGCACCGAGGCGGCCAAGAAGCTGGCCGAGGTCGATGACGTGGACGTCGTCGTCGGCGACTTCTACAGCAGTGTCTCGATCGCCATCTTCGAATCCGTCTTCGGCCCCGGTGGCATCGCGCAGTTCACCGGTGGCACGAGTCCCGCCATCACCGAGATGGAGAAGAACGGCCTGCTCTGGCGCCCGGTCTCCTCGGATGCTCTCCAGGGCAGGGTGCTGGCGTCGGTCATGGCCGACCAGTTCGGCCAGGACGCTACTGTCAACCTCCTCACCCGTAACGACGCCTATGGCGTAGGCCTCAACGACGTCTTCAAGGAGGCCTGGACGGGTGCCGGAGGAACCATCGGTGAGGAAGTCATCTTCAATCCCGAAGGCGCCACGCTCGATACCGAAGCGCAGCAGGCCGTCCAGGGCGACCCGGACGCGTGGCTGTTCATTACCTTCTGTGGTGACTGGGCCAAGCTCAAGGGTCCGTTGACGCGCACAGGTGCCTGGGATCCCACCAGGACCCTGGGCTCTGACACGCTCCAGGCCTGCACGGAGGTAGAGTCCACGGTCGAGGGCATGCGCGGGACGATCGGCAACAGCAGTGCCGGCTCGTCGTTCGCCGGGTACCAGGAACTCTTCGAGTCGACTGCACCTGAGGGCGTGCCCTTCTACGGCTTCACAGGCCAGGCCTTCGACAGCGTCTTCCTGGCCTTCCTGGCGGCTCTCAAGGCCGGTTCGGACGACCCCACGGTCTTCGGCCCGGAGATCCAGGTCGATCTCTGCGGCGCCGGGCGAGAAGTACACCTTCGAGCAGCTGCCCGACGCCATCAACGCCGTCCTCGCGGGCGAGGACATCGATTTCGAGGGTGCCAGCAGCCCCATCGACTTCGACGAGAATGGCGATATCACCGCCAACATGTACGACATCTGGGTCACCCAGGCCGACGGTACCAACGTGATCGAGGAGACGATCTCGTTCAGTCCCGAGTCCTAGACCGGCACTGAAGAGCAAGGGCGTGGGCCGCCGAGGCCTGCGCCCTTTCGTCTACCCCGGTCTTCACCTGGCGAGACGCGCCGTGAGGTGATGCATGCCTACGCACATCGAGCGCGAGGAGCACGCGGGCGGCCCGGTCGCGGTCGACCCCGGCCCCTTCGCACGGCTCCGCCCGCTGTGGCGCGCGGCGGTCCCGGCTGCGGGTGGCTTCTGGGCCCACCAGCAGCGGCTCAACCGCGAGGCCAGCCTGGCGCGTGGCTACGCCATGCTCGATCGGGCCGGGAACCTCTCGATGCTGAAGGCTGCAGCCGCCCGCGAGCATCGCGAGCTGGACCTGGTGCGCTTCCCGCCGTACCTCGACACCGACGTCTACAAGTGGCTTGAAGCGGTCGCCTGGGCGACGCCCCAGGGACTGCCCTTGCGTGTGTCTGCCGCTGCCGAGCAGACGATAGACCTGGTCGTGCGTGCCCAGTCACCCGACGGGTATCTCAACTCGTTCTACCAGGTGGGCTTCCCGGAGCTGCGCTGGACCGACGTGGCCTACAGCCACGAGATCTATGCCGCCGGACATCTCATCCAGGCTGCGGTGGCCTGGAGTCGAGCCCTCGGCGATCGTCGGCTGCTCGAGGTCGCCATCCGCTTCGCCGACCATATCGACAGCGTCTTCGGACCTGGGCGACGACCCGAACCCGATGGGCATCCGCTCGTCGAGTCGGCCCTCATCGAGCTCTACCGCGAGACGGCCGAGCGACGCTACATGGAACTGGCTCGCTTCTTCCTTGACGCGCGTGGTCACGGCCGGCTCGGGGGCAACGCCGGGCGCTGGTATTCCGGAGGCCCGGCCTACTTCCAGGACCACGTGCCCGTGCGTGAGGCGTCGCTCCTGGAGGGTCATGCCGTACGGGCCCTGTACCTGGCGATCGGCGCCGTCGACGACTATCTCGAAGAAGGGGACCAGGCGCTGCTCGCGGCCTCGGAGCGACAGTGGCGCGACCTGGTCGGGGGCAAGTTGTACATCACCGGCGGCATCGGCCAGCGCCCCGAGACGGAGGGTCTGGGCGATCCCTACGAGCTGCCCCCAGGCAGCGGATACTGCGAGACGTGCGCAGCGGTGGCCAGCATCCAATGGAATTGGCGGTTGCTGCTCGCGACGGGCAAGGCTCGCTATGCGGAGCTCATGGAGCGCACGCTCTACAACGGCGTGCTCCCCGCGGTCTCCAGCGACGGGCGCACCTTCTTCTACGGCAATCCGCTGCTGAGCAACGGTTCGCACCGTCGCGCCGAGTGGTACTACGTGGCCTGCTGTCCTCCCAACCTGATGCGCCTCGTGGCCAGCGTCGGCCACTACGCCGCGACGGCCGATGACGCCGGCATCCAGGTCCACCAGTACCTCGATAGCGTGCTCGAAACGAACCTGCCCGGGGGCCTTGTCCGGCTCGAGTTGAGAAGCGGGCTGCCCTGGGAGGGCGGCGTCACGCTCACGCTGCTCGAGACTCCGCCGCAAGTCTGGACACTGTCCCTGCGCATCCCCGCCTGGGCTGGCGACGCCACCGTGGCCTTCCGCGACGATGTGGCGCGAACGGTCCGGCCCGGCAGCTATGTGCGTCTGCGGCGTCGCTGGGGGCCCGGAGACTGCGTCACGCTCTCACTGCCCATGGCGGCCCGGTTCATGGAGGCGCACCCGCACGTCGACGCCACCCGTGGCCAGGTCGCCCTGGAGCGCGGCCCACTGGTGTACTGCTTCGAGGCCTGTGACCAGGATCCCGGTGTCGATCTGGCTGCGGCAGCCGTGGATGTCGATGCTCCGGTGACGGCCGCATGGCGACCACGCCTGCTCGGTGGCACGTATACCCTTCGGGCGTCCGGCCGTGTCCGGCGCCGAGCGCGAGGCGGAAGGCTGTACCAGCCCGCGGGTACCGGCACAGCGCCGGCAGAGCGGGAGGTCGAGCTCGTGGCCGTGCCCTACTTCCTGTGGGCGAACAGGCAGCGTGGCACGATGCGCGTATGGCAACCGCGAGTCCCCGGCCGGCAAGCGCCATGACGGGTCGGAACGAGCTGCCCAGGGCTGCGACAGCGGGAGTGGCGGCGGTCGCCGTGTCGGGCGCGACGCGGGAGCCTGACCTCGAAGCGTCCCGGCGTGCGGCGAGTCTTCCCACCGGTGTCAGCTTCGATATCCAGCGCTTCTCGATCCATGACGGGCCGGGCATCCGCACCACGGTGTTCCTGAAGGGCTGCCCGCTCGATTGCCCCTGGTGCCACAACCCCGAGAGCCGGGCGCGTGAGGCGGAGATCCGCATCATCGGGGAGCGCTGCATCGACTGCGGCGCCTGCCACGCGGTCTGCCCCGTGGGCCTCGCTGAGGGCCCGACGCGGCCCGACCCGCTCCTGTGCCTGCGGTGCGGAGCTTGCGCGGACGCGTGCGTCTCAGGCGCGCGCGAGCTAGTGGGCCAGCGAACGACGGTGGATGAGGTCTTCGCCGTGGTGGAGCGTGACCGCCCGTTCTTCGAGCAGTCGGGCGGCGGCGTGACCTTCTCGGGTGGCGAGCCGCTGGCACAGCCGGCCTTCCTCACCGCCTGTCTCGAGGAGGCCAGGCGCCGCGGCATCCACACCTGCGTCGATACCAGCGGCTTCGCCACACCGGCCACGCTCGATCGCGTGGTCCCGCTGACCGACCTCTGGCTCTTCGACCTCAAGGGCGCCGACGAGCAGCGCCATCGAGAGTCGACGGGCGTGCCGCTCGAGCCCATCCTCGAGAATCTGCGCAGGCTCGATGCCGGCGGTGCCGAGATCTGGCTGCGGCTGCCGCTCGTGCCGGGCTGGACGGACGATCCCGCGACGTTGCATGCCATCGGGTCGCTGACATCGGGGCTGCGCTCGCGGCGCCTGCACCTGCTGCCATACCACCAACTCGGGGCATCCAAGCTGGCTCGACTTGGAGGAGCTGACAGGATGGCAGAGGTACAGCCACCGGGCCCCGCGGAAATCGCCGCCGCGGCTGAACTGCTCCGGGGCTATCGGCTTGAGATCCACGTTGGAGGCTGAGGGATGAACGATCGGACGACGCGATTGCGCGAGCGGAGCCTGACCACGCCGCCATCGATCTCGGCCGAACGTGCCCAGCTGGTGACGCGTTTCTACGCGGCCGGCGTCGAAGGGCTCTCGCCGCCGCTGCGTCGAGCCATGGCCTTCCGTTACATCTGCGAGCGCAAGACCATCTCCATCGGTGCGGACGAACTCATCGTGGGCGACCGCGGCCCACGCCCTCGCGCGGTCTCGACCTTCCCGGAACTGACCTGCCACAGCCTCCAGGACCTGCGCATCCTCGACAGCCGTGAGCTGACCGCCTATGCGGTCGACCACGAGGTCTTCGAGTCATACCGCACCGAGGTCATCCCCTTCTGGCAGGGCCGCAGCCTGCGCGATCGTATCTTCGAAGGCCTGGAGCCTGCCTGGCACGAGGCCTACGCCGCCGGCCTCTTCACCGAGTTCATGGAGCAGCGCGCTCCGGGTCACACCGTGGGTGACGGCAAGCTCTACCGCAAGGGCATGCTCGATCTCGGTGCCGATGTGGCCCGCTCACGTGCTCGCTGGGAGGCCAGCGACGATCCCGCCGCTCCCGAGCGGCTCGATGAGCTGGCGGCCATGGACATCGCCGCCGAGGCCATCACCATCCTCGCCGAGCGTCACGCCGCAGAAGCCAGGCGCCTCGCGGTCACGGCCGATCCCGTGCGCCGGGCCGAGCTCGAGCGCATCGCCGACGTCTGTGACCGGGTGCCCCGCAACGCGCCTCGCGATTTCCACGAGGCGCTCCAGATGTACTGGTTCTGTCATCTCGGGGTCATCACCGAGCTCAACGGCTGGGATGCCTTCTCGCCGGGCCACCTCGACCAGCACCTGGAGCCGTTCTACCAGCAGGGCCTCGCCGACGGGAGCCTGACACGCGAGCGCGCCCGCGAGCTCCTGGAGTGCTTCTTCATCAAGTTCAACGACCATCCCGCGCCGCCCAAGGTGGGGGTGACGGCCGCGGAGAGCGGCACCTACACCGATTTCGCGGCCATCGACATGGCCGGCGTGCTGCCGGACGGGAGCGATGGCGTGGGCGACGTGTCCTACCTGCTCCTCGAGGTCGTCGACGATCTCCATCTCGTCCAGCCGAGCCCCAACATCCAGGTCTCGAGCGTGACGCCCGACGCCTTCATCGAGGCCACGGCGCGGGTCATCCGGCAGGGCTACGGCTACCCCTCCGTATTCAATGCCGACGCGGTCGTAGCCGAGCTGACGCGCATGGGCAAGAGCGTCGAGGACGCGCGCGAGGGTGGTACCAGCGGTTGCGTCGAGGCCGGTGCCTTCGGCAAGGAGGCCTACATCCTGACCGGCTACATCAACCTGCCCAAGATGCTGGAGGTCGCCCTCAACGACGGGATCGACCCGGCCACGGGCACGCGACTCGGACCCTCGAACGGTGCGAGCCTCGAGTCGTTCGACGACGTCTTCGACGCCTGGCGAGCACAGCTCCGGCACACGCTTGACATCAAGCTGCGCGGCAACGACCACATCGAGGCCATCTACGCGGCGGAGATGCCGGCGCCGTTCCTCTCGCTCATCACCGACGACTGCATCGAGAAGGCCCTCGATTACAACGCCGGCGGGGCGCGGTACAACACCTCGTTCGTGCAGGGCGTGGGCATCGGGACGCTCACCGACAGCCTGGCGGCGCTCAAGTCCCACGTCTACGACGACGCTGACGTGTCGATGCCGGATCTGCTGGTCGCGCTCCGCGACGACTTCGCGGGCCAGGAGCGGCTACGCCTGACCCTGCGCAACCGTTCGCCCAAGTGGGGCAACGATGACGATGCTGCCGATGACCTGATGCGCCGGGCCTTCGAGGCCTTCGTGGATGCGGTCGACGGACGTCCCAACGGGCGTGGAGGCCGCTACGGCGTGGACATGCTGCCGACCACGTGCCACGTCTACTTCGGCCAGGTCACCGGTGCCACGCCCGATGGCCGTGCCGCCGGCGCGCCTCTCTCGGAGGGCATCTCGCCGTCCCACGGCATGGACCGACTGGGTCCGACCGCGGTGCTCCGATCGGCTGCCAAGATGGACCACGGCCGGACCTGCGGCACGCTCCTGAACATGAAGCTCAGCCCAGGACTAGCCGACGGCGACGCCGGCATCGTCACCATCCGCCACCTGGTTCGCACCTACTTCGGTCTCGGTGGTCACCACATCCAGTTCAACGTGGTCAGCGCAGAGACGCTTCGCGAGGCGCAGGCCGATCCGGACTCACACCGCGACCTCATCGTCCGCGTGGCCGGCTACAGCGACTACTTCTGCGACATCTCTCGCGCGCTCCAGGACGAGATCATCGAGCGTACCGAGCACCAGGCGGCCTGATGGAGACGGCTTCGTCCAGGGTGAAGGTGGAGATGAGGAGCGACCATGAATCCTGATGGCGCGACTACGACGTCGACCTCGATAGCCCGGGTGGAGGTCTATGGCTACCGGCTGACCTACGCCCACGGGGACTACGTCATGTCCGGGGGACGAGTCGTCAACCAGCTCGACAGCACCGTCGTGAGGGTCGTCACCGAGGACGGCACCTCGGGCTTCGGGGAGACCTGCCCTCTGGGGCCGACCTACCTGCCGGCCCATTCCGAAGGCGCCCGTTCGGCCCTGCCCCTCCTGGCATCGGCGGTCATCGGTGCCGACGTCACCAATGCTGCCGAGGTGCAGGCGCGGATGGAGGCAGCGCTGCGGGGCTCCGGATACGCAAAGAGCGCGTTGGACACCGCCTGCTGGGATGCCATGGGCAAGGCCACCGGTCTGTCCGTGGCACATCTGCTGGGCGGTCGCCTCCAGGACAGGCTGCCCTTGTATGTCGCGGTGCCCCTGGGCCGTCCCGCCGAGATGCAGGCGTTCGTCGAGCACCAGCGAGCTCTGGGCATCCATCGCTTCCAGCTGAAGGTCGGTGGGCGACCACAAGAAGACGTCGAGCGTATCGCTGCCGTGCTGGCCGCGACCGGGCCGGAAGACGCGCTGATCGCCGATGCCAATGGAGGCTGGCAGCGCCAGGACGCGGTGATCGTTGCGCGACAGGTGGAGCGCCTGGACTCCAGCCATCGACTCCGCCTGGAGCAGCCCTGCGCCACCCTGGAGGAGTCGTTGTCGGTCCGACGCTCGACGGCGATGCCGATGGTGCTCGACGAGGTCATCGTCGACCTCCCATCGCTGATCCGGGCCATGGAGCTGAACGCCATGGAGCACGTCAACCTCAAGATCAGTCGCGTGGGTGGGCTGGGCCGCGCGCGGGTCATCAGGGACGCGGCCGTCGACCTCGGGCTGCGCCTGACCATCGAAGATAGCTGGGGGGGCGACATCGTCACCGCGGCAGTCAGTCACCTCGCGGCCGGGGTCCCGGCCGACCAACTGTTCGCCGTCTCGTTCATGAATGACTGGACGCTCGAGCATGTTGCCGGATACGAGCCCCGGAGCGAGGGAGGATGGGGACCCACGCCAGCCGGTTCCGGCCTGGGGATCGAGGTGGACGTGGAAAGACTTGGTGACCTCCTGTGGGCTACTGGAGCGAGTGCGCGGTGAGGCCGGTCTGAACCAGGCTCAGGGCAGACTCGGTCGTCAGTCCCGCGTCCAGCCTTCCACCCGGCGCAGCAGGTCTCGAGCCTCCTCCTCGCTCTGAGCGGTCGTCCCGATGAGCAAGCCGCGCGACGAGATCTGAGCCAGCAGGGCCTCGACCTCGCTGGTCTCCACGAATGGCAGGATCAGCTTCTTGCCTGCTGCCTGGATCTTGCGGTACAGGGGGATCCAGCGCGGATCCGATGCCGGCGGGCTACCGGCGCCCTGCGTCCACTGGATGGCGTCGATACCATCGATGGCCAGCAGGCTGTCGAGGTACTTGACCGCATCGGGCCCATCCCAGTGGTACACGGCGAACTCGTTCACCTGCAGGTACGTCCGCAGCTCGGGCACGATGAACTCATCGAAGAGAGCCGGTGAGAGGACCGCGGAGAAGTCGCAGGACATCTGGTAGTGCGGCCCCGGAGCCCAGGTCTGCATCCAGGCGATGGGGCAACCGCCGTCATTGGCGTCGGCAGCGATGGCGTACAGCTCCTCGTTGAGCTCGACCCAGGTGTCGGCCAGCAGGCTCAGTGCGGCCTTGACCGGGGAAGGCTGCTGCATCATGTCCAGGACCAGTGGCTGCATGCCGCGCAGCAGCGACAGGTCATCGCTGGCAGAGCCAAGCTCCGGCAGGCTGACGAGGTATCGATCACGGCTCTCCCGGGCGTAGTAGCGCGTGGCCTCGATGGTGGCCCGGTATAGCGGATCAGCCGCCCGGTCGAAGCTCAGGTTCGCGGAACCCCAGTCCTCGATGACCGGGTGGTACCAGACGGTCTCAGGACGGAGCTCTGCCCGGCTGCCGAAGTAGGCGGCCATGACCGATGCGCCCAGGCACATCGTCGTCGCCGGGTAGGCCTCACCGCCGTAGTAGGTGCCCTCGAACTCCGCGAGCATGCGCTCGAGGTTGTCTTCGGCGTCCAGCCACCACCTGGTGAGCTCGCCTGGAGACCCGGGCGGCTCAGGTCGAACGTAGCGACTGCCGTCGCGCGGGGCTTGGACGGCGATGCAGCAGCGGTCCACCACCTCGCCCTCCCAGAAGGCCAGGAAGCGCTCCCTGGCCCTTGGCCAGTCGTCCTTGTAGTACATCGGCAAGTCCTGATCGTCGGAGCCACCCGGGTGAGGGGTCGCTGGCGCTGTTCGATACCGCCGCACCACGGGCACGGAACCACCTGGACCAGGTCGACGGTATCCTCTCGGACCCATCCGCGAACGTTGCGGATCAGCTGGTCATGTCGTGCCCCCAGAACGTATCATGCCGCGCAACGGCACTCGAGTGCCTCGACATCCAAGCGATCGCTCGGTGCCCGCTGGCCGCATCCGCCAACGACAGGGAGAACTGGATGTCCGTGGATGGTTCGATGACCTCCCGAGATCGGGTGCTGGCAGCCTTCGCCTTCGAGGAGCCCGACCGAGTACCGGCATGGCTGGGCGCTCTCGACGAAACCCGGCAGTTGTTGGCGGAGCACCTGGGTCTGGAGGACGACGAAGCGTTGTCGGTGTTCCTGGGTGATGACTTCCGACGGGTGCGCGCGACCTATGCGGGCCCCCTCGAGCGCAGTCCATACGGCGACCTTGCTCCTGGCTCGACGATGCGATCGCCGTTCGGCGTAGAGCGACATGGCTACGGCTGGGGCACGCCCCGTGAGCACCCCCTCGCCGGGGCCACGCTCAAGGAGATCCATGACTACCCCTGGCCCGACCCGGGCTGGATGGGCGTGGACGGCATCAGGGCCGAGGTCGAAGGTTGGCACGGCGAGTACGCCATCCTCGGAGGTGAGTTCTCCCAGTTCTGGCACGACGCACACGACCTCGTCGACATGGAGAACCTCATGATCCTGATGTACGAGGAGCCGGACCTGGTCGATGCCCTGCACGAGCACATCGTTGACTACTACGTCGGGGTCAATCAGCGCATCTTCGACGCCGCAGCGGACCTCATCGACGTGTTCTTCATCGGCAATGACTTCGGCGGTATGAATGGTCCCTTGATGAGCGAAGCCATGTTCCGGAGGTTCTGCCTGCCTCATCTGAAGCGATTGGCCGACCTCGGTCACGACTACGGGTTGAAGGTGATGCTGCACTGCTGCGGTGGCTTCGCGCCGCTCATCCCGTCCATGATCGAGATCGGACTTGATGGCCTGGAGGCACTCCAGCCATCAGCCAGAGGCATGGACCCGGCTGAGCTCAAGGCGGCCTTCGGTGACCGGATCCTGATGAACGGCTGCATCGACTCCCAGTTCGTCCTGATCCAGGGCACGCCCGACCTGGTGAGGAGCAAGACGCGTGAGGTCCTGGAGATCATGATGCCTGGCGGCGGCTATGTCGCTTCGCCCAGCCACGATTCCGTGCTACCCGAGACGCCACTCGAGAACATCGTCGCCTTGTACGAGACCGTGCGCGAGTACGGACGGTACTCGGCCTGATGGTTCCGGGACGATCACGCATGGACGTCAGCTGGCCCGGAACCCCGGACAGCATGACGGAGGGTGACCGACGGCCGCATCGTTGAGCCGGGCCGACCTCGAAGTGCTTCGCGGCTTGGCGCGCGAAGTCGCGGACATCGCCGCTCTGCCGGCCCAGTCGGATGCGATCGCGCGCTGGAAGGCTCTCAACGGTCTTCGGCCCGTGCGCCCCCTCGTGCTCATCGACGAGATCCCGTGGCATGAGATGGATATCGACGGTGAGCTTGCGCTGCGTACGGAGGACGAGACCGCGCGCGTCTTCGAGAGGGCACTCCGGGAGACGCTCTACCGCTGGCGTCATCTGCCGGTGGACATGGTGGTCGAGGCCGCCATCGACGTGCCCAAGGTCATCCGCAGCTCGGGCTTCGGGATCGAGCGCGACGAATCGACGCTGGCTTTGGACCAGCACAGCGAGATCGTCAGCCACGAGTACCACGACCAGCTCCCAACCGAGCAGGCTGTGGACCGTATCCATGCCCCGGAGGTCGAGCTTGACGTGGACGCGACCGCGGAGATCGAGGCCCGCGCGCACAACGCATTCGACGGCATCCTCGAGGTGCGCATGCAGGGCTGGTCGCCCTCGTTCGAGTTGTGGGATGACATCGTCTACTGGCGAGGCGCGCAGACGGTCCTGTTCGATCTTGCGGCCCGCCCTGAGCACATGCATGCCATCGCCTCGCGCTACACCGACGCGCGCCTGGCGATGCTCGATCAGCTCGAGGCCAAGGGTCTGCTCGGCCGTGAACAGCAGCTCGTCCACTGCACCGGCGCGTGGACCGATGAGCTGCCGGCCCCGGGCTACGACGTGGAGCGGCCCCGGGCCATCGACAGCTGGACCTACGGCATGGCCCAGATCCTGCTCTCCGCGTCGCCGGCCATGCTCGAGGAGTTCGAGATCCCCTATGCGTCGCGCTGGTACGAGCGCTTCGGCCTGGCTTACTACGGCTGCTGCGAGCCGCTGCACGACAGGATCCATCTCGTACGGCGCCTGCCCAACGTGCGCAAGATCTCCATGAGCCCGTGGGCCGACGTCGATGTCGGCGCCGCGAAGATCGGACCCGACTACGTCTTCAGCTGGAAGCCGAATCCCAACGTCTTCGCCGTGGACGGTTGGGATCGCTGACGCCATCGAGCGCCAGATCGGCCACGTGGTGGACGTATGCGCAGAGGTCGGCTGTCCCCTGGAGATCACGATGAAGGACATCAGCACCGTGCGGCACAGACCTCAGCGACTCTGGGAGTGGGCCGACATAGCCATGAGGACGGTCCAGCGCGAACGACCCGGCGGACGGTGAGGCCCGAGCCTCATGGCACCGACCTCGGGCTCGTTGGTCGCCTGCTCGGCCATCGAAGGGAAGCGCCACGGGCCTGCGGGACCGTGGCTTGGTGCACCCCGTCGATGTCTGCCGGCGAACCTGAACGGTGCTTCTCGGGCCGTCCTCAGCTCGCGAGGTCCGTCACGAAGTCGTCGATACGCGCGGCGATCAACGCCGGGTCGTCGAACCAGAGGACGTGACCGAAGTCTGCGAAGTGCTCGATCCTTGCCCCTGGTGTCAGCGCCGCGAGGCGATCGGCCGATGCTGGTGTGGCGAAGGTGTCGCGGTCTCCCCACAGGTACATCACGGGCTGGTCGATCGTCGCGATGGCGCCGTCATCGAGCTTCCCGCTGGGGCGATAGCCGAGGGGCGTCGCGATGGCCCGGACCTCGCGATTCAGCTGCTCGACGGTATCGGTGTGGTTCAGCAGCGAGGCGTACCACTCGAAGACGACGTCGGGGATGGCTCCGCTGGCGACCGCTGCTCCGTGACCGATCTGGGTGAACATCTTCCGGGCCTCGGCCACATCGGGACGGAGCGCCTTGTGGACCATGACGCGGGGCAGCGGTAATGACAGGAACCTGAAGATGGCCGGCATCCCCAGGACGGCGGGTCCGCCGGGCGATCCCAGCTGGATCAAGGCTCTGACATGCGCTGGACGGGCCTTGGCGAAGTTGTACGCATAGAGACCACCGAAGGAGCTGCCCACCAGGTCGACCCGGTCGAGCCCGAACCGACTGACGACGGCATCGACGATGGCCACGGACTCGGTCCGATCATCTGTCCACTTCGCGACCGGCGAGCTCAGTCCAGCTCCTGGGCGCTCCAACAGCAAGCAGCGTCGATGCCGAAGGTGGGCGGCCAGTGGGATCCATGTCGCGGCACCGTTCGGCGAGCCGTGGATGAAGATGACCGGTGCGCCGGTGCCCACCTCGAGCACTCGCACCGACGTGGCCGGGGACTCCACCTCCACGAGATGCTCTATGACCTCGACCCCGTACTCGGAGTACAGCCTGCCTTCCGTCTCGCGGTACGCAGTGCGATCCATCCGGCTCATCACATCCTCCGTGGGGGCGACTTGACCGACATATCTAAGCACTGTTAAGTTACGAGCGCAAGTCAAGCTCCCGACGCCACGAGGGCAGATGGAACGCACCTATCACCACGGCGACCTGCGCCGGGCCATCCTCGCCGCCACGCTGGACATCATCGACAGCGATGGGCTCGATGCGGTCTCGCTCCGCGCGGTCGCGCGAGAGTTGGGGGTCTCCGAGGCGGCTCCCTACCACCACTTCACCGGCAAACAGGAACTGCTCGCCGTCCTCGCGGCCGACGCATACGGCGCGTTCGGGCAGCATCTGGCCGCAGCCATCGCCGCCGTCGGGCCAGAGCCCTTGGAGCGCCTCCGCGCGCTCGTCCGCGCCTATATCCGCTACGGCCTGGAAAGCCGGGGCAGATACCGCCTCATGTTCGGTGAGCACATGATCGAACTCGCCGCCTATCCCGATGTCGCGGCCGCCGGTCGGCCGACGCGCCTCATCCTCGAAGAGACCGTCGCCGCATGTGTCGGCCCAGAGTGCACCGACTCTATCGCGCTCGAGAACACGGTCTGGGCTGTCGCTCACGGGATCACCTCGCTGGTCGGAGAAGCCGAGATCATGGCGGGATCGGATGCCAGCAGCATCGACCGCCTCGGTGAGGTCGCTGCATCCGTCCTTGTGGGTGGGATCAGGGCGCACGTCCAAGCGCCTTGAGTCCCGCAACGAGCACCCGGCTCAGGCTGCGACGACCGCCTCCTGATGGATCGCCCTCAAGACGTCGGCCTCCGCCAGCGCGTCGCTCGCGTCCCGATCGAGCACCCCGACGATGGCGCCATGTGCGAGAACGACCGCGCGCCCGCGCTGCGACCCAGATCCCCAGCTCAAACGAGACCACGAGTACAGCTCCGCCATCATCAGCGAAGCGAGGGACGTGACCGAGTAGTAGGTCGCGAAGTGAGCGGATGTCGATGCCGGCGGTAGGCTCGTCGAGCAGAAGCACGTTCGGACCCCGTGCCAGGGACCGGCCCGCGACGACCTTGTGCTGGTTGCCGCCCGACAGGAGCTCGATGTGCTGATGCCGGCCCACAGGCTGCTAGCGCATAAGTCGTCGGTTCGGAGCCCGTCCGCCAGACCAACCCTGTTCCTCGGGGGGTGCTCTCGTCAGGCGCCTCTGGGCAACCCCGGAGGACCCCGGGTGATCCGCCGGCGGGATGCCGAAGATTCGTCGGTGCGGTGGGTTTGGGTGCGCTGGTCGGCTGGTACGTTAGTCATCCGGTCGGGGGACGACTGCCCCAGGGCCTTCGACACCAAACCAGACGACAGCTGACGAGGAGTACGACGTGAAGCACACCCTAAGGAAGATCGCCAAGATGTACTTCGTGGTGGCGCTCTGGTACGTGGTCATGGTCGCGACGTCGTTGGCCGTGATCGCGCTCATCGATGCCTCCGCCCTCCTCATCGACGCGAGCGGGACCCTCCGCGCCGGCCTGGCCATGGGTATCGCCGTGCTGGTGGCCAGCCTGACCGCCGCTACCGTCTGGATCAAGCTTCGTTCGACGGCAACCTCACCTCAGACCGAGCAGCATCCGCTAGAGGACGGCCTGCGATCGCTCCAGGCGTAGGAGCAGCCTGGACGCCGAGCCTCGCCCCTGGAGCATCGCCAGGTTCAAAGGGCCACTCACTCTGGAGTGCCGACCTCGTGGTCGGCACTTCGGCGCGACCTGTCACCAGTCAGTCCTCTCTCCGAGGTCGTGCCGCCCAGGTGGCACGACCGTACTGATCCGACGCTTGCGCTGTCCAACCGTTTGGCGACACGCATCGAGAGCGCCGGAGGGGCCTGGCCCGACGAAGGCACCGCAACCGGGCTCGGTGACACGCCGGGCTTACGGTGCGACTCCCAGGCCGGATGGGAGTACGTGTCATGTCGACTTCTCTCACGCGGCGTTCGAAGCCGCGCCTGCTCGCAGGGCTTGGCCTCATCGGCCTCGACGACATCGAGCCCGTCGTCATCGCCGCCGCCGCCGCGCAGCCCGTCGGCTGCAGCCGATCGGTCGCAGGTTCGGATCCTACGGCCGGAGCCATCGTCTCTTCGCTGGTCACGCCGACGGGCATGAGCAGCGGCTACGAATGTGATTTCGGTCATAATCGTCCTGTGATCGGCATCATCGGGCCGGAGGATTCCGTCGCCAGAGCCAGGAACGTGGCAGCCGAGCTCGGACTCGCCGAAACCGTGCTCGCGCGCACCTACGTGACCTGGGACGCTGCTCCTGAGCTGGCGATCGAACTGGACGCGGCTTGCACGGTCCTGCTTTTCACGGGTCGTGTGCCATACACGATCGCCCGGGAGACTCTGGGATTGCGAGCGACCCTTGATTTCATCCCTCACGAAGGCGCAGACCTGTACCGTGCGCTGGTAGGCGTCCTGCGCGAACATCGGGGTCGGCTACCGGTCATCAGCATCGACACGATCGAGCGATTCGCGGTTGACGAGATCTACCACGATCTCGACCTGGAGCCACCTGCCGCTCTTCTGTCCTTCGACGACC
The DNA here is from genome assembly GCA_963712745.1 of uncultured Chloroflexia bacterium. Lineage (GTDB taxonomy): Bacteria > Chloroflexota > Limnocylindria > Limnocylindrales > CSP1-4 > JAFMJV01. Next base: position 136,859 of record CAVQJC010000001.1, on the reverse strand, counting down.
GTGAGCTTCGCGCTCGGCCAGTGGCGGTCGATGGATGTGACCGCCTTCCATGAGGAACACTACCGGCGTGGCGAGGTCGAGCTGTGCCTTACCTGCATGGGATCGGTTCGAAACGAGCTTCGGCAACTCGGTGTTCCGGTGGCCCGTATCGAGCACACACACGCGGCGCTGCGCGAGGCCCTGCGACGCGCGTCACTGACAGATCGCCTGGCCCGTACGGAAGCCAGCCAGATCGCCGTGGCGCTGGTCGAGCCTCGTGAGCAGAAGCGCCAGGATGCCAGGTCGGGCCCCTATCAGGCGCAGCGTGACGAGTTGCGGCGCCGACAGCAGGTGGTCGACCTTGCGGAGCGGCTCCAAGGCACGCTGAGCCGAGCGAGCGACGGCAGCTTCCTCATCCACACGACTCGGGGTGTGGTCACCGCGGAGCTCGCCGGGTCCGACGCCCGAGACGAGGATGTCCACGAGGGGAGGGATGGGCTGCTGATCGGCTATGGCGTGGGGGCGACGGTCGCCCGAGCGGAGGCGAACGCGCGCCGATCCGCCGCCATCGGTCGACGGTCTGGCGGGAAGCAGGTGGTCCTGGACGATGGGGCGATGCTTCGACTCGGCGACCGCGACGCGCTCGCAGGAACCCGATTGCGTGAGACGGACCCTCGACTACTCGCCCATGCGAAGGCCGTCGGCATGGGGCCGTTCACGCTGGCTCGTCTCATCACCGCGCTCGCCACGCTCGACCCGTCCGCCGTCACGGCACGGGACCTCGCCTCCGCCTATGGCGTCGCGCCCCGGTCAGCGCTCCGGATGCTCGCGTCACTCGAGCGCTCGGGTATCGCCATGGCTGTCGGTACCCGGTCCGCACCACGAGCGGGACGGCCGCAGTCCGTCTATCGCGTCGACTTGGATCGCCTGCTGCCACGAGCCGTGGATAGCAGGTCGAGCACAACGCCTTGACAGCGGCCGGCCGGCCGGTCTAGCCTCGGCGAGCCCATTTCGGTCGTATTTTGGACATCATGACGGTTACGGACCGCGCCGTCCCCCTGTCGACTGTGGCGCTTCGACGAGAGCTCCGTCGCATGCCCGAGCTGCGCTTCCAGGAGCACGGCACGGCTCGGCTTCTCGCTGAGCGCCTGTCCGCCTCGGGATTCCGAATCAAGAGCGGTATCGGCGGAACGGGCCTGACCGCGAGCATCGGGGGCGTCGAGGGTAGGCCACACGTCGTACTGCGGGCCGACATGGACGCTGTGCCCACGAGCGATCTCCTCTCGACCGACTACGCCTCGACTGTCCCCGGTGTGGCGCACGCGTGCGGTCACGACGTCCACATGGCAGTCGCGGTCGGGGCAGCCGAGCGCTTGGCGGCCAGAGATGAGCTCCGTGGCCAGCTGACCGTCCTGCTGCAGCCCGCTGAGGAGATCCCGTTCGGGGAGATGAGCGGGGCTCGGGTCATGATCGAAGCCGGCGCTCTGGGCGAACACGTGGACGCGATCCTGGGGCTGCACTGCTGGCCCGGCCTGCCCGCGGGTGCCATCGGCCTTGATGAGCACGTAGCCATGGCGGCCAAGGATGCCTTCCAGATCCGGGTCGAGGGGTCCGCTGCGCACGCGGCCACCCCGAGCAGCGGTAGGGACGCCATCCTGGCGATCAGTCATCTCGTCGTCGGCCTCCACCACCTCGCCGCCCGAGAAGTGGATCCGGGGGACCGCTTCGCTCTGAATGTCGGGACGATCCATGGCGGCGCGACCCAGAGCATCGTTCCGGCGCAGGCCGAAGTCACGGGGACCATCCGAAGCGTCGACCCCGCGATCCGCCAACGTATCCGCGCTTCGGTCGAGCGGGTGGCGACTGCCGCGGCCGAGATGGTCGGTGCGACGGCCGAGGTCGAGTGGGCCAACGAGATGCCGCCTGTCATCAACGACCCGCGCCTCGTTGCACTCGCACGCCAGTTGCTGCCCGGTGTGCTCGAACCCGGCGGGTTGCGCGAGTTGGACGGTCCGCCCATGACGACCGACGACTTCGCCCTGTTCGCCGAGCGCATGCCGGGCCTCTACCTGAAGCTTGGGGTGGCATCGCCCGGCGCGACGGACTGGCCCTCGCTGCATGATGGTCGCTTCGACGTGGACGAGACGTCGATCGATGTCGGCGTGAGTGCCATGGTGGCTCTCGCGGAGCACCTGCTCGCCGATGATGATGAGGTGGCACAGACATGACCGACGACATGCGGGATACCCGTGGCTTGCTGATCGATGGAACCTGGCGCTCCAGCGCTGCGGGTGGTGAGGAAGTGATCCATGCGCCGTACGACGGACGCCCGCTCGGACGCGTCCCGCTCGCGACGGTGACAGAGGTGGCGGAGGCCGTCGAAAGCGCCGCCAAGGCATCTCGCAACGGAGCCCTTACGCCGACGCAGCGATCCACGATCCTGCGAGCTACGGCCGTGCGCATCCGCGGGAGAGCGGACGAGCTCGCGCGCCTGGTGGCGCTCGAATCGGGCAAGCCGATGCGTGAAGCCCGGGGCGAGGTCGCGCGGTCGGCCCTCGTTCTCGAGGAGGCTGCGGAAGAGGCCCGACGCATCACAGGCCATCTCGTGCCTGTCGACGCCGTTGAAGGCTCCGAGGACCGCATCGCGTTCACCATCAGGGTGCCCATCGGCGTCGTGGCCGCCATCACGCCGTTCAACGGGCCGTTGCTCTCGCCGGCACACAAGGTCGGTTCTGCGATCGCAGCCGGCAATGTGGTCGTCCTCAAGCCAGCCACCGCGACGCCGCTGTCGGCGCTGGAGTTCGCGAGCGACCTGCTGGAGGCGGGACTACCCCCGGATCGTCTGCAGGTGGTCATCGGCCGCGGCGACGAGGTCGGTGATGCGCTCGTCAGTGATTCGCGGGTCGGCATGGTCTCGTTCACAGGCAGCACTGCGGTCGGCATGCGCATCCGTTCGCTGCTTGGTCTACGACACGCGACCCTGGAACTGGGCGGCAATGCTCCTGTCATCGTGCATGAAGACGCGGACATCGAGGCGGCGGCCCGCGGCGCCCTCGCCGGTTCATTCGGATACGCCGGTCAGGTCTGCATCTCGGTCCAGCGGATCCTCGTCCACGAGGCCGTGCGAGAGCGCTTCGAGCAGGCGTTCATCCCACTGGTCGAGTCGCTGAAGGTCGGCGATCCACTCGATGACGCGTCGGATCTCGGTCCTATGCTCAACGAGCAGAAGGCCATCGACGCGGAGACAGCCGTCCGCGCGGCCATCGAGACCGGGTCCCGAGCGCTCACTGAGCTTCGTCGTGAGGGCGCGCTCCTCTGGCCGGTAGTGCTCGCGGACCCGGAGCCTTCATTGCCCGTGGTGTGCCAGGAGGTCTTCGCGCCCGTCGTCAGCATCTTCTCCTACCATGATCTCGACCAAGCGATCGAGTTTGCGAACTCCACCGACTACGGGTTGCAGGCGGCCATCTTCACCGCCAGCCTCGACGTTGCCCTCGAGGCATCACGACGCCTCGAGTTCGGTGGTGTGATCGTCAACGACACCTCGCGCTACCGGGTCGACCGGATGCCATACGGCGGCGTGAAGGCTTCGGGATCCGGCGGCAAAGAGGGACCCCGATACGCGATCGAGGAGATGACCGAAGAGCACCTCGTGGTGCTGAAGGGAAGGCCAGGATGAGTGGGCGGCGCGCTGACGATGCGGTGATGGGGCTCCACGAACCGGATCTGGGTGAGTTCTGGTACCTGCCGATGGACGTTGTCCGGTTCGGCCGAGGTTGCCTCGAGCAGCTTCCCGCCGAGTGCGAGCGGATCGGCGGCACACGAGTGTTCCTCATCACGGTGCCAGAGCTGTCGGGGGGAGCGGTCACGACTCGCATACGCGAGTTGCTCGGTGACCGCTTCGTCGGGATGTTTGACGGCGTCCAGGCCCACGTTCCATACCCGGCCGTCATGGATGCGGTTGCGGCGGTGCGGGCCGCCGATGCCGACCTCCTCGTCAGCCTCGGCGGAGGCAGCGCGATCGACCTGTCGCGAGCGGTGGCCCTTGCGGTCGGGGAGGGCGCCGACACTGTCGAGGCACTCGAAGCGTTCCGTGCCCGGTATGACCCGGTGGCAGGCACAACACTTCCCGCGACCCACGGACGTTCCCTGCCGCATGTGACGATCCCGACCACGCTCGCGGCCGCCGAGTTCGCCAATGCCGGCGCCGTCACGAGTCTCACTCGGCGTGTCAAGGATCTGCTCATCGCCAACGAGCTCACGCCCCACGTCGTCTTCCACGACCCCGAGGTCGGACTTACGACGCCGGTCGACCTCTGGGTCTCGACGGGAATGCGGTCACTGGATCACGCCATCGAGACCGTGTATTCGCCGCGACACCAGCCGGTCACCGATGTGCTTAGCCTCGAGGCGATCCGGCGCCTCTCGTCAGCCCTCCCCGCGGCACGGCGCGATCCGTCCGACATTCGCGCCCGTGCCGCCGGCTACATGGGGGCATGGCTGTCGTACTTCGGCGAGATGAATCTCAGCCTCGGCCTTTCGCACGCCATCGGGCACCAGCTGGGGCCGAAAGGCGGGGTCCCGCACGGGGTGACGTCGTGCATCATCCTGCCCCAGGTGATGCGCTTCCTGGCCACCGCGACCGCGGATCGCCAGCGGCTGATCGCCGAGGCCTTGGGAGTCGACACGTCTGCGATGAGTGACGCGGCTGCGGCCGAGGCTGCCGCCCGCGCCGTCGAGTCGCTCGTGGCTGAGCTCGGCCAGCCGACTCGACTGTCGCAGGTCGGCGTCGGCAGCGGGCAGTTCGAGGAGATCGCTGAAGGCGTCCTGCAGGATCTCGTGGTGGCGGGAAGTCCGATCCGTATCGAGTCGGCCACTCAGGTCGTCTCGATCCTCGAGGCCGCGGCCTGACGTGGACCCGTTCCTTGTCGTGGAGCACGTCTCGAAGCGATTCCCTGGCGTCCTCGCCCTGGACGACGTCGACTTCGATCTACGCGCGTCGGAGGTGCACGTTCTCCTGGGCGAGAACGGGGCGGGCAAGTCGACGCTCGTCAAGATCCTCTCCGGCGCGTACCGGCCGGACGATGGCGAGATCAGGATCGACGGCAAGCCGGTGCGGGTCCACAGCCCGAGCGCTGCCAGACACGCCGGGATCAGTACCGTCTACCAGGAGCTCGCCCTCGCTCCCGACATGACGGTCGCCCAGAACATCTTCCTGGGACGAGAAGTGGTGCACGGTCGGGCAAGGTTGCTCGACAGCGGCACCATGCGGACCCAGACGCGAGAGCTCCTCCACCTGTTGGACCTGGACGTCGACCCCGATGAGCCTGTGCGACGGCTTAGCATCGCGAAACGCCAGGGCATCGAGATCGTCCGGGCCCTGGCATGGAAGTCGCGCGCGCTCATCATGGACGAGCCTACCTCGTCACTCTCCGCCCACGAGACCGAGGAGCTGTTCACTAGGATCGCCCGTCTAACGGCTGAGGGCGTCGGTGTGGTCTACATCTCGCACCGGCTGGAGGAGATCGAGCGGATCGCTGATCGCGTGACCGTGATGCGTGACGGCAAGGTGATTGCCACGCTCGACCGTGGTGCCACCAACCAGAGAGAACTCATCCGCTTGATGGTCGGCCGGCAGCTCGCCGAGACATTTCCCACGCGCGAAGCGCGGCCGGGCGATGAGTTGCTCCGGGTGGAAGGCCTCAGCGTGCCAGGGACCGTGCACGACGTCACGTTTGCCGTCCGGGCCGGCGAGGTGCTCGGCATCGCTGGTCTCGTGGGGGCGGGCCGCACTGAGACGCTCAGGGCGGTCATCGGCCTCGACGCGAGGTCCAGCGGACGCATCCTTGTGCGGGGGCAGGCGGTCAAGATCAGCACGCCTCGTGACGCGCTCGCGGTCCGGATCGGGCTCGTACCCGAGGACCGCCACGGTCAGGGGCTGGTGCTTCCGATGAGCGTCCAGCAGAACATCACACTCGCATCGCTCGGGGCGTGCGTGCGCCGCGGCTTCCTCCTGTTCGGCGTGATGCGTGAGATCGCAGTGCGTTACATCGAGCTGCTACGGATCAAGGTCACAGGCCCCTCAGTCACCGTCGGGACGCTGTCTGGCGGGAACCAGCAGAAGGTCGTCATCGCACGCGCGCTGGCGGCGGGCTCGGACGTCGTCCTGCTCGACGAACCCACCCGCGGGATCGACGTCGGGGCGAAAGCTGAGATCTATGACCTGGTCGCCGAGCTTGCGACCGATGGGAAGGCCGTGGTCCTGGTCTCGTCCGAGCTGCCCGAGATCCTCGGCCTTGCCGACCGCGTCGTCGTCATGCGCGAGGGTCGAGTGTCGCGGGAGTTCGACCGCGCCCACGCCACGCAGGAGGCGATCATGGCGGCAGCGCTGCCGATCGAGGACGCGGCATGACGAACGACAGGTCGATGTCGCGCACCCTGCGTGATCGCGGCCTCCACGTGTCATGGGAGACGCTCGGACTGCCGATCGTCGTTCTGGCGCTGATCATCGGCTTCGCGGTGCTTGCTCAGAACTTCTTCGCCGTCTCCAACGCGGGAAATGTGGCCCGACAAGTGGCGGTCCTGGGCATGGTGGGCGCGGCCCAGACGGTCGTCATCATCTCGGGCGGGATCGACCTCTCGGTCGGCTCGGTGCTCGCCGTGGCCAATGTGCTGATGGCGATGGGGCTGGAGCAGGGAAGTATCCCGCTTGGACTGGTGATGGCGCTCGGCTCCGGCGTCGTCCTCGGCCTCATCAATGGGAGCCTCATCGGCCTGACCCGCCTGCCGCCCTTCATCGTCACCCTGGGCATGCTCTCGATCGCCCGGGGCCTGGCACTGACGATCACCGACGGCGTGCCGATCTTCGGGCTGCCCGACACCGGCTTCAGTTGGATCGGACAGGGCTATGTGGGCCCGATCCCCGTGCCCGTCCTCTTCATGGCCGCCACGTTCATCGTCATGCAGGTGCTGCTGACTCGAACTCGCTTCGGTCCAGCCGTCTACGCGATCGGCGGCAACGAGCAGGCGGCCATCCTGGCTGGGATCCCGACACCGCGGACGAAGATCCTGATCTACATGCTGTCCGGATTCACGGCTGCGCTCGGGGGAGTCATCCTGACGGGGCGGGTCAACTCCGGCCAGCCGCTTCTGGGCGAGGGCCTGGAGCTCCTGTCCGTCGCGACCGTCGTCATCGGTGGCACGTACCTCTTCGGAGGTCGGGGCAGGTTGGTGGGGACGCTGTTCGGTGTGATGTTCGTCGGAATCCTCCAGAACGGACTCAATCTGCTCGGAATCTCGACGTTCATCCAGCAAGTCGTGATCGGGGCAAGCATCATCGTGGCCGTTCTGCTTACCGTGTGGCGGGAACGGTCGTGAGAACGTCGGCGGGCGCCGCACATCGCAGTGGTCCGCCGTTTGCAGTCACCGGTCGAATGGCGATCAGCCGCCGCCCTTCGCCCGGCCAGCTAGAAGCAGCCCGTAGGAGGAGCTCGGGACATGCATCAGGGCGGCAGGCACTAGGAGAGGAGCAATCATGAGACGTGGTATCAGATCATGGACACGAGCGGTGGCAGTCTTCGGGGCGGCCTCGCTCTTGTTGTCCGTAGTTTCTAGCGGAGCAATGGCACAGGACGAGTCGACCGAGGTCCCCGGTGCGACCACGGTCCCGGACCTCATGGCCGATGAGCCCTATCGGGTCGCTGTCCTGTTCCCGAACGCCGGTGATCCCTACTTCCAGCAGAAGCGGTACGGCTACGAGGACGAGGCAGCGAAGACCGGAGTCGAGCTGACCTTCTTCGACGCAGGCGGCTATGCCAACATCGACAAGCAGATCGCCCAGATCGAGGACGCGACGCAGCAGGGGTTCGACGCCATCGCGATCGCAGTCACCAGCAGCACAGCGACGGTGCCGGCGCTGGAGGCTGCTGTCGACCAGGGGATCCTGGTGGTCGGCGACGGCGTGTTCCCCGAGTCCGATAAGGTCCTGAAGCGCGGTGAGGACTCGGAGATGGCCGGCTACAACGCTGGCAAGTATCTCGGCAACGCGCTCCAGGACGGCGGGTCGGTCGGTCTACTCCTGGGGCCACCAGGGATCGACCTCATCCGTCTCCGTGAGGTTGGAGTCAAGAAGGGGCTCGAAGAGTACCCGAATGTCACCATCGCTCAGGGCTTGAACAACCTCAGCGACCTCGTCTCCTCCACCAAGGCCGCCGAGGACATCCTGCAGGCCCATCCGGACGTCGGCGGGTTCTATGCCTTCAACAGCGTTGTGGCGCAAGCGATCGTCTCCGCGCTCAAATCTGCTGGCAAGCAGCCGGGAGAAGTCGTGGTCGCGACCGTGGACATGGACCCAGATCTCGAGCAGATGATTCGGGACGGCTGGGTCCAGGAGACGAACGTGGCCGGCTCCGTGCTGCTTGGGCGCGTCGTCGTGGACACCATCGTAGAGAAGCTCAACGGCATCGACGTGCCCCAGGAGGGATACCTCAAGCCGTTCGAGGTAACGAACGACAACCTCGATTCGTTCGACCGCACCATCCTGTATCCGCCCGAATGAGCGACCCTCGGCCATCGCCGGAACGCTGAGTGATGAGGCCAGGCCACTGAGGGCCTGGCCTCATCGTTTGAACGCGTCGGAGACCAGCGGTTCCGGCCGCCCGTGTCGTGTGGCCCCAAGGTGGACACTCGAACGGCCCGGCCACGCTGGTTCTCCTGACTGACCGGCGCCACCCCCGAGGCAAGATCCGTGCTCAAGACGACCGTCCAGCACGACGGCTGTCAACCGATTGGCGGTGGGTTCGAAGCCTACCGCCGGAGCCACCATCCCCTCGTGGGATGCCCTCTGTGGGCGACTCCAGGCCACTCTGGGCAACCCCGTCTTCAGCATCCGTGACCGACTGGATGCGGTCGGTCGGGGCCAGCTCCAGCAGGTCCGCCGCCTCGCGTCGTCGAGCCGCCGTGACGTGTGCATGGACCTGCATCGTCATCTAGCTTTCGGAAGCGTGACGCAGCAGCTCCTGTGCGACCCGTGGATGCGCGCCTGCGCCGACCAGCAATGACGCTGCGGGTGCGAGACTAGCAAGCCGCTGAGCAGCATGAGCCGATAGTCTCAGGATCCCAGTTGGTGGAGCCACGGGACCGGCCCAGGGTCCGCAGCCGCAGGAGTGAGTCGAATGGGCGACGTAACGAGCATGAGCGAGTCACCGGCCGAGACGCGGAGACGGAGCTTCTGGCGTCTGCTCGGTTACGCCGCCTTGCTGGGCGTCGTCGGCGCCGCCTCAGGCATCGTCTTCCTGGGCGTGACCGGTGTCGGGGCTGACTGGTACGGCGAGCCGGGCACGGATTGGTTCGAGGGACCCGTGTGGTGGGTAGCGGTAGCGGCAGTGGCCGGCCTCATCGTGGGCTTCCTCCGCCGAGCGCTGAAGATACCGCAGAAGACGCCCGGCCTGATCGAGGACCTGCAGGATGAGCACGTCGACGAGCGGTCAGTGCCGTCGATCGTCGCCGTCTCAGCAGTCTCCCTGATCGGCGGCGCCAGTCTGGGACCAGAGGTCGCCCTGGGGCAGATCGGCGGCGGCACGGCCGGCTGGATCGCCAAGCTCCGCGGTCTCGGGGAAGACGACGCCAAGGCGCTGACGCTCAGCGGCATGGCTGGTGCGTTCGGCGGGCTCTTCTCGAGCCCGCTCGTCTCGATGGCCCTCGTCATCGAGGTCGCGCGGCCGGGTCGCGGACGGGTCGAGCGCACGTTCTTCGGGAGCCTCGTGGCTTCGAGCGTCGCGTTCGCCATCTACTTCGCCATCATCGGCAGCGTGTTCCTCGGGATCTACTCGATCCCCGCCTACGACTTCGAGGATTGGCATCTCCTGGCCGGCGTGGGGCTGGGCGCGCTCGCGGCGCTCGTGGCCATCACGACCGTGATCATTCGGACGGTGGCCGTGAAGGCCTTCGCACTCCTGCCTGTCAGCGACATCGCCAAGCCCGTCATCGGCGGGGTGGCCTTCGGGCTCATCGCGGTGGTCCTCCCACTGACCGCGTTCACCGGCAGCGACCAGCTCGAGGTGGTGCTGACGGAGGCGCAGACCCTGGGGCTGGCGCTCCTCTTCGCCATCCTGGTCGGCAAGATGCTGGCGTTCGCGGTTAGCGCGGGCAGTGGCTTCATCGGCGGCCCGATCTTCCCGATCCTCTTCATCGGGGGCACGTCCGGCGTCATCGTCAACCAGGTCCTCCCGGAAGTCCCGCTGGGGCTGGCCTTCGCCTGCCTGCTCGCGGCGGTGCCAGGTGCGATCGTCTCGGCGCCGTTCTCGCTGGTCCTGTTGGCCGCCCTCCTCACCCAGGTCGGGACGCTCCAGACCGCCCCCATCCTGATCGCTGTCGGCACGGCCGCCCTGATCGTCTCGGGCGTTCGGACGATCATGACCGAGCGATCCCAGCCGACAGAGGAGTCGGCTGACCCAGCAGCATGACGCCCGCCAGCGGAGTCACCCGCTCCCGCGCCGCCGGCCCATGCGCGCCAGCGCGAAACACAGCGTACGGCCCCGGGGGACGAGGCCCGGGGCCGTGGTGAGGCAGTGACCGTGGTTACGTGTCGTTCTCCGTCGTCGGCACCACCGAGAGCCGGCTCAGGTCCTCCTCGATGCGCTCGAGCTCCTCTCGCAGCGCCTCGGCTCGGGCCTGCAGCGAGTCGGCCGTGACCTCCTCGTATGCTGCCCGAGGGGCTCCACGACGGCGGCCCCGGCCTGCCCCGCGTGGACGTCGCGGCCCCTCCTCCCCGAGCACCTCGTCTCCGTCACGGATCACGACCGTCTCGGCGGGATAGCGGCGGGGCGGGTAGCCGTAGGCGTACGGGTCGTACCGATCCGGGGGTGGTGGCCAGTCGCAGCCGTGCCAGTAGCGGTGATTGCAGCTCATCTTGGTCTCCCATCTCGTCGTGCGATGGTCTTGCCACGATCGAGGAAGTGCTCGATCAGGCGTTTGCGCTCGGCCATCACGTCCATCCAGTCAGCCAGAGCACAGGCTCCGTCCTCGGTGAGCCGGTACTCGCGTCGGGGCTGGTCGCCCTCCAGGCCCCATTCGGTCGTGACGAGGCCCTCGTCATCCATGTTTCGGAGCGTGCGGTAGACCATGCCGACGTCGATGCCGGCGGGTGCGACGCCCAGCTCATTGAGCTCACCGATGAGCTTGTAGCCGTACGTCGGGCCCTGGGCCACGAGCAGCAGCACGAACGGTTCGACCCAGCGACCTCGTCGAGCTCCATGGTGCGTGCCGTGGTGATGGCCCTTGGTGCTCCAGCCGCGTCCGACCACGGCCGGTGAGCCGTCTGTGTCCATATATGTCAATAGCATATGCATGCCTGTAGCGATGTCAAGCCGATGCAGGCCGCGAGCCTGCGAGTACTTCGTCGCCGCCCGCCGAGGCGGCCCGGCCTCCGCCGGTGGAGCCAGCCACGGCCGGTGCCGAAACCCCGTAGGCACCGGCGCGTGCGGCGGCCGTCGCATCGGCCCGCGCGAGTAGCTTGGCCTGGGCGACGGCGATGTCATCGGGGTCGTCGGCCCAGGCGTGCAGTGCGCTGCTCTGGAGCGCCCGGCCGAAGGAGAACGACAGCTCCCACGCGTACGTGCCGCTGCGGTTGATGGCGTCGAGGTTGATGGTGGCGGTCTCCTCCGACTGGCCACCGGAGAGGAACACGACGCCGGGCACCGCCGGCGGCACGTGGCAGGCAAGGCTTGCCACGGTCCGCTGTGCGATCTCTTCGGGCGTCGCCTGCTCTGCGCTGTCGTAACCCGGCAGCACCATGTTGGTCTTGAGCAGCATCGACTCCAGGTCGACTCGGTGTGCGTGAGCCGCCTCGAAGACCGACTGCCACACGTGACGGCTGACCGCCTCGCTGCGCTCGATGCTGTGCGCGCCGTCCATCAGCACCTCTGGCTCGAGGATGGGCACGAGTTCGGCCTCCTGCGAGAGCGTGGCGAAGCGCGCCAGTGCGTCGGCGTTGGTACGGATGCAGCGCTCGCTGGGCGTCCCGTCGCCGATGGCGTAGACGGCGCGCCACTTGGTGAAGCGTGCCCCCAGCTCGCGGTACTCGCTGAGCCGATCACGCAACCCGTCGAGACCTTCGGTGACCTTCTCGCCGGGCGCGGCCGCGAGCGCCTTGGCACCCTTGTCGACCTTGATGCCCGGGATGATGCCCCTCGCGTCGAGGAGGGTGGGGAAGGGGACGCCGTCGCGGTCGGCCTGACGGATCGTCTCGTCGAACAGGATGACCCCGCTGATAGAGCGTTCCAGTTCCGCGGTCGAGAACAGCATCTCGCGGTACGCGCGCCGATTCGACTCGGTCGATTCGACGCCCATCGAACCGAAGCGCTTCTCGATGGTCGGGAACGACTCGTCAGCGGCGAGGATGCCCTTGCCAGGTACCACGAGCGCACGAGCCGTGACTCGCGGGTCGAGTGTCGATGTCATGGTCGGCTCCCTTCGTTGGCGTGCGTGTGGTCGATACGGAGATAGGCGGTGCCGTCCTGGACGACGCGGACGAGGCGGCCTTTCTCGATGAGTCGCTCGATGGCTCCCCAGTCGGCTGACGCCGCATCGGCATAGCGGCGAGCGATGTGTTCGCTCATGGGATGGACCGCGAGGATGCCGATCAGGCTCTCCACCGTGTCGTCGGCCCGGGCGAAGGTGCCCACGTCGTCGCCTGCGGTCAGCAGCGTGGTGCGTAGTCGCCGGCTGGCGAACGCTTCCGCGGCTCGCAGCGCGAGGGTTGCGGACGGTCGCCGCGCCCACGATTCGGCTCCCGGCCGCGTCGGCACCGTGATGTACGCGTGGTCGGGGTTGATGGTGGTAAGGAAGTCAGCCACTCGCTCGGCCGAGCCGACATCGTCGTTGACGCCGCCCACGAGCATCGTTTCGCTGATGAGCGCTCCGTCGTAGCTGTGGGCGAATGCGCGCAACGAACGCAGGATGACGCCAAGGTCGAGCGTGCCGACGGGACGATTGAGCTTGCGCCAGGTCGGCGTGTCAACGGTGTCGACCTTCAGCGACACGATGTCGGCGAGGCGGAGCGTTTCCTCCACCTCCGGGCGGTGGAGCAGCGAACCGTTGCTGATCACCGCGACTCGCAAGCCCTGGGCTCGCAGCACCTCGATGCAATCGCCCAGGCTGGCGTCGAGGGTCGGCTCGCCGTCGGGGATGAAGGTCACCACGTCCAGGCGCTGGTTCGACTCGCGACAGTCCGCGACGCGAGCCAGGGTCGCGGCAACCACATCGTCGGGGTCGTAGTGGAGTTCCGGCCGAGTGCGAGCACGTGTCGTGGGCCCCGCCTGGCAGTAGATGCAGGAATAGCTGCAGGTCTTGGGACGCAGGTGGTTGACCCCAAGACTCCAGCCGAGGCGGCGACTGAGTACCGGGCCGAAGGCGATCGGAAGCGATGCCATGCCAATCCAAGCTGGGGATGCTTAGTGCATCCGTATGCCAAAAGCATATACAGGCCGGTAGCGTTCCCCACAAGTGCCGAACGGCAGGTGCCTGGACGGTGTATCGACCGCAACCACCCCGCTCTCGTGGCGGGCCTGACGCCGTGGTGAGCCGGTAGATCCGCCCAGGCCCGGCGCCAGAGCGCAGCGACACCTCGGCCGCCGTCGGTGGCGGCGAGAGGTGGTGTGGGAGGGAGCGGGTCGACGTCGCTCCCTACCCGATCGCCGGTGGATCGTCGGTGTGGAGCTGCAGTCAGGTCCGCGGCTGCCGTGCCTCTTCTGGCGAGTATCCTCATGATCTCCCGAGCGCTCCCCTCATCGGTGGGCGTCCCGAGCTGACAGAGGTCGCTGCAGGAGGCCGTTGAACGTGGTTGGCCTGGTGCTCGTTTCCCACAGCCACAGGCTGCTCGAGGGTCTGGCGGACATGGCTGGTCAGGTCGCCGGGCCTGACGTCCTCATCGCCACCGCCGGCGGCACGGTCGAGGGGCAGCTCGGGACGAGCGCGCCGCTGATCGTGTCCGCGCTGCGGCGCGCGCTCGAGGCTGCCGATGACGTGCTCGTCCTGCTCGACCTTGGGAGCGCGGTGCTCAGCCTCGAGGTCGCCCTCGACGCGCTGGAGCCGGCGGAGCGCGACCGGGTGCGGGTCGCGGATGCACCCCTCGTAGAGGGCACGATCGTGGCGGCTGTGCAGGCGAGTGTCGGTGCCTCGATCGACGAGATCGTCCTGGCCGCCGAGCAAGCTGCCGGCCTCACCAAGAGCCGCAAGGTGGGCCCATGAGCGAGCTCCGGGTGGTCGTCACCGACCCCGCTGGGCTCCACGCTCGTCAGGCGGCTCGCATCGTCCGGCTGGCCGGTCCCTTCAGCAGCCGCATCAGCATCCGGCACGAGGGACGGGAGGCAGATGCCAAGAGCCTCATCGAGATCCTGGGCTTGGCGATCGGGCCGTCGACCGAGATCACCCTGGTCGCCGACGGAGCCGATGCCGATGAGGCCCTGCGCGTGGTCGCGCTCGGGTTTGTCCCCGATACGTCGGCCACTGGCGCAGGCCCGGCGCATGGGCCATCATCGATCGACCAGCCTGGCACCGGGAGGAGGCACCCATGACGCCGGAAGCCGCTCGCATGAAGAAGCTCCTCAATACCGCGGAGGGTGTCGTCTCCGACAGCCTGGCCGGCCTCGCAGCCGCTCACGGCGAGCTCGTGCGAGTAGACACCGCGAACCGCATCGTTCTTCGAGCCGGCGGGCCGACCGAGGGCAAGGTCGGGCTCGTCTCCGGGGGCGGCTCGGGACATGAGCCACTCCATAGTGGCTTCGTGGGCTACGGCATGCTCGATGCCGCCTGTCCCGGCGAGATCTTCACATCACCGGTCCCGGACCAGATCGAGGCTGCTACGCGGGCCGTAGAACGTGGAGCCGGCGTCCTCCACATCGTCAAGAACTACACCGGCGATGTGCTGAATTTCCAGATGGCCGCTGAGCTCGTGGCGGGCGAGGTCGAGGTCGCTTCGGTGCTTACCAACGACGACGTGTCGGTCGAGGATTCGCTCTATACGGCCGGCCGGCGCGGGGTCGGGGTCACGGTGCTGGTGGAGAAGATCGCCGGTGCCGCCGCTGAGGCCGGTGCCTCGCTGGGCGATGTGGCCACGGTGGCGCGGCGCGTCAACGAGCAGGGCCGCTCGATGGGCCTGGCGCTGACGTCCTGCGTGGTGCCAGCGGCGGGCACGCCGACCTTCGATCTGCCCGACGACGAGGTCGAGGTCGGCATCGGCATCCATGGCGAGCCCGGGCGGCGACGAGAGCGACTGGCCGCGGTCGACGACATGGCCGAGTGGTTGGTCTCGCCGATCGTGGCGGACCTGGGGCTGACTCGCGGGCAGACCGTCCTCACCCTCGTGAACGGCATGGGCGGGACGCCACTCATCGAGCTGTACGTCGCGTTCGACAGCGTGGCCAGGATCCTCTCCGGCCTGGGCATCAGCATCGGTCGATGCCTTGTCGGCAACTACATCACGAGCTTGGAGATGGCCGGGTTCGCCGTCACACTCCTGCGACTCGACGATGAGCTTGTGCGTCTTTGGGATGCGCCGGTCCATACGCCAGGACTGCGCTGGGGCGCCTGAGCTCCGGCGCCCGCTCTGATGTCTCCTACCATCGACGCCTGGCTCCGCCTCGCGGCAGAACGGGTCCATGCGGCGGTCGATCGGCTGACCCTGCTGGACCAGGCCATCGGCGACGGCGATCACGGCGTCAACCTCGACCGGGGGTTCAGCGCGATCGCCGCCATGATCGAGGCAGGACCGCCCGCCGACCATGGTGTCGGGGCCGCGTCGGAACGCCTGCGCCAGGCCGGGCGGACGCTGATTTCCAGCGTTGGCGGCGCATCCGGGCCACTCTACGGGACGGGTCTGCTGCGAGCGGCGGCCGCGATCGGCTCCGCTGAGTCCGGGACGTCGGATGGCCGACTGCTCGTGTCCGGACTGGAGGCCGTGGTCGAGGGCATCGGCACGCTCGGCCGATCGAGCACGGGTGAGAAGACGATGCTGGACGCGCTGGCTCCCGCAGCGGAAGCCGCGCGAGTCGCGCTCCAGAACGGCCGGGACACAATCGGCGTCGTCCGGGCCGCGGCCGAGGCGGCGGAGCTGGGGGCCGAACGCACGATCCCGATGCTGGCAACGAAGGGCCGGGCGTCGTACCTTGGCGAACGGAGCATCGGTCATCAGGATCCCGGTGCCACATCGGCCGCCCTGCTGGTCCGCGCGCTCGCCGACTCGATCTCAGGCTGAAGCGAGGCCCGAACCTTGACCCGTGCGGTGTTCACCGGCGTTGCCGCCTCACCAGGTGTGGGCATCGGCCGGGCCCTCCGCCTGGCTCGCGTGCCGAGTGACGGATCGGTCGCTGACTCTGAGATGGGTCTCGCCGCCAGCGGTGATACGTCACTTGAGGTGGCGCGACTGCAGGATGCGATCGAGGCGACGGCCGCTGAGCTGACGGCGCTCGCCGCACAGACCGCATCGAGCGCCGGGATGGATGTCGCGGCGATCCTCGAAGCCCAGGCCGTCATCGCGCGCGACCCAGCGATCGTCGCGCCCGCCCTGGAATCGGTATGCTCCGGCGCTGCTGCCGACCAGGCGCTGCTCGCAGCCGCGACCAGGCAGTCGGAGAAGCTCGCGGCGCTGGACGATCCGTTCTTCCAGGCACGGGCGGCTGACGTCCTGGATGTCGCCCATCGGATCACCCGTCGGATCAGCGGTCGACAGGTCACCGATCCATGGCACGCCGACGGTGCGCCGGCCGTGCTCATCGCCGACGACCTCGGGCCATCCGAGACGGCGAGCCTGCGACCGGAGCTCGTTGCCGGGATCGCCCTCGCCGGCGGGACAGTCGTCGGGCACGCGGCCATCATCGCCAGGGCCCTGGAGCTGCCGCTCGTGCTCGACCTGGGGCCCGGCGTCCTCCATGTGGCGCCCGATGCCGTGGTCCTTGTCCTTGGGTCCAGCGGCCGCATCGTGGTCGATCCGGACGATGACGAGATCCGCGACTCGGCGCCCCCTCAGGTCGGCTCCTGGAACAGGTCCTGATCTTCGGGGTCGCGCCCGCGGAGGCGCCATCGTGCCGCCTCAGATCGCAGCCACCCAGGCGGTCTATCCGCCCAGCTGGTACCTGCCCGGCTCCAGCTCGTGGACATCGGGGCAGAAGTCGCCGACCTCCTGCCCTTCGGTGGAGGCGATGCCCACGAAGTACAGATCCTCGGGGTCGCCCACCAGCTTGCGATCGACGGTCAGTGTCAGGATCGTCCCCTCGACCTCGACGTCGACGACGCCCCAGAACACCGGGTCGCCCTCGGTCAGCGTCGCGTCGAACAGCGTGGCACCGGACACGGCCTCCTGCTCGAGCGTGGCTCCATGGACACCGAGGAGGTGGGTGATGTCATCGGGGAAGATCGCCGCCGGATCGGTCGACAGGCCGACCCAGAGCTCGTCTGTTGACATCGTCTCGAGGTCATAGGAAAGCGGCGGTTCCGCGGCGAACTCGAAGCTGAAGCTGACGAGGGATTGCCAGGGTTCAGCGATGCTGCAGGACACGAAGTCGGGCCCTTCGCCACCCGGCACGTCGCCCACGGGGTCCTCGTAGATGGCCAGCGGGACGGTCGGCGGGTCGGTCGGCTCCGGCTCGACCTCGGCGGCAGCCACCCCGGTCGCGCTCGCCAGCACGAGCGCAGCGGCGGCCGCCAGGATCTTCGATACCAGGGTCATCATCATCACCTCATGGGGTATCCCTGCCCATCGGGCCGCTGTGGCGGGCCCACGATCAGCGTCACGACTTCGTCAGCTCGTAGGTGCCGCGCGAGTCGTTGGGGCAGTCGTCGAACGACTCCTCGGGTTCTTCTTCGCCTTCTCCGCGTTCGATGCCCGCAAGCACGTGCCAGGAGATCACGTCCGGGTCGCCGAGCAGCTCGCGGTCGACCGCGAACGTGATCGTCGGGCCCTCGACCGCCACATCGACCACGTGCCAGAACAGCTCGCTGCCCTCCGCGGTCGGATACATGTGGCCGCCGCGCTCGAGTGCTTCGGGGAGCGTGACGGCGTGTGTGCCGATGATGAAGTCGGTCTCCTCCCGGGCTTGCTCCGTGGTCGCCATCGCCCCCTCCGGATCCACCGCTAGATCGACGAAGATGACGTCGGTGTATGTCTCCATGTCGGTGGTGATCGGTGGCTCCGAGGCGAACTCGACGCTGATACTGACCGTAGGCCCGTCCGGCTCGCTGATCGAGCAGGCGACGATGTCGGGGGCCGTGCCCGTGGCATCACCGAGGGGGTCGTCGACGTGCTGACCCTCGTCTGGTTCAGTCGCGCTGGCGACACCCCCAGCGGCGAGCGCGAGTGCGAGTGCGATCGCCGGCATGGTTGCGATCCTGGACATGATCCCTCTCCTTCGCGACCACTCAACTCGAACGTATGCCCGGCTCGTCCGGCTGGCAAGTGACGTTGTACCTGCGACTTGGATGGGGTAGGGCTGGACGTCCGCTGGCACGATGGCTGCGCCACGCATCGGCCGATGCTCCTGCGCGGGTTGCGATGGCTCTTGCGGTCAGCTTCCTGGTCTCGCTCCCCGCGGTGGCGGCTCCGGACAGGGCCGCGAAGGCCGCTCTCCGCTCCACGGGTCACTCCTGAGTCATCGCGCCCGGGCAGCCATGGCCTCAGGGCCGTCGGCCGAGGACCCGGTTCAGCGCCCGGTCCAGGGCGGGCGCGAGCGAGCGGGCGAACGTGGCCGTGAGATGGTGGGTGTCGCGGTAGATGATCATGCCGTCGCGGACGACCGGGCAGTCGCCCGGACCGCCGCAGATGGCACGGCCAAGGTTGATGATGGAGCCACCGCTGCGCTTCGCCGCGATGCGTTCACGCTCGGGGGAGCCGCCGGATGACCGCCGGAAGCTGGCCACGGCGCAGCGTCGGACGTCTTTGAGGTTCTTCGAGAGACAGGCCGGTACGTCGTGGCTGGCGAAGGGTACGTCCGCGAGGATCACCTTCTTCCCCGGCACCTGGTCGAGCATGCGCGCGACGGAGAGGCCCTGCTCGGTGGCGGACTCGTCGCTCGAGCGGACGGGGTACTGGAAGCGGAACAGCGCGGTGATGACGAGGTCGGGCTTGAGCTTCATGAGCGCCGCCACGGTGTTCTCGTTGAAGCGCGCGCATTCGGTGTAGGTCCGCTTCAACCTGAGGTTCTTGACCGGCATGTCCGCGAACGGGCAGGAGACCTTGACGAAGGTGACGACTCGCCAGTCTCGCTTCTTGGCGACCCGCTGGATCGCCGGGAACCAGTGCGAGGCGTGCGAGTCGCCCACGAGCGCAACGACGAACTTGCTTCGCGTGTTGCCGAACACGCATCGCTTCGGACGCGTCGCTTCCTCCGACTCCAGACAGTAGTTACGACGGAGCTGCTCCTCGTCCTCGGACGCGTCCCAGACGGACGGTCGCACGTCGGCAGGTAGCCCGATGACAGGCAGCGGGCGTGGCGTCGGGCGTGGCGTGGATCGGGGCTTCTTCGACGAGCGCCGTGCGGGCGGCGGATCGGGAACCGAGCGAGGGGTCTTCCGGGCCGCCTTGGTGCGAGCGTTCGGCTCGGGGTCTCGCTCTTCGTTCTGAGGCGCCGCAGGACGAGGCGTCTCGGCAGCAGCGCCCCTGGCCCTGCTGCCCGGCTCGGCTCCACCGGTCGTCTCGTTCGGGTCTGCCCGTGCTACCGGCGGCTGGCGCGACTCCGCGATGGCCGTGTCGGTCACCCACGTCGTGGCACCCACACCGGATGCGACGACGACCGCCAGGGCCAGTACCAGCATCGAAGGCACGGCCAGCTGGCGTCGCCCGCTCGCCGGAGCGGGCGACCGGCGGATCGGTTCCTCGACGATGAGCGTGCTTGCGGTCGCGATGAGCACCGCCAGCAGGACGAGGCCGGCACGGACCTCCAGGGGCAGCTCGGAGCCGACGGCGATGGCCGGCAGCACCAGCAGCGGCCAGTGCCATAGGTAGAGCGAGTAGCTGATGCGCCCGAAGAACCGCATCGGTGCCGTCCGCAGGACGAGGCCAGGACCGAACCGGTGGTCGCCGGCGAGGATGATGGCCACGGCGCCCACAGTCGGCGCCAGCGCCCACAGGCCGGGGTACGCCAGCTGTGCGTCGAAGGCGACGCCGGCGACCAGTACGGCCACCAGGCCCAGCCATCCGACGACGACGAGCACCCCCAAGAAGCGCCCGGCCCGCAGCCCGCGGAGCGCGGCGATGGCGAGCAGCCCACCGAGCGCCAACTGCCAGGCTCGGGTGGGCAGTGAGAAGAAGGCCCAGTTCACCGCGACGTCGGTCAGCACCACCGCGAGGCCGAACGAGATGACGGCCACGGCCGCCACCGCCAGGGCTACGCCGCGTGGCCCCCGGAACAACGCGAGCGCCACGATGAGCAGCGCCGGCCAGACGAGGTAGAACTGCTCCTCCACGCTCAGCGACCAGTAATGCAGGAACGGGGAGGCGGCGGCCTCGGCGCTGAAGTAGTCGCCGGCAGCGACGGCGAAGCGGATGTTCGCGACCGATAGCGCGGAGGCGATGCCGTCCCCGGCAACGCGGGGCAGGTCCAGCGGCGGGATGACCATCGCGCTCAGCAGGAACGTGACACCGATGGCGAGCGAGGCTGCCGGCAGCAGGCGGCGGATGCGTCGAACGTAGAAGCGCCTCACATCGACACGGCCCCGGCTGTCCAACTCCCGCATCAGCAGGCCGGTGATGAGGAAGCCACTGATGACGAAGAAGACATCGACGCCGATGTAGCCACCCGCGGCGAGCCCCGGCGCCGCGTGGAAGAGGACCACCAGCAGGATGGCCAGCCCGCGCAAGCCCTCGATGTCGGGCCGGAAATGCTCGGCGCGCGAGGGTCCACCGGTGGCTGTCGTCCGGCTCGGCGGAACGCTCGTCGTCGGCGGCGGGATGGGCCGGGTCGAGAGCGGGGCCGGCCAGGCGTACGAGCCCGGCGGGGGATGCCGTGGTGCCAGTGCCGACGAGAACGCTGGCGGTGGTGGCGACTGCTGCACCGGGACAGACGGCTGCGGAGGGCGCGGTCGCGCCCGGGGCACAGGGCCACGTGCGGTCCTGGTGGGGCCGGGGCCAGCGCCGGTCTGCTCGTTCATCGCCTGGGGATATGCCACCTCATCGGCGGTGCGACGTCACTTCGTGGGGATGCTCTCAAGCGGACGATACATCGAGACGCAGAACAGGCCGCGGAGCGAGCCGTTGGTCCACTCCCCACCCGAGACAAGCGCTTCAGCCCCCTGCACCGCGACAGCGGCGGGTCGTGAGTCCGCGCTGGTGGCTCTGCCATCGTGATCGCCGCCGACCCCTACCCGGCACCCCACCAATCCAGGACGCGGAGCGCTCGTAACGTGTTCCATCGGCCGGGGTTGCGACCCTCCTCCATCCTGAAGTGCTCGACACCGGTGTAGCGAGGGCCGATCGGCCAGAGGCCGTCTGACCGCCTCCTTTTTCGGACAACCCCGATCGCCTCTTCCGCCCTCGGGTCCGGCGACGCTGCCGTCTCCCTGAAGTGCTCGAGGCCCCGGAGGATGTCGTAGTGCCAACGCGGAGGGAATGCGAAGTGCGTCCACGATCCATCGATGACTTCACCGGTCCTGTGCGACCGGAAGAGACGGTGTTCCAGGAGAACCTCTTGTCCTGTCGCGATCGCTTCATCCGCCTCGCTCGAGCCGGTCCGTCGTCTCCACAGGTGGAGGGCCTCGAGGACCGAGATCGTGGTGTTGAAAGAGGAATGGCGCGTGTGGCCCCGGTAGTCATCGCAGTTCCAGCCACCGTCCCCGATCCGGCTGTCGATCAGCATGGCGGCCAGCCCGTCCAGCCTCTCGTCCTCAACGTCGAAGTAGGCAGCAAGGGAGAGGACCATGCCGTTGACGCAGCGCTCGGCGAAGTGGTGGGTGGTCCAATACGAAACACCGCCCTCGACCCATCTGGCGTCATCCAGCAAGCGCCGCACCCCCGCGATCGCCTGGGCGTTTCCCGGCTCGAGCCCGAGACGACGCAATTGGAGGAGGGTGTACGTCGTCGAGGTCCATTTGGGTGTATACAGCCCGTCGGCCCATCTCCCATCCGGGTTCTGCAGCTCGAGGAGACGTTTCCCCCAGCCCTCGTGGGCGACGCGGGCCCTCGTTTCCTGCCACCGGGCATCGTGGGCCAGGTCACGCTGGGCTTGCCAGGCGACCGACGGATCCCCGGCGAGCAACCAGTCGAGCGGCGTCTGGTCCACCACGGCGACGTCTGTCATGCCGGGGCGAAACACGGATCGATCGGCATCTGCCCGAACGGGGCCACCGAGGCTGGGCATCCGTTCGCGAGGGTCTCAGCCAGGCCTCCGGATCCGATATCAGTGGGCGCTGGGCGCGTGGAACGGTCCGTCATGTCGCGACGAGCCTACGCCAGGCAACAGCGGGAGGCCATCGCGCGCCCAGCGTCACGATAGACGCATAGTGTGGGTCCACTGACGTCCCGGTCTGTGCCCGAGCGTGGACCGCTAGGATGAGACCTGCAACGTGATACGCACGATGGGCACGGACCTGGCGCTCAGCGATGTCCCGCGAGCCCCTCCGTCGCAACTGTGGCCTCGGTGGCCTCAGGTCCTCTGCCACAAGACGAGTGACCGACCGATCATGAAGCCGGGCTCGAGCCGATCAGCAAGAATGGGTAGCCAGTGGCCAGGCTCGTTCCTCGCGACCGCCATCGCGGTCCTCGCCTTCGGCATCGCGATGGGTTACCTCGAGGCGACCGTCGTCGTCTACCTACGAGCCGCGCTCGGCCTGGGACCCTTGGTCGTCCTGACGGTCGCCGTGCCTGGGGACTTCGACGCGTTCGCCGGCATCGAGATCGCGCGGGAGCTGGCCACACTCCTGATGATCGCCGTCGTCGGCTGGCTCGCAGGCCGCAACTGGCTCGAACGTCTCGCCTGGGCGGCCGTCGTGTTCGGGACCTGGGACATCTTCTACTACGTGGGGCTCTGGTTGACCATCGCTTGGCCCCCGGCGATCGATACGTGGGACATCCTCTTCCTCGTGCCCATGGTCTGGGTCGGACCGGTCTGGGCACCGATGGCCGTGAGCGCCGCGCTCGTGGGCTTCGGACTGGCCGCCGCGAGGCGGCTGCGGGCCGGACGCTCCATCGCGATCGGCCGACGGAGCATGCTCGTGGCGCTCGCGGGCGGCGGCCTCGTCATCCTGAGCTTCCTCGTCGACGCTGACCGCGTCCTCGCCGGGGACACGTCCCCCTGGTCCGCATGGCCGCTGTTCTGGCTGGGTATGGCATCGGCGGCAGCGGCTGCGGTGACGGCCCTTGGCCGCGGGGCCTGGGTGGCGAGCGGCGGAGTGCCAGAACCCTAGGCGGTCCCGAAACCGGTGGTCTTGTGTGCCAATCCGTGGCGACGGCCGCTCGTCAGATGGGCGTCGCGCACGGCATCGGCACCTCGTTCGCCACGACGGTGTGATGGTGTGGCGTCGGCCGTGCGGCCGATGCGATGGTCGCCACGCGTACGACGTCTGGTCGCCACGCGTACGACGTCTGGTCGCCACGCGTACGACGTCTGGTCGCCGCCGCCATGGCCACGCACGCCGCGGGGCTGTCCGGCCCTTGACCCGCTGAACGGGCCAGGGAGGATGGGGGCAGGGCGGCAGGCAGCCGGGGCGGCGCGATGGTGTTACTCGGTGGGTTCGATGGGGGCCATCGGGCTGTCGCTCGACCACCGCCGCTCACGTACCCGCGAATCATCGCGACGGGTGACGCCCCACCCGGCCGAACCGCCATGCACAGACGGCTTGGTCTGGTCGGCGCCCTTGTTGCCTGGCGGTCGGCGGCACAGCCAACCGGCTGAAGATTGCCGGCCGGGTGTCTAGCCGCGAGTCGTTGGAGGGTGGCTTGTGACGGCCTACACATAGGGCCGTTGCCTGAGAGACTCGAGCGTCCCATGCCGTCTGGCTTCGTGTCTCCAGAACCTCCAGCCCAAGACCTCCAGTGCCCGGTTCGGGACGACCTGTTCACCCATCAGCTCGTGAGCCGCGTCCGGGATGGTGTGACCCTCAGCGCGCCGCGGAGGCGTTGGGCGGTGGGCACCATGCGCCGATGGTGTGCTGCAGCCCGCGCTTCGCTCGCATCCGTCATCCTCGATGACCTCCGGCTCTAGCCGGTGCACACCGGGTCCATCAGGCTGTTGGCTCAAGGAGGTGCGGTGATGAGGTGGATGCGAGGGATCGTCAATGCCGTGCTGATGGCGACGTTGGTGAAGCCGATGGTGCGCCGGATGGTGGCGAGGTGGCGGAGGCGGGCACGGGAGTCGGCCGCGACGACGATCGGCATCCCGGTGCAAGAGCTCCTCGAGATGGCCCTGATCGAGGAGTTGGCATTGCCGACCGCGGACCTGCAGCCATCGCCCCCAGAGACCCCTGATCAGCTGGCCGGCAGGGGCATGCCGCGCACGGTGCTCATCGCGGGCGCCGTGGTCGCGGTGACCGCGGTCGCTGCGGTGACCATCGTGGCCATGATCCGTCGCCGCCGCAAGGGACGTGCAGCACAGGCCGAGGGCTCCGATTGGGTGGCTGTACCCGTGGACGTGTCGATCGAGGAGACTGAGGAGGCGGTGGCCCAGGGGACGCTCATCGAATAGGATCGGACACGAGCGGAAGAGGTAGAGCGATCCTTGCCGGCTGGCCCTCATCGGTGGCCTACAGGGTCCACCCCCGCTTGATGGTCCCGCCCGAGAGCGGTGCGGAAAGCCCGACGGCGTGCTACGCGACGTGGTGCTGGCGGCTGAGTGTCAGGCCGTCGCGATAGGTGGGACTATCGTGAAGCTGGTCTAGGCCCGACACGCGGACGTCGTCTGACCGCTGCGTCTATGCAGGGGACACCGGCCGAGAGCACCCGGATGGACATGAGGCCGACCGAAGATGCACTGGCCACGGGCGTCGCTCGAGCGGTACGGTCGCTCCAGCGTCCAGTTCCCGAGTGTCTGGCCCGTGCGCTCTGCCGCAGGCGAGGGACCCGTAGGCGAAGCGCGTCGAGTCTGAACCGTGATGAGCGGCTACACCGGCAGCCGCTCCAACCTTTGGCCGGTCAGGACCGTGGATCGAGCGGACTTGTCAAACGGAGCAGTGCGAGTATCTCGCGGCTGTGTCACGTGCACAGTCCACTCGCGCGCAATGGTGTGCGCCGGATGTAAATCAAGGCTGACCCGCCTCCTTGCATCGCCTGTGCTCGACCGGGCCGGACACGCACGCCTGGGTGCGGATAAGGCCGCTACTACGTGCCTACCCGATGCGGTCGTGGGGACTTAGCGCGAGCGTGCCGTCCTGGAGGTGAACGACCATGTCCAGGCCGCGCAAACTCGGGGTCACGATTGCACTTGTACTGGCGCCGGTCGTGCTGGTCTCGGCCATCGGGGTCGGTTGGTTCTTCGCGTCACTCCCCAACGTCGGTGATTTCTTCGACTACGGATACCTCGGCCCGCCCGAGCGGCGGCAGCGCACCGAGCTTGCCGAGCATGGGTTCGCCATCGCGTTCGCGGACGACTGGGTCGTCGAAGAGCAGGCAGGCGACTCGGCGGAGGCCAAGCGGGTGGGCATGCGCGAGGTACTGACCGCCAGGTCTGCCGGCGAGGTACCGCGCTGCACCGTCAACGTGGTGCTGGCCGAGGAAGCGGGAACAGCCGAGGACGTCCTCCGGGCCTGGGCACCCGCGGACGCTCGGCAGGCTGACTACGGCACGTACCGCGGGCAGGATGTGCCGGAGGGTGTCGTGGGCACCGCGTTCTGCGATATGGCGGGTTCCTGGAGGGCCGACTGGTACGTGCCGCTGACAGACGACGCCGTCCTGTTCACCTGCGTCCTCCTGAACGAGGCATGCCCTGATGCCGACGTCGAGCTATCCGGGTTGGTCATGTGGGGCATGCTGCCCATCGTCCGGTCGATCGAGCCGCTGGCGGCACCATCTCCGCCGGCGACGGATACGGCGCTCGGTCAAGGTCGACGTGTCGAGACACCGAGCGGTCTGATCCTCACATTCCCCCAGGGCTGGACGATCAACGCGCCGGACACCGCCGACGAGGAGACAGTGATCCCGAGTCTGAGTGATCTGCTGGCGCGCAGACTCGAACCGTTGGTCGCTCCCTGGATGCCATCACCAACCATGTCCGCGGTCCGCTATGCGCAGGACGATGGGGGCGAACCGTTGGAGTCATGCACGGTCGGTGCCGTCCCGGGTTGGTTCTACGACGAGCCGCTCGAGCAGGTCGTGGCTCTGATGCTAGGACGGAGCCTCGAGGAAGCCGACGCGCCGCTGGTGACCTATCTCGACCTGCCGGTCGGGCGGGTGGCGCGCGCGGATGTCCACCAAGACGGCGTCAGGGAGTCGACGTATCTGCTGCCCAGCAGAAGATGGCTCCATTTGCTGGTCTGCCGAGGACCGGAGGGAGTAGCGACAGGGTGGGACGCCATCGTATCCAGCATCGAGCATGTGGTCGCCGATGGATGAGGCGACCCGTCGTTGCTGCAGACCTACGGACTGGTCGGCCCTCGTACGCTGGCTCTCTGGTGGGCGTTGACCGACCCGTCGCGGGGTCGAAGATACCCACACCATCTCGCTCTATGAAAGGGGCCCCGCTGTCAAGCCGTCAGGTCATGGGCCTCGGGGTCGTTGGTCGGTCCGAGTACACCTCCACCTCTATGGCCTTCTCTGATGGAAGGACAAGGTCGGGTAGGAGGCTGCCGGCGGCCCGATTCCATAAGTGGGTCGTCAAGCGACCAGCGAGATCGCGGGGCCTGCCGGAGCGAAGGGCTTGTTCTTCATCAACACATGCCAGATCGCGGCGGCCAACTGCCTGGCCAGGTCGACGCGAGCGACCTTGGCGCCACGCTGGCGACCGAGCCGGCGCTTCGTCCGCTCGTAGCGCTCCTTGTAGTAGGGGTGTCGGGCCGCGTGGACGGCGGCCTCGATGAGCGCCCAGCGCAGGTACTCGGGGCCGTTCTTCGCGAGCGGCCCGCGGCGATCCCTGCCACCTGACTGGCTGACGAGTGGGCAGAGGCCCGTGTGTCGAGTTCCAGGGTTCGGGCACGTCCATGCTCGCGAGCAGCTCGCGGCCGGCCACCCCGAAGAGGTCCGCGACAGGCACGGGGTGGCCGAAGCTCATGAGCGTCGAGTGGATGCGGTTCTTCAGGGCGGTGCGGTGGCGGACGAGGTGGAGACGGAAGCGAGCGCGCGCGCGCTCCGCGCGCACCCCCGGCGTGGGTAGCCAGATCTCGGGGACGAGGTCGCGCCGCGCCAGCTCGGCGAGGACCCGGGCGTCGATCTTGTCGGTCTTGGCCGCCAGCGGCGCCAGGCCCTTCACCTTCACCGCGTCGCCGATGGCGACGTCCCAGCCACGCAGCTCGAGCTGGTCGTGGACGAAGCGCGCTCCGGTCATCGACTCGATGGTCGCGGTCACCTCCCCGCCGTGGCGGAAGATCTGGGTAGCGAGCGTGCCCAAGGCGTCCGCATCGGGGCGGACGGCCGTCACCTCGACGGTCCGACCCTCCTCATCGAGGACGTGCACATCGAGCCGCTGTCGCGATAGGTCCAAGCCGGCGTATGACATCTCTCCTGGGCCTCCTGGTGTTGGTTCCTTCGAGAACCCACTTTCTCACCAGCGGGGCCCTTTTCATGGCATTCCATCGTGTGGGTGCAGACACCAGTGTCGTGGCCGCAGTTCAAGATCCGTCTTGCGGCACATCCCCGATATCGGACTCGCGTCTGCGTCCCCCCAATCAGGCCGATCGACCCTTGGCCCCGCAAGTAGCGTCGCCCAAGAATGCAGATCGAGTCACGAGACTGGCTGGGGGTAGTGCATTGGGTCCGGGACGCACCATGGGTTCGGCTGCGAGCCTGATCGGCTTGGTCTTCGTCGCCAGCACGGTCGGAGGGGCCTACGTGGGCATGCCGCACCACAGTGGAGTCCGGGCTGCCGGCGACGTGACCGCCCTGTATCTCGACAACATCACCGATGGGCACGTGGCCGGCTACACGGCCGGCCAAGCACTCGTCCTCCAGGGCGACGAGCTGAACTGGGCACGCGGTGAGGAGTACGGGCGCCGCCCGTGCGCCCCACCGGCGGGAGTATCGCCCCCGCCGTTCTGCGACGGGTGGATGGAGGCGGTCTACAGCGGGGTCCGGCGTCTTGACGATCCCGATAAGACCTGGTCGGCTGGTTTCGCCGCCCCGATAGGCGAGAAGCTCGCGGTCGGGACGTATACGGGGGCTGTCTATCCCGCTGATCGGAGCGGCGACCAACCAGGCATCAACGTTGGCCTCTACTCTGGCGGCTACTGTCTGGCGCCGATCGGTCGGTTCACGATTCACGAGATCTCGTGGTCCGGCAGTGACTTGGATTCGTTCTCCGCCAGCTTCAGACAGATCTGCGCGGGTACGCAGGAGGTCTGGGGTCCTCTGTGGGGCGAGGTCCGCTACAACGCGTCGAGCGGCTTCAAGGCCGCTGTCACAAGCCCTCCGGTTCTCGACCTTGGCCAGACCGATACGGGCAGTGAGACCGCCCGCCAGGATGTGACCATCACATCCGAAGGGACAGAGCCGATCCAACTTGGGACGGCGACCATCACGGGCCCTGACGCCGGTTCATTCGCGGTCGAGGCGGACACGTGTAGTGGCGCGTCACTCCCGCCGGGGCACGGCTGCATCCTGAGCTTGTCTGCTCGCCCAGAGACGAACGGCAACATCGAGGCAGCCCTCGTGGTCCCCGACGACACCGTCCGCGGTGAGCGCAACGTCCGGTTGGAGGTCGAGGGCTTGGGTGAGGCTGACGCGACGGCCGCCATCACGCCGTCCAAGTTCTACCCCGTCGTGGACCGCTACCGGGACACGCTCCTGATCGAGGGCACGCGTGCAGAGGCCGTCGAAGTCCATGTCGCCGTCCGCGCGATGCCGAGCGGGGATCTCGTCGAGGAGACCACGCTTCCTGCCGCTGCGAGCGACTACCGGACTGAATGGGATGGACGATCCCACGGCGGGGGCCTGGTGCCGTCCGGCGACTACGACGTCGCGGTCACGCTGAGCGATGCCGTCGGCAACCGGAAGGTCGTCAAGAAGACCATCAAGCTCTCCCATGACTACGTGACCTGGAAGCAGAAGAGCGTGACCCTGGATGCCAACCGGATCTCGCTGTGGGGCCGGTCGAGGAACGCGCGCATCAGCTTCGCCGGTTCCTCGTATCCACGAGGCGTCCGGCTGATCTCGAACAAGGGCTTCGCCGCGGTCATCTACGCGTTCCCGGTCGTCCAGAAGCCGATCTATGGCGGGATGAAGTTCAAGGTCTATGGCCGGTCGGTGAACAGGCACAAGGCCGTCGTGGCCATCTGGAACCCGGCGCTCGGGGGCAAGAAGGACCTCGGCAACTACGATGTCGCGAAGAAGGTCGGCCCCAAGCAGCAGTGGTGGAAGACCGGTACCTCCGGTCAAGGTCGCCAGAGGAACGGCAAGGTCCGCGCTGCGGTCATGGTCTGGAAGGGGCTGGGCGGCACCGGCAAGTCGGTCTTCGACCTCAAGCGTGTCCGCCTCGACTATGCGGTCGGCCAGCTCCACGCAGTGGATGTCGCGTCGGTGGCGACCGTGCCACGCTCGGCGCCGCCGGCGAGGACCACGGGTCGGACGGTCAGGACGCTGACGGCGCAGGCCCTGCCGTCACTGGCACCGGCGCCGACCCCGCCGCCGGACGCCGACCCCGCTGCCGAGCCGCCGGTCGCACCCGATCCGCTCGCGGTCACCGAGTCGCCCGAGCCTGCACCGACCTCCGAGGTCGAGCTCGAGCAACCGACGCCCGCGCCCGAGCCGGACGGCGAGCAGCCGAGCGCGGAGCCCGCGCCCACGTCAGGGCTCGAGGCCGAGCAACCGACACCCGAGCCGAAGGTCGAGCAACCGACCCTCGCGCTCGAGCCTAACCAGCCGCCGGTCGCCGACGCTGGCGGGCCGTACGAGGTCGAGGAGGGGAGCAAGGTCCGGCTCGACGGCCGCGGCTCACACGACCCCGACGGCGGCATCGTGGCCCATGAGTGGTCGAAGCCGGGCCGGCTCGACGACGCCAGCCGGAAGCGTCCGTGGTTCACCGGCGCCGACGACGGCCGCATCAGCATCGAGCTCACGGTCACCGACGAGGACGGCGCCACGGCCACCGACAAGACGACGGTCAAGGTCACCAACGTCGCGCCCTCGCTCGGCCCGTTCGGGCCGTACGAGCTCCCCGTCGGCGAGCGTCTCGCCCTCGGCCCGGTCCCCGTCACCGACCCAGGTCCTCGCGATACCCACGAGGCCCAGGTCGCCTGGGGCGACGGCCACAGCAGCCCGGCGGTCGTGCACGAGGATGGGACGGTGGTCGACAGCCACACGTACCGCGCCGCGGGCACGTACGTGTTGATGCTCACCGTGACCGATGACGATGGCAGCGTGGGTCAGGCCATGAGCACGGTCACGGTCGTGCCCGTGGCCGCGCCCCCAGTGGCAACGGATGGAGACCCCGACGCCTCTGTCGACGCCTGAGGCAGGTGCTCATGGCAGTGCGGCATCGCGTCGACTGGCTCGGGCAGATCGGGCCGGTGGCGTCACCGCCCTTCGTGCACGCGAATCGGTCGGGCAGCCACATCGTCGCCTTGGCCGGCGGTCACGCCGTGACTGACTTCGTCGCGGGATGGTGCCGGGGCAGACCATGGTGCCGGGCCGGACGCGACCGTCTCTACCTCGATCGGCACGGCGACCCAGCGCGCACCTGTGCCACCTCGGGCGACCTGTCGCCGGACCTCGATCGGGACGCCCAGCAGTTCCGCCAGCATCTCGATGTCTCGAAGCTCGGCGGGTGTGACGGTCGCGTCGGCACAGGCGCGTGCCCACGCCCTCGCGACATAGCCGCGATGCAGGCAGGCGGCCTCCAGGGCGCTGAGGCCCCAGTCAGTCGCGCACTGCCTGAGCCTGCACACCTCGGCAGCGGTGATGACGCGGTCCGCCACCACATGGTCCAGCAGGTCCAGGTACGCCACCGCGGCATCGTGGGCCCAGTCGAACGCGATGCCGACAGGTGTGCCTGACCACGGGCGCCGCGTGGGGGTGGCCGGTCGGTCCGCCCAGTCACGGGCAGCCGCCAAGCGGGCGAGCAGGGCTCCCGTGGACTCGGCATCCCCGAAGGCATTGTCGTGGTGCCCGTGCTGAAGCTGCGGGGGTCGTTGCCAGGGGCGGGGTGGAAGGTCGCTCATCCCAGGCGATGCATCCATGGTCCGCGATCGCGAGCGGTCCCGCATGGACGACCGAGCCCCCCGTTGGTTTGGGTCAAGGCGGCGGCGGCGATCTTCCATGGTGGCGTACCTTCAGTTGCGCCTCGATTCTACGCTCCGACGGAAGGGCCCCGGACCCGACAGACTCCCGCGCAGCCCAAAGGTGCGGTCTCGGGTGGGATGGCACGAATCAGCGACGGCGTACACACCATGGCATGATCATGGCGATCAGCCGAGACCGAGCGGCGCCGGCACGACCAGGGCCGCCGCGAGGAGGATGCGCCGGATGGTCGAGGTCGTTGGGACCGAGAGTCCTTCTCGCTCGAGGTGCCAGGCGAATGGTGACCGGGGCTCGAGGGCGTCGAGCCCGCCGCCCCGGTACCGACGCAAGAGACGGTGCAGGTGTCCCCGACTGAGCCCGTACTCGGCTGCGGCGGCGGTGACGGACGACTGCGTTGTGACGATCCTGAGGACGGCCACCCGGTGCGTCGACACGCGCCCGACTGCCACGCATGTCCCGACTCACCAGTCGCCCATCAGTCGTCACCTATGTCGCGAACTCAGACACTCTCGCCGGAGCCACTTTCCCCGCGTGGTTCCTTGTTTGGGCGACTTGGTGTCACTCCCAACGACCCCGTTTTCGGGACCCGGGACTGACGAGATCTCGGCTGACAGCGCCTGATCGAGGAGGCCGGCCGCATCGCGCGGTTGCGCCGCGGTGATTAGGCGGAGCGGGCCTCGTCTCTGGTTGCGGGGCGCATGCCGCAATAGCGCCTCGTGGGCTCCTCCGAGGCCGGGAAGACTTGTTCTTCAGCGCCTAAGACCTGCCGGCGCCGCCCCGGAGCCATAGCATGGGAGCCCGATGTGTGAGCTTGTTCGTCAGGCTCCGTGCCTAGCGCACCAAGCCTTTCAGCGTCAGGTGATAGAAGTCATCCGGATCGTATGGCATCTCGAGGACTGCAGCCCCACCCACCTGGAATGTGTCGGCGATGATTTGGACTGCCGCGCAGTTCGTGTTCCCGTCGGTGTCGGGCGTGCAACCCGTTCCGACGCCATTGCCGAGCATGTCCACGTGACCCCCGGCCGAGTAGATCGTGCCCTCGATGTCGAGGCTCGCACCACCACCGATGTCGATGTCCGCCCTCCCGGTGTGGGCGCCGCTGCCCGACCCATCCTGCCAGACGAGCATCCCCCCGTACGGGCAACCGGCGGGTCCGCTGTACGGCGGACACGGGGAATCGCGGTCCAGCCCGCGCAGGCTCAGTGCACCGCTCCCGTTGAGGATGATGTCATCCTGGCACTGGGCGGGGCTTCCCCCGCCAGCCAGGCAGCTGGTTCGGAACAGCGGCGCGTCCGTGCTGTAGATGAGGACGCGACCGCTGGCCGACGTAAGCGAACCGCCGTTCTGCTTGATTCCCCCGCCGGCCATGACGTAGATTCCGGGCTCGAGCGTGATTGTCGTGTCGGGCTTCGTGATGTCCCACCCACCGTAGTACGTTCCGGGCGACAACGTCGCGTCTGCTTTGAGCCTGCAGGCTTGAGGGTTGCCCGCGGTCCCTGACTGACCGGCTGGCGCCCCCGGGCACTCCCTGGTCACGAGGTCACCTGGGTCAGGTGGCCTGACTAGCGACAGTGGGTCGCCCACGTACGAGGCCCCCTCGTCGATCGTATCGATGTCGACCGTGCCCGCCGCGCCCGACTGGCCGCACGATCCCTGGACGAACAACGCGGGTGCATGAACCTCCGCTCCGCCGTTGAGGATGAAGCCAGCTTGGCTCCCGATGCACGCGTCGTCTCCGGAATTGGCCGGAGCGCCACACGGCGAGTTGACCTGGATGTAGCCGCCCGGGTCCGTGACACCGGCCGCTGGGAAGATGTAGATCCCGCCATCGCCGCCACCCCCGTTGATTTTCGCGGCGGCTTCGCCGGGACAACCCTTCGGTGAGAGCGACACGAGCGAGCTGGAGCCACCGGTCCCTTCGTCGAACGCGGCCACAGCGCCTGTTGAAACCGTGAAGGTTGGCATCCCCATGATCCCAGCGAAGAAGCTTCGGTGCGGACGGGTGACGATGACCTCGACGTAACCAGGGCTCCCGGCGTACTCACCCGCGGACTGCCCGGGCGGCCAATTGACAGTCAGTGTGGAGTCATCGACCACACCGGTCGGGTCACAGGGCGCACCGTTGTCGGTTCGCGCGGGATGGAACCCGTTCCGAAGGGCATAGGAGCACGCCCCGGCCCACATCTGCGAGCGATTGCCAGTCGGGATGTAGCGGGCCGCAGCCAGTGCCCCGGGATCGGTCGCGTTCTGCTCGTGGCGCCGGATCATGAAGACGAAGCCGACGTCGACGACGAGGGCCGTGATGGCGAGGAGAGCGACCAGCCCCAGCGCAAAGATCGGCAATGTCTGCCCACGAGCGCGCTGTGGATCGGAATGGGGCCGGCGTCGTGCGTTCATTGCTGATCGTGTATGACCTCCGTCACTACCGCTTTCATGACGACACTCTCGGGGATCAAGAGGAACCCGGCCATCGGTGGGGACCACGCGAAGCACGCATAGGCCGTCACTTGGTTGCCCGGGATGTCGCTACCGCTGTCGTCGCTCGGAGATGTCAAACCGTAGTCGCACCCGAGTGCCCCGCCCTGCGTGGCGGGGTCGAGGCCGGCGATCGTGCACGGCTCGTACGTGTTCAACTGCACGCCGCCGGCCCCATCAGACTCGGCCGCTGGCCAGTCCGCGTTTGCCGACGGGTCCGAGCCGGGGCGGCGGTAGCCAGACCAGCAAGCGTTGACGAACACCTCTTCGGGATCCGTGCCCCAGACGAAGCCCCTGGCGTGGTCAGTCATGCGCGGCCAGGGATATGGGTCGGCTGGATTGGCCGGGCCGTCGCAATGCAGGGGGAACGGTCGATACGACTGCGGCGGCGCCTGAGGGTCTCGCCACGAGGACGTCGGGCACACCGCCTCTGAGCTGTGGATTGCCGCATAGCGGGCGGCCTCGCGCGCGACGTTGGTCGCCTGCTGCTGGTAGAAGACCCACAGTCCGAGGCTGATGATCCCGAAGATTACCAAGGCCGCCATAGGGATGACCAGCGCGAATTCAACGAGCACCTGTCCGCGTCGGGACCGAGCGCGAGCAACAGTCTGTGAGTTGCGCATCAGTAGTCCACCACGACGAATGCCCGCTCTCGCTCGATGTAGAAAGATCCGGAGAGCGGAGCCAGGGGGCCGCCAACCGAGGTGATGCCGTCCACCGGGAGGAGGGTCGAGAACGGGTAGCAGACCCGGACCTCCACGTAGCGACTTGCTTCGCTGCCGCCGATGGTGCTCGTGGGGCGGTTCGTCGGAAGCAGGCTCGCGCAATCTGGCGGGATACCGCCGGCATCGTTGTAGCCATTGGCGCAGTCGGGATCTGAGAGGTCGTGGACGCAGACCACGGTGGGTATGCCCGAGCACTCGTCGCCGTGGCTACCAGTCGCGACGCCCGGCAGTCCTGCCGCCTCTTCGCACACGGTTTCCCACGCGTAGGCATGCACTCTGGCATAGGCGGCAGCGCTCAGCGGCGCGCCTCCGGCCGCTGCTTCCTCCCGGAGGTACTCGCGAGCCGCGTACTCGGCCGCGGTGCGAGTGATCGACTCGACGGTGATGCCCGCAGCGAAGAAGCGCCCGAAGTCTCCGGCGGTCAGCAGAAGCAGCAGCAGGATCGGGACCACCAGGGTGAACTCGGCCAATGCCTGGCCGCGCTGGTGGCGAGTTGGATCGGGCACCAAGTGGTCACCAGGTCGACTCCCGCGAAGCTCGTCAGGTCGTGCTTGGTCCCCCACAACGCCCATCCTCCTCGACTCTGCGGCACCCTCGATTGGCGCCACCCGAACATCGGCGGCAGGCTGGCCGACCACCTGCCTGGGGACGCCAAGGTGCGATCGGTCCAGTCCGGTGCAGGCGGGTACACAAACAGGGAGTCCGAGTGTATCGAGGAGAGTGGCCGAGGGGGCCAGTGACGCCCGCTAGGTGTTGCCACCCGTCACCATCGACGCGCCCAGGGCGCCAGCCTCCCCTGTGCTTGCGGTCGCCAATGTTCGAGGCGCGGCCGGGGGTACCCGAGGAGCAGTAATGAGTCGTCGCGCACGCCGATGAACGACCCCGCAAGTATCGGGGTCCAAGGTAGCCGGACCGGTCGCTCGCAAGACCGTCGAAGCGGGCGGCTTCAACCGATCGGTCGCAGGTTCGGATCCTACTGCCGGAGCCAACTCCTCCCGTTCACCAGCGGGCGCTGCGTATGCGCGGATGGGCCAGACGGTACGCCACATCCCGCGCGCTCACCACGCCACGCCCCTGCACCAACCAGGCGAGCGCGACGGCGCGGCTGTCCCGACGGCGCATGTCCAGGCCGAGTCCGCAGCGGGCGCGACACACCGAGGCGTGACGCAGGCTCGAGCTCGGCCACCATCCGCCAACGCCGATGCGGCCCTGGGCTACTGCTGGCTCTTGTAGATAGAGCTCCCGTACTGGTATCCGACCTGGCGATTGGCGACGATGGCGCTCCACTTCCACAGATCGAGGAACAGGCCCAGGGCGAGCCACAACCAGGCGAAGCCTTCGATGGTGATGCCGGTCGGTGTGACGGTCACGGCGAGCATGAACATGATCGTCGTGTAGGGAAGAAGGATGATCCCAAGCAGGGGCGCCAACACCTGGCCTTCCCACACCAGGGCCCAGCGCTCGCTGAAGATCCAGGCCAGGATGAGAATGACTCGCGGCGCGACCGCGGCTCCGAATGCGACGAGACACCCGAGTAGGATCACGAACCACCTCCCTCTGTGCAGGCATGGTACCGACAACAGGTCGGCGCGGATACCCCGAGTTTCGGTCGGGAGCAGGTGTGTCTAGCCCTAGCCGGCGTCCTGGTCCGCGTCGGTGACTTGCTGCTTCTCGATGCCGAGTTCGTCCATCGCCTGCCCCAGTTCCTGGTCGGTCATCTCCTCAGGATCCACACCGTTGCGCTGCTGGATCTGCTCGGACTGGGACTTGGCCATCTTGTAGGCGCCGAAAGCGAGCATGCCGCCGACCAGCACCCGTCGACGACGGCGACGACGTCGCATCCCCCGTGCGACTGGGCAGGTCCTCGTCCGCGTCCCGGTCCTCTTCGTCCTGGCATCGTGCCTCCCTATCTGGTCGCCGAGCTTGAGGCCCAACGCCCTTTGCCGGTCCGGCTCCTTGGGTACGCACGTTCTCAGCGAGCACCCATGCGGTGAGACCGCAGCCATGTTCCCTCACTTCGGGGGATGTCCGTACCTCGGCTTTCACCCTGTTCGGATGATGTGGGCACCACCGTCGGGCATGTCGAGTACATGGAACGACCCCCAGCCCGACCGGCGGGAGGGGGTCGTCGAGGTCGCGATGACTCGCGGATGGAGTGGCTAGAAGCGGCGCCGGCCCGGAGTGACCACGGCGCCGACCACGGCGGCCTTGGCTACCGGAGAGGGACCGGGCTTGACGGCAGCGCCGACCACGGCGGCCTTGGCTACCGGCGAGGGACCGGGCTTGGCGACCGAGGTGACGACCGCGGCCTTGGCGACGCGGGACGGTCTGAGCGGCATTTCAGGCTCCTTCTGCTTCGAGTGCCGCGTCGGCTTCGACCGCGGCGATGAGGTCCTGGGTGGGGATGCGTCCGTCGGCGACCAACCGGGCACCGGCGCGACGCAGGGCGGAGGCGAAGGGCGCGGCCCAGAGGTTCTCATAGACGATGGCAGCGGCGACGCTGCCGGGTTCCATGACGCTCGCGAGTTCGATGACGTCGTCGGCTGCCAGGGTCTCAGCCAGCTCCGCCTCGATGCGGGTGAAGTCGCCCAGGTCCGGCACATCGGACAGCTCCATGGCGTCCACTGACCCGTCCTCGGCCTTGATCATGATGACCAGGTCCATGAGGCGGATGATGCCGGCGTCATGGAGCTTGAGCAGCTCGTCGGCGCCCTCGCCGGTGAAGTTCTGCTGCCCGGCCGGGAACTCGACGATCAGGTAATCGACGGGCCCCAGCTCGTCGATCGATCTTTCGGTCATGGTCTTCCTTTCTAGGTGGGGATTGGCCCCCATTCTGCGCCCCGCTGTCCGCTCACGCTTTCCGCCGGATCGGGTGAGATTCGCCAGTCCGGGCACGCGCATAGGCCACGAGTTCGCGCGCCGCACAGAATAGGCACATGACAGGTCGGTTCGCGCCATCGCCTTCAGGGGAGCTCCACCTGGGCAATCTCCGCACCGCGACGGTGGCCTGGCTGTCAGCGCGCTCGGCCGGCAGGCCCTTCCTCGTGCGTGTGGAGGACCTCGACCGCCAGCGGTCCGGCGTGGAGCACGAGCAGACCCAGCTCGCCGATCTGGCTGCGGTCGGCCTTGACTGGGACGGCGAGCCCATCCGCCAGTCCGTCCGCTTCCCCCTCTACGAGGCGGCCATCGACCAGCTCCGGGCCGACGGCTTGGTGTACGAGTGCTATTGCACCAGGCGCCAGATCCGTGACGAGATCGAAGGCGCTCCCAGTGCACCCCACCTGCCGCCCGACGCCTATCCCGGCACTTGCCGGGATCTCGATCCACGACGGCGACAGGAGCTGCGAGCGGCCGGCCGAACTCCGGCTCTCCGTCTGCGTGCCGATGGTCAACGGGTCGAGTTCGTCGACGCCGTGGCTGGGCGGGTGTCAGGCGGTGTCGATGACTTCGTGCTCCGCCGCAACGACGGCACGCCCGCCTACAACGTGGCGGTCGTGGTCGACGATGCCGCCCAGTCAGTGTCGGAGGTCGTGCGCGGCGATGACCTGCTCAGCTCGACACCACGCCAGGTCCTCCTGCAGCGGCTGCTGGGGTATCCGACGCCCGACTACCTGCACGTCCCGCTCGTGCTCAACGATGCCGGCGAGCGCCTCTCCAAGCGCGATGGCGCGGTCACGCTGTCCCAGCTTCGGGCGGCCGGCGTGCCCATCGCCGATGTGGTCGGCTGGATCGCCCGCTCGTTGGACCTGGCGGCACCAGGCGAGGTCGTCACCATGGACCGGCTCATCGGCCGCTTCGACCCCGCCGGCATCCCCCTTGATCCGGTCACCGCGCCGCACCTGGCCTGAGCGTTCGACTCGTCGGCCACCACCCCGCTCGCGAACGCAGGAACATCTCGCCCTGCCCTGCTCGGCCACGATCTCGATGTCCGGGTAGAGCTGCTCGAACGCCGCCTTGGCGTAGGCGTCGCGGTTGTTGGTCACGTAGTAGACCGCGTCGTGGAAGATGAAGCCGATCTTGCCTGCGCCGCCGATGGCGTCGGACATCAACTGCGCGGCCGTCTTGCCCATCTCGAAGTGGTCGCCCGTGACGATGGAGGCGTAGTCCTCTCCCGGCACGAAGTCATCCACGCCGTTGTCGACGAAGACGATCACGGCACCTGCGTCGGCAGCCGGCCGGAAAGCTGCAGTGCCTGCGACCGGGTCGACCGGCAGGCTCAGGATGATGTCCGGCTGCAGCGCCATGGTGGTCTCGAGGTCGGTCTGCTGCCGGGCCATGTCGAAGTCGGCCTCGGCCTCGGCTACGACCTCGATGCCGAGCTCCTCGAAGCGCTCCTTGGCGCCCTTGGTGAGGGCGTTGTACCAGGTGCCCGCGCCGGCCCACATCAGGGCGGCCTTGTAGCCCGCGTCCTGGATCTGCGCGACCTCCTCGTCGCTAAGAGGCGGGATATCGGCGACGGCCGTGCTGGCCTCGCCGTTGGGACCCACCGTCGGCGCGTCGAGGTCGACGTCCGCGGCCGCCGCCGGCACGGCCAGCGAGGCAGCCAGTACGCTGCTGATCGCCAGTGATAGTGCTCGCTTGTTCATCTCTGGATCCTTCCTCCTGTTCGATCCGCTATGCCACGCCATCAACGGCCCGACCATCGTTGGCGTCGTACGTCGTCACCAAGGCGCGCGGTCCCGTCGTGGTTCCTGAAGAGGGCTCGCGTCCGAGCTCGTGTCACGAAGACCAGAGGCCGGAAGCAGAAGACCGCCGTGTCGCCGACCCGCACGTCGTGGCGCGCGGGAAGGTGGAGCACGGCGTAGTAGTGGATGGCGCCATCGGGGGCCATCTCGGCTGGATATACGCTGATCGAGGATGGCCTCGTCGCGTCCGCAGAAGGCGCGCAGCCCGTACTCGCCAAGGACCTTGTCGACGTACAGGCCGGCGCCGAAGACGTAGGCGTCGTCACCGTCGAAGTGCGACACCTCTGAGATGTAGACGATCGCCGGGACCTCCGGCGACTCGTCGTCGAAGACCATCAGGGGAGTGGTTCCGTGGAGGCCGTTGCCCGGCTCGGCGTGCGTGGCGCCAGCCTCGGACAGCAGACGCAGTGCCCCCGACGAGGTCGTGCCTGGTGCATTGATCTGTTCGATCTCGAACCCAGCCTTGCCCAGGCGCTCCGCAGCCTCGACCACCGTGCGCAGGTTCGTTCGTAGTCGCGAGCCTGCGGTTCGCCGCATCGGCGAGCAGGGCCGGAAAGCTGACCACGCCGGCCACGCGCAGGCCGTCGATGCTGTCGATACGACGCGCGTGGTCCTCGATGTGCTCGAGCGGCAGCCCTCCGCCGTGGCCGAA
This sequence comes from uncultured Chloroflexia bacterium, assembly GCA_963712745.1. Lineage (GTDB taxonomy): Bacteria > Chloroflexota > Limnocylindria > Limnocylindrales > CSP1-4 > JAFMJV01. Next base: position 96,986 of record CAVQJC010000001.1, on the reverse strand, counting down.
GTAGAACTGGTCACCAGGCGCGACCACTCGAAGGAGTACGGCTTGTTCGGTCTGCGCGCGCCTGGCGGCAGCACCGAGGCGCTCCGCGATGTCCTCGTGGAAGACGGTGACGACCTCGGGCTGAGCCGCGACGACCGCGTCCTCGACCCCGCGGTGGGGCTGAACGAGGTGTCCTACATGGCCGATCCGCATGCTGCTTCTCTGCACGGCTTCCATGCACTGGATGTCGACGGCGACGCATGATTCGATGCCGCCCTCGACCACCGCGTCACATCCATCGCGGTTGCGCCCGAACTGCTTGGCCATCGCGTACAGGCGAAGGCCCAGGCGGTCGGCCTCAGCCCGGATCAGGCGGGTGTTGGCCGTCATCGTGGCGGTGTCGATGAGGTACGTGTTGGCGCGCAGGTCACCCGCCTGGTGAAGCTCTACGGCGTCCGTCACCAGCGACGGGTTGAGCCTCTTCAGGCGTTCGACGAACATCGCTGTCCTCACCTCCTTCTGCCCAGCTCAGTGGCCGTCTGCCGCTTGACACCGGCATAGGGATAGCATAGTTTCTATCTGAATGCAAGAAAGGTACGACGGTACCGGCCCGCGCGACCCCGGGGTCAGAGGCCCGACCACAGGGGAGTCCGGTGCCATCCGCCACGGGCTCATGCTCCAGCTCAATGAGCAGCTGGTCCTCGACTACGTCCACGCCCAGGGAACGACCACCAGGCCCGAGATCGCTCGAGAACCTGGGCCTGTCAGCAGCGACTGTCAGCCGCGTCATCCGCCGGCTCGTGGACCGCGACCTTGTGCGGGAGGAGCCGGGAGTCAGCACGGGTGGACGTCCACGCAGGGCGATCTCCTTCAACGCCACGTCCGGATGCGTCATCGGCATCGACCTCGGTGGCACCAAGTGCCACGCGATGCTCGCGGACCTCGCTGGTGGCCTCCTCGTCGAGGAGGTGCGACCCAGCGATGCGGACGGGACGCCCTTCGACACACTCGTCGAGTCGATCGGGCGGCTGCGCCGCCACTATCGAAGCCGCGGCGCGCCTGTTCTCTCGGTTGCCGTCGGCGTGCCCGCCATCGTCGACCCCCGGAGCGGTATCGCCATCGGAGGGCCCAACGTCCAGTGGGATGGATTCCGCCTCGTGGCGGCGCTCAGGGAACGAGTCGACCTCCCATTCGTGATCGACAACGACGTCAATCTCGCGGCGCTGGGCCACGCGTGGAGAGGCGAGGCGCGTGGACTCTCAGACTTCGTGGTCCTCTCACTTGGCACCGGCATCGGCGCATCGATCGTGGCCGATGGCCAGCTCCTGAAAGGACGCAACAGCGGGGCGGGCGAAGTCGGCTATATGGTCCTCGATCGTTCCCAACTCGGCACAACTCGGCCCGATGGACTGGGGTCCTTCGAGATGCTGGCCTCCGGGGTCGGCCTTGCGGAGGTCGCTCGCCAAGCGCTCGCCGCAGGGCAGCACCGCTCGCGACTCCGCCGATCTGGATCACCCGCCTACTTCACGAGATGTCTTCGAGGCAGCAGCCGCGGGTGATGGGCTCGCGACAAGCCTGGTTGACGACATGATCGAGCATGTGGCCATGGCAGTCATCGCCATGTCCTCGATCACCGACCCGCAAGTCGTGGTCCTCGACGGGTCGGTCGGTCAGCGCTCGAGACGTGGGCTCCACGCATCGAGGCGCTCGTTGGAGGCCATCTGCCGCACCACCAAGCGTCGTCGTCTCCACCCTCGGCGGTGAGGCGACGGTCATCGGCGCTGTGGCCGCAGCACTGGACCTGTCGCGCTCAGAGCGCGGACCGCGATCTGCGCGCACCATGGGCACGGCCATCCAGACGCCCGTCGTGGCCTCTGCGGTTCCGAGCCCGTAGACCACGGGGCTCACCAACCTGGTTCGACCGCACGCCGACCATCGGCTGTCACCGGCTACCTCTCGACACGTCAGTCCGGCGCGGTACCCTCTGCGACCGGCAAGCCGGCGCCGACCCAGTCGCTGAACGAGCCAGGGTAGATGAGGGGGTCGGGCAGGCCGGCCACGCGCGCGGCCAGGGCCCCGAAGCACGCGGTCACGCCGCTGCCGCAGGATATGACCAACGGCAGCCTGGTTCGTTCACCTTGGCCCCGGATGAGCGGCAGTAGCTCATCGGCCGGCTTCAGTCTCCCGGTCTCGGTCATCATCGAGGCGCAGGGGCGGTTGCGAGCTCCCGGGATGTGCCCGCCGACTCGTTCGATGGGTTCGTTCTCGCCTGAGTAGCGTTCGGCCGTGCGCACATCCACGAGGTCGATCTGGCCTTTGAGCGCGACGATCCGCTGGCGGTCGATGGTGCCGGGCCACTCTGAGGCCAGGGTCAGCGACGCGCGCATGGGCGTGGACCTCTCGGCGGTCCAGGGGCCACCGGCGGCCTTCCAGGCGCTGATGCCCCCATCGAGCATGTGCGTGTTCGGATGGCCGAGCCGGTCCAGCATCAGCCACATCCGCGCCCCGTACTGGCCGTTGGCAGCGTCGTAGATGACGATCGTGTGCTCGTCTCCGAAGCCGAGCTGGCCCATGCGGTCGGCGAACGCACCCGGGTCGGGCAGGGGATGACGACCGCCACCCGGAGGTGCCGCGAGGTCCCTGTCGAGGTCCACGTAGACTGCGCCGGGGATATGTCCCCGCAGGTACTCGGCCTGCCCGCGGCCGGGCTCGCCAAGGAACCAGCGCACGTCGGCGATGCGCAGGCCGGGGTCCTCGATAGCCGCCAGCAGGTCGTCCGCCGAGACGAGCGGTTGGGTCCGGGCGTTCGGTCATGCCTTCAGGCTAGCGCCTGCCCAGCCCCGCGGAGGGCGCCCTCAGCGTCGCCGTGGAGAGCTCTCCGCCGCCGTAGGGAGCTCAGCGTCGCCGGGGTGAGTGGTTGCCCCTCGGGCGCGGTACGTCATTGAACAGGAAATAGCCGCTGACCACGATCAGCACGGCCACGACTAGCGCGGCGAGCGAAGCCAGGTCCATCTGGAACCCCTCTTGCACGGTGTGGCAGGTTGGACGGTGTCGAGCACGACTCGACGTTCCGGTTATCCCTTGCTTGTGACCCTCTGTCAATGCCGCGATAGGACGCCTGCCGCCAGCCGACTCGGACCGCCGACCGTCCATCGGTACCGCCCGCGGTCAGGCGGCGCAGGCCGACGGCGGTGGCTCCCGCTGCGGCTCGTAGCGCACCGGACGACCGCCGGTCTTGGCGATGGCGTGTGGGTCCGGCCCCTCGACCAGCAGCACCTTCACCACGAGCTCGCCGTCCTCGTCGACGGCCTCGGCCCACTCGCTGGGAAGCTCCGTCTGCTCGGTCACCCAGTGGACGTCGTTGATGTTGCCCAGGTAGCCGATCCCGCATCTCACGTCGAACTCGTACCACTGCCTGTAGCCCGGCTCCATGATGGCGCCGGAGCGTTGTGGCTCGGGCTCCTGTTCCGCCGGGTGGATGGCGCTGTCCGGCGCGGTCGAACCGGGAGCGGTCAGGTCGACCTCGACCACGGTGGCATCCCCGTATGAGCGGTCGGGTCGAAGTTGGATGCGGAAGGGCCCCGCCGGCAGTCGCTCCCGCTCGAGAGCGACGAGGAACTGGTAGGCACCCGCGATGTCGTCGTTACACATCATGGGGTCATCGGGCATCACGATGAGTGGGTGGACGAGTGACTCCTCGAGGTCGACCAGGACGTCGTCGAGGCGCAGATCGTGACAGTTCCCACCGTGCGGCTCGGAGAACCAGACGACCACGGTGCCGCCGAAATCGACGGCGGGTGCCTCGCCCACCATCCCGGCTTCCTGCCACAGCTCGCCCAGCTGTTCGGCGTCGGTAGCGACCCCGGTGCGGTACACGGTGTCGGGCGGGCCCTGGCGGAAGTCGACTAGCGTCCAGCCGTCGCCGCTCGTGGGCTGAGGTCCGTCGGGGATGAGGTCGGAGGGGTCCCGGCCGTCGACGCACAGTGGCTGGCCGGCGAACTGCTTCTCCAGCAGCTCCACGACCTCGGGGGTGAGCAGGTCCACGCCGAGACTCACGTGGTTGGTCGTGGGGTCGATGCCGGTCCACCAGGATTCGAGGACCGGCGAGACGCAATTCCCTACCCGCCGCTGGAGCTTGCGCAGTTGCCTGGCCGAGTACTGGACCTCGACCACCACGGCGCCGATGCCGGGGAACTTCCTCGCCAGCTCGGCGCGCCGCTGGTCGGCATCTTGCGCGAATGCGACCGTGATCCAGCCGAGGTTGTCGCGGTCGATCCAGAGGTCGGCGAACCCAGGCTTCTTCCTGGCCCAGCGGGCGATCTTGTCGCTGGGCGGATTGCCGACATGGACCGGCGAGTCCCGGTACTCGCCCGCATCGGCTTTGATCTGCTCTAGGTCGCCGCACCAGGTCAGGGTCGAGCCCGCGAGCGCGATGGGCTTTGTCGCGTCGGGATGGTCCTCGCTACCGAGGGTGGGGGAGGCGAGCAGCAGCGCCAACGCGGCGATCGCCAGTGGCCGGATCGTAGCGGGCATGTCCTAGACCTCATACGGCGAATCCGTGCCGGGCAGCGCGAAACGGCCACCCTACCTCGAATGGACGTCGGAGACCCTGGCTCGGTTCCGTCTTCGCCCGCTACGGCGCGATGAGCCGCGCGATGGCGTAGAGCTTGTCGATCGTGCCGCGTTGTAGCTCTGTGAACGCGTCTCGATCACCCGCCATCGCCCGTTCGACGAGATCCCGCTGCATCTGGTCTCCGGTGGTGGCAGCCCGACTGGAGGCTCGGCGGTCGCTATGCCGACGCTTGGAGCCGGTGAAGGACCTCCTCGACGGCGGCTACCTTCTCTTGCCGGTCCTTCAGGTCCCTGGCGCTGATCACCAGCGAGGCCGTGCGCGCGTCTTCGACGACCGTCACCTGTCCCTTGCGCAGCTTCCACGTCTTTGTCATCGGCCCGTCCTCCTCTTGCTCGCGCAGGACTGTAGGCCACCGACGCAGGGCCCACAAGGGCGCGCCCCGACTATCATCGACCAGGCCATGGATGGATCCGAACGATCGACGCCTGCCTCGACCGACGACGCGGTCGAGGATGCCGCGGCAGAGGAAGACGCTGCCGGCCCGCTCTCCACGAAAGGCAGCTTCGGGACGGCCGTGGGGGCGGCGATGTTGGGATTCGAACAGGCGCTGCGCAACGAGCCGCCCGCCGAGATCCTTGCCGCCGAACACATGCCCGAGCGCGGCCACGCGGGCCAGGACAGCGACCTGGTGATCGAGGTTCCGGAGCCACTGGCCGGGAAGGACCGACCGCGTCCCTGACCGTCCTGCCGGGGTCGTGCGTCGCCCGGATCGACGGAGCATGGATGGGTTCCGGCTCGCCCGACTCTCTTGGCGTGTAGCGGACCGGTACGAGTTGGTCCGCTCGGCGGTCATCGTCCCCCCACCGTCAGAGGGAGGACCCAGCCCATGCTCAGTCCAGTCACGGCCATCACCGCCGGTGTCGTCGTCTTCGCGCTGGGGTGGCGCGTTCTGCGTTGCCCGATCCAGTTGACAGTGCTGAACGATGACCGACATGTGCGTCGAAACGATCACCCTCATGGCGTGAGCTTTTTGACCGTGATGAACGTCTGGGACAACCCGGAGGCCATCGCCGACTTCTTCATCGAGCGGACTCGACCCATCATCGAAGAGATGGGCGGATCCCCCGGACAAGCCCGAGCGACACGGGAGCTCAACCATCTCGAGATCGCCCGGACAAGCCGAGCCACGGACGACCTCTCAGAGATGGGGGAGCCCCCGGACAAGCCACAGTGACACGGTGCGAACCCGGTCGCGGTCTACATCCGCAGCTAGCCTGCCGCCACGGCGTTCACACCCACGCCGACGGGGCAGGCCACGCCGGTGCCGTGGTCGGGGCAGTAGCCGTTGGGGTTCTTCGACAGGTACTGCTGGTGGTAGGGCTCGGCGTAGTAGAAGTCACCGGCATCGTCGATCTCGGTCGTGATCTGCCCGAAGCCGGCCGCCCTCAGCTGCGCCTGGTAGGCATCCCGTGAGGCCTCGGCCGTGGCCCGCTCCTCGTCGTTCGCGACCATGATGATCGAGCGGTACTGGGTGCCCTGGTCGTTGCCTTGGCGCATGCCCTGCGTGGGGTCGTGGTGCTCCCAGAACAGCTTCAGCAGCTGCTCGTAGGAGACGCGCTCAGGGTCGAAGACGACGAGCACGACCTCCGCGTGACCGGTCTGACCGGTGCATGTCTCTTCGTAGGTGGGATTGGGCGTGTAGCCGCCGGCATACCCGACCGCGGTCGAGATGACGCCCTCGGTCTCCCAGAAGGCCTTCTCGGCTCCCCAGAAGCAGCCGAGGCCGAAGATGGCGGTGCGCGCACCGTCGGGCCACGGCGGGGTCAGCGCGGCGCCGTTGACGTGGTGCGGCTCGGTGATGGCGATGGGCTCGGCTCGGCCGGCCAGGGCATCCTGGGGCGCGGGCATGGCGGATGGACGTCGGAAGAGGAACATGCCGTCATGGTAGTCGGGGCTGGTCACGAAGCCATGACGGCCATGGCCGCGCTACCATTCCTGCGCGAGCCATCCAACGAGGAGGAGTCCAGTTGTCGTCAGAGGGCCTGTCAGAGGATCCAAAGGTCTACCGCAAACGGCTGAAGGAACAGCCCGATGAGCAGATCGACGCCTGGATGATCGAATGCATGCGCGACATGTCCATCCGGCGTGGCGTGCTCCCCGTGCTCGCCGACTTCCGCCAGGCCACGGGGCTCGACGACAGCGGCATCGAGCGCGTCTTCACAGCCGGAGGCGGCGCCCCTGCCACCATCGGGCGCACGGCGGACGGGCAGTTGATGGTGCCGGCCATCTCGCTCCACTTCCTCGTCTTCGGCCTGCGAGCCCAGTCGAAGAAGGCGCGCGCACAGGAGATCGACTTCCTCGTCGACGGCTTCGAGACGGTCGTCTACATCTAGGGATCGTCACCGCGCCGATATCGACCGGCGGGGGCGCTGCGCTATGGTCGTGCCATGAGCGGCGAGTGCGAGTTCGTGATCGGCCAGGAGATGGCCGCTGCCGTCGAGGCTGACGAACGTCTTCGTGCGCGACGTGGCGAGGCACCGTCCCCGCTGCCTCCAGGCGGTTACGACGCGTGGGGCGGGCAGTCGGGGCTTCTGTGCATCGGGCCACTGCCATACGACGAGTCGATGTTGGCCTTCGTCAGGCACTACCGGCGACTGTCTGCAGATGGGCGGGCGGCGCTCCGCGGACAGCTCGGTCTCAGTGATGGCTACACGCTCCTCAGCTACGCGCGTCGCGCGCCTTCGTCGAGGGCGTCGAGGCGCACGAGGACAGCGGGCGCCTGCAGCGCTTCGAGCCGCAGCTTGCGAAAGCCCTCGCCGACTGGACCTGCAGCCGCAGTCGCGGCGTCGCAGATGACCGGAGGGAGTCGCGCGTCCAGGCCGCCTGCCGCTCCGCCGCTCCGCCGCTACGGCTCGCGGTCGTCCCCCACGGGCTTGGCCACGGCGACACGCTTGGCGTCCGACCGACCCACCCGGGCCTCGCGCTGCAGCGCCTTGAGGATCGCCTCCACGTCCGAGCGCAGGGTTCGGTCGCGGATCCGTTCGGTCCAGCCGGCTTCTTCCGTCACCGTCCGCCTGTCGATGCTGATGTCGATGTGGCCCAGGTCGGGCTCTTCCTCGTCCCGCCCATCGAAGACGACGCGCATGACCACGAAATGGCCATCCTCCAGCTGCCACGCGGCCACGAAGGACTCTGCCTCGGCCGTCTTCCAGCGCACCATGTGGTGGTGCACCTCGACCTGTCCCTCGTCGGGGAGCCCGCGGTAGTCAGGGCGCAGGATCTCGATGCCGCCTCGGCCGGTGAAGTAGCGGTACAGCACCAGGCCGACCGCAGCCGCGGCCAACAGGTACAGCAGCTCGGTCGGGATGTGCATGGTGCCGCGCGGTCGGCGCGTGAGCGGGCCGGGTCCCGCTAGCCGCGCGGATCCTCGCCCGGGTATGCCGCGCGCTCCCTCGCAGCCAGCTGGCTGGCCAGGTTGCCTTGCCCGTGCGAATCACCGGCTCTCACGACGGCGATGGCGTTCTCCAGCTTGATCTTGGCCAGCGTCAGGTACTTGGCGAACTGCTGACGCTCGCTCGACGACGCCTCGCCCAGGGCCTCGTCGGTGACGAGGGCGTTGACGAGTTCGGCCACCGCCAACGAGAGGTGCTCGCTGGCCGCGTCGATGGTGACCCCATCGACCGCGGGCCCGTCGGGCAGGACCGGCACTGCCACCAGCTCCGGCTCGGGGACCGCCTCGACCTCGATCTCCTCGGCCGCCGGGGGCTCGGGTTCGGGATCCCGCTTGGGCTTGCCCTCGATGCGCTCGCGCAGCTTGACCAGGCTGAGTTCGCCAGCGGCGACCTGCTTGGCCAGGCGACGGCGCTTGCGGGGATCTTCGACCTTCATCAGCTCGTACGCATGCGAGAGCGTGTCCTGCCGCACCGAGACCAGCTCCCGGATCTCCGGCGGTGCCCCGTTCAGACGCAGCCGGTTCTCGAGATAGCCCTTGTCCTTACCCAGCTTGGTGGCCAGCTTGCGCAGGCTGTAGCCGTGCTGCCGGGTCATGCGATCGAACATCTCCGCCTCCTCGAGCGGGGAGATGTCCTCGCGCTGGAGGTTCTCGATGATGGCGATCTCGAGTGCCGCCTCGTCGTCGATCTGCTCGACGATGACGGGGATCTCGGTCAGGCCGGCGATCTTCGATGCGCGCCAGCGGCGCTCGCCGGCCACGATCTGGTAGTGGCCGTCGGCGCGAGGCCGGACCAGCACCGGCTGCAGCACACCGTGCTCGCGGATCGAGGCGGCCAGGTCCTGCAGGGCATCCTCGTCGAAGTGCTGGCGAGGCTGTTCGGGGTTGGAGTAGACCCGGTCGACGGGCATGCGACGCACGTCCTTGAGCGTGCCCGGCTCGTCCAGCTTGAGCAGGTCGATGAGGGCAGGGGTGTACTCGGTGCGTTCGCTCGCGAGTCGCTGTGCAGCCTGGGAGCGGAAGTCCGGTCTAGCCAAGTTCGATCACCTCCTGCGCCAGGTTGCGGTAGATCTCCGCAGCGGCCGAGCGGCTGGCGTATGACGTCACGGGCTTGCCGGCCAGTGGCGCCTCGCCCAGGCGGACCGTCTGCTTCACGATGGATCCGAAGACGTGGTAGTCGCCCAGTTCCGACAGCTCCGCGAGCATGTCCTTGGCCAGGTTGGTCCGGCCGTCGTAGAAGGTGGCCAAGATGCCCATGATGCGCAGCCTGGAGTTGAGGCCCTTGCCCTGGATCTGGGTCACCAGATTGGCCAGCGCACGGAAGCCTTTCAGCGAGTAGTACTGCGTCTGCACCGGGATGATCACGCCGTCAGCCGCCACGAGCGAGTTGATGGTCAGCAGGCCCAGCGTCGGCGGGCAGTCGATGATGACGTAGTCGAACTGCTTCTCTGCCCAGCCGTGGAGCACCTCCCGCAGGGCGTGTTCGCGGCCGATGCTGCTGAAGAGCTGGTTCTCGGTGGCCGAGAGGTCGATGTCCGAGGGCGCCACGTCGACGTTCTCGGTCTCGGTCGTCTCGACGATGTCCTCCAGCGAGAGCGAAGGATCGAGAAGCACGTTGGCGATCGAGACCTCGATGTCGCGGGCGTTGAGACCGAGCCCGACCGTGAGGTTGGCCTGCGGGTCCATGTCCACGCAGAGGACGTGCAGTCCGAGCTCCGCGAGTGCCCCGGCCAGGTTGATCGACGTGGTCGTCTTGCCCACGCCACCCTTCTGGTTCGCGATCGCGATGATCCGTGCCAAGACACCCTCCCGGTGTGCAAGGGGCCCGCGTGACGACTGCGCAGCCTCCGGCCCGGAGTCTAGCGGTTGGTGCGTCCGTGCACCATCGGTTTTCGGGTGGTGCGTCAACGCACCACCGCCCGTCTGTGCGCGTGGAGACACGGCCCGGCCGAACCGACCGCAGCCCCCGGCAGTACCATGCTGCAGCCACACGGCGGGGAGCCGGACCAGCGGAGGGAGACGCAGGGTGAGCGACAACCAGGCCCAGATCGAGCGACTGCACGAGCTGCGTGCCCAGTCACGCCTCGGCGGCGGGCAGGCGCGCATCGACAAGCAGCACGAGAAGGGCAAGCTCACGGCTCGCGAGCGGCTGGAGCTGCTGCTCGACCCCGACAGCTTCGTCGAGTTCGATGCCTTCGTGACTCACCGCTCGAGCGACTTCGGGCTGGAACATGAGCGCTTCCTGGGCGACGGCGTCGTCACCGGTCACGGCACCATCGATGGCCGGCTCGTGTTCGTCTTCAGCCAGGACTTCACCGTCTTCGGCGGTTCGCTCAGCGAAGCCCATGCCGAGAAGATCTGCAAGATCATGGACCTGGCCATGAAGGTCGGCGCCCCGGTCATCGGTCTCAACGACAGCGGCGGCGCGCGCATCCAGGAAGGCGTCGTCTCGCTCGGCGGCTACGCCGACATCTTCCTGCGCAACACGATGGCCAGTGGCGTCGTCCCCCAGATCTCGCTGATCATGGGGCCGTGCGCGGGCGGCGCCGTCTACTCGCCGGCCATCACCGACTTCACCATGATGGTCGAGGGCACCAGCTACATGTTCGTCACCGGTCCTGACGTAGTGAAGACGGTGACCCATGAGGACGTCGATTTCGAGCGTCTCGGCGGAGCCTCGGTGCACACCGGCATCAGCGGCGTAGCCCACTACGCGGCGCCGGACGAGGGCTCTCTCCTGGCCAGCGCTCGCCGACTCCTGGGACACCTGCCGCAGAACAACACCACCACAGCGCCCTGCCGGCCCACCACCGATGCGCGCGACCGCTCTGAGGCCGCCCTCGACAGGATCATCCCCGAGTCTCCCTCGCAGCCGTACGACATGCACCAAGTCATCGACCGCATCGTCGACGACGGCGAGTTCCTGGAGCTGCAACCGGCCTGGGCGGCCAACATCATCATCGGTTTCGCCCGGCTCGACGGCCGCTCCGTAGGGGTCGTGGCCCAGCAGCCGGCGGTGCTGGCCGGTGCCCTCGACATCGACGCCTCCGACAAGGCGGCTCGTTTCGTCCGCACCTGTGATGCCTTCAACGTGCCGCTGCTGACCCTCGAAGACGTGCCCGGCTTCCTGCCCGGCGTGGCCCAGGAGCACGGCGGCATCATCCGCCACGGCGCCAAGCTGCTCTACGCCTACTGCGAGGCCACGGTCCCGAAGGTGACGGTCATCACGCGCAAGGCGTACGGCGGCGCCTACGACGTCATGAGCAGCAAGCACGTCCGCGGCGACGTCAACCTGGCCTGGCCCACCGCGCGCATCGCGGTCATGGGAGTAGAGGGCGCGGTCAACATCATCTTCCGCGATGAGCTGGCCGCGGCCGAGGATCAGGCCCTCGAGCGGGCGCGCCTGACGCACGAGTACGAGGAGCGCTTCGCCAACCCGTACGTGGCCGCGGGACGAGGCTATATCGACGACGTCATCGTGCCCTCGGAGACACGGCCGCGGGTCGATCTCCGCCTTCGAGATGCTCGAGGGCAAGCGCGACGACAATCCGCGCCGGAAGCACGGCAACATCCCGCTGTGATCGTGTCTTTGCGCAAAGACGGAGGCTCCGCTTCGTGAGGCCGCCGTTCCGGCGCCTGCTGGTGGCCAATCGCGGCGAGATCGCGGTGCGCATCTTCCGCACCTGTCGCGAGCTGGGCATCGAGACGGTGGCGGTCTATTCCGATGCCGACGCCGAGGCGCTCCATGTCCGCCTGGCCGACCAGGCCGTGCGCGTGGGGCCGGCTCCGGCGCCCGAGTCCTACCTGCGGGCGGACGTCATCGTCGAGGCCGCCCTGGCGAGCGGCGCAGAGGCCATCCACCCGGGCTACGGCTTCCTCTCGGAGCAGGCCGCGTTCGGGACCGCGGTGGAGGCAGCCGGGCTGGTCTTCGTGGGCCCGGCGCCCGCGACCCTGGCATCGCTGGGGGACAAGCTCGAGGCACGCGCCTCGGCCACCATGGCCGGGGTGCCCATCGTGCCCGGCATGTTCGAGTCACTCCCGATGGGCGACGAAACGGCGGTCGAGCGCATCGAGGCGGCGGCTGCGGAGATCGGCTTCCCCTTGCTCATCAAGGCCGCCGCCGGGGGCGGCGGTCGTGGCATGCGCCGCGTCGACGACCCGGCCGACCTGGCATCCTCGGTGACCGCCGCCGCGCGCGAGTCCGAGCAAGCCTTCGGGGACGGCTCGGTCTACCTTGAGCGGCTCGTCGAGGGTGGCCGCCACATCGAGGTGCAACTGCTGGGCGACAGCGCCGGGGCGGTCGTGGCGTTGGGCGAGCGGGACTGCTCCACCCAGCGACGCCACCAGAAGCTGGTCGAGGAGGCACCGGCACCCGGGCTGACACCGAGCCAGCGCGGGGAGCTGCACGAACTGGCGGTGAGAGTGGCGCGCACCGTCGGTCTGCGCAATGCCGCCACGGCCGAGTTCCTCCACGCCCCCGACGGCGCCTTCTACTTCCTCGAGGTCAACGCCAGACTGCAGGTGGAGCACGGAGTCACCGAGCTGGTGACCGGGCTCGACCTCGTGCGTGAGCAGCTGTTCATCGCCGCCGGCCGGCCGCTCTCGGCCGCGGTCCTGGCGGCCGCGCAGCGCGCGACCAGCCCGGACCGCCACGCCATCGAGCTGCGCATCAGTGCCGAGGACCCCGCGCGCGACTTCGCGCCTGTGCCTGGTCGCATCACCCGCTGGCGGGAGCCGGGAGGTCCGGGCGTGCGCATGGACTCCGGGCTCGAGCAGGGCTGGCTGGTGCCCGCCGAGTACGACCCCATGCTGGCCAAGGTGCTGGCCGTGGCACCGGACCGCGATCTCGCCCTCGCGCGTGCCCGTCGTGCCGTCGACGAGTTCGAGACCGGCGGTGTGCAGACGACGCTTCCGTTCCACGCCTGGCTGCTGGCACATCCCGAGTTCACGGAGGGACGGCTGCGGACGGACATGGTGGCGCGGGACTGGGATCCTGCGCCGATCCGCGCCGCGGCCGCCGAGCGCGCCGCCGATGCCGTCGTCCGCCACGTCTCGCTCGCGGTCGCGCCTTCCGCACCCGCCCTGGAGCCCAGGTCGACGGTGGACTGTGGCGAGCAGGCCAGGGGATGGGGCGAGGAGCCCTGGTCATGACCGACATGCGAGCCGGACACCGGGGCCACTACCGCCTGACCGTCGAAGGCCTGGGCCAGGAGCACCTCCATCGCGATCCCGCCGACCTGTCCCACGCGACCGGCCGCATGTCGGAGGTTCGAGCGCTGGCCCAGTCCGCCGACGACCGGGCTGCCGGCGTCCACCGCTACGAGACCACGGTGGATGGCTGGGTCTTCGTGGTGGCCGTCGAGGACGAGCCCCGAGCCCTGCTGCGAGAGCAAGCCGGGCAGGCGGCGGTGGCAAGCGGCCACCACGGCAGCGCCGTGGTCAGGGCCCAGATACCCGGGCGCGTGGTGCGGCTGTGGGTCGCCGAGGGTGATACCGTCGAGGCCGGGCAGCGCCTGCTCGCCATCGAGGCCATGAAGATGGAGAACGAGGTACGCGCCCCACGCGCGGGCACGGTGGGATCGATCCGTGTCGCACCGGACGGCAGCGTCGAGCTCGGTGACGAGCTCCTGACAGTGAGGTAGGGATGGCAGCGGACCCGAGTCGCGACCGTTGGCGCGAGACCACCAGGGCAAGGTCGCTGGGAGGGCGGAGCGAGCGGCGGGAGCGGTTCGCCACCACCTCGGACATCGAGATCGCGGACCTCTATACGCCCGCTGATACAGCCGATCTCGATCCCGAGACCGCGCTGGGGATGCCGGGGGAGTTCCCCTATACGCGCGGCGTGCAGCCGACGATGTACCGCGGCCGGCTGTGGACGATGCGCCAGTACGCTGGCTTTGCCTCCGCCTCGCAGACGAACGAGCGCTTCCGCTACCTGCTCGAACAGGGGCAGACCGGTCTGTCGGTCGCCTTCGACCTGCCGACCCAGATGGGCTACGACTCCGATGCGCCGATGTCCGCGGGCGAAGTCGGCCGGGTCGGCGTGCCCATCAGCTCCATCGAAGACATGGAGGTGCTGCTCGAAGACCTGCCGCTGGGCGAGGTCACGACCTCGATGACCATCAACGCCACGGCGCCGATCCTGCTGGCGCTGTACGTGGCCGTGGCCGACCGCCGCGGCATCCCGCGCGAACTGCTGGGTGGCACGGTCCAGAACGACATCCTCAAGGAGTACATCGCGCGCGGCACGTACATCTACGGTCCCGAGGCCTCGATGCGCCTGGTGACCGACATCTTCGCCTTCTGCGCCGCGGAGCTGCCGCGCTGGAACACCATCTCCATCAGCGGCTACCACATGCGCGAGGCGGGAGCGACCGCCGCCCAGGAGCTGGCCTTCACGCTCGCCGACGCGATCGCCTACGTGGAGGGCGCCGTCGCCCGAGGGCTCGACATCGACCGCTTCGCCGGCCGGCTCTCGTTCTTCTTCGGCGCCTGGAGCGAGCTCTTCGAGGAGGTGGCCAAGTTCCGTGCCGCGAGGCGCATGTGGGCGCGCATCATGCGCGACCGTTTCGGGGCCACCGATCCGCGTTCGACCATGTGCCGCTTCCACGTCCAGACCGCGGGGTCCTCGCTGACGGCCCAGTCGGTCGACAACAACGTCGTGCGCACGACGTTGCAGGCGCTGGCCGCGGTGCTCGGCGGGACGCAGTCACTACACACCAACGCACGCGACGAGGCGCTCGCGCTCCCGACGCCTGAGACGGCGCGCCTGGCCCTGCGCACTCAGCAGATCATCGCCCATGAGAGCGGGGTGACCGCTACACCCGACCCGCTGGGCGGCTCGTATTACGTCGAGTCGCTGACCGGCGAGCTGGAGGCCGCCGCCCAGGGCTACCTCGACGAGATCGACGACATCGGCGGCGCCATCGCGGCCATCGAGGCGGGCTACCAGCAGCGGCAGATCCAGGACGCCGCGTACCGGGTCCAGCGCGAGATCGAGGCCGCCGAGCGCATCGTGGTAGGGGTCAACAAGTTCACCGATGACGAGGCCGTGAGCCCGGCGCTGCAGCGCATCGACCCCGAGCTCGAGCGTGAGCAGGTGGCCCGGCTGCGGGCCGTCCGCGCCGACCGAGACGAGGCTGCCTGGGCAGCGGCACTCGAGCGGCTGGAGGTCGCAGCCCGCGGGACAGACAACATCGTGCCGGCCATGATCGAGGCGGTGAAGGCGCGGGCCACGCTGGGTGAGATCAGCGACCGCCTGCGCGAGGTCTGGGGCGAGCACCGCGAGGTCGTCACCGTCTAGGCAGCCACGCGGCTCGGCCGCAGCATCAGGAGGAAGCATGGCCGGGGTCGCTGGTCGCACGTTCAGCCGCGTCCATCACGTCGCCTATATCGTGCGCGACATCGAGGCCTCGCTCGCCTTCTACCGCGACACGCTGGGCCTGGCGGTCGGACTCGTGCTGCCCATCGAGTCGGACGAGGTCATCGTGGCCTTCCTCGAGGTGGGCGAGACCAAGATCGAGCTGGTTCAGCCGACTTCGGCCACGACCGGCGTAGCCCGATTCCTCGAGAAGAAGGGGGAGGGCTTCCATCACGTCTGTTTCGAGACTCCCGACGTCGACGAGACCCTGGCCGATCTCAAGGCCAGGGGTATCGAGATCATCGACGAGCAGGCGCGCAAGGGCGCCGAGGGCCCGGTGGCCTTCATCCATCCGCGCTCCTGCAACGGCGTCCTGACCGAGCTCATCGAGGCACCGGGCGGTCCCGCCTGGGACCGGCTCGGCTACGAGGGCGACCCGCTCGCGGGCTGATGCTCGCCGGGGCCATCGTCGGCCCAATCGCCGAAGAGGTAGTGCTCGAACACGGGAGTGAGGGCCTGCACGATCTGCTCGGGCGGGGCCGAGGCCAGCGGTTCGATCATGACCACGTAGCGGGCCATGGCCAGACCCACGAACTGCGAGGCCACGAGGCTGGCCCGCAGCTGCGGGCGGTCGCCGCCGATGCGCTGGGTCAGCGGGATGAGCACCCGGTCGGTGAGGATCTCGCGGATGATCTGGGCCGCCTCCGGCTCAGAGGCGGCTGCTCGCATCAGGGCCACGGCGGCCTGCCTCGTGTCGGGGTCCTCCAGCGCGGCGACAAGGGCTTCGGCTACCTGACCTGAGACGTCGTTGCCACCACCCGAGAAGACCCGTGCCAGCAGCGCCTCCGGATCGACCGGCAGCCGCACCGACTCGATGAATAGACGACGCTTCGAGCCGAAGTAGTGGAGCACCAGCCGATGGTCGACGCCCGCCTCGGCGGCCACGCTTCGCAGCGTCGTGTCGCGGTAGCCGTGCTCGCTGAACTGCCTCCGGGCAGCGTCGGCGATGGCTTCGCGCGTCTGTGCTCCAGCGGGCCTGCGCCCGCGCGTCGGCTTGGTCATGTGGACCTCTTGCGTATTCACCACCTGGAGAATATCATTTCACCAGTTGGGGAATAGTCAAGCACGGAGCGTAACCATGGCAGCAACCGGTCCAGCCGGGGGACAGGTCGAACTCACGCCCAGGCAGCGGCGTGTCTTGCTCGGGGTGGTGGCCCTGTCGCTGATGGCCGTCATCTCGGCGGTGAGCGGCCTCAACGTGGCCTTGCCCAGCATGGCCCGGGATACCGGCGCGACCCAGACACAGCTGACCTGGATCGTCGACTCGTACACGGTCATCTTCGCCGGCCTGCTGCTCTTCGCCGGTGCCCTCGGCGACCGCTACGGGCGCAAGCTCCTGCTGGCGGTCGGCCTCCTCATCTTCGGCGGGGCGGCGGCCCTGGGCCTGTTCGTGACCGACCCCGATGGACTCATCGCAGTGCGCATGATCATGGGTGTGGGCGCGGCCGCGGTCATGCCCACCACCCTGTCGATCATCACCACCTCCTTCCCCGAGGAGGAGCGGGGTCGCGCCATCGGCGTGTGGGTCGGCATCGCCGGCGGCGGAGCCGTGCTGGGCTTGTTCGTCACCGCGCTGCTGCTGGAGTGGTTCCCGTGGACCTCGTTCTTCGGCCTCAACGTCCTCTTCGCCACGCTCGGCTTCATCGGCACGCTCGCGGTCGTGCCCAAGTCGGTGGACGAGCATCCGCCCGCGCTCGACATCGTGGGTGCCCTGCTCTCGCTGGTGGCGGTCACGGCCTTCGTGTTCGGCATCATCGAGGGCCCCGAGGAGGGCTGGACCGAGCCGCTCACGCTGGGAGCCATCGGCCTCGGCATCCTCGCGGGCATCGCCTTCGTGCTCTGGGAGCTGCGCATGAAGCAGCCGCTGCTGGACCCACGCCTGTTCCGGTTCCGGGGCTTCAGCGCCGGTAGCCTGACGCTGACCGTCCAGTTCATGGCCGCGTTCGGCTTCTTCTTCGTGGTCCTGCAGTACCTGCAGTTCGTGACCGGCCGCTCGCCGCTGGAAGCGGCACTGGCACTCCTGCCGCTGCCGTTCGTGCTCATCCCGACCGCGCGCACAGCCCCCGTGGTCGCGCAGCGGATCGGCTTCCGGCGCACCGGGCCGGTCGGGCTCATCTCGATGGCTATCGGCTTCCTCATCCTCAGTCAGCTGCAGGTGGAATCGTCGTATCTGCACTTCCTGGCCGGCCTGCTCTTCTTCGGCTTCGGCATGGGCCTGGCCGGCACGCCGGCCACCACCGCCATCACCTCCTCGCTGCCGATGGAGAAGCAGGGCGTGGCCTCGGCCTGGAACGACACGGCCCGCGAGCTCGGTAGTGCCTTCGGCATCGCCATCCTCGGCAGCCTCCTCAATCAGGGCTACCGCGACGGCATGGCCCAGGCGGTGGCCGAGCTGCCGCCCCAGGTCGCAGAGCGCGTGCTCGGCTCCATCGCCTTCACCGCGTCGCCGATCGTGGCCATGATGGGCGCCGAAGGCGAGCGGCTCGTGGAGCAGGCCAAGTCGGCCTTCGTGGGCGGTGTCGGGGACGCGGTCCTGGTGGCGTCCGTCCTGCTCATCGCGGCCGCGATCGGCGTGGCCTTCCTGGCTCCGAAGGTCGTGCGCAGGGATGAGACGGAGCCGATGGCCCACGGAACGGTGGAACGGGAGTAGCCCGGAGCCCGCCCTGTCCCGAGGTCCCATGGCAGCTCCATCGTCGCCCTGGTCCAGGTGTTGCTGAGCGCGCTCGTGCTCCGGGCGGCGCTCGGTCTCGATTCGGGATCCGTCATGGACATCTGCCACCCGGCGGAGCCCATGATGCCGGCCGCACGAGCCTGCATGTCGTTCCGCGCCGGCCCTCCGCAAGGGGTCCCGGCCTCCGCGCTTGCGAGTGCCAAGGGGCCCCGGAGTAGTACACCTCGATGGGCGCGGCATGACCGCCGAGAGGTGACGAGCTATGACCGGGGAGACCCTCCAGACCGTCGGGGCCATCGTGACCTTCGTCGAGGAGTGCCTCACTCGGCCCATCCACGATGAGTCTACGAGCGACCGCCGGGCCGAGTTCCTGCGGGACGGCTCAGCGGCGATCACGAACGCAACGCGGGTCGAACCCGAAGCGATCCCAGAGCGTCCGACCTCAGCCCGCAGATGCCGCCGCGTGCGGTCGGGTCGGGGGCACTTGTGTACGCTCAGAGCATGGAACGAGACCCCTTCGCGGAGGCCCTGGACGCGGCGGTCGCTGCCTTGCCCGAGCCGTATCGCGGCGAACTGGCGAGCGTGGCCATCGTGGTGCAGGACGAACCCGACGAGGCGCAGCTGCAGAGCGTCGGCGCTCGTGGCCTCTTGGGGCTCTACCAGGGCGTGCCGCGTACCGTCTACGGTGCTGACCACGCCACTGTGGCCAGCAAGATCACGCTCTTCCGCGGTCCACTGATGCGCACCTACCGGGACCCCGCCGCGCTCCGACGCGGCGTGGAAGAGACGTTCGACCACGAGGTCGCCCACCACCTGGGCATCAGCGACGCACGCCTCCGTGAGCTCAAGTCCGGCGCCTAGCTCGGACCAGGCCCAGCTCACGCATCAAGCTGTGCCGGCCGATCGACCGCCACGTGCGTGCGAATAAGGCGAGGGCTGAGCCAAGTCCCGATGACCCGCGCGTTCCTTAGCCCGATGCTGCGATCTAACGCTTGGGATGAGAGCCGCACGGCTGTCGCGCAGCAGGCATCCCAGGGTACGAGGAGGTACGTGATGAGACCGATGATCCTCAAGGCGCTGGGCGTGGCGCTGCTCGCGCTCATGCTGGTCGGCTCGGGCGTGAGCGGCGCCGGGCTCGGTCCTCCCTGGGACGAGGTGCTGAAGGGCGACGACAAGGCCAACCAGCTCGAGGGTGGCCCGGGCCACGATCGCATCGGCGGTCGGGGCGGCAACGACACCCTCTACGGCAAGGATGGCCGCGACCTCATCCTCGGCGGTCCCGGCAACGACGTGGTCCGCGGCGGCGGGCGGGGCGACGAGCTCTACGGCGGCCTGGGCAACGATGTCCTCCGCGGTGGCGACGGTCGCGACGTGCTGACCGGCGGGGCCGGCCGGGACCGCCTCTTCGGCGGGGATGCCGACGACGTCATCCGGGCCGCGGGTGGCGGGGCCGACTTCGTCGACTGCGGCGATGGCGACCGCGATCGTGCCTTCGTCGACCCCAGCGACCTCGTCACCGGCTGCGAGAAGGTCACGGTCAGGACCTAGCGCCCGACCAGCGCACGCTCAGGACGCGACCCCGGCCACGCGTCGGGGTCGCGTCCTCTCGGCCCGCGGCGGACGTCCCGCGGGACGGTCCGGCTCCGCGTCATGCCCCACACGGCCTTCGGGTGCCCGCCTGACCCATCGACGCCTGGGCGGGTCCGTATCCCTCCTGATGCGACCGATGCCAGGCGCACGGAGTGTGGTCATCGCCGCCAGGGTCAGCCGGGCCGGGCGGCCCCAGCCAGCGCCCGGTCCGGGAGCCCGGGGCAGCAGCGAGGACCGCATCGACCATCACTCGGTCGTGACCTGGGTTGGGTCGCTGCCAAACACAGCAGCGAGGAACCACCTCCTCAGTCGGGAGAGATGCCGGCCTCGATGAGCATCCGCGGGATCTGGGTCGGTGATTCGGCCACGCGGATGCCAGCGGCCTCGAGCGCACCGATCTTGGCCTCCGCCGTCCCGCCACTGCCGCTGATGATGGCGCCGGCGTGGCCCATACGGCGCCCGGGCGGCGCGGTGCGGCCGGCGATGAAGGCGACCATCGGCGTGTCTGGCATGTGCTCCGCCTTCCACGCCGCAGCGGCCTCCTCGGCGCCACCGCCGATCTCGCCGATGAGCACGACCCCGTCGGTGTCGGAGTCGGCAGCGAACAGCTCGAGCATGTCGATGAAGTCGCTGCCGTTGACCGGATCGCCGCCGATGCCGACGCAGGTGGACTGGCCGATGCGGGCGTCGGTCATGGCCTGTACGACCTCGTAGGTGAGGGTGCCCGAGCGGCTCACCAGCCCGACCCGTCCGGGACGATGGATGGACCCGGGGATGATGCCGACCTTGGCCTGGCCGGGCGTGGTCGCGCCGGGGCAGTTGGGGCCGACCAGGCGCGCGCCGTGTGCCTCGACCTCGGCCACGACCGGGATCATGTCCAGCGCCGGGATGTGCTCGGTGATGGCGAAGATGGTCTCGATACCGGCACCGACCGCCTCCATGATGGCGTCCGGTGCGGCGAAGGCCGGTACGAAGATGACGCTGGTGTTGGCGCCGGTCTGCTCGACCGCCTGGGCGCAGGTGTCGTACACCGGCACGGCCTCGTCCAGCGCAGTCTGGCCGCCCTTCCCTGGTGTCACGCCGGCCACGATGTTGGTGCCGTAGGACAGCATCTGTCCGGCATGGAAGCCGCCTTCGCGACCGGTGATGCCCTGGACGATGAGGCGCGTGTCCGCGCCAACGAGGATGCTCACGGCGCGCTCCCCGCCAGTTCCACGGCCTTCTCGACCGCATCATCGAGCGACTCGGCGGTGACGATGTCGGCGCCCGACTCGGCCAGGATCCGAGCGGCGATGTCGGCGTTGGTGCCGACGATGCGCACGACCATGGGCACGCTGCGTGTCTGCTTCTCGCGCGCCGCCACCAATCCGCGCGCGACCTCATCGCCGCGGGCGATGCCGCCGAAGATGTTGACCAGGATGGCCTTGACCGAACGGTCGCTGAGGATGAGCCGCATGGCCTCGGCCACCTTGTCGCTGCGGGCGCCGCCGCCGATGTCGAGGAAGTTGGCAGGCTCGCCACCGGCTCGCTTGACGAGGTCCATGGTGGTCATGGCCAGGCCCGCGCCGTTGACCATGCAGCCGATGTTGCCATCGAGGCGGATGAACGAGAGCGACGCGGCTCGCGCCTCGATGTCGGTGGGGTCTTCCTCGTCGAGGTCACGCATCTCCTCGTGCCCCGCGTGGCGTCCGAGGGCCGAGTCGTCCAGGGTGATCTTGGCGTCGAGCAGCTGCAGGGACTCGACCGGTCCCTCGGGACCGTCTTCTCGCACGACCGCCAGCGGGTTGACCTCCACGAGGTCGGCGTCATCGTCGATCATCACCTGGACCAGGCCGGTGCAGATCGCTGCGGCCTCTTTGAGGTGGTCACCGAGGCCGAGGCGAAAGGCCATCTCCCTGGCCTGGAAGGGCAGCAGGCCAAGCTGGGGGTGGGCGTGGATCTGGACGATGGCGTCGGGATCCTCCTCGGCCAGCGTCTCGATCTCGACGCCGCCTTGGGCCGAGCCCATGAGCATGATGCGCTGGGCGGTGCGATCGAGGACCGCAGCGAGGTACAGCTCGCGCACGATGTCGGCGCCCGGTGCAACGAGCACGCGGCGGACGGTGATGCCCTTGATGTCCATACCCAGGATGACCTGGGCCACGGACTCGGCTTCGTCGGCCGACCGGGCCAGCTTCACGCCGCCGGCCTTGCCCCGGCCGCCGACCAGCACCTGTGCCTTGACCACGACGGCGCCGGCACCGGCGTCGAAGTAGGCAGCAGCCTGCTCGCGCGCCTCAGCCGACGTGGCCGCCACCGAATAGGGGGGCACGGGCAAGCCGGCACGAGCGAGCAGGGTCTTGGCGTGGAATTCCTGGAGTTTCACGGTCGCGATTCAGCATAGCGCGCCGCCCGGACCCCCGCGTGGGCGCTGTGGTGGCGCAGGTGCTGCAAATCGGTCACCAACGATGCGGTACATTGACCGGCACGACCCGCCGACCGTTCGACCGCCACCGCAGGGGGACCACGCAGGACTCGTGATGATGCCCGCGCCCACACCGCAGCTCGGCCGCCGCCCGTGACCGTCTCTGAAGGCGTCGAGCAGGGCCGTCGCGTCGAGCCGACGCCCGCGACCAAGCCGACGGGGTCCGCCCGGCGCGGCTTCGGCTCGACGCTGCGGGTCGATCGCTGGATCATCAAGCCGGGGCTCATCGCCGTCGGCCTGGCCCTATTTATCGTCTACGCCACCGCCTCCGCCGTCTTCGGCATCCCGTACTTCGGCGTCGACTATGTGGCGGAGGGCTATCACTCGCCCTTCTTCGGCATCGCGCTTGGTGAGGGTGTGCTGCCCGGCTGGTTCAGCCCGGCCATCCTGGTGCTCTGGATCCAGGTGCTCTTCCGCGGTACCTGCTACTACTTCCGCGGCGCCTACTACAAGGCGTTCTTCCTCGACCCGCCGGCCTGCGCGGTGGGCGAGCCCTCTATCCACCGCCGCTTCGCGATGGAGAACAAGTTCCCCTTCATCCTCATGAACGCGCACCGCTTCACGCTCTACCTCGCGTTCATCCCGCTGGCGGTGCTGTGGTGGGACCTGGTCGTGTCCATGCTCCACGACGGTGGGGTCCGACTGGGCATCGGCGTCTTCCTCATCGCCGCCGACGCCATCCTGGTGAGCCTCTATGTCTTCAGCTGCCACTCCTTCCGCCACCTCGTCGGGGGCAGCGTGGACTGCTTCAGCTGCACGGCCAACACCAGGCGACGCCACGGCATCTGGCAGCGCGTGAGCGCCTGGAACCAGTACCACGGCGTATGGGCCTGGGCGAGCCTTTTCAGCATCGTCGTGGTCGACCTCTACGTGCGGGCGCTCGCGCTCGACATCATCAACACGTCCACGCCCATCATCGGGGGCTTCCTCTAGACCGATGATCGAGACCCGACCACACGACGTCCTCATCATCGGCGCCGGCGGCGCCGGACTGCGTGCCGCGGTGGCCTGCATCAACGCGGGCCTCTCGGTGGGCGTGGTCTGCAAGTCGCTGCTGGGCAAGGCCCACACGGTCATGGCCGAGGGCGGCATGGCTGCCTCTCTGGCTCACGTGGACGACCGCGACGGCTGGACCACACACTTCCGTGACACGATGGTCGGCGGCTACCGGCTCAACAACCCGCGCATGGCCGAGCTGCACGCCAAGGAGGCGCCCGACCGGGTGCGCGAACTGGAGGAGTGGGGCGCAGTCTTCGACCGCACCCGCGATGGCCGCATCCTGCAGCGGCCGTTCGGCGGCCACACCTACCCGCGCCTGGCCCACGTCGGCGACCGCACCGGCCTCGAGCTCATCCGCACGCTGCAGGACCGCAGCGTGGCAGTGGGCGCACAGGTCTACCAGGAGGTCATCGTCACCCGCCTCTCGATGAGCGGCGGCCGCGTCAACGGCGCCATCGGCTACCGCCGCATGGACGGGCAGCCGGTGGCTTTCCCGGCCAAGGCCGTGATCCTCGCCTCGGGTGGCGTCGGCCGCGCCTTTGCGGTCACGTCCAACTCCTGGGAGTCGTCGGGCGATGGCCAGGCGCTGGCCTACCGCGCGGGTGCCGAGCTCATCGACATGGAGTTCGTGCAGTTCCATCCCACCGGCATGGTCCATCCCGCCGGGGTCAAGGGCCTGTTGGTGACCGAGGCAGTCCGCGGCGAGGGCGGCATCCTGCGCAACTCGGAAGGCAAGCGGTTCATGTGGGACTACCTGCCCGAGGCTCGCCGCCACGAGTACGCCGCCACTGACGAGGAGGCACGCGCCTGGGTCGACGACCTCACCGAGGGCCGTCAGAGTAGCCATCGTCGCCCACCCGAGCTGTCCACCCGCGACAACGTAGCCCGCGCCATCTACACCGAGGTCAAGGAGGGCCGTGGCTCGCCCCACGGTGGCGTGTTCCTCGATATCAGCTACCTGCCGGCCGAGCGCGTGCGCGCCAAGCTGCCCTCGATGTATGAGCAGTTCAAGGAGCTGGCCGACGTCGACATCACGGCCGGCCCGATGGAGGTCGGGCCCACGATGCACTACATCATGGGCGGCATCCGCGTCGACGCCGAGGCGGGCCAGACGACCACGCCCGGGCTCTATGCCGCGGGTGAGGTGGCCGCGGGGCTGCACGGCTCCAACCGCCTGGGAGGCAACTCGCTGACCGACCTGCTCGTCTTCGGGCGGCGGGCCGGCGAGGCAGCGGCGGACGCGGCGGCGTCGGCGCCAGCGGTCGAGGAGCTGTCAGGGGACTTCGTCGATGAGTCGGTCGAGGCCATGTATGCGCCCTTCGAGCGCGAGTCCGGCGAAGACCCCAACCGGCTGCACGAGGAACTGCAGGCGACGATGTCGTCGCTGGTGGGCATCTTCCGCGTCGAGTCTGACCTGGGGGCTGCCATCGAGCGTATCGAGGGCTACAAGGAGCGCTGGCGCGGACTTCGCGTGACCGGGCCGCGCCGCTTCAACCCCGGCTGGGACCTGGTCTTCGAGCTGCGCAGCATGCTCACCGTGTCCGAGGCCATCGCCCGCTCGGCGCTTGAGCGCGAGGAAAGCCGCGGCGCCCATTCCCGACTCGATCACGTGGGCATGCGCGACGAGTGGGACAAGGTCAACGTGACGACCTCTCGTGAGGGCGAGGCCATGAGGGTGCGCCAGACCCCGGTCGTGGAGCTGCCCGCCGAGCTGGCCGAGTACGTGGCGGCGAAGGGCTAGGCATGGCCGACGAAGCGAAGCTGTGGGTCAACCGCGCCGAGGGCAACGAGGAGGGCGAGTTCTTCGAGTACATCGTGCCGGCGGGGGAGGGCATGGTCGTCCTCGATGCCATCCACTGGATCCAGCAGAACGTGGAGCCGGACCTGGCCGCGCGCTGGAACTGCAAGGCCGCCAAGTGCGGGTCCTGCTCGGCTGAGATCAACGGCAAGCCGGGCCTGATGTGCAAGACCCGCCTCTCCGACTTCCCCGATGACGAGGCCATCACGGTCGAGCCCATGCGCACGTTCCCGCGCATCCGCGACCTGGTCACCGACGTTTCCTGGAACTACGAGGTCAACAAGAAGATCACGCCCTTCACGCCGCCCGATGAGCCGCAGAGCGAGTGGCGCTGGCAGCAGGAGGACGGCGAGCGGAGCCAGGAGTTCCGCAAGTGCATCGAATGCTTCCTGTGCATGGACACCTGCCATGTGCTGCGCAACCATGAGACCGAGTTCGAGTTCTTCGGGCCGCGCTTCCTGGTGCGCGCGGCGAGCCTGGAGATGCACCCGCTCGACCAGGCCGACCGCAAGGAGCAGCTCAAGTACGAGGGCGGTATCGGCTACTGCAACATCAACAAGTGCTGCACCGAGGTCTGCCCGGAGCACATCAGGATCACCGACAACGCCATCATCCCCCTCAAGGAGCGTGTGGCCGACGAGTACTACGATCCGGTCCGGTGGCTGTGGCGCAAGCTGCGCGGTGATCGCTACGGCGGCTCCGGTGCTGGCGATGGGTCCTCGACGGCCGATGCCACGGTGGAGGTCTCCGAGGAGGCGAAGGCGCTCGACACGCCCGGGGATGCGGAACAGTCCACCGGGTCGCCCGGGTCCGACGCCTAGATGGCCGACCGCCTGCTCATCCGCACCGACGGTGCCTCGCGCTCCAATCCGGGTCCGGCTTCGGCCGGTGCCGTGCTCATCGACGCCTCGCTGCCCAATGCCACGGCCGTGGACGCTCCGCCACTGTCGGTGGTGTCGCGGCCGCTGGGCGTGCAGACCAACAACGTGGCCGAGTACACAGCATTGACGCTGGCGCTGAAGGAGGCGCAGCGACTGGGGGCGCGCCAGATCGATCTGCGCCTGGACTCCAAGCTCATCGTGGAACAGCTGCACGGTCGCTGGCGTGTGAAGGACGCCAAGATGCGCGTGCACTGGGCGGAGGCCAAGGAGCTGCTGGCCGGCTTCGAGCGATGGAACGCCACGCACGAGCCGCGGGCCACCAACAAGGCTGCCGACGCGCTGGCCAACCTTGCGCTCGACGACCCGGCCGCTGCGGCCGCGCTGGAGGCCAAGTACCGCTCCTGACCCGAGCCGACATCCTCGAGTTCCACAGCCCGGGTCTCGACGAGCAGATGCAGGAGGTGTGGTGGGGTGTCATCTACCCCGCTGAAGCCCATCCGCCCGCACCCGAGGCGCCGGCGGCGAGCTGAAGCTCGAGACCGCACCTCTCGACATGCGGACCGGCTGGCCAGTCGGCGAGCCGGTCCTGGCTTTGGGGCGCATGCCACACCCGCCGCACGGTGCTAGAGTCCATCGGCCAGTGAGGTGGCCGGATGGTCGCGGGCGACGGGGCGACCTGTCGCCCGAGGAAAGTCCGAGCACCACGACGCGAGGTAGCGGGTAACACCCGTCCGCCGCGAGGCGCGGACCAGCGCCACAGAGACGAGTCGGTCCCGGTTTCGGCCGGGCCGGGTGAAACGGGCAAGCTCTACCTGGTGCAAGGCCAAATAGGAGGGCACGCGTGGCGCGAGCTGCGCAGGAGCGCGTCGCTCCGCCTTCGGGTCGGCCGCAAGAGGCGTCGGGCGACCGGCGTCCCAGATGGATGACCATCCCCGCACTGCGGGACAGAACTCGGCTTACAGGCCACCTCACTGGCGCTCCGTTCCCCGCATCGTCATCGGGCTGTCGTGTGCTCGCGGCACACTCCGGCGCTGCGGCCCTCTCCCGGCCGTTTCGTAATGAGGGTGTCTCCTATGCAACGTGTCGGACCGGCGACCATCGCCGGACTAGTGGCTGTCGGGCTCATCGGCGGGCCCGCGATGGCGCAGGATGAGCAGCTCGACCGTATCGACCTGCCGAACGGCTGGCAGCCAGAAGGGGTGACCACCGATGGCACCCACCTGTTCGCCGGTTCGCTCGCCGACGGGGCGATCCTCAGGGCTGATCCCATGACCGGCACCACAGAGGTCCTCGTCGAGGGCACGGAAGGGGCCGTAGTGGCCGGTCTGGAACACGACGCCTACGGTCGACTCTGGGCCGCCGGTGCACCGACCGGCGAGGTACGCGCGTACGATGCGGCCACCGGCGAGCTGCTCGCGACCTACGCCTTCGAGAGCGGCTTCCTCAACGATGTCGCAGCCACGCCCGACGCCATCTACGTGACCGACTCGTTCCTGCCCCAGGTGCTGGTCATCCCGCTGGGTGATGACGGTGCCTTGCCTGACCCCGAGGCGGGCTCGGTCCTGCCCATCAGCGGCGACCTTGTCTACGGCGAAGGCTTCAACCTCAACGGCATCGTGGCTGCTCCGGGCGGTCTCGTCGTCGTTCACTCGGGCGAGGGGCAGCTCTACAACATCGATCCGGCCTCGGGAGCCGCGAGCCGCATCGACACCGGTGATGTATCGCTCACCGGCGGCGATGGGCTGGAGCTCGACGGTCGCACGCTCCACGTGGTACGCAACAGCTCGAACCTCGTCGTCACCATGGAGCTGGACGAGGACGCGCTGGCCGCCGCCTTCGCAGGGGAAGCGACCTCCCTGGACTTCGATGTGCCCACGACCGCCGCCCTGGTGGGCGACGCCCTGTGGGCGGTCAACGCCCGCTTCAGCACGGACCCGACGCCTGAGACCGAGTACTGGATCACACGGGTCGATGCGGTCGACTCTGCCGAGGGCTAGGTGGACCTGGACCATCGGATCCCGGCGAGACCGGGGCTGGCCGCTAGACTCACCCTGCAGGCACCGCCCGCTCGTGCCAACACCAGAAGGAGTCGTCACCCGACATGAAGAACCCCCGTATGCGCATGGCCGCCGTCGCCGGTAGCCTGGCGCTCACAGCCTCGATGCTCTCAGCGCCCTCCGTGCTCGGCCAGGATGACAGCCCCGAGGCCACGTTCGAGGGCTTCGCCGATGCCTTCTCATCCATGGACCTCGCCACCCTGCCGACCTTCTTCTGCGCTGAGCAGGCGGGTGCGCTCGGCGGTATCGGCATGGGCGACCTGGCCGGTGGCATCCCCCCTGGCTTCGAGTTCCTGCTCGACGCGTTCGTCATCGACATCGACTTCGAGTCGCTCGACGTCGTAAGCCAGACCGAGACCGAGGCTATCGTCGACGTCGTCGCCACGATGTCCACCGAGTTCGACGTAGAGTCCGTCATGCCCATCATCACCGGGATGCTGGAGGCCATCGGCGCGTCCGAGGAGGAGATCCAGGCAGCGCAGGCCGAGATGCTGGGCGACATGGCTCAGTCCCAGACCGCGACCATCGCGGGCGAAGTCACCCTGGTGCCCGGTGAGACGCGCGCCTGGGTCATCTGTAGCGACCTGAGCGGGCTCATCGCGGGCGCCATGGACGCCAGCATGGACGCCGACGCCACCATGGACGCCGACGCCACATGGACGCCGACGCCACCATGGACGCCGACGCCGACATGGACGCCGACGCCGACATGGACGCCGACCAGGACGACGACGCCGAGTAGCTGCCACCATCGGCCGGCCATCCACGCGCCGGCCGCCAAACGACGAGACGCCCGTCCCTACAAGGGGGCGGGCGTCTTTCGTGTTTCGACCCTGCCGGCAACGGGGATCTCGGCCTCCCGGTCAGTCCTCGTCGGGACGGAAGATGCCGGAGGCGGTGCAACTCTCGCAGACCGGCCTGGCCGCGTCGACGCCGCCCAGCGCGAGGGGCTCCGCGATAGTGCCGTAGAGGCACATGACCTCGTAGTTCGAACCGATCGGGCGGCCGGGCAGAGCCGACACGCGGTCGATCCTCCGGAACGTGCAGCGCCGCAGCCGACCGACTGGCGTCACCGTATCGGGCGCCGGCGCATCCCCCAGTGACACCGGCACACCCAGCTCGGGCACCAGCGCGCGGACCGGCGCTGGGCTGGGCATGGGTGCGGCGATGGGATCGAGGGCGCTTGGTCGGCGCCGGGCGATCGTCACGGGCAGATCCTCTGCAGGCGGTTCGGGGAGCGACGCTATCTGCCCACAGACGGCGTGGGCATGGGTGAGAGGTACTCGGGTCGGCCCACCTGAAGCACCCCTGCGGCGCCCGTGGGGAAGTACTGCCAAATGGGCCCTTGACGGACCCCGCGGATTGGGTATCATGCCCATCCAAGTGGCACGAAGTGGTGCAAAGTGGGGAGAAAGGGGTGAACCGGTCCGCGTGACCACCGCCGTGGTGGGCACGAGTGGGCAGGGATAGCCGTCTCGCCGTCAGCGAAGGAGTCGGGAGAAACCCGGCCGCTGAGCCACCAGTGACGGTCACAGTCGGAGCAGCCCAGCCCGGTGTTCACAGGTGAGTATCGCCACACGGTCGACGACAAGGGACGTCTCGCGATCCCGGTCCGTTTCCGTGCGGAGCTCGCTCAGGGCGCACAGGTGAGCAACTGGATGGACGGTTGCGTGGCATTGCATCCGCAGGCCGAGTGGGACTCACTGGCCGAGCAGATCAACGCCCTGCCGTTCACCGATCCGCGGGGGCGGACGCTTCGACGCTTGCTCTTCGGCTCGGCTCAGGAGGTCTCTCTCGATCGACAAGGCCGGTTCGTCCTGCCGCAGTGGCTGCGAGAGGACGCCGACATCGGCAACGAGGTCGTGCTCGTGGGCGCGGGCACTCGCATCGAGCTGTGGTCGCCGGAGCGGTGGAGCAAGTACAGCGAGCAGATGGATCAGCCGGAGGCACTCGCGAAGTCCCTCGCCGGACTGGGCATCTGAACCATATGAGCCTCCAGGGTCCGGGTGGACCGTCGGGGCGGTCGGATCGTTGATGGAACAGGAAGTAGGGCACCTGCCCGTGATGCTTGAGGAGGTCATGTTGGCTCTCTCGCCGCACCCGGGCAGCTTCCAGATCGATGCGACCGTTGGCGGCGGAGGGCACGCCGTTCGGATCCTGGAGGCCGTCAACCCTGACGGCCGGCTGCTGGGCATCGATGCTGATCCCAGGGCCATCGAGCGCTCCCAGCAGCGTTTGGCAGGGTTCGGCGACCGAGTGGTCCTGCGCCGCTCGAACTTCGAGGCCATCGCCGAGGTCGCGACCGACTCGGGCTTCAGGCAGGTGGACGGCATCCTCATGGACCTCGGCGTCAGCTCTCAGCAGCTCGACGACGACGACCGAGGCTTCAGCTTTCGTTCCAGCGACGCGCTCGACATGCGTTTCGACGTCACCCGAGGCATCCCTGCCAGCGAGGTCGTCGCCAGCTACAGCGAGTCCGCCCTGGCCGACATCTTCCGTCGGCACGGCGAAGAACCGCATGCACGCCGCATCGCTCGTGCCATCGTGGCCGCCCGCTCCCACGTCGCCATCGAGACCCCGGCCCGGCTGGCTGAGGTCGTGACCAAGGCCGCACCCAGGCCGCGCGACTCACGCCGGCGACGCATCCATCCGGCCACCCGGGTCTTCCAGGCCCTGCGCATCGAGGTCAACCGCGAGCTCGAGACCCTGCCGGCGGCCCTGGAGTCATGCCTCGGACTGCTCAGGCCAGAGGGCCGGCTCTGCGTCATCAGCTACCACTCGCTCGAAGACCGCATCGTCAAGCGCTTCATCGCGCGAGAACGGCGCGGTTGCACCTGTCCACCCGAGCTCCCCGTGTGCGTCTGCGGCAAGCAGCCGCGGCTGGCCAACGTGGGCGCTCAGCCGCTGTCACCCGGCGAGGTGGAGGTGGCATCCAACCCACGTGCTCGCAGCGCGAAGCTGCGGGCGGCACGGAGGCTTGCAGCATGAGCAGCGGACACGGCAGCTCGCGGCGCCAGGCGTACGGCCGCCGCATGAAGGAACTGCGGACACGGCGCAACGACGATCTCGAGGTCGATCTCGAGGGGCCCGGCGGCTGGAACCGCGGTGATGCGTGGGATGCCGAGCGGCCATTGCCGCGTTCCACGTCGAGCATCGACTCGGCTTCCTCGAGCGCCCGCGCCCGCTGATGGCCGTCTTCCAGGGAGCCCGCCTCCGTCGCGGCCCGCTGCCGGCAGGCCGAGCACCGGCTGCCCGAGCACCGGCTGCCCGCGTGGCAGCCCGGTTGCCGACGGCGGGCGCACCGGCCGCCACCGCCGGCGCCGGTGCTCGGGCGACCGCGCGCACCGCGGCACGGGTACGGCCGATCGGCTTGCTCATGGCCGGCATCCTGGCCGCCACCATCCTGGGGCTGGTGTATCTCACGCAGACGCTGGGCGCCAACGCGACCGACTCGGAGATCCGCAAGCTCTCCGGTGAGCGCGAGAAGCTCGAGGACACCCTGCGACGCCAGGCCGTCTGGGTCCAGACGTTCACAGATAGCGAGGAGATCACCAAGCTGGCCAAGAAGGCCGGGCTCCGCAGCTTGGGGGACATCGTGGTCCTCCCGGCCCCCTGACCGGCCGTGCTCGGCCGCACCGACAGCCGCCGACGCATGGTGGCCATCCTGCTCGTCTTCGCCGTCCTGGGGACGGCCGCCAGCGCACGCCTTGGCTACTGGCAGGTCATCGCCGCCGCTGAACTCGCGCCCAACGCAATCCAGTCGATGACCCCGGTCCGGGCAGCGCTGCCCGCCCGCGCGGACATCCTCGACCGCGACGGGGTGGTGCTGGCGCAGACCGCGTCCTTCGATAGCCTCGACGCGCATCCCAGCGACATCGAGCCCGAAGACGTAGAGCTCATCCTGGACACGCTCGAGCCGATCCTCCGCCTCGACGCGAGCGAACGCGAGGCCTACGCCGAGAAGATCCAAAGCGGCAAGTTGTGGACGAACCTCGAGGCCCGCGTCACACACAAGCAGAGCGCGGCCATCGCGCTGGCCCAGGATAAGGGCGATCTGCCGGGGATCACCCTTGACCCCAAGGATGTGCGCGTCTATCCGCGCAAGGGCGGAGCCAGCGACAGCACGCTGGCCAGCCATGTGCTCGGCTTCGTGCGAGCGGACGGCCGCGGCGGCGAGGGCGTGGAGCGCCAGTACGACGAGCGACTGACGACGCCCGAGACCGAGGGCCTCGACCTGGCCACCATCGAAGGACTGCCGGACGGACTGGAAGGCCTGGACCCAGAACCACTGCGGCTGACCCTTGATGCCGGGCTCCAGCGCCAGGTCGAGAAGGAGCTCAACACCGCCTACCTGGTCAATCGTGCCAAGAGCGCCAGCGCCATCGTCATGGACCCTCATACCGGCGCCATCCTGGCCATCGCCTCGGTCCCTGCCTACGACGGCAACGAGTACGCCAGGATCGCCGCCGACGACATCGGCCGACTGCGCAATCGCGTCATCAGCGACCAGTACGAGCCGGGCTCGGTGATGAAGATCTTCACCGCCACCGCGGCACTCGATCTGGGCCTGGTCACGCCCAATACCGTGATCAGCGACCAGCGCAAGCTCGAGTTCTACAAGTACCAGGTTCAGAACGCCGACCACGGCTCCCTTGGGCCGCTGAAGGTCAAGGACGTCATCGCGCGCTCGCGCAACGTGGCCACGGCCAAGATCGCCATGAAGTTGGCGCCGAAGTCGGTCCAGCGAGCCGCCGACAGGCTGTACGGCTTCTGGAAGAAGGTGGGCATGGCCGCGCGCACCGAGGTCGACATCGCCAACGAGACGCAGGGCCGCTGGTTCGATCCCGAGCAGAAGCTGTGGGCGCCGGTCGACCTGGCCAACCGTGCCTTCGGGCAGGGTGTCTCGGTCACGCTCCTGCAGCTTGCGCGAGGCATCTCGACCCTGGTCAACGGTGGTTTCGTCGTGCAGCCGCATATCGCGGCCGACGGCGACGCGGCACGTGCGCCGAAGGAGCGCGTGGTCAAGGCCAAGGTCGCCCGCCAGGCCAAAGACATCCTGGTCCATGTGACGGGCTCGGTGCCGTGGTATGCGAAGGGCTCGCTCATCCCCGGCTACACCATCGGCGGCAAGACCGGCACGGCCCAGATCTGGGACGTGGACAAGGCCAGGTGGAAGGAGAAGCGCTTCAACCACAGCTTCATCGGTTTCGCAGGCGGGAGGCAGCAGGAGATCGTCATCGCAGTGCGTCTCGAAGAGCCCGTCCCGGACATGATCGAGCAGGGCGTCATCCCGCTTCGTATCGAGTCATACGAGCTGTTCCAGATGATTGCCCGTGCCTCCATCAAGCACCTCGACATGAAGAAGTCGAAGGATCCCCTCGCAGGCCGGCCGCTCCCCGGCACCGACGCGGCCAGGGCCTTGGGCGGAAGCAGCTACAAGGCCGCTCTCCAGAAGGCCAAGGCGAAGTCCAGGGCCAAGGGCCAGTCGACCGAGGACAGGAAGCAGTCGGCCGAGAATGGCAGGAAGGCTCAAGGCGACAAGGTCAAGTCCGAGAGAAAGGCCGAGCGAGGCCGGGACGCCGGCACGTCCGCCCAGAAGCGGGGCAAGCCCGACCGGGCCACCCGTGGGCTGGGCACCTAGCTGTGTCAGGATGGGCCTCCGTGGGTGAAGGGCCGAAGCACATGCCAGCGAACGCGGCGTCGATGACCGACGCCGCGACGAGATTCGATGCCCCGGGACTGGCCGCCGCCGCGAAGGGCGATCTGGTCCGCGCGGGGAGCAGGCCCA
Organism: uncultured Chloroflexia bacterium; assembly: GCA_963712745.1. Taxonomy (GTDB): domain Bacteria; phylum Chloroflexota; class Limnocylindria; order Limnocylindrales; family CSP1-4; genus JAFMJV01. Next base: position 63,315 of record CAVQJC010000001.1, on the reverse strand, counting down.
TGCACGGTGGCGCGGTGGACTCGCGCCTGGTGGTCGAGGGCAACATCTTCTTCGCTCTGCCGGGCGAGCGCACGGACGGGCACCGCCACCTCGAAGCGGCGGTGGAAGCGGGCGCGCGCGGCCTGGTCGTGACCCGGGATCTTGCGCAAGGGCGCCTGGAGTCGCTGACGGCCGCGGGCCCGGTCACGGTCGTGCGTGTGGCCGACGCTGCCGTCGCGCTGCGGAGCGTGGCCGGGAGCTACCGCGACCGTTTCGACCCGCTCGTGGTGGGCATCACCGGCTCGCTGGCCAAGACGTCGACCAAGGAGCAGGTGGCCGAGGTGCTCGAGGAGGCCTTCACGGTCCTGCGGAATCCGGCCAACTGGAACAATGAGATCGGGCTGCCCATGACCCTACTCCGGCTGCGGCCCGAGCATGAGCTGGCGGTCCTGGAGATGGGCCTCTACACCACCGGCGAGATCGCCCTCCTGGCGCGACTGGCGCGGCCGCAGATCGGCGTGGTCACGGCCGTGCGTGGCGTGCATCTATCTCGTGCCGGCTCCATCGAGGCCATCGAAGCCGGCAAGCGCGAGCTTGTGGAAGCGCTCCCGGCCCACGGCTGGGCCATCCTTAACGCCGACGACCCACGAGTGGCAGCCATGGCCAGCCATACCCGGGCCGGCGTCCTGAGCTACGGGTTCGACGCCGATGCCGACGTGCGCGCCTCCGAGGTCGTTTCGCTGGGGACCGCGGGCATGCGCTTCACGCTCCACACTCCGGCCGGGACCCGAGCCGTCCGCACGCCTGTGCTGGGCCGACACGGCGTCCACAACGCGCTGGCAGCGGCCGCCGTGGCCCACTGTGCGGGCATGGACATCGACAAGGTCGTGCCCGGCCTGGCCAAGCCTCTCGTGATGCCTCACCGCTCGCAGCTGGTTCGGGCCGGTGCCTGGACTATCCTCGATGATTCCTACAACGCATCTCCCGACGCTGTCCTGGCAGCTCTGGGCCTCCTCGCAGAGCTGCCGGGGCGGCGTATCGCCGTGCTCGGCGAGATGCTCGAGCTGGGCGGGAGCGCCGCGGCCGAGCACGTTCGAGTCGGAGAGCACGCGGCGGAGGTGGCCGACCGGCTGGTGGTGGTGGGTGAAGGAGCGCGCGGCATCGCAGACGGCGCCGCGGCGCGCGGCATGGATGCGTCGCACATCCGCGTCGCGGCCGACCGCGACGAGGCGTTGTCGGCCCTGCTGGCCGAGCTGCGCGACGGCGACGCGGTGCTGGTCAAGGCCTCTCGCGGAGCCGAGCTCGACCTACTCGTCGACCGCCTCGTACTCGTGGCCGAAGCCGGCGACGCCCGCTCATGAGTGGCGGCGACACCATCGTCCAGGCCATCCTGCTGGCGTTCGCCGTGCTGGTCGTGCTGATGCCGGCCTTCATCCGCTTGCTCAAGCGCATCGGCATGGGCAAGCGCATCCGGCTGGAGGGGCCGGAGACGCACTACGTCAAGGAAGGCACACCCACCATGGGTGGATTGCTCATCGTGAGCGTGGTGCTCGGCGTGGCCCTGCTGATGGAGCTGCTGGGCGAAGGGTTCGTGGACGCCAACACCTTCGCACCCATGGCCACGCTGGCCTTGGTGGGCATCCTGGGCACCGCCGACGACTGGCTCAACGCCCGCACCGGCGATGGCATCAGCGCCGTCCAGAAGCTGCTGTGGCAGACGGTCGTGGCGGGCGTGGCCGCGTGGCAGATCCAGGACACCTACCAGATCGACCAGCTGGCCGTGCCCTTCATCGGCGCCGTCGGCATCCACCCCATCGCCTTCATCCTCATCGCCGCCTTCGCCATCGTGGCCACCAGCAACGCGGTCAACATCACCGACGGCCTCGACGGCCTGGCCGGAGGCACGCTGATCTTCGCCTTCATCGGCTACATGGTCATCGCCTTCACCTTCGGCACCATCAACCTGGCAGTCCTGTGCGCCCTCATCGTGGGGGCCCTCCTCGCGTTCCTCTGGTTCAACGTCCATCCCGCCCAGATCTTCATGGGCGACTCCGGCTCGCTGGCCCTCGGGGCCACGCTGGCGGTCACCGCCGTCATCACCGGCCAGGTCCTGCTGCTGCCGCTCATCGGCATCGTCTTCGTGCTCGAGACCGGCTCGGTCATCCTGCAGGTGGCCTCGGTCAAGCTGCGGGGCAAGCGGCTCTTCAAGATGTCGCCCCTGCATCACCACTTCGAGCTGACCGGCTGGGATGAGGAGAAGATCGACCCTTCGCTTCTGGATCGTTGGCGCGCTGGCGGCGCTGGTCGGTGTGGCCTTCTACATGGCCACCGCCGGACTGCTCAATTGACCCTCATGGCGAACCCGCCGGCGTCTGCCATCGACCTGGGGGCCCTCCGCCTTGGCTCCTTCCGTGGCCGGCCGGTGGCCGTGCTGGGCCTGGCCCGCAGCGGCATCGCGCTCACGCGATTCCTGTCCGACCATGGTGCCCATGTGACCGTCTACGACGGCCGACCGGCCGAGGAGCTGGCCGCCGCCATCGAGGCCCTGGGCGAGCGCCGGCCACGCCTGCTGCTGGGACCTCAGGTGGATCCGCGAGCGGCTCTCGAAGGCCAGGCCCTGGTCTGCACCTCCCCCTCGGTCAGCAGCCGCTACCCCACGACGGAGCCGCGGCTGCGGGCGGCACTGGCGGAGGTGGAGGCCACCGGCGCCACGCCTGTCCTCAGCGAGGTCGACCTCTTCCTGCGCCTGAGTCCGGCGGCAACCATCGGCGTCACCGGCACCAAGGGCAAGACCACCACCAGTTCGTTGACCGCGGCGGTGCTGGCCACAGGCGAGGCGCCGACCGTCCTGGGGGGCAACATCGGCGTCCCGCTCATCGAGCGGCTGCCAGAGCTCACGCCCGCCCATCGCGTCGTGCTCGAGCTCTCCGAGCTGCAACTGCCCACCCTTTCCCGAGGCACGGACATCGCGGTCTACACCCACGTCACTTCCGACCATCTCGACCGCCACGGCAGTCTCGAGGCGTACCAGGCGGTCAAGCGGCGCCTGGCCGACCTGCTGCCGGCGCGCGGCACGCTCGTGCGCAATGACGACGACCCGGTAGTCTCCACGTATCGACCTCCGGCCGGCGCTGGCACGGTCAGCTACGCGCAGAGCCCACCGGTGCCCTCCAGCGTGGGGGTCGCTGACGGCTGGATCGTGGCTGCCACCGATCTCGTCCCGGCCGGGCGAGACCCGCGCATCCTGCCGCTCGCCGAGATCCCGCTGCCGGGCGGGCACAACGTCTCCAACGTCCTGGCCGCGACCGCGGTGGGGCTGCTGCACGGCGTGTCCCCGCGGGCCATCGCCGATGCCGTGCGGGGATTCGCGGGCGTAGAGCACCGGTTGGAGCGGGTGGCCGAGTTCGCCGGCGTGACCTACATCAATGACTCACAGGGCACGCAGCCAGACGCCGTCATCGCGGCCGTGCGGGCCTTCGAGCAGCCGCTCGTGCTCATCGCCGGCGGGCGCTCCAAGGGTGTGCCGGTCGTCGCGCTGGCGGAGGCCGTGGCCGAGCGCGTGAGTGCGGCCGTGCTCATGGGCGAGACGGCCGATGAGCTGGCCGATGCCTTCGCCCGGGCCGGGCTCCATCGCATCGAGCGAGCGGCCAGCCTGGAAGACGCGGTCGCAGCCGCCACCGTCATCGCCCGCGAGCGCACGCCGGCCACGGTCCTGCTTAGCCCTGCGGCTGCCTCCTTCGACATGTTCCGCGACTATGAGGCGCGCGGCGCCGCCTTCAAGGCCGCCGTGGCCGCCATCGCCGGCCCGAAGGTGGACCGCTGATGGAAGCCCTCCGCTTTCCCTGGGAGGACGACGACCGTCGGCGCGAGGTCGCGCCCAGCGCGTTCCGGCCACGCAAGGGCCGCAGGACGAGCCTGCGATCGCAGGCGACGGAGTCGTTCTCACGGCGCGAGGCCAACCGCGGCCGACGTCCCATCACCCTGCGCGCCAGCGCAGCCGAGTCGCTGACCCGGTCGATCCCGCGCGGTGGCGTCCGCACCGCCGGCCATGCCTCCCGTGAGGTGGCGCGCGACCGTACCGCCGGGCGCGTGGTCGAGGGCCCCCAGCGCGTGCGCCACGACCCCGACTACCTGCTCATGGCGGCCGCCGTGGCGCTGGCGGCCATCGGCATCCTCATGGTCTACTCCAGCCTGGGCGTGAAGTCGGCCATCGACGGCAGCGTCTTCGACGCGGTCACGACGCAGTTGGGCTGGGGTCTCCTGGGCGGCATCGTCCTGCTCGTCGTCATGCGCATCGACTACCGCTACTGGCGTTCGTTCTCGGTGCTGGGCATCGTCGTGGCCGTGGTCCTGCTCCTGCTCGTCATCGGGCCCAGCATCCCGCCGCTGCTCAAGCCCGTCACCGTCAACGGGGCCACCCGCTGGCTCGAGATCGGCGGGCTGCCCAGGTTCCAGCCGACGGAGGTGGCCAAGCTCGCCATCGTCATCTTCATGGCCCATTGGCTGACCTCGCGCGGCAAGAGCGTAGGCAGCTTCCGGGGCGGGCTCGTGCCCTTCAGCCTGATGGTGGCGGTGTTCGCCGGACTCATGCTGATGGAGCCCGACCTGGGTACCACCGGCGTGGTCGTGCTCACGACCTTCACCATGTTCTTCGTGGCCGGAGGCAGCGTCCTGCAACTGCTGCTGATGGTGCCGGTCGCGCTTGCCGGCGTGGCCGCGGTGGTCCAGGCGAAGCCGTACATGCTCGCTCGGGTGGAGACCTTCCTCGACCCGTTCAGCGATCCCGCCGGCGATGGCTTCCAGACGGTCCACGGGCTGTACGCGCTGGCTCTGGGCGGCGTCACCGGTCAGGGCCTCGGCGTCAGCCAGCAACCCAACGGGCTGAGACTGCCCGCGGCGGAGAACGACTTCATCTTCGCCGTGGTCGGACAGGAGTTCGGCTTCATCGGCGGTTTCACCGTCATCGCGCTCTTCCTGCTGCTGGCCTGGCGGGGCATCCGCGTGGCCATGCACGCGCCCGACACCTTCGGCGGGCTGCTCGCACTCGGCATCACCGGCTGGCTCACGTTCCAGGCCTTCATCAACATCGGCGTGGTCGTCAACCTCCTGCCGCTGACCGGCATGCCCCTGCCGTTCCTCAGCGATGGCGGCACCTCGCTGGTGGTCGTTCTGGCCGCCGTAGGTATCCTTCTGTCCATCTCCCGAGAGACCGAAACCCGAGGTGCCAGCGCGCATGAGGATCCTCATCGCAGCCGGGGGCACGGGCGGCCACATCTACCCCGCCCTGGCCGTCGTGACCCAGCTGCAGAACCGCCTGCCTGAGCTGGAGCTGCGCTGGCTCGGCGGCCGCCGAGGCCTGGAGGGCGACATCGTGCCCGCCGCGGGACTCGAGTTCGATCGTCTCCGACTGCGCTCCCTGCGCACGGTGGACGCCTCCCTCGACACCATCCTCGACCCACTGCGGCTGGCCGCCTCCGTGCCCCAGGCCCTCGCCCGGCTCAGGCGCTGGCGTCCGGCCGTCATCTACACCACCGGCGGCTATGTGGCCATCCCGGTGCTGGCGGCAGCGGCGCTCCTGCGCATCCCCTCACTCATCTGGGAGGGCAACGCCATCCCCGGGCGTAGCGTGCGCCTCTCGGCACGCCTGGCCACTGCCCGTAGCGTGACCTTCCCGGTCACGAGCAAGCGGCTGCCGGCCCCGGTCTTCGTCACGGGCACGCCCATCCGTGGGCTTGGCGGCCTCGATCGTGCCGCAGGCCGGGCTCGGCTGGGACTGCCGCTCGATGTACCGGTCATGCTCGTCTTCGGCGGCTCCCAGGAAGTCAAGCGGCTCAACGAGGCGGTGGCCGAGGCCATCGCCGATCTCGTCGAGCGCTGTACGGTCGTGCATATCACCGGCAGCGGCGGGATCGCGGCCGCCGGGCAGATCCGCTCGGAGCTGCCCCGGGAGCGCCTCGAGCGCTACCGGCCCTACTCGTTCCTGGCCGACGACATGGATGCTGCCCTGGCCGCGTCGCAGCTGGTGGTCGGTCGTGCCGGCTCCTCGACCCTGGGCGAGACGGCCGCGGCCGGCGTGCCCATGATGGTCGTGCCCTACCCGCATGCGGCCGCCCACCAGCGGGCCAACGCGGCCGAGATGGTGGGCGTCGGTGCGGCCGCCCTGGTCGACGACGAGGAGCTCGACGGCGACACGCTGCGTGCTGCCTGCGACCTGCTCTACGACGAGGGACGGCTGGCAGCCATGTCGGCGGCCGCCCGCTCGGTCGGCCGCCCCGGGGCCGCGGCCGCCAGCGCGGAACTGCTCGTGCGCCTGGCCCGGCGGGAGCCGCTGCCCGCGCAGGAGGAGCTGGACGAGCTCATCCGGCCGGCATCGTGAGCGCGTCACGCCTGACCCCGGACCAGCAGACCCGGCTGGGTGGCGATATCCAGCGCCGGCTGGGAATCAAAACCACGCGTGACGAGCCACTCGAACGTTTCTCGACCATGCGCGTGGGCGGCCCGGCCGACCTCTTCGCGGAAGTGCGCAACCTGTTCGAGCTGCGCGGGCTGGTGCGTTTCGCCCGTGCGCGGGACATCCCGCTCTTCCTCATCGGCCGTGGCTCCGACCTCGTCATCAGCGACCGCGGCATCGGCGGCCTGGTCGTGCTCGTGCGCGCAGCCGGGCATCGTCTGGAGGGCGAACGCCTGGTGGCCGAGGCCGGCCTGCCCATGGCCAAGGCGGCCACCGCCAGCAAGTCGGCCGGACTATCCGGGCTCGAGTTCGGGCTGGCCATCCCGGGGACCGTCGGCGGCGCCGTGTGGGCCAACGCCGGCGCTCACGGGTCCGACGTGCAGGGAGTGCTGCTCGAGGCTGTCGTGGTGGACGCTGAGGGCGCGGAGCGGGCGCTGGGGCCGGACGATCTGGGCATGGCCTATCGCGAGAGCCGCCTCAAGCACAGCGCACCCGGCCGGCCCGACGTCGTGCTGCAGGCTACCTTCGCGCTCGAGCCCGCCGACTCCGCTACCATCGCCGAACGGCTCGACGACATCCGGCGCTGGCGACAGGACCACCAGCCCATCGGCCAGAAGTCGGCCGGCAGCGTGTTCCGCAACCCCGAGGGGGACTCGGCCGGGCGCATCATCGACGAGCTGGGCCTCAAGGACCGGCGCCTCGGCGGCGCGGTGGTGAGCCCCAAGCACGCCAACTTCATCGTCAACAGCGGCGGCGCCACGGCCGCCGACGTTCGCAGACTGGCCGAGATCGTGCGCGAGACGGTGCTCCGCGAGCGCGGCGTCGAGCTGGCCTACGAGGTCGAGTTCGTGGGCGACTGGGACGCAGAGGAGGGGACATGACCACCATCGAGCGCTGCAGCGGGACCGCCACATGACCCTGGCTCCCACCGCCATCGCCGTCCTGCTGGGAGGCCCCTCGGCCGAGCACGACGTCTCGCTCGTCTCGGGCCGCGCCATCGCCACGGCCCTGGCGGGGCGCGGTCACGAGGTGAGCGGCTGGCTGCTCACGCTGGCCGGCGAGTGGTGGCGGCTGCCGGAGCCGGCACTCGATCCGGCGCTGCCGCTGCAGGCCTTCCGCGACCCGGGCGCGCTGGGCGCCGAGGGACCCTTCAGCGCAGCCGGGGCGCTCGAGGCCATCGCGGCGCCCGATCCACGACCGGTCGTGTTCCCCGCGCTGCATGGCCCCTTCGGTGAGGACGGCCAGGTGCAGTCGCTGCTCGAGTCGGCCGGACTGGTCTACTGCGGCGCGGGCCCCGCGGCCTCGGCCGTGGGCATGGACAAGACGCTCTTCAAGCGTGTGGTGGCGACGCTCGAACTGCCGGTGCTGCCGTGGGCGGAGGTGCGAGCGGCGGAGCATGAGGCCGATCCTGGCGCGGTGGAGGACGGGTTGCGCGAGTTCGCCTCGGGCTTCGCCGACCCACGGCTCATCGTCAAGCCGGCCCGCCTGGGCTCGAGTATCGGCATCAGCATCGTGCACGACGTGTCGCCCGGCGGCTCGCTGCGGAGCGCCTTGGCCGAGGCCATGCGCTATGACGACCTGGTGATCGTGGAGCCGTATCTCGATCACCCCCGCGAGCTGGAGACCGCGGTCATGGGTAACAGCCGCCTCGACGCGGTGGCCTATGGCCCCGGTGAGATCAGGCCCGGGCGCGAGTTCTACGACTACGTGGCCAAGTACCAGTCCTCCGACAGCGAGGTCACCGACCGGGCGGACCTCGACGCCGAGCTGGCTGAGTCCATCCGGGCTTCCGCGGTGGAGGTCTTCCTGGTCATCGGCGGCAGTGGTTTCGCGCGCGTGGATATGCTTCTCTCGAGCGACGGCATCCCCTACATCAGCGAGATCAACACGCTGCCGGGCTTCACGCCCATCAGCCTGTTTCCGCGCATGACGGCCCAGGGTGGCTACGACTTCGCCACGACCTGCGAGCGCATCGTGGAGCTCGCCCTCGAGCGCGCGGCGTGGGCGCCCGACCACCGACTCGAGCCCGACGACTTGCCGTGACCTTCGCCCGGCCGGGCAGAGACGCCGGCCAGATCGCACCACGTTCGAATCCGCCCTCGCGCCCGCCCCGCGGCCACACCACCATGGCGCGGCTGGTGGGCGCGGCCGGACTCATCGCGCTCACGGCCGTGCTCTTCTGGCTGCTGACCGACGAGAGTTTCCGGGTCACCGAGGAGAACGTCACGTTCCGTGGCCTGGCCCACGCCGACGAAGAGCAGGTCCGCGCCTACCTCGCCGACATCGACCGCGGGCCCAACGTCTTCCGTGTCCGAGCTTCGGACATCGTCAGCGAGCTGTCGGAGCTGGTCGAGGTCGACGCCGCCTCGGCCACGGTCAGCCTGCCGGCCGAGGTCACGGTCCGACTCGACGAGCGCGACCCGGTCTTCATCTGGAGCGACCTCGAGGAATCCTGGCTCGTGGACGAGGAGGGCATGCTCTTCGCTCCCGGCGAGGCCATGGGGGCCGGGCCGGGCAGCCAGGTCCGCGACGAGGGTAGTGCAGCAGCGGTGGGTGGCGCGGCGAGGGCTGCGCTGCCGGTGGTCGAGGACGGGCGCATCGTGGAAGAGCCGCCGACGGTGGGTACGCGCCTGCCGGCGGCGGACATGAGCATCATGCGCCAGCTGCTGGCCCTCACCCCGGAGCTGCTGGGCAGCGAGTCCGAGGCCCTCGAGCTGCGCGTCGACCAGCGCGACGGCTACGTGCTGAAGAGCCGCGACAGTGGCTGGAGGGCGCTCTTCGGTCGCTACACGCCCGCGCTCCAGCCGCCCACGATCATCCCCCGCCAGGTGCAGTGCCTGCGTTGGCTGCTGGCCGCGCACGAGCGAAAGCTCGAGCAGGTGCGCCTCGTTCCCTCGGACGAGGCCTGCGGAACGTTCACCACCTTCGACGACAAGCGACCCAAGGGCAGCTAGAACGGCCCTGCGGAACCCGGCCGCATCGCACACAATGTAGGAGCCGTGGTGCGTCGGCGCACCGGGCTGGCAAGGGCCCCGGAAGGTCGAGGAAGGGAATCACTTGGAGATCGAAGCGATCCTGGTGGCGCTCGATGTCGGTACGAGCAAGGTCGTCGTGCTCGTCGGCGAAGTCACCAACGATGGCACGCTGGACATCATCGGCAAGGGCACGATGCCCACGACCGGGGTCAAGAAGGGCCTCGTCAACAACATCGACCAGACCGTCACCTCGATCCGCGGTGCCATCGAGCAGGCCGAGCGACTGTCGGGCCTGCGGCTGGAGGCCGCCTTCGTCGGCGTCGGCGGCGATCACCTCGAGTCGCTGAACTCGCGCGGCACGGTCGCGGTCAGCGGCGCCCATCGCGAGGTCACGCGCGAGGATATCGAGCGCGCCACCGAGGTCGCGCGGGCGGTGACCATCCCCTCCAACCGGGAGGTCCTGCACGTGCTGCCGCGCGACTTCACCGTCGACGGCCAGGAGGGCGTGAAGGACCCCGAGGGCATGAGCGCCATCCGCCTCGAGGTCACCACACACATCGTCCACGGCGGCGCCACGGCGTTGCAGAACCTGACCAAGTGCGTACGACACGCGGGCATGCGGCCCGATGAGCTCGTCGTCTCCTCCATCGCCTCGGGCGAGGCGGTGCTGAGCGAGACCGAGAAGGAGCTGGGCGTGGCCGTGGCCGACATCGGGGCGGGCACTACCGACCTTGCGCTCTACGCCGATGGCACGCCCTTCTACACCTCGGTCATCCCGCTCGGTGGCGTCAACGTGACCAACGACATCGCCATCGGCCTGCGCACGAACCTGACCGCGGCTGAACAGCTGAAGATGCAGTTCGGCTCGCAGGAGGCCATGTCGGCCCCCGACGACAGCGAGGCTGCGGTCGAGATCATCGACGACGGTGTGGCGCGTCCGGCGCGCAAGGCGGACGTGACCGAGATCATCGACGCGCGCATGCGCGAGCTCTTCGAGAAGATCGGCGAGGAGTTGTCGGACAACGCCAGCGCTCACCGCCTGCCCGCCGGACTGGTGCTCACCGGTGGTGCAGCCCAGCTGGCCAACGCCGCCGAGCTCGCCCGCGATGTGCTCCAGGTCCCGGTGCGGGTGGCGGCGCCGGAGGGCGTCGGCGGGCTCACCGACCACCTGCTCACGCCGAGCTACGCGACGGCCATCGGCCTGCTGCTGTGGGCGGCCCACGTGGTCACCACCGAGGACCTGCTGCGCTACGAGCCACCGCCACGCGCCCAGAACTGGGATCGCGTGCGCGAGGTGGTGCGCCGCTTCTTCCCCTAGCTGCAGCCGTCGCCCGTGGGCCCGCAGTAGCCATGGTGGTTCCCGTCCAACGGGAGAACTCGACGACCCAAGCGCCGAACCTGCCCGGCATCCCCGCCCAACGGGAAGAAGCGCCCGCGGTTCCCGCCCAACGGGACCGTCGTGAGCTTCCGCGGTCGTGCTGGCAGTGTTGTCCCGTCCAGCGGGAAGAGCCGCTGATCTGCCACGGCACGGCCACGCGCCAACGGCACGGCCACGCTCCAACGGCACGGCCGTGCGCCACGGCATGGCCACGCGCCAACAGCACGGCCATGCGCCAGGACGGCGGGCTCTGAGGCTCAGGGTCCCGTGCCAGGCGTTCCGGGCATCGCCCTGCAGCACCATCCGTCCGCCCGTTGACCAAAGGCGCCAAGAACGGGAGGCCTCCCTGCACGCACGCTCGGAGCCGGCGACCTACGGGACTATCCCTGAGTCGGGGACCGAGGATATACTCGGCCGAACCGACCAGGTGGTCTTCAGGAGTTGCCCCTGACCGTGCGGGTGGCCCGATGGGCTGCAGGTGCCTGGTGCGCGATCTGGAGGGATCAATTACATGCCGTTGCGTTCTGACTCAGAGAACTTCGCTCTCATCCGTGTGATCGGGGTCGGCGGTGGTGGCAGCAACGCCGTCAACCGCATGATCCGGGCCGAGCTGATGGGCGTGGAGTTCATCGCTGTCAATACCGATGCCCAAGCCCTGCTGCAGTCGGACGCGCCCAACAAGATCCGCGTCGGCGACAAGATCACCCGCGGCCTCGGCGCCGGCGGCGACCCCTCCATCGGCCAGCGTGCCGCCGAGGAAGACTCCGAGAAGATCGCCGACGCCCTCCGTGACTCCGACATGGTCTTCATCACCGCCGGCATGGGTGGTGGGACCGGGTCGGGAGCCGCACCCGTCATCGCCGAGATCGCGCGCGACATGGGTGCTCTGACCATCGGCGTGGTGACCAAGCCCTTCAGCTGGGAAGGCGCCCGTCGCCGCCTCAACGCCGAGAAGTCGGCCGAGCTGCTGCGCGACAAGGTCGACACGCTCATCACCATCCCCAACGATCGCCTCAAGGAGGTGGTCAGCGAGGAGACCTCCATCGTCGACGCCTTCCGCGTCGTCGACGACGTCCTGCGCCAGGGCGTGCAGGGCATCAGCGACCTCATCACCGTGCCCGGCCTCATCAACCTCGACTTCGCCGACGTGCGCGCTGTCATGCGCTCGGCCGGCTCGGCGCTCATGGGCATCGGCCGCGCCAGCGGACCCGATCGCGCTGCGGAGGCGGCGCGCGAGGCCATCAGCAGCCCCCTGCTCGAGGTCAGCATCAGTGGCGCCCAGGGCGTGCTCTTCAACGTCACCGGTGGTCCCAGCCTGGGCCTCTTCGAGATCGACGAGGCCGCGGAGATCATCAAGGAGATGGCCGACCCGGAGGCCAACATCATCTTCGGTACGGTCATCGACGAGCGCATGGGTGAGGACCTGCAGATCACAGTCATCGCCACCGGCTTCGACCACAACCGCCAGGCCTCGTACCTGCAGGTCGGTGCCGAGGAAGGCGTCGATGCCGGTGTCCAGGCCGGGCTCGACAACCGCGACTTCATGCAGGAGCTGGCGCGCCAGCGCACGGCGGCCGGCGACAAGGCCGAGTCCGAGGGCCAGGGCGAAGCCAGGCAGGCCGTGGCCGTGCCGGTCTCGACGGGCCAGCCCGTGGCCGCGGGCGAATCCCGGGGTTCTTCCAAGGAAGAGGACCTCGACATCCCCGCGTTCCTCCGCCGCAGCCGCTGACCCGTACCAACGAACACTGAACTGGGCCCGCTCGACGAGCGGGCCGTCTCCGAGTTGGCCGCCGCCCGCGCCGATGTCCGCGGGCGAATGGCGGCGGCCTGCGTGCGTTCGGGTCGCCCGGCCGGCGCCGCGACTCTCGTAGCCATCTCCAAGACCGTCCCGGCCGAACGGCTGCGCCTGGCCCAGGCCGCCGGCATCGACCTGTTCGGGGAGAACCGGGTGCAGGAGGCGGCCGGCAAGATCCCCGCCTTGGCCCCGGCCACCTGGCACCTGGTGGGCCACTTGCAGAAGAACAAGGCAGCCAGGGCCATCGAGCTCTTCGACGTCATCGAGTCGGTGGACTCACTGGCCCTGGCGACCCGGCTGGACCGCCTGGTGGGCGAGCACGGTTGGCGCGGCGCTGGGCGGCTACCGGTCTACCTGCAGGTCAACGTCGATGCCGACCCGGCCAAGGCCGGCTTCGCGCCGGATGCGCTGGAGCGCGAGCTGGCCGATGTCCTGGACCTGGCCAACGTCGAGGTGGCCGGTCTCATGACCGTGGGCTGGCTGACCGGCGGCGCTGCGGAGGCTCGCCCCACCTTCGTCCGCCTGCGCGAGCTCTCCGAGCGCCTGCGGGTTTCCGACCCACGCCTGGGTCCTGGCTTGTCCATGGGTATGACCGACGACTACGAGGCCGCCATCGAGGAAGGCAGTACGGTCGTGCGGGTCGGCCGGGCGCTCTTCGGAGAGCGCCCTCCCATCAGCTGAGCACCGAGCCGTGGAAGACTTCCTCCGCATCCTGCTGCAGTCGCTCGTGACCACGGCCTGGGTGGTGATGCTGGGGCGCGTGCTCTTCAGCTGGGTCGACCCCCAGTTCGAGAAGCCCCTGGGCCAGTTCCTCTTCAGCTTGACCGAGCCCTTCCTCGCACCCATCCGACGCGTGCTGCCACAGTCGGGCTCGTTCGACTTCTCGCCGCTGGTGCTGCTCATCGGGCTGGGCCTGCTCATGCGCATGACCTGGTACCTGTGAGTGAGGCGCTGATCGTGGCCGTCCGCGTGACGCCACGGTCGAGTCACGACGCGGTCGAGGAGGTCGACGCCGAGGGTGCCATCCGACTGCGGGTCACCGCAGCCCCGGCCGATGGTGCTGCCAACAAGGCTGCGCTCAAGCTGCTGGCCAGGACCCTGGGCCTGCCCAAGGGTGCTGTCTCCCTGGTGAGCGGTGCGGCCAGCCGCCACAAGCGTGTGCGCATCGAGGGCGTGACCGTCAGCCAGGTCACGCGACGCTGGCCCGGAGCGAGCATCGCCCGCGCGTAGCCGTGCACGGCCGCCTCGCCGTCGCGTGTCCTGCAGCGAGCCGGTTCAGCGCCGGGCGGCGGGTGGGCTTGATCACACGGGGACAGGCGCGAGGAACTCGAACGTCCGGGCGATGGAGCGCCAGTCCTCGGTGAGGACTTCGTGGACGACGCATTCGAGCAGGAACCATGCCTCGGCCCGTGTGAAGACATAGCTGCTGACTGACTCCGCTTCGCCGTCGCGGACCCGTTGGATGCGTCCGGTAGGACCGGCGGGCAGGTCGACGACCGTGCTTCCGAAGGCGACCCAGCGGCCATCAGCTTCGAGCAGCTGCCGCAACCCGCCCACCACCTCTTCGAGCGTCGTCCAGCCTGCCTGTGCCTCCACGAGCGGGCCCAGGTCCACGAGCACGCAGCGGTCGTGCCTCGTCGGGGGCACAGCCGCTACGACCGGGATGATCAGCTCGCGCAGGTCGGGTTCGCGGATCGACGTCAACGGCTCAGTCGAGCTGGCCGGCCACGCCTCTACCTGCCAGTCCTCCGGGAACGTCAGCGCGATGCCGATCTCGACAGACTCGACCCGGCCGGCCGGGTCGACCGTGATCTGCGCCCGGTCGGACCGCTGCTCGAGCGAGCAGGACATGAGCACCATCACCAGGATGATGACCACTGCTATTCCCGTTGTCGCTGGTCGCATCGCGTGCCTCACGGGCATCATCCCGCGCTGCGAGCCGGGACCGTCAAGGGCCGGACGGCCCAGCTCAGCCTGGCGCTCGGGCCGTCGGGCGTTCCGCTGTGAGCGGGCTATACTCTTCGTCCCACGGGCGATTGGCTCAGTTGGTTAGAGCGCGCGGTTCACATCCGCGAGGTCACTGGTTCGAATCCAGTATCGCCCACCACCCCCGACCTTCAAGGGTCCTGCGGTGTCGCACCTTGTCCGCGGAGTGGCGCAGCCCGGGTCGCGCCCGTGTCAGGGGTGCGCGCGAGTTCGAAACTGGTGCCACGAGTGCGGTCGATCCCGGATGTCTCGTCATCGCTCCACGTCACCCCAGAGCGTCGCGAAGACCTCGGGGATGACCGGGTTCTCGCTGGCCCACCACGGGAAGGGCATCACCTCGCCACCGCGCGTGCGGTACCGGTTCAGTGCCCCAACGCAGCGCTCCAGCGCGTACTCGTCGGTCGGTGGGTTCTGCGCATACGTCTCGACGGCCTTCTCGATCGACCGATCGTCCGTGCCCTCGACGAAGACGAGTTCGGTGAGGATGACCGAGTCCTGCCCCCAGATACTGCCGAGCAGGTATGCGCAGAAGTCCTCGTCGCGCAGGACGATGACCCCGTCCTCGGTGGTGTGGCCGGCAAGCGTGGGCAAGCCATCCTGGGCGAACCCCTCGACGGGTCTCGGGGCTACCTCGGCCGGTGCGACCAGATCGTGCGCCTTGGCCCCATCTCCTCGGAGCCTGGTCCACGACCGGAACAGCGGCGCGATGCTGCTATCGGTAGCGTCGAGCACGCCGTACGTGTTCGTGCGGTCGTCGGTCCAGCGCAGCAATGCGTGACCACCTGACTTGGACACGTAGCAGAAGTAGTCGCCGTGAGCCCATTCGGCGGAGCCCTTGTTGCCGTCGGCGCAGGCCTCTGCTCGCTTCGGCAGCTTCGGATTCTGGTCGCTGCGGAATTCCCAGTATTCGCCCATCGTCGGCCCGTCCGGGAAGCGGAACAGCGTCAGGTAGTCGACTCTGGGGAACCCCTCTGATTCGGTCCCGGGGCAACTGACCGCTGCCGCCGCCCCGAAGGCGAAGGGATCGTTAGCCACTTCGCTCGTCACGTAGTCCTGGCAGGTGAGCCCGGCGGGCGGGCTCAAGGACGTGGATGCATCGTCGTCGATGGCGGACGCAGCTCCGGGAGCCGCAACGAGTGCCAGCACCAGTGTCGCGATGACGGTGCGCCGCATGATCGTTCTCCTTCGCTCGGTCGCCCTCATTTCTCAGGGCTCCCACCGTCGCAGCAGAGCGTGGGTCCACCAGGCTGGTCCTGGTTGCCCAAGTGGGCGAAGAGGCGCGCCCGTTCTGCGTTGCGTCCGCTCCCGATGACCTCGAACAGGGTGTTCGGCGCGCTCGGGATGAGGAAGTGAGCCCGCCCCGTCCTGTCCACGAAAGAGGCCCCCTGCACCTGTGGGTAGTGCGGTCTTGAGACTGTGGCGCCCGCCCGCGCGAGCCTGGCGAAGTAGGCGTCCATGAGTTCGAGCCTACGCTCGAACAGATAGATTCGGACCCGCTCGATGCCGGGCGCTCGTGGCGTGCACTGGATGGCCGCGATGGAGCCCGTCGGGAGGTCACTGCGCCTGGGCACGCACGATCCCTGCAGGTCATCGCGAACGCCGAGGAGCATCTGCAACTCGAGAGAGGTGCGGTCGGAGGGCTCCATCCGCGGCCGTGCATCGTCCCCGGTCGTTTCGTCCGTGACCAGGCTTGCGAACGCCTGCGGCACGACCGGGTGGTCTTTCGACCACTCCGGGGCCAGCGCGTCGGGCTCCGCGGTTCGGAACCGGCGGAGCGTCTGGGCACACCGCTCCAGCATCTCGCCGTCGGTAGCCGGGAACTGGGCGTTGGCGTCGACGGCGGCCTGCACGGCCTGCTTGTCGCTGCTCTGGCCGAGCACGAGGTCGCTGGGGACGATCGAGGCGCGGTTCCAGATCCCGCCCAGCAGGTAGGAGCAGAAGCCCTCGTCATCGAGCACGATGAGGTCGCCAACCCGGTTCCCGAAGACAGAGGGCAGCCCGACCCGTTCGAACTCCTCGCTCACCGGCACCGGCAGCCCGTGCGGGTCCCAGACTTCGGCTGCGGCGACGTCGCCACCTACCACTAGGACGCGGCCGTCCTGCAGCAGTGCGGCGGCGTGCCGTCCCCGTGAGCGGATGAGCTCACCCGCCGGCACGCTCGACCACGTCGCTGGGTCCCAGACGTCCGCCCCATTGAACTCATCGCCGCCACCGATGACCACGATGCGGCCATCCGGCAGCACCGTGGCCGTGCTCTCGTAATCCGACCAGACGACCGTAGGGGTCGTGGCGAACGTGCCGGTGGCCGGGTCCCAGGCCTCGTCCAGCAGCGGTCGTTCGTCGTGGCCCGGTCCGGTGATGAGGACGCGTCCATCGACCAGCGGCAGCGCCGAGAAGTCCTCGAAGCGCGGACGGATGAGCGAGCCGGTCGGACTGAACGTGCCGGTGGCCGGATCCCAGACCTCCGCGCTCCCACGCTGGTCGCCGTCCGCTCCACCGACCACGAGGACGCGACCGTCTGGCAGCAAGGTGGCCGTGTGTCCGGACCGCGGGTGCGCCATCGGGCCTGTCGGGCTGAACTGCTCATTCTCCGGATCCCAGACCTGCGCGGAGGCGAGGGGTCGGTATGTATCGGTGCTACTCGATCCGCCGACGATGAGGACCCATCCGTCCTGCAGGCGCGTGGCCGTGTGGCCGACGCGGGGCGGGTCCAGCTTGCCTGCGGCCTCGAGCGCTCCCGTCTCCGGATCCCACAACTGGGCCCTGGGGCTCATGCCTTGGTTACTTCTACCCCCGCCCAGGATGAGTACCCGACCGTCCTCCAGTGGCGTCGCCGTGTAGTAGCAGCGGCCCGTGGCGAGGCTCCCCGCCAAGCTGAACTCGCCCGTCTCGGGGTCCCAGACCTCCAACGACGGAGCGCTCCTGGCGTGGCAGCCTCCGTTCATCACGAGGATGCGCCCGTCGGCCAGTGGTACCGCTCCGTACACCCCCAACGAGGAGCGTGCTTCGCTGAGCGAACCCGTACGGCTGAAGGCCCCGGTCGCGGGTGCCTCGTCCTCGACTGCGAACGTGGCTCCCGGTCCGAGCGAGAGCGCCACGACCAGCGTGGCGGTGACGAAGCGGCCCATATCCGTTGTCCCCCCTGGTCGGATACCCGAATCCTGCAGCCCGACGGTGCGGGGTCAAGTGTCAAACAGCCCGGCGGCGGAAGCCGTGCTCGTCTCTGCCTCTCAGGCTGAAGGCACAAGGTGACCTCCGACCCTTGCGCCCTTGACGGTTGCCCACTGGGATGGGGGGTAGTAGCTGGAGGAGCTCGAGATGCGCACCCTCTGTATCGGTGTCTTCGCCCTGGGCTTGATGGTCGGCGTGGCCGGTGCGGCCGCCGCCGACGGCGAGACGCCAGTCGCGTCGTACGTCAGTGGCACGATCGTCGAGTCCTTCGGGCCGCCGCCGGAGTCGGTCGAGGCGGACGATGTCGACCGACTGCTCCTGCTCAGCGAGCGTGACGTCGACTGGAGCGACCCCCGCCTCCCGTCGCGGATGTTGACGCGCACGCTCATGGACACACGTGAGGGCCTGCACCCCGAAGGGTCGGTGTGGCCATCAGTCATCGCCATCAGCTACCGACTGGAGGATGCCGACGGCGCCTGGGTCGGTGGCGGCCACGGCTTCGACGCGAGCCCGGAGGCCATGCCCTCGGAGTCGTTCGGACCGATGGGGGTCGAGCTGGCGACGTTGAGCGGGGAGGGGGCCTACGAGGGCCTCTCCGCCATCCTTGTGCTGTACGTGGACGTCACTGACTGGGGCGCGGGCGAGTACGTCTTCGAGGGCTACATCTACGAAGGCGAGCCGCCGCCGGTGCTGGATCCCATCGAACCCGGCCTGTCACTGGGCGAGTAGCCTACCGGCGCGTGTCGCGACGTGGGGGCCGGAGGAGGACCGACACGATGCCGGCAACGGCCACCACCGCGAGGACCGGGATGGCGGCCTTGGCCGCCCGCGGCGGCAGGACCAGCTCGAACATCGGGACAGGATCTCCCAGCCGACGCTGGAAGGGACCGAACGGACAGTCGCCCCGGCCGATCAGCAGGGCCATCCCCTGGACCAGCAGGAACGCCATCGAGGCCCACAGGGGCCGGTCGCGGCGGCGTTTGATGGCGCACTCCCACACGTGGGCCAGCGCCACCAGGGCGACGATGCCCCAGGCGACGTGGGCGATGCGGAACGCCCTGGCACGACGGGGCAGCGCCTGCCAGCTCGCATCGCTCACGAGATCGCCTCCGCCGGATCGGCCCGCCACCAGCCGGCCACGGTCGCGGTCAGGTCCCGCTTGACCGCCTCGCTCGCGAAAGATGCCTCGACCGCGTAGAGCGTGTGGCGTTCGACGTCCAGCTCGGTCAGGCTCGCCACCCGGCGCAGGTCACCTGCCAGCGTGCACTCGAAGTACATGGGGTCATCGCTGTTGATGGTCACGCGCGCGCCACGCTCCACGAGCTCGATGACCGGGTGCTCCGCCCACGAGGCGACCACGCCGGTGCGGATGTTGGAGGTCGGACAGACCTCCAGCGGCACGCCACGCGTAACGAGGTGGTCCACGAGCGCCGGATCCTCCACCGCGCGTACGCCGTGGCCGATGCGGTCGACGCCGAGGTCGCGCAGGGCGGACCACACGTACTCTGGTCCGGCAGCCTCGCCGGCGTGGACGCTGCGCCCGAGCCCGGCTTCCCCGGCTCGCCGGTAGACGTCCCGATAGCGCCACGGCGGGTTGGGCTGCTCCATGCCACCGAGGGTGATGCCCACGATGCCGGCTTCGTCGGCGACCTCGATGACCTCCTCGAGGGTGCGCCCGCACCATTCCGGCCCGGTGTCTCGAACCAGGTCCACGAGCAGGTTCACGCGGGTTCCCGCCACCGAGTCGAGGCCCCGGCGCACGCTGGTCGCGATCTCCGCGAGCGGAAGCTGGTGCTGGCGGAAATCGGTGGGCGAGATCGACGCCTCGGCATAGACGATGTGCTGATCGGCCAGCGAGGCAGCCACCGCCCTGGCCACCCGGGTCCAGTCGTCGCCGGTGCGGATGAAGGGCAGCATCCACTGCCAGGTCTCGATGAAGTGGGCAAAGTCTCGGTACTCGAAGCGTGCCGTCATCTCCACGAGGGACCGGGTCCCCGGATCGCCGTAGCCCTCGACCAGCTCCCACAGGGCAGCCGGCGGGATCGCTCCCTCGAGGTGCAGATGCAGCTCGACCTTGGGCACGAGCTCGAACACGTCGGCCATGGGGCGACTGTAGCGCCTGGCCCCATGCACACGCATCGGCGCTACCCTGACGGCTATGCACATGAGGAACAGGACCCGCCTGTCGACCACGCTCGGCGTGGCCTTGGCCGCCATCATCCTCTCGACGGCCGCGGTGCTGGCACAGGAGCCCGGCGTCGCCTCGCCCGCCCCGAGCATCAGCCCCGAAGCCATCCCGGTCCCGGCCCAGCCGGAGGGCACCTGGGATGTCCAGGCCTACGATGCCTGGGGCGAGGGCCTGGTCGAGCCGCGCAAGGGCTCCGAGCTGTCGCTCTCGATGCTGACGCGGGGTCGTCTCGAGGGGCAGACCGGCTGCGGCGAATACCACGGTGGCTATTCGGTCGAGGGTGAGCGCATCGGCCTGGGCATCGTGAGCAAGGGCTTCGGCGAATGCGGTGCCAAGCGCACCGAGGAGGCGGTCGCGTTCTCAGTGGCGCTGGAGGCGGTCACCACCTGGACCGCGAGCGCGACCGGGCTAGAGCTCCTCGATGGGGACGGCGACGTCCGCGTCGTGCTCGAGCGTCCCGCCTTCACCGACGTCACGGGCACTTGGGTCGCCCAGCGCTACGCCCGGCCCAACGGCCAGCCCGTGGTGCCACTCGAGGACGTGCCCATCATCCTCGACCTCGCGGCCGACGGCGGGGTGACCGGCAGCAGCGGCTGCCGCTTCCTCGACGGTGAGTACACCAGCGAGGGCACGCGCATCCTCATCGGACCGATCGAACCCATCGGCCCCGCCTGCACCGGCGATGCCCGCAAGCAGGAGCGTCGCCTCTTCGCGCTCTTCGGCGAGATCACGCGCTGGGAGCGCGATGTCGAGGGCCTCACCTTCAGTGATGCCTTCGGACAGCCGTTGCTGGTGCTGCGCGAGCAGCTGGAGGTTGCCCTGCCACCGCCGCCGTCACCCGAGGCTGACCCGACAGTCGTGCCGGCCGACGACGTGGAGTGAGCGAGGCGAGGTCGAGCGGCCCCGGCTCGGGGGTCGTCATCAATGCCGCCATCATCGTCATCGGTCTCATCGGCATCGTGGCGCTTCTGGCCGCCCAGCTCTTCGGCGATGATGCGTCCCCGGCCGAGCCCCTCGACCTGTCCATCCGCCTCGAGACCGTCGCTGCCGGCTTCGATGCTCCGGTCCTGCTGGCGGGCGACGGGGAGGGCGACCGATACGTGGTCGAGCAGGACGGTCACATCCTGCGGCTGAGCGCCGACGGAGAGGTGGAGCCCGAGCTCTTCCTCGACATCCGTGACCGCGTCCTGTATCAGGAGGAGCGAGGCCTGCTGGGCCTGGCCTTCCATCCGGGCTTCGGCCAGAACGGGCGCCTCTTCACCACCTATTCGCGGCGAGGAGACGGAGCCACCGTCATCAGCGAGTTCCAGGTGCCCGACGACGACAGCGCCCTCGAGGCGACCGAGCGGGCGGTGCTGACCATCCCGCAGCCGTTCACCACGCACAAGGCGG
Source organism: uncultured Chloroflexia bacterium (assembly GCA_963712745.1). Taxonomy (GTDB): domain Bacteria; phylum Chloroflexota; class Limnocylindria; order Limnocylindrales; family CSP1-4; genus JAFMJV01. The sequence continues at coordinate 42,000 of CAVQJC010000001.1, read as the reverse complement.
GCATGCTCGCCTTCGACCACGAGGGCATGCTGCTGGCCGCGATCGGCGATGGCGGCTCCGCCAACGACCCGCTCGGCAACGGCCAGGACCGCGCCTCCCTGCTGGGCAAGCTGCTGCGCCTGGATGTCGACCACGGCTGGCCCTACGCCACCCCGGCCGACAATGGCTTCGCCGACGACCCTGCCGCGCGGGCGGAGATCCAGGCCATCGGCCTGCGCGATCCCTGGCGTTTCAGCCTCGACCGCGAGACGGGTCATGCCTATATCGGTGACGCGGGCCAGAGCCAGTGGGAGGAGATCGACGTGCTGGCGCCGGGAGCGCGCGAGGCATCCTTCGGCTGGAGCGTGATGGAGGGAGAGGGTTGCGTCGCTGGACACGAGTGCGTGCCGGGTGACCACATCGCACCCGCCGTGGCCTACGCCCACGAGGATGGCGAGACCGGCCACTGCGCCGTCGTCGGCGGCTACGCCTACCGCGGTGCTGCCGGATCGCTGCCTGCCGGCACCTACCTCTACGCGGACCATTGCAGCGGCACCATCTGGGCCGTGCCGGCTGAGCAGCTGCAGGCGGGAGCGGCTACCCCGGCCGTGGTCGGCCGGGTGCCGACGGAGCTGGGCCAGCCGCGTTCGTTCGGCGTGGATGACGCGGGCGAGCTGTATCTGGTCACCACTGGCGGCTACGTCATGGGCCTCGGCGCGGACGGAGAGGCCCCCGCCGGCTGACGCTCCGCGGCCTACCCGGCCTACCCGGCCGACCCGGCCGACCCGGCCGCCAGCCGTCGCAGGACCGTCGGGAGGATGCCGCCGTTGCGGTAGTAGTCGACCTCGATGGCACCGTCGAGGCGGACCGTGGCCTCGAACGAGACGTCCCCCGTGGCGCCGTGCGCCATGATCGTGACCGTGGAGCGCGGGGCGATGTCGTCGTCAAGCCCGACCACGTCGAAGGCCTCCCTGCCGGTCAGGCCCAGCGACGCCGCGCCCTGGCCCAGGGGGAACTGCAGTGGCAGCACGCCCATGCCCACCAGGTTGGAGCGGTGGATGCGCTCGAACGACTCGGCCAGCACGGCCCTGACGCCGAGCAGGCGCGTGCCCTTGGCGGCCCAGTCGCGGGAGGAGCCCGAGCCGTACTCCTTGCCCGCGATGATGAGCAGCGGTGTGCCCTCGGCTGCGTAGCGCACGGCTGCGTCGTAGATGAACATCGGCTCGCCGCCGGGCTGGAAGCTGGTGTACGGGCCCTCCTGCTCGGCCAGCGCGTTCTTCAGCCGGATGTTGCCGAAGGTGCCCCGCATCATCACCTCGTGGTGGCCGCGCCGGGCGCCGAACGAGTTGAACTGCGCGGGCTCGACACCGTGCTCCTGCAGCCACTGGCCGGCCGGGCTCCAGGCGGGGATGACGCCGGCCGGGGAGATGTGGTCGGTGGTCACCGAGTCGCCGAGCACGGCCAGCGCGCGGGCCCCGCTGATGCCCTCGATGGGCCCGGGCTTGGGCTCGAGGCCGGCGAAGAAGGGTGGGGCTGCGATGTAGCTCGAGGCCGGGTCCCACTCGTAGCGATCACCCTCGGGCACCGGCAGCGCCCGCCAGCGGTCGTCGCCCTCGAAGACGCTGGCATACGTGCTCCGGAACAGCTCCGGCGTGACGGCCCCGCCGATGGCGGACCTGATCTCGTCGGCGGAGGGCCAGATGTCGGCGAGAAAGACCGGCACGCCGTCGGAACCGGTGCCCAGGGGCTCGGTCTCGAGGTCGATGTTGACGCGGCCGGCCAGGGCGAAGGCGACCACCAGCGGCGGCGAGGCCAGGTAGGAGGCCTTGACCAGGGGATGGATGCGACCCTCGAAGTTGCGGTTGCCCGAGAGGACCGCCGCCACGATGAGGTCCTGCTCCTCGACGGCCTCGCTGATGGCAGCGTCGAGTGGCCCGGAGTTGCCGATGCAGGTGGTGCAGCCGTAGCCCACGACGTCGAAGCCGAGTGCCTCCAGCGACGGCAGCAGGCCGGCACCGCGCAGGTACGCGGTGACCGCGCGCGATCCAGGGGCCAGGCTCGTCTTCACCGTCGGCGACACGCTGAGCCCCTTCTCGACCGCGTTGCGCGCGAGCAGGCCGGCTCCGACCATGACACTGGGGTTGGAGGTGTTGGTGCAGCTGGTGATGGCGGCGATGGCGACCGAACCGGTGGCCATGGTGGCCTCGCGCCCGCCGGCGGTGACGGGCACGCGGGTGTAGCCGTTGCCGTTCCCGCCGGGCGGCGGGAAGTCGGACTCGAACGACTCACGCAGGTCGCCCAGGACGATGCGGTCCTGTGGCCGGCGGGGACCAGCCACGCTGGGTACGACCGAGCCCAGGTCGAGCTCGAGGGTCTCGTCGAACTCCGGCGCAGCGCCCGGTTCACGCCACAGGCCCTGCTCTTTGGCGTAGGCCTCCACCAGCGGGACGTGCTCATCACGGCCGGTCAGGCGCAGGTAGGCCAGGGTCTCTTCGTCGATGGGGAAGATGCCGGTGGTGGCACCGTATTCGGGAGCCATGTTGGCCAGGGTGGCCCGGTCGGCGAGGGCCAGCGAGGCCAGGCCGTCACCGTAGTACTCGACGAACTTGCCGACTACGCCGTGAGCTCGCAGCATCTGGCTGACGACGAGCACGAGGTCGGTGGCGGTACTGCCCTGCGGCAACGCCCCGTGCAGCCGCACACCCACCACCGTGGGCAGTGGCTGGTACAGCGGCTGGCCGAGCATGACCGCCTCGGCCTCGATGCCGCCCACGCCGTAGCCGAGGATGCCCAGCCCGCTGATCATGGTGGTGTGCGAGTCGGTGCCCACCAGGCTGTCGGGGAAGGCGACCTGCTCAGCGCCGTCGGCGCTGGTACGCAGGCTGACCACGTCGCCCAGGAACTCGAGATTGACCTGGTGGACGATGCCCGTGCCGGGCGGGACGACGCGGAACCCGCGCAGCGCGGTCTGGGCCCAGCGCAGCAGCTGGTAGCGCTCGCCGTTGCGTTCATACTCGCGGGCCACGTTGAAGGCGAAGGCGTCGGCCGAGCCGAAGCGGTCGATCTGGACGCTGTGGTCGATGACCAGGCTGGCCGGCACCAGTGGGTTGACCAGGGCCGGGTCACCGCCCAGTTCCTCCATGGCGTCGCGCATGGCCGCGAAGTCGACCACCGCCGGCACACCGGTGAAGTCCTGCAGCAGCACGCGCCCAGGCATGAAGGGGATCTCGACGTCCGGGTCGCTGTCGGGCCGCCAGCCGGCGAGCGCGGCCACGTCAGCAGCGGTCGCCGTGCCAGAGGCGCTGTTGCGCAGGACGTTCTCGAGCAGGATCTTGACCGTGAAGGGCAGCTGCGCCAGCCGGTCGCTGACCGCGTCGAGCCGGTAGATGACGGCTTCGCGCTCGCCGAGGTGGAGCCTGGCGCGGGCGTCGGCCGAAGGGGAGGAGGACATCGAGGCCATGAGGCGAGCTCCAATGCGGCGCGGCGGGCGCGCTCGTGCTGTCGGCTCCTGACGGGAGTGCCCGCCTCGGGTCGTTCGTATGCGACCGCAGTATACGACCGCCTTTCGAGCCCGATAGGCTGTAGCCGTGAACGAGACGCACGGCGGCGCACCGGGCCACAGCCATCCACATCCGCCCGGCGATCCCAGCGGCCATCCGCGTATCGGGTTCGTCGGTGCCGGGAGGGTGGCCTGCGCTCTCGGTGTCGCGTTCGCCCGCGCGGGCTGGCCCGTGGTCGCCATCGCCTCCCGCGATCCGGTCCACGCCGATCGCTTCCGCCAGCTGGTCCCGGACGCGGCTGCGGTACCTGTCGGCGCGGCCATCGCCGACGCGGTCGATCTCATCTTCGTGACCGTGCCCGATGACGCCATCGCCGACGTCGCCGCGTCGCTGCGGCTGTACGCCGGCCAGGCGCTGGTGCACACCTCCGGCGCGCTCGACTCGCACGTCCTCGAACCGGCCCGTGCCGCCGGCACCCAGCTGGGTTCGTTCCATCCCATGGTCGCCTTCGCCGGCCAGGAGGCGGCCGTGGCGGCGCTGCCCGATGCGACCATCGCGCTCGAGGGTGATGAGGAGCTGGTGACGCTGCTGGGCCAGCTGGCCACGGACATCGGAGCCCAGCCGGTGCGCCTGCCACCCACGGGCAAGACCGCCTACCACGCTGCGGCCGTGCTGGCCGGAGGCGGCGTCATCGGCCTGCTCGACGGCGTGGCCGAGGTCGCTCGAGGGGCCGGGCTCGACGAGGCCGGTGCCCTCGCCATCTATGTTCCGCTCATCCGCCAGGCTCTAACCAACGCCGAGTCCATGGGTATCGGAGACGCCTTGACGGGGCCGTTCGTGCGCGGTGACGTGGGTACCGTCCGAGACCACCTCGCGGCCATGTCGCGGTTGGCCCCGGGAGCGCTGGAGATGTACCGGGCCACGGCCAAGCGGGAGCTGGCGTTGGCGCTGGCGCGCGGGGATCTGGATGAAGCTCGAGCTGCGCCGCTACGGCGTCTGCTCGAGGACGGATAGGCGGTACCATCGCATGATGCAGCGAGGCGTCGGATCGATGCGTGCGACACACCGAGGGACGCGATTCGTGTCGCCCGCGGGCGGCGGCCGCCGACCACATCCGCTCGCGCGCGGCCACTCGCGGATGGAGCCGCGCATCCCGCGGGCGGCGCGTGCCGCGGCCCAGCGCGACCCGGTGGGCACGCTCCGTCGCGCCGCGCGCAGCCTGACTGCCGATGGACCGGCCCCGGCCCTGGCCGACGCGGCACAGCGGCCGGCCTCCATCCACTGGTCCAGCCCTCGCCGGGCGCTCCGAGACCCTCGCTCGTTCCGCGCGGTGCCCCGGCCACGCTGAAGTGGCCAGGCCGAGGAGTCGATCCCTGCTACCCATCACTCGCGCGTTCTCGGCCGGCGGCGTGGTCATCCGACACAGCCAGGACGGCCCCGAGCTCGTGCTCGGCCGCCGGCGCCGCGATCGTGCGAGCTGGTCGTTGCCCAAGGGCACGCCCGACGGCGACGAGACGCCCGCCCAGACCGCCGTGCGCGAGGTGCGCGAGGAGACCGGACTGGAGGTGCGCATCCTCGAGACCGTCGGCGACATCCACTACCGCTTCGTGCGGGATGGCCGGCGCATCCACAAGACCGTGCACTACTACCTCATGGAGCCCACCGGCGGCGATATCGCCGACCACGACCACGAGTTCGAGGAGGTGCGCTGGTTCGGGATCGGTGAAGCCGAGGCGGTGATGCGCTTCCCGACCGAGCGCGACATCCTCACGCGGGCCCTGCCCGTGGCCGGCCTGGCCTAGGCCGGTGGGCACGCGCCGGACCGCCCTCTACGCCGCCCACCTTGACCGCGGGGCCCGCTTCACCGAGTTCGGTGGCTGGGAGATGCCGGTCCGCTATGGGTCGATCATCGAAGAACACCAGGCGGTGCGGACCGCAGCCGGACTCTTCGACCTCTCACACATGGGAGAGCTCCGCATCGAGGGTCCGGGCGCAGCGGCTGGGCTGGCGGCCGCCCTGGTCAACGACCCTGGCCGATTGGCGAACGGGCGGGCCGGCTACTCGCTGCTGTGCACCGCGGAGGGTGGTGTCATCGACGACCTCATCGTCTACCGCCTCGCCGACGAAGCGTTCCTGGTCGTACCCAACGCATCGAACACCGATATCGTGGCCGGGACCTTGCGCGACCGCCTCGAGGGGTACCAGGCGAGCCTCGGCGACGAGACACTGTCGACCTCGCTGGTCGCCATCCAGGGACCGGCCGCCGCGGAGGTCCTGGCCCCGCTCACCGACTGCGACCTCACGACGCTGCGCAACTACGCTGCCGCGGAAGCGACCGTGGCCGGCCTGCCCGCGCTCGTGGCCCGCACGGGCTACACCGGCGAGGATGGCTTCGAGCTCTTCGTGCCCTGGGCCGACGCCCCCGGGCTGTGGGTGGCGCTGCTCGAGGCCGGCGCAACGGCCGGTCTCGTGCCCTGCGGACTGGGCGCCCGGGACACGCTGCGCCTCGAAGCCGGCATGCCCCTCTACGGCAACGAGCTCGACCGCTCGACCACGCCGTACGAAGCCGGGTTGGGCTGGGCCGTGCAGTCGGACCACGAGTTCGTCGGCCGCGAGGCGCTCATGGTGAGCGCGGGCAACCCTGCCCGGCAGCTCGTCGGCCTGGTCCTGCGTGACCGCGGGATCGCCCGGCACGGCTACGCGGTCATGCACCCCGCTGCGGACGATCCGGTCGGTGTCGTCACCAGCGGCAGCCAGTCGCCGACGCTGGGCCAGGCCATCGCCATGGCCTATGTCCCGCCCAAAGATGCAGCCCCGGGTACCATGCTCGACGTCGCCGTCCGCGGAGCTGCCGTGCCTGCCGAGGTCGTGCCATTGCCGTTCTATCGCCGCACGGGCCGATGAGCCCGACCCCAGCGCCCGCCGGGGGAGTTCAGACGGGCTGTCGTTGACCGCTGGAGGATCTGACGTGGAAGTACCCGGGACGCTGCGCTACTCCAAGGATCACGAGTGGCTGCGCATCGAGGGTGACGAGGCCGTGGTCGGCATCACCGCCTACGCTGCCGACGAGCTCGGGGACGTCGTCTTCGTGGAGCTGCCCGAGGTCGGGCGCAAGCTGGCCGGGGACGAGACCTTCGGGGTCATCGAGTCGGTCAAGACCGCCAGCGACCTGCTGGCCCCGGTGGCGGGCGAGGTCATCGCCGTCAACGAGGCCCTGGCCGAGGAGCCCGAGCTGGTCAACAGCGAGCCCTACGAGGGCGGCTGGATGGTGCGCCTGCGCCTCGACGACGCGGGCTCGGCCGAGGGGCTGCTGGATGCCGCTGCCTATGGCCGGATGATCGGCGACTGACGGCATGGTCTACGGCCCCCACACCCCTGACACGCGCGCGCAGATGCTGGCCGCGCTCGGCCTCGAGTCGGTCGAGCAGCTGTTCGACGATATCCCCCCAGCCGTGCGCGCCGACGGCCTGGACCTGGCCGATCCGGTCTCGGAGCTGACCCTCAGCCGCGAGCTGGCGGCCCTGGCCGGGCGCAACCGCGCCGACCTCGTCTCGTTCCTCGGTGCCGGCGTGTACCAGCACCACATCCCGGCCGCGGTCGACGCGGTGCTCTCGCGCGGCGAGTTCTACACCGCCTACACGCCCTACCAGCCGGAGATCAGCCAGGGCACGCTCCAGACCATCTACGAGTTCCAGTCGCTCATCGCCGAGCTGGCGGGCCTGCCGGTCGTCTCCGCCTCCCACTACGACGGCGCCTCGGCCACGGCCGAGGCGGCGCTGATGACCGTCCGCGCCACCCGGCGTGAGCGCGTGCTCATCAGTCGCGCCGTCCACCGCCACTACGTCGAGACGGCGCGGACCTACTTCAGCGCCGGCACCCTCGAGCTCGAGGAGCTGCCCACGCTCCCTGACGGCACCACCGACCTGGCCGCGCTGGAGACCGAGCTGGCCGACGATGAGCGACCGGTGGCGGGCGTGGTCCTGGGCCAGCCCAACGCCTTCGGACTGCTGGAGCCGATGGCGCATGCGGCGGAGCTGACCCATGCCGCGGGGGCGCTCTTCGTGGCCGTGGTCGAGCCGGTCTCGCTGTCGGTGCTGGCGCCGCCGGGCGAATACGGCGCCGACATCGCGGCGGGGGAGGGACAGCCGCTGGGCATCGCCCCCCAGTTCGGCGGTCCCTACCTCGGCCTGCTCGCCTGCGACGGGGCGCTCGCTGCGACAGATCCCCGGTCGGCTGGTGGGTCGCACCACCGATATCGAGGGTCGCCGCGCGTTCGTGATGACGCTGCGCGCCCGCGAACAGGACATCCGACGCGACAAGGCCGCCTCCAACATCTGCACCAACCAGGCCCTCTGCGCCCTCGCGGCCACGACCTACCTGGCCACGCTGGGCCCCCATGGCTTGCGCGACGTGGCCGCCTCGGGGCGCGGCCGCCGCGCGCAGGCTGGAAGGCGCCCTCGCGGCTGTCGGTATCGCGCGCGTCCACGACGCGCCCTATCTCAACGAGTTCGCCATCCGTGTACCCGGGGCCGCCGCCGTCCATGCGCGCCTGCTCGACGAGGGGCTGCTGGCGGGCCTGGAGCTGCGGCGCTGGTATGCCCACGACCCCGAGTTGCGCGAGGCCCTGCTGGTGTGCGCCACCGAGCTCACCACCGACGAAGACATCGGCCGCCTGGCCGCCGCGCTGGGGGAGGCGGTGGCATGAGCGCGCCGAACCTCGAGACCAACCGGCCCCGCCCCATCCTGGTGCCGGAGAACGCCCGCCGTTCGGCGGTGGGACCAGACCTGCAGCCCACGCTGGCGGAGCTGTCTGCACCGGGCCGCTCCTCGTTCAAGGTGCCGCATGCCCCCGCCCACGCCTTGGAGGGCGTGCCCCCCGAGCACCGCCGTGCCAGCCCGGCCGGCCTGCCCGAGATCGACGAGCCCACCGTCGTCCACCACTTCGTGCGCCTCTCCCACCTCAACTACTCGGTCGACAGCGGCATCTACCCGTTGGGCTCGTGCACCATGAAATACAACCCCAAGATCAACGAGTGGGCCGCCCGCCTGCCCGGCTTCGCCCGCCTGCATCCGCTGGTGCCCGATGCACTCGCGCAGGGGAGCCTGGAGCTGATGTGGACGCTGCAGCGGCAGCTGGGCGAGATCGGTGGCTTCCCCGCGGTCTCGCTGCAGCCGGCCGCGGGTGCCCAGGGGGAACTCACCGGCATCCTCGTCATCCGCGCCTATCACCGTGCCCGTGGCGATCTCGAGCGCGACGAGGTCATCGTGCCCGACTCTTCGCACGGCACCAACCCGGCGACCGCTTCGATGGCCGGGTTCCGCACCATCACCATCACCTCCACGTCCGAGGGCCTGGTGGACATCGAGGCCCTGCGCGCGGCGCTGGGACCGCGGACCGCGGCGGTGATGCTGACCAATCCCTCCACGCTGGGCCTCTTCGAGCACCACGTCCTCGAGCTGCTCGAGGCGGTGCACGCCGCCGGCGCGCTGGCCTACATGGACGGCGCCAACATGAACGCGGTGCTGGGCCACTTCCGCCCCGGTCAGGCCGGCTTCGACGTCATGCACTTCAACCTGCACAAGACGTTCTCCACGCCCCACGGCGGTGGCGGACCGGGGGCCGGGCCCATCGCCGTGGCCGAGCGCCTGGCTCCGTACCTGCCTGGGCCGCTGGTCGTGCGCGAGGACGACGGCGCCTTCCGTCTCGAACGCCCCGGCGAGCGACCGGAGAGCGTCGGCCGTGTGCGCGCCTACGGCGGCAGCGTCGGTGTCCTCGTCCGCGCCTACGCCTACATCCGCGCCCATGGCGGGCCCGGTCTGCGCGAGGTGAGCGAGGACGCGGTGCTGGCCGCCAACTACCTGCGCCTGCGGGTGGGGGAGGCCTATGAGCTGCCGTTCGACGGTCCCTGCAAGCACGAGTTCGTGGCTTCGGCCTCGGCCATCAAGGCCGCGACCGGGGTGCGCACGTATGACATCGCCAAGCGCCTCATCGACCACGGCTACCACCCGCCGACGATCTACTTCCCGCTCATCGTCGATGAGTGCCTGCTCATCGAGCCCACCGAGACCGAGTCGCTCGAGACGCTCGATGCCTTCGCCGATGCGCTCATCGCCGTGGCCCGCGAGGCGCACGAGGATCCCGAGCTGCTGACCTCGGCACCGCACGACGCGCCGGTGCGGCGCCTCGACGAGACCACTGCCGCCCGCAAGCCCGACCTGCGCTGGGAGCCCATGACCGGTGCCGAGACTCCGTGCCCGCAGTGAGCCTCGTGCGCCGGCTGCGGCTGCCGGCCCTGGCCTTGGCCGGTCTCTTCGTGGCCGGGGCCTGTCTGTCGGACCCGACGCCGACGGGATCGCCCAGCCTACTTCCGACCTCCGACCCCGTGGCTACGACCACGCCCGAGCCTACGCCGACACCGCAGGCGCGCTCGGCAGGCACCCTGGTCGTGATGGCGCCCGAGCACCCCACGCGCCTGCTGCCGGGTGACAACCTCAACGCCACCGAAGCTCTGCTGGTGGACGTGCTCTACGACCCGCTCTACCGCCTGGACGAACGGATGCAGCCGGTGCCCGAGCTGGCCAAGGGCCTGCCCGAGATCAGCAAGGACGGCCTGACCTGGAAGATCACCATCAAACAAGACGCCTTCTTCCACAGCGGCGAGAAGGTCAAGGCCGACGATGTGATGTACTCGCTGCGCATGGCCTCCTCGCCCTCGTGCCCCCTGGGGCGCACGCTGTGCGAGACCGTGCGCGATCACCTCGTGAGCATGGAGCGCAACGACAACGAGGTCACGCTGACCCTGTCCAAGCCGCACGCGCCGTTCCTCTCCGAGGTCCTGGGGCGGCTGCCCATCCTCTCCGAAGAAGACGTGAGGAAGGCCACCAAGGAGCTCGTCGACGCGGCCGGGCGGCTCAACGAGGCCCGGCCCGATCGCATCATCACCGACATCACCGACCAGACCCTGCGCGACGCGTGTCTTGATGCGGAACCCCCCGACGGGTGCCTGCTGCGCGACCACCGCGACCGGCTGGAGCAGATCTTCCAGCGCGCGCGTATCGACCTGCCGCTGCAGGCGCCCTACATCGACGAGACGGGCCTCTTCGACGAGGACGCCTACCTGGGCGACCTGCTGCGACGGCTGGAGGCACTGGCGCAGGTGTTCGACAGCGCCGGTGTGGACAAGTCCTCGGCCGCGCTGGGACTGCTCGATGCCACGGTCGAGCCCTTCGGGGGCGGACCCTATCGCCTGGTGCGCATCGAAGATGACGGGACCTACGTGCTGCGGGCCAACCCCCAGCACACCCGTAGCGCACCCAAGATCGCCCGCATGGAGGTGCGCATCGAGCGCAACGACGCGCTGGCCACGACCCGGCTGCTTACCGGCGAGGCCGACTGGATCCTGGAGGTCACCGACGACCAGGCGGAGGTCATCGATGCCTCGCCCGGATTCCGCGCGGCTTCGCATCCCATCGACACCCAGTTCGGTGTGCTCTTCAACGTCCGCCCGGACCGGGTCTACTTCGACATCGAGACCAGGCGTGCGTTCGTGCAGTGCATCGACCGCCAAGGGCTGGCCACCGCGCTCGACGAGGAGCGCCACCTCGCGGACACGCCCTTCACCGCTACCTCCTGGGCCCTGCCCGAGTCCGGACGAACCGAGCGTGACCCGGCTGCCGCCAACGAGCGCCTGGAGCGAGCCGGCTGGCGCATGGCCACCGACGGGGTGCGCGTGCGCGAGGACGGCACGCGCCTGTCCACCACCATCGCCGTGCGCCCCACCAGCGTCGACCTCTTCACCTTCGCCAACCAGGCCGCGGAGCAACTGGCCGAATGCGGCATCGAGCTCATCGTGGACGAGCTAGACCTCACCGGGGACACCATGCTCAGCCAGCTTCAGCACCCCAACGACTTCGACACCATCATGTGGTCTCGCTGGCTGGGGCCCGATCCCGATAGCGCCGTGCGCGCATTCGAGTCCTCGCGCATCACCAGCGCAGACAACATGGCCGATGAGAACCCCAGCGGCTTCACCTCCGAGCTCGTCGACCATTACGTGGCCGAGGCCCGTGAGACGATGGACCAAGACGCACGCACCGAGGCCTACGGACTCGTCCAGGAGGAGCTGGAGACGCTCATCCCCTACTGGCCGTTGTGGTACGACTCGGCCACCAGTGCGATCTCCGAACGTGTGGTCGGACCCGATGGCCCGGTGGACCCGGCCGGCTCCCGCTACGACTGGGACGTCTCGGCCTGGTCACTGCGGCCCCTCACAGACTCCTGACCTCCGGGGGCCTATGGTCGCGTCAGCCGGCGACCTATGGCCCTGTGGTAGAACCTCCTGGAAGGGCTCTATACAATCAAACTGCCTGTGGCCCCTCTGTGGGAGACGTGCGCCTGCGTGCACAGAATGAGGAGTGGCGGCAGACGGGAGACAGATGCGATCCGCACCACCAAGGCGCGGACGTCCGCAAAGAGGAGGAGCCTCTTCTATGAGTCCATCGACTCGACGCACGTTTGCGCTCGGCGCCGCGCTGGTGCTGGCGGCCACGGCGTTCGCTGCTGCGCCCGCCGCCGCCCAGGATGAGCCACAGCCAGGCGGCACCATCGTCTATGGCGACTGGCAGGCAGCCAGCCAGCTCAACCCGCACATGACCAACACGGTCACCAACTTCCAGGCCATCTACCCGAGCTGGGTCGCGTTGCTCGACGTCAACAACGATGGCGAGTACATCCCAGAGCTTCTGTCCGAGGTCCCATCCGTCGAGAACGGCGGACTGGTGATCAACGACGACGGCAGCTTCGCGCTCAATCTGAAGCTCAAGCCTGATCTGAAGTGGTCCGACGGGATGCCCCTCACGCTGAACGATCACAAGTGGAACCTCGAGTGGGCCGCCGAGATGCTCAAGTCCGGTGTCGGCTGCGGCCGTTGCGCCTCGATGGTGCCGCTGGTCGATCCGGCCATCGAAGACATCGAGACCCTGTATGCGCCTGAGAACCAGCTCGTCGCCTCCTACGAGATCGCGGAGGATGGCCTCAGCGCGACCGTTACCTGGCGCCAGCCGTACGCTGCCTGGCGTGACTGGCTCGCCTCCTACGCCGTCATCCCGCCGCAGTTCTGGGCAGACATCCCCTACGAGGAAGTCACCACGACCGCCGTCGTCGGTTCGCCGGTCCTGCCGGAGATCCCCGCCAACGGCCCCTTCATGATCACCGGGTCCAGTGGTGAGGGTATCGACTACGTGCCCAATCCCGAGTACGTCGTCAACGACGGCCCCTATCTCGACGGCCTCCGCTATCGCTTCTTCGGTTCCAAGGACGGCATGATCACCGCCTTCCTCAACGGTGAGATCGACCTCGCGTTCGACATGACGCAGGCCGACTACCCGGCCGTGAGTCAGGTCAGCCCTGATATCGGTCGTGCCGACTCTGACTCGGTCTGGTCATACGAGCACCTCGACCTCAACTTCGACAGCGTCGATGTGGGCCTCGATGATCCGCTCGTTCGTACCGCTATCGCGCACGCCGTCGACAAGGCCTCGATCGTCGAGGTCCTCTTCCCGGGCGCCGGTGTCGAACCGGCCTGCTCCACGTCGCCGCCAGGCTCGTGGTGGCGGACCGATACCCCGATCACCTGCCCCGAGTACGATCCCGAGATGGCCATGGCGCTCCTTGACGAGGCCGGCTGGACGGTGAACCCGGACTCAGGCAGGCGCGAGAAGGATGGCAACGAGCTGCGGCTGCAGATGTGCACCAGCTCGGGCAATCCCACCCGGCTGACAACGCTCGGTCGCGTCGCCCAGGACCTCGCCGCGGTCGGTATCAACTCCGACATCCAGACCGAGGATGCCGCCAGCGTCTACTTCGCTGACTGGGCCGATACGACCCCGGACACCGAGTGCTCGATCTACCGCGGCAGCTACGACATCGCCCTCTTCGCATGGGTGATGACCGGTGACCTCTACAGCGACAACTTCTACGTCTACCACTCCTCGCAGATCCCGTCGGATGCCAATCCCAACGGCTACAACAACTCGCGTGTCAACGACGCGGCGATGGACGAGGCGCTCGACGCCCTGGCCGTGCTCATCGATCCCGAGGAGCAGAAGGCTGCGGTCTCGGTGGTGCAGCAGACCATCATCGACACCGTGACCGAGATCCCGGTCTACTACCGAGCGGAGACCACCGGTGTGAGCAACCGTGTCGGTGGCTACGAGAAGTACAATCCCAGCACCGCTGGCGCGACGTGGGACACGGAGCGCTGGTTCGTCAAGGAGTAGTCGTGGCCGGGTCCACCAGGACCTGAGTCGACACACCAGCGTGTGGGCGCCTCCCGAGGCGCCCACACCTCGTGTCGGTCGCCCTCCCATGACCCTCGTCCCCATGCACCTCCCCCTCAACCACCAGCAGCCCATGCATGGCTAGCTACCTGACCCGCCGGATCCTGCAGGCCATCCCCGTGGTCTTCGTGATCGCGGTCATCAGCTTCATGCTGATGCAGGCTGCCCCGGGGGGCCGCAGGCCGCGTTCGTGCGCAACCCGCACATCAGCGCCGAGCAGATCGATCAGTGGCTGGCCCGGTGGTGCCTGGAGCGTAGCGACGACCCCGGCGCCACGCTGCGCGAGTTCGGCGGCTGGCTGGGAGTCTGGAACTGTGAGTCAGGCGGCGGCTTCTTCTCCGAGCAGGGCATGCCCAACTTCCTGCCCCAGTTCCTCGGAGGTGGGGACAACGGCGTCCTGCACGGCGACTTCGGGTACTCCATCAACTCGGGCAGACCCGTGTTGGACATGATCTTCGAGCGGGTGCCTGCCACCTTGGTGCTGATGGGCACGGCGTTCGTCATCTGGGTCAGCATCGCCATCGTCCTGGGCGTCATCGCGGCCGTCAAACGGTATTCGCTCTTCGACCAGAGCGTGACCTTCTTCAGCTACGTCTTCTACTCGCTCCCCACGTTCTGGTTAGGACTGATCCTCATCTACTTCTTCGCCGTCACCCTGCACTGGTTCCCATCGCAGGGCATCGTCGATGCGCGAGAGGCGCCGGGGGCCTTCAACACGCCCGCCTACTGGACCGGATTCTGGGCGGAGCCTGTCCCCAACCTCCTTGACATCGCGCGCCACCTGTTCCTGCCCGTGGTCACGCTGGTGGCGGTGAGCATCGCCGCGGACAGCCGCTTCGTCCGCTCATCCATGCTGGACACGCTGAGCCAGGACTATGTCCGCACCGCTCGGGCCAAGGGCGCGCCACGACGCACGGTCGTCTTCACCCATGCGTTCCGCAATGCGCTGCTGCCCATCATCACGTCGGTGTCGCTGCAGATCGCCTTCCTCTTCTCAGGAGCGGTGGTCACCGAGACCATCTTCTCCTGGCCCGGCATGGGGCGCCTCTACATCGAGGGCGTCAACAACCGTGACTACTTCCTGCTCATGGGCATCCTGCTGATCACCTCGATGCTCGTGGTGATCATGAACATCGTGGCCGACATGATCTATGCGTTCGCCGATCCCCGGATCCGCTACTAAAGGCACGTGATGTCAGTCGACGAATCGGCCAAGACCGACAGCCAAGTCGCCGCGACGGGGATCCCAGCGCACAAGCTCGACCCCGAAGTCGCGTCCGCGGACAACGAGGTCGCTCTCGAGTCGCTGAGCCAGTGGCAGCTGGCCTGGCGCCGCTACAAGCGGCACAAGCTGGCCCTGGTCGGTGCGGTCATCTTCGCGACGATGTTGTTCGTCGCGATCTTCGGCCCGATCCTGGCGCCCTTCGACCCTATCAACTACCCCGGAGCCCTATCGCCGGGCGGTGACTCGCCCAGTATCGAGCACCTCTTCGGGACCGCGAGCGACGGGCGCGATGTATTCGCCATGACCGTGAACGGCGCGCGCATCTCCATCTTCGTCGGCCTCGGGTCCATGCTCATCGCCGGCTTCGTGGGCGTCATCATCGGCGCCACCGCGGGCTTCGCCGGAGGCAAGGTGGACAACGTCCTCATGCGCCTCGTCGACGTCCTGTTCGCGATCCCCTTCCTCTTCGTCATCCTCGTCGCCGCGGAGTTCCTCGGTGGCGGCGATGTCTGGGCCATCACGGTCATCTTCGGACTCTTGACCTGGCCCCTCATCGCCCGCCTGGTCCGCGCGCAGTTCCTGACCTTGCGCGAGACAGACTTCGTCGATGCCGCTCGAGCCGTCGGTGTCAGTCCGGCGCGGACAGCATTCCGACACGTCCTCCCCAATGCCATGGGCCCGGTCATCGTGGCCATGACCCTGCTGATGGCCTCGAACATCATCCTGGAGGCCTTCGTCTCGTTCCTCAACTTCGGTATCAAGGAGACCGAAGTCAGCTGGGGCAACGCACTCTCGAACGCCCAGAACGCGCTTTCGCTGGGCAACTGGTGGTGGGCGCTCTTCCCCGGCATGGCCATCGCCCTCACGGTGATCGCCGTCAACTTCATGGGCGACGGACTCCGCGATGCCCTCGACCCGCGATCCAAGGAGTAGGCCGGTGAGCACGAGCGAGGCGACCGCCAGCGTGTCGCCGCAGGCAGAGCCCGAGCAGACGGCCGGCTCCGACGACATCCTGCAGGTGCGCGACCTTCGTACGCACTTCCACGTCATGGACGGCACGGTCAAGGCGGTCGACGGCGTCGACTTCTCGATCGCGCGTGGTGAGACCCTCGGTGTAGTCGGTGAATCCGGCTGCGGCAAGTCGGTCACGGCGCTCACCATCATGCGCCTGCTGGATATCCCACCCGCGGAGATCGCCAGCGGTCAGATCCTCTTCGACGGTCGCGACCTGCTGGCGCTGCCCGAGGACGACATGCGCAGATTGCGTGGCAACGACATCGCCATGATCTTCCAGGAGCCGATGACCAGCCTCAACCCGGTCTTCCGGGTCGGGGACCAGATCGCAGAAGCGATCCGGCTGCACTTCCCGGTCAGCAAGCAAGAGGCGCAGGACCGTGCTGTCGACAACCTGCGCCGGGTCGGCATCGCCTCCCCGGAGCGCCGCGCGCGCCAGTATCCACACGAGTTGTCGGGCGGGATGCGGCAGCGCGTGATGATCGCCATGGCCCTGTCCTGTGAGCCGAAGCTGCTCATCGCGGACGAGCCCACCACGGCCCTGGACGTGACCATCCAGGCGCAGATCCTCGAGCTGGTGCGGGAGATCCAGGAGGAGACCGGGGCGGCGTTGATGCTGATCACGCACGACCTGGGCGTGGTCGCTGAGATGGTCGACGAGGTCATCGTCATGTACGCCGGCCGGGTCGTCGAACGCGGGACCGCTGAAGAGGTCCTGCTCGATCCCAAGCACCCGTACTCCGAGGGCCTGCTTGCCTCCATCCCAAGCCGAGCCTCGCGGGGCAAGCGGCTCAACGTCATCCATGGCACCGTGCCCAACCCCTTCAACATGCCCAGCGGCTGCAATTTCGCGCCGCGCTGCCCGTATCGTTTCGAGGCCTGCGACGAACATGACCCGGTCCTGGGCGATGCCGATGGCCGCACCGTGGCCTGCTGGAAGCACCAGGAGGTTCCGCGTTGACCGACACGGCCCCCAAGTCGCAGCCGGGCGTCGCCGCCGAAGGTGGCGCACGTCCAGTTCCCGATGCCGCGAGGAAGCTCATCGAGGTGCAGGATCTCGTCAAGTACTTCCCCATCACCGGTGGCCTGCTGCGTCGGCACATCGGCGATGTCCAGGCCGTCGATGGGGTCAGCTTCGACGTCGCCAGGGGCGAGGTCCTGGGCTTGGTCGGTGAGTCCGGCTGCGGCAAGTCGACGCTGGGCCGTACCCTCATCCGGCTCCTGCCACCGACCTCTGGCGCAGCGCGCATCGACGGGGAGGACATCTTCGCCAAGAAGGGTGACGACCTCAAGCGTCTGCGCCGGCGCATGCAGATCATCTTCCAGGATCCAGTGGGCTCGCTGAACCCCCGGATGCCCATCAGCGACATCGTCGGCGAGGGTCTGGTCGCTCAGGCCGACCAAGAGAACGGCTGGGGCAAGCGCAGCGTTCGCGACGCCCGCGTCGGCGACTACCTCGAGTTCGTGGGACTGCGCCGTGACTACGCTCGTCGCTACCCGCACGAATTCAGTGGCGGCCAGCGTCAACGCATCGGCATCGCCCGTGCCCTGGTGCTGGGCCCGGAGTTCGTGGTCTGCGACGAGCCGGTCTCGGCCCTGGACGTGTCGATCCAGTCGCAGATCCTGAACCTGCTGCTGGACCTGCGCTCGGAATTCGGCCTGACCTACCTGTTCATCGCCCACAACCTCTCGGTGGTCCAGTACATCAGCGACCGGGTGGCGGTCATGTACCTGGGCAAGATCGTCGAGCTGGCGGCGGTGGGCGGGTTGTACGACGGGCCCCAGCATCCCTACTCGATCGCGCTTCTGTCAGCGGTGCCGGAGCCCGACCCCCGCCGGCGCGCTCGTCGCATCGTGCTCAGAGGCGATGTCCCCAGTCCGGCCGCCCCGCCCTCGGGGTGTCGCTTCCGGACCCGCTGCTGGTTGCGCGAGCAACTCGACGACCCTGAGATCTGCGAGACGGTCGATCCGCCACTCCAGGACATCGGCGGAGGCCACCTGGCCGCCTGTCACTTCACCGACAGGATCTCGCCCGAGGCGACCGAGCACGCCGCCCACCACGTCAACCTCAGCGATGAACCCGACGAGGCCGCAGCCTGATCCCAGCCGCCGGAGGCGGAACGCGCATCGCGTCCGGGTGGGGCGCGGCCTGTCACTTCGAGGGTAACCCGGCCGGTGGGTCCCGAATCAGGCCGGTGCGATGACCATGGAGTCGGTCAGTGCCGACAGCTTCTCCAGGAAGCCGTCCCAGTCGACCTCGGGGTTCTCCGGGTCCGGGCCGGTGAAGGCTTCGGCCGCCATGACCGTGACGTGGTCGTCCACGTCGAGCGCGATGAAACGGGCGTCCTCGTCGTCATTGAGATGGAAGTCACCCACCACGGGCAGCGTCCAGAGCCAGGCCCAGGGCGGCTCGCTCTCCGCCGGCACGCTCGAGCGCATGTCCACCTGGACCCCGCTGTAGCCGCCGATCTCGACCGGTGTCATCGCCGAGACGGTGACGTATGGATGCGCGTCCAGGTGGTCGGCGAAGCCTCGTTCGGGCGGGGGCGTGGATGGTGGATGTCATGGCATCCCTCCCTGTTCCCCCGGTGGTGGAACATGGCCGCCTCGGCGTCACGAGGCCGGGATGGTACGGCAGTCGAGTCGGCAAGCGCAAGCGGGATCAGGCCTTCGCTCCGCGGCTCCGGGGCCCATGGGGATCGTCGACATCGAGTCGCTGGGCCATCGCGTCGGCGAATGCCGGATCGACTGACGCCGGCGTGCATCTCGAAGACCGGGAAGCGGGCATCGCTCCGCGCTCTCGTCGGCCGAGACCGCATGAGCGTGACGGCTTCGTCGTGGCGTTCAGGAGCCGGTCTCGACGACCACTCGGCAACCGGCCTCGGCGATGCGGTCACGAACAGACAGCAACTCCGGGCCCCTGGGTTCCAAGCGTGCCCATCGGTACACGACCGGCATCGATATCCCTGGTCGTCCTAGCTGACGACCTCCTCCACCCGGGAGGCCTTCTCCAGCTCGATGGCGCTCGTCTCGCGGAAGTGGCAGGCCACCTGTTGCTCCTCGCCATCGTCGGGCGTGGGATCGATCAGCTGCGGGATGTCGGTCGCGCAGACCTCTGGCTGGTCGAGCTGGTGACGCAGCCAGCAGCGCGGATGGAAGTTGCAGCCCTCGGGCGGATTGACCGGGCTGGGCACGTCGCCAGTGAGGATGATGCGCTTGCGTCTCAACGTCGGGTCGGGCAGGGGGATCGCGGACATCAGCGCCATCGTGTAGGGGTGGCGTGGGTCGCGGTAGAGCTGCTCGCGGTTGGTGAGCTCGGCCACGCGACCCAGGTACATCACCGCCACGCGGTCGCTGATATGTTCGACTACGCCGAGGTTGTGGGCGATGAACAGGTAGGTCAGCCCGAACTCCTTCTGGAGCGACTTGAGCAGGTTCAGCACCTGTGCTTGGATCGAGACATCCAGCGCCGATACCGGCTCGTCGCAGACGATGAGATCGGGCTCCATGACCAGGGCACGGGCGATGCCGATCCGCTGGCGCTGGCCGCCTGAGAACTCGTGCGGATAGCGCCGAGCCTGATAGGCCTGCAGGCCGACGAGGTCCATCATCCGCGCCACCTTGGCCTGTCGCTCCTCACCTGTGCCGATGCCATGGATGCGGAGACCCTCGCCGATGCTGTCTCCGATGGGCTGGCGCGGGTCCAGCGAGGAGAAGGGATCCTGGAACACGATCTGCATTCGCCTGCGGAAGGGCCGCAACGCCCCGCCGCTGAGAGCAGTGATGTCTCGACCATCGAAGAAGATCTTCCCGCCCGAGGGCTCGATCAGGCGAAGGATGAGCCGGCCCACGGTCGTCTTGCCACAGCCCGACTCGCCGACGAGCCCGACCGTCTCGCCACGGCGGATGACCAGATCCACACCGTCGACCGCACGCACCTCCGCAACGGTGCGCTGCAGGATGCCGCCCTTGATGGGGAAGGACTTGTAGAGGCCCTCGACCCGTACGAGATCGTCGGTCGCTTCGGGGGCGGCAGCTGCGGCGCTCACGCTGGTCATCATCCGATCGCGTCCGGGTACTTGTCGGGATCAGGACGTCGGCTCCCGTCGGTCATGTGATAGAGCCAGCAGCGCACGTCGTGTCCGTCCGAGATAGGGCGCAGCTCGGGATGGTGCTCCGGTGCAAGCACGTTGCCGTGGTCGAGACGAGCCTGGCAGCGCGGCGCGAAGCGACAGCCTGCTGGCAGGTCGATGAGGTTCGGGACCGAGCCGGGGATCGTGGCCAGCTCGTCACGAACTTCCCCCGGGACCGGGACGGCGCCGATGAGGCCCTGGGTGTAGGGATGCTGCGGAGCACCGAACAAGGAGCGCACGTCGGTGTGCTCGACGATCTCCCCCGCGTACATGACGGCGACGCGGTCGCACATCTCGGCCACGACACCCAGGTCGTGCGTGATGAGGATGATCGACGTGCCGGTCTCCTGCTGGAGGGTCTTCATGAGTTCCAGGATCTGGGCCTGGATGGTGACGTCGAGCGCGGTCGTGGGCTCGTCGGCGATGAGCAGATCGGGCTCGCACGCCAGCGCCATCGCGATCATCACGCGCTGAGCCATGCCCCCGGACATCTCGTGTGGGTACGCCTTCAATCGACGCTCCGGGTCCGGGATGCCGACCATGCGCATGAGCTCCAGGGCTCGATCTCGTGCCGCTTTCTCCTTCATGTTCCGGTGCAGCTCCAGGACCTCGCCGATCTGGTAGCCGACGTCCATGACCGGATTGAGCGAGGACTGCGGCTGCTGGAAGATCATGGCGATGCGGTTGCCGCGGAGGCTACGTAGCTCAGAATCAGGGAGCTGCAGCAGGTCTCGGCCCTCGAACACCGCTTCACCTGCGTCCACGCGGCCCGGCTTGGCCACGAGTCCGAGGATGGAGAGCGAGGTCACGGACTTGCCGCAACCGGATTCCCCGACCAGCCCCACGATCTCGCCCTGGTGCACGTCGAAATCGACTCCCGTCACGGCGCGCACCAGGCCGTGACGAGTGTCGAAAGAGGTCTCCAGACCGCGCACCTTGAGGATCGGCTCAGCGGTGTTCTCGGCCATCAGTTGTTCAATCGCGGGTCCATGGCGTCGCGCAGACCGTCGCCAAGGAGGTTGAAACCGAGCACCGTGAGCGCCAGGGCGATACCCGGGAAGAGGATGAGGTGCGGCGCGGAGAAGAGCTGGTTGCGCTCCAGCCCGATCATGGAGCCCCACTCGGCCAGTGGTGGCTGGGCGCCGATGCCCAGGAACGACAGGGCGGCAACCTCCAGGATGGCGGTCGCGATGCCCAGCGTGCCGGCCACGATGATGGGCGTGATGGAGTTGGGGACGACACGCCGGAATAGCAGGCCCCTGGGCGATTCGCCGAGCGCCCGTGAGGCCGTCACGTAGTCCGATTCACGCACGGTGATGACCGTGGATCGCATGATCCGGGAATAGATGGGGATGCTCACGATGACGATGGCTAGCATGGCGTTGATGAGACCCTGCCCCAGCACGGTGACGATGGCGATCGCAAGCAGCAGTGCCGGGAAGACCAGGAACAGGTCCATGAAACGCATGATCCCGTTGTCGCTCCAGCCCCCCACGTAGCCCGCCACGGCGCCGAAGAATGCGCCCACGAGGATCGCGAAGGTCACCGTGAAGAAGCCGATGAACAGCGAGACCCGCGCGCCGAACACCACGCGGCTGAAGACATCCCGGAAGTTGCCGTCGGTACCCATGATGAACTCGGGCTGATCGGTCGGGCAACCGAGGGCATGGATGCAGGGGGACGAGCGGCGCGAGATGCCCTCCACCTCGCCGAGCAGCACCTGCTCGGGCGGGTAGGGAGCGATGACGTCGGCGAAGATGGCGGCGAAGAGGAGTACGCCCAGGATCGAGAGCCCCATGATCGCAGAGCGCTGCCGCAGAACGCTGCCGAGGGTGTCCCGAAGTGGGCCGGCTCGACGAGTCTTGGCCCGGTGTGCGACGAGGTCGCCGAGGCCTTCGGCCGTGACGGAGACTGGTTCGTTCGTCATCAGCTGAGTCGGACCCGGGGGTCGAGGTAGGCGTAGGAGACGTCCACGATGAGGTTCACCACGAGTACGCCGATGGCGATGATGAGCGTAAAGCCCTGGATGACCACGTAGTCCCGGCCGGTGATGGCCTCGAATACTGTCCGACCCACGCCCGACAGGCTGAACACGGTCTCGGTCAGGATCGCCCCGGCAAAGAGGATGCCGATCTGCAGACCGATGATGGTCACGACGGGCAGGACGGCGTTACGGAAGGCGTGTCGCATCACGACCGGGCGGTTGGCCAAGCCTTTGGCTCGTGCCGTCCGCACGTAGTCACTACCCATGACGTCGAGCAGGCTGGAGCGCGTGATGCGCGCGATGATGGCCATCGGGATCGTGGCGAGCGCGATGACCGGCAGGATCAGGTGCCGTGCCGAGTCGACGAGCGCCTCCCACTGGAACGTGATGAGGCTCGTGAGCGTGTAGATACCCGAGACGAAGTCGAGGAGCGCACGAGGCGGCCCACCGAGGTCCTCCAGGCCCCACACCGTAGCAAGCGGGACTACGGTCACGCCGGCGCTGAGTCGGCCCGATGGAGGCAACGCGAACGGCGTGTCCTTGAGCGTAACGGCGAAGACATAGGCGAGCAAGAGGCCCAGCACGAAGACCGGGATCGAGACTCCCAGGTTCGCGAACATCATCGTCGAGACGTCGGTCTTCGAGTTGCGCCGATAGGCCGAGATGATGCCCAGCGGCACGCCCACGAGGATCGCCAGCGTGAGCGCGTAGAAGCTCAGCTCGATGGTCGTCGGGAGGCGCAGCACGATGAGCTCGGTGACCGGCAGGCCGAACTTGACCGACGTCCCCAGGTCCCCGCTCGCGATGTCCTGAAGGAAGACGCCGAACTGCACCCAGAGCGGTTCGTCCAGGCCGTAGCGGATGGCGAACTGTGCACACTGCTCCTCGGTGGCGCGCTCACCGAGCGTGGCGATACAGGGATCGCCGGGCAGGACGCGCGCCAGCATGAAGACGATGAGGACGACGCCGAAGAGCACGGGGATGGCGAGGAGGAGGCGGCGCACGACGAATCTGGCCATCAGTCGGTGTAGTGCGGATTCCTAGGGGTGGTGAAAAGGCACCGACCGGCCGTGCGAGCCGGTCGGTGCCAACAGTCGCTCGTTCGGTGAACGGGCTATTCGGCGGCGGGCGGAGGCGGGTTCAGGTAGCCGCCACCGATCATCGAAGGCCAGTACTCGAAGACGCCGGTCCGGCCGACGTGCAGCGGGCTCTGGCTGTCCCACTGGACCGCGAAGGACGCGATCACGTCGGAGGCGTCGAAATCGGCACCGTCGTGGAACTTCACGCCCTCACGGAGCGTGCAGGTCCACTTGGTCAGGTCTTCGTTCGCGGAGCAATCCGTGGCCAGCGCCGGCACGGGCACCACGCCACCGCTCTCGTAGCCGTAGAGCGACTCCTTGAGCTGCTCGCAGGCACGGAAGGTCTCACCGCTGGTCTCGTCGCCGCAGTAGACGCCCTCCGGCTCACCGTTCTGGACGAACACGATCGTGTCGCGGTCGCCGGCCTTCATGTCAGCGAGGATCTCGGTCGTCAACGGAGACGAGTAGGCTCCCTCGACGTCGTCCTTCCAGGCCGTGGCATTGCCGGCGACGGCGGCGATGGCGGCGGGCACGTGCTCCTTGATGAGCTCGTTGGCCGTCGTGTAGAGCGCGTCTCGCTCGGCAGGATCAGAACTCTGGGAGGCGAGCCTGATGGCCTCGACGAGCTCGGGGATGGGATCACCGAACTTCGCGCCGGTGCCGGGTCCGAAGTGGAAGTTGAGGAAGTTGTCCGTATCAGGGAAGTCAGCGCCCCACCCGAGGAGGAAGAGGCCGTCGAGCGTGCCCGCCGCATTGTTGGCGAGGAACGTGCTCGATTCCTGCTGATCGATCTGCGCGTCGATGTTCAGGTTCTGCTTCAGCTGTGCCTGGATCTCCTGCGCGATGATGGGCGGGTCGGGCAGGTACGGGCGGACGTCCGGTCGGTACTGGATCTTCGTCGAGAACCCATCCGGGTAGCCTGCTTCCGCGAGCAGCGCCTTGGCGCCCTCGGGGTCGAACGTGTACCAGGGATCGCCGCCACAGGCGTACGCCAGTGAGCACGGCGTGAAGTACGTGGCCACGGCCGATCCGGGCGGGAAGAAGTTCGCAACGAGACGCTCGAGGTCCACGCCCATGGCGATCGCCTTGCGGACGCGCACGTCGTTCCAGGGCTCGATAGGTGTTGTTCATCCCGAAGTAGAGGATGTTGAGGACCTCTCGTGGGATGAGCTTCAGACCCTCGGTGTTCTCGATCGTCTCGAAGTCATCGGCGCCGGGGTTGTCGATGCCGTCGACCGTGCCTGAGAGGAGCTCGGTGAGACGCTGGGCGGACTCGAGGTTCCAGCGCAGCTCGGCATTCGGGGTCTTGGCCGGTTCGCCCCAGTAGCCGTCGAAGGCCTCCATGACGATGCGGTTGCCGGGCTCCCAGGCGACCTGCTTGTAGCGCCCGGTGCCGTTGGCCTCGCGCAGGATGGAGCCATCGGCCATGTGCTCGATGAGGTAGTCGGCGTCATCGATACCCAGCGAGGCGAACCCGATCTGGGAAAGGAAGCCGACGTTCGGGTTGCAGAACTCGAACTCGACCGTCATCGGGTCCGGCGCAGTGATGGACTTGAGGTTGCCGCTGTACGGGGAGCCGTTGAAGCTGCCGGCGTACGTGACGATGCTGTCCTCGCCAGTCTCCTCGTCCTTGACGGTGACTTCGAAGGGCTCGCAACTGACTCCGCCACCGTAGCTGGGATACGACGTCATGTCGTTGGTGATCTCGGGCGCGGCCTCCTGGGCGAAGCTTGCTCCGCTCATCGAGAGCGTGAGAGCCATGGCCGCGCCGAGGCGCAGCCAGCGCCGACCATCCTGGTCGTCGGGTCATCTCGTCTCCTCATTCTCGCCGCGACGGCGACGGGGGCACTCCCTAGAGTCGTCGGCTGACCACGGACATCGGCTGACGATGTCCCTGGTTCGGTCGAGCCGTCCTCCTCAACAGCCACCCGCAGGTGCGCGACGCGGCAGAGCGCTCGCACCCTTCGCGGCGTTCCGGAAGCCTAGCACCGCGTGGGATCACGTCGTCACGCGGTGGCCCGGTCGTCCCTTGACTCTGCGCACGAGTCTGCGCAATGACTGTACGCATGGCTGTACGCACGGTACCGGTCGACTGGACCTCGACTCCTTTGCCGGAACCCAGGCGCCGATCCCGGTCAACCTGAGCCTGCCCGAGGATCTGGTCGAGGACCTCGACAAGGTCGCGGGCCCTCGTAATCGCAGTGCCTTCGCTGAGGAGGCGCTACGCAAGGCCATCAAGCGTGAGCAGTCTACGCGTATCCATCGAACAAACCGCCGGTTCCCTGCCCATGCGAGCACTACCCGCACTGGCGGACATCCGCGGACGTCGTCGCGTGGGTACGAGAGATGCGCGCGGAGGAGACCAGCACGGAGCCCGACTCCGCGATGAGGCTGCTGCTCGACTCCGCCTTCGTGATCGACCACATGCGCGGCCTGCCAGAGGCGATCGAGCGCTACCGTGCGTTGTTCGAGGCTGGCGACGAGCCGTTCGTCAACGAGATCGTCGTCTGCGAGGTCCGCGCCGGTACCCGCGACGAGGAGCTTCCCGACGTTCCATGCCTTCTTCGAGCCGGTCGAGTTCATCCAGCCGGGCCAGCTGACGCAGCGGTGCTGGCCGGTGCGTGGCGAGATCGCGCGACGTCGCGGGGCTACCACCTGAGCCTGGCCGGACGCCTCGTCGCCGCCGCGGCGGACGCGGTCGATGCGGCCGTCCTCACGCGCAACGTCAAGGACTTCGCCCTGACGCCGGTTCGTGTCGAGACGTACTGAGCGGCCGCGACCCCGCGCCTCCCGCGGCATACACTCTGCGCCATGGCACCGATCCGCGTCGCGCTCGCCCAGATCGCACCTCGGCTCGGTGCGCTCGACGACAACCTCGAGCGCCACCACCGGCTCATCGCGGAAGCTCGCGGGCACGAAGCGAACCTCGTCGTCTTCCCGGAGCTGGGCCTGACCGGCTACCTGCTCCAGGACCTCAACGCGGAGGTCGCCATCCGGCGCAACGACCCGCGGTTGCTGGAGCTGGCCAGGGCAGCCGGGCCCATGAGCGTCGATCGTCTCGTTCGTCGAGGAATCGTCGGACCACAAGCTATTCATCTCGGCGGCCCTGCTGGAGAACCAGGGCATCCGCCACGTCCATCGCAAGGTCTTCCTGCCCACCTACGGCCTCTTCGACGAGCGCCGCTTCTTCGCTCCTGGGCTCGACCATCCGCGCGGCCAACTCGGAGAACCTCGACCTGCGCCTTGGCATCAGCGTGTGCGAGGACTTCTGGCACCTGGCCACGGCGCAGCTGCTTGCGCTCGACGGCGCGCAGGTGCTCATCAACGTCTCCTCCTCGCCGGGTCGTGACGTGGCCGCCATCAACGAGCTGGGCCTGGGCACGGCCGAATCGTGGCGCTCGCTCAACCGCACCTACGCACAACTGACGACGAGCTACGTCATCTTCGTCAATCGCGTCGGCGTGGACGAGTCGATCACCTTCTGGGGCGGCTCCGAGGTGGTGGCGCCCAACGGCGCCAGCGTCTTCCGCGCGCCGACCCACGACGAGGGCCTCTACGTCACGCATATCGAGCCGGCCGAACTGCGCCGCGAGCGCATCGCCTCGCCACTGCTGCGCGACGAGCGTCCGGAAGTCGTCATCCGTCAGCTCGACCAGATCATCGGCGAGCGCCTGGAGCGCAACGCCCGCAGCGCCAAGCGGCCATGACTGCCCCCCCGAAACCGGCCTTCGAGCTGCCGGCGGAGCTGGCCATCGATACCTCCGCCGCGCGCCGCATCATCGGCGAGTTCATCCGCGCCCAGCTCGCCCAGGCCGGCTTCGACAAGGCCCTGGTCGGCCTCTCGGGCGGCATCGACTCGGCGCTCGTGGCCTACCTCGCGGCGGAGGCCATCGGGGCGGAGCACGTGCTGGCCGTACTGATGCCCTACCGGACCTCGTCGCCGGTCTCCCGGGCTGACGCCGAGGAGGTCGTGCGCCGACTCGGCTGCTCGAGCGAGCTGGTGGACATCAGCGCCATCGTGGACGGCTACTTCGACGAGAGCCGCGCCGATGCCGTCCCGCTGCGACGCGGCAACTTCATGGCCCGCGCCCGGATGATGGTGCTGTACGACCACTCGGTGACCTGGGGCGGGCTGGTCATCGGGACGGGCAACAAGACCGAGACGCTCATCGGCTACAGCACGCTCTGGGGCGACAGCGCCAGCGCCTTCAACCCCATCGGCGACATCTACAAGTCGCAGGTCCGTCAGCTGAGCGCGGCCATGGACGTGCCAGAGGCCATCATCGCCAAGGCGCCCTCGGCCGACCTCTGGCCCGGGCAGACCGACGAGGAGGAGGTCGGCTTCTCGTATGCCGAGCTCGACCGCATCCTGTTCCGACTGGTCGACCGGCGGCTGTCGCTCGACGAGATCGCGGCCGACGGCTTCGAGCCGGAGATGGTGGCGCGGATCGACCGCATGGTCGCCGCCTCGGAGTTCAAGCGGCAGGTGCCGCCGATCGCCAAGATCGGGCCGCGCACGGCCGGCATCGACTACCTCTACCCCCGCCGCCGTCCGCGCTCGGCGCGCGACTGACGTGGCCGGGGAGAGCGGCCGCGGCACGCTCTTCGTGGTGGCCACGCCCATCGGCAACCTCGGCGACATCACGCTGCGCGCGCTCGAGGTACTGCGCTCGGTGGCGGTCGTAGCCGCCGAGGACACGCGCGTCACGCGCAAGCTGTGGTCCCGCTACGAGATCGCGACGCCGCTGCTCAGCTACCACGCCCACAGCGACGACCGGCGTACGCAGCAGCTCGTCGAGCGGCTCGAGTCGGGCGACGACGTGGCGCTCGTGACCGATGCCGGCACGCCCCTGGTGAGCGATCCCGGCGAGGTGCTGGTCGCTGCCTGGGTCGCCACTGGCGGCGTCGTCGTGCCCATCCCCGGTGCCTCGGCGGTGCTGTCCGCGCTGGTAGCCAGCGGCATCCCCGCACCGCGCTGGGGCTTCGAGGGCTTCCTGCCGCGCAAGGGTCGCGAGCGGCGCGAGCGCCTTTCGCGCATCTCCTCCGACGACCGGGCCACGGTCCTCTTTGAGGCGCACGGCCGAACGGCGGCGACACTGCGTGACCTGGCCGGGGCCTGCGGCGGAGACCGCCGAGCGGCCCTGGCGCGAGAGCTGACCAAGCTGCACGAGGAGGTCCGCCGCGGCACGCTCGCGGAGCTGGCCGCGGCCGCAGCGTCCGAGCCGATCAGGGGCGAGGTCGTCATCGTGGTCGCCGGCGCCACGGCCGAGGCCACGGCCTCGCTCAGCCTGGCGGACGGGTGGGCACGCGTGGACCGGCTCGTGGCCGAGGGCGTCAAGCGTTCGTCGGCCGCTCGGATCGTGGCCGAGGAGACCGGCCTGCCCAGGCGGGAGCTGTTCGCCGACGAGAGGCGCTGATCAGCGCCTCTGGTAGGCCTCGCAGTCGTCGTCGACCGTGACCAGCTCGTCCGAGCGGCACGCCTCGAGCGCCGACATCATGGCTGCCGTCAGCTCGCAGACCTCGGTCAACTCGGGCGGCGGGCGGCCGAACTCCATGTCGTGGCGGCTCGGGGTATCTCCAGCGCCGAGCAGGATGTAGGCCGCTCCGCCATCGGCGCAGTCCGGGCATCCGTAGGTGGCCTCGAGCGATCCGACATCGACGCCCTCGAGTGCTGCCGCGAGTCGCTCACGGCCGGCTGGGGTCAGCATGCCCGCGTTGGCATAGAGCGGCTGCGAGGCCTCGCGGTCCCACCCGCTCATGGACAGCCGGTCGTCCTTCACCTCGAGGTCTGCGCCGCAGTAGCCCAGGCACATCCCGAACGACCAGCCTGCGCCGAGCAGGTCGGGCTCGTCTGCTCCGCCCTGTCCGACCCCGATGCGGCCGACCGGGTCACCGTTGAGCGACACCGCCACGTTGGCCGTTTCGTACGAGCCGAGTGGGATGCGCAACTCCACCGGCTCCAGGATGGCGATGCAGGCCGCCTCTGGTGGGGCCTCGCTCCAAAGGCGGACGTCGACGCTACTGCCAGTGTCATCGATTTCCCACATGGGCTCGTGGCAGGGAGTCGGGAGCGAACCCTCCACCAGCAGATCCAGCTGCACCGGGAAGCTCTCGAGGTAGAGGATCTCGGTCGAATTGACATAGACCGGATCGGCCCGCGCACCGGCCCCCGGAGTGCTGTCGGTGTCGGACGCGGCCGAGGCGCCGGGTAGAACGGTGAGCACGAGCAGAGCGAGCAGGGCAGGACGAAGGAGATGCTGCATGTCGATGAGACGCTCCCTGGTAGAGATCGGTTCCGACGAGCAGCACGATACGTCCGCGACCGCCATCAGCGGGGCCTGCGTATAGGGTCGGCGGCGGCGGCCGCCAGCACCGCCCGCCCCCGGGCCAGGGCCGCGCTGACGTCAGCGCCGGGATTGGCGCGGTCGATGTGCATGCGGAACCACGGGCCCGGCTCATCGGTCCAGGTCACCGTGGCCGTGCCCGGCAGCGTCACGCCGTCCTCGGTCGGCCCCCAATCGGTGTAGTCGACGATCCACTCGACCTTGGCCGCGCCCACTCCCTTGTGGCGTTCCGCGCTGAAGCGCTGCGGGTAACCGGAGCCTGGGTCGAACGTCAGCCGCGCCGGCACGAGGACGTCGCCGAACGGCAGTGAGACGTCGGCGGCGTGGTCGTCGATGGCGGACCACTCGACTTCCTCCCGGCCATGCCAGGCGGCCGGGAACAGCACCGCCTCAGCCCACATGAACAGCACCGCCGACTGGTCGATCTCGGGGCCCATGTCGAGCGTGTGACTGATGCGGCTGAAGCCGGTGCCGTCGACGTAGCCGTCCAGGCCGCGCACGAACGTCAGCGGCCCCAAGCCGACGCGAAGGTCAGCCACGTGGTTCCGACCGAGCTCGTGCCACATCACCGCTGTGATCGGCAGCCACAGGCCTCGGCCGTTGCGGCGGAAGCGTGACCGGCCTTCGATAACGGCGGTGTCGGGTGCCGAAGCCCCCTCGCCCAGTGCGTCGAGCCAGCGGGCGACCGCCCCCGGCAAGGTCATCGTGGAGCCCACCTCTTGCCGGCGCCGTACGTGGCAAGCGTTCGGCCACCGGGCGCCGGAAGGGTCAGCGGCAGGCGGGAGCTCGGCCCGACCGAGCCGTGGGCCCGCGACACAGGTCGGCATCCACCCGAACCAGTTCGCATGGTAGGGATCAGTCGGCCTCGCTGATGGTGGAGCGGGCAGACACCGGTTCGCTCGAGGGCATGAACGTGCGGTCGAACCACTCACGCACCGCCACCGGCGTATGCACCACCAGGTAGTAGGCCACGTAGGCGTAGGCCGCTCCCGCGACGCAGTCGTGGACCCAGTGGTCACCGGTGTAGACGACCGAGAAGGCCACGACCAGCGCGTAGCCGGCCACGACCCAGGCGATGCGGCCGAAGGCTCGCCGCAGCACGAGGAAGGCGAGGAACGGGTAGGCCACGTGGAGCGATGGCCAGGCCGCCACGTCGTTCGGCCCCGCCGCATAGAAGACCGTGTCATAGACGTTGTTGCCGTCGAGGCCCAGCGAGGCACCCACGTCAGCGAAGGTCTCCGGCTTCAGGTAGGCGATGAGTGGCAGGCCGTCGGGCCCGTTCAGCAGGCCGGCGTTGGCCGCATACCAGGGTGGGGCTGCCGGCAGCAACAGGTAGGTCACGAACGCGGCCATGCTGAGCACGATGAGCGCGGCCATGAAGTCATGGAACTGGTCGCGGCGCCACATCCACAGCAGCGCGCCGGTGGTGATGGGGACGAGGAAATGGAGCATGTACACACCCGTGGACAGCAATGCCACCCAGTCGATGCCTGCCACCGGGCGTATCGCCTCCTGCAGCACCTGCGTCGGCAGGGCACCCAGACCGAGCAGGCGCTCGGCCGCGATGAGGTCTTCCATGTGGAGCGGGAAGCCGGCATCGTCGGCCAGGCCACGCATCAGCTCGTAGGCCAGGAGGAGGGCCACGATGGGGACCCAGTGGGAGACCCACCAGCGTCCACGGATGAGCAGGACGCCCGCGAGCGCGACGGCCACGACCACGACGTCGGGCGTGATGGCCGCAGGATTCTGGAAGATGAGCGCACCGACGAGCAGGGCGTAGCAGGCAAGGCCAAGCAGCAGCAAGCGCTCGTTGCGCAGCCGAAGATCCCCCGATCTCGACATGTCCCAGTCGGTCACACGGCTCCTCACGGCAAGGATCCCGAGTAGGAATTCAGATCGTATCCACACACTGTACCGCGACGATGAAGAGCCGTGGAAGTGCCGAGGGGCCCATGAGCGCGGGCAGGGCGCACTCGGGCGAAAGCGTCACGCGCCTTGGCGCTCGCTGCGCCAGTCGCAGTGCGCGAACGCGACCCGCGCGGGTCGGTCGTGGCTACGCCGAGTGTGAGCCAGGCCGGGACATGGTTCGAGCCAGGAAAGCCACCTGGGCCCGGCTGGCTTGGTCGAACAGGGCGCCGGGGTACTCCAGGAGACCGAAGTGCCCTCCATCTATCTCCAGCAGTTCCTTTGGCCCCGGGAGACGTTCGAAGACCGCCCGGGTGACGCTACTCACCGCGCCCTCCATCTCGTCGTCGGGCGACATGACCACCAGCGTGGGTACTCGTATCTGCGCAGCACAGGCGAACGGGTCCAAGGGGGGTGCATCGTCCGCCGTGGTGAAGACGACCCGGTTCGTCCAGCCGGTGCCGTAGCGCCCGCCGTATTCGATGAACCAGCGGAATGCGGTCAACGGCTTCAGCGCGGACGGGTTCGTGGTCTGGTCCGCGGATACGACCGGCGACGACACCCAGCCGGACGGTCGACGCAGTCGGCCCGCCGTCAGGAACCGTGCCATGGCCGCCAGCCGGGCGCCGTCCGGGTCATCGACCCCAGGTTTGTCACCGAAGGCCGGCACCTGGCAGACTAGGGCGCTGACTCGATCGTCGAGAGCGGTCACGGCGACGGCGACGCGGGCGCTCATGCTGTCGCTCCAGAGCGCGATCGGGGCCGACCCGACGTCCGCCATGGCGCGGGCCGCGCTCATGGCGTCGATGAAGCCACGCGCCTGCACCCAGTGGTTGATCTCGCCTCGCGGCTCGCCGTCACTCGTGCCGTGCCCCCGATGGTCGAATGCCAGCACCGCCAGGCCGCCATCACGGAGACATTCGGCATAGCGGTCCATGACCATCGGGATGGTCGCTGAGAAGCCATGCCCCATGACGACGACCGCAGCGTGCGGTCTGCCGGGCAGGTAGAGCCGTCCCCGCAACGTCGCTCCATCAGACGTGAACTCGACGGGTCTGTATCCATCGCTCGCTGCTCGCGGCGGAGCCTGCTCGTGGCTCGGTGCGGCCGCAGGGTCGGTAGCGGGCATGTGGTTGCTCCATCCTTCGTGCCTCGGGCCGAACTCCGTGGTCCTTGCCGGACTCCCTGACTCTTGCGGAGCAAGGCCGCTCGGACCCTACCACGGCGGCCGCTCCCCGCCGCGGGTCAGCCCGCTCCTGCTCGGCCGGGCGCGCGTGGGTTTCGCGACTGCAACGAGCGCTTGTGCGCAGCCCGCGATAAGCGCTGGTTGACGACGTGATAAGCGCCCCTCGCTATCGTGCCCTCACCGTTCGCCGAGGACCCGCCGAAGTCGATACCCGCCGCAGTGTCGAGAGCCGGACGCCTCGTGTGATCGTCCGGCAAGGGAGGTCCTCATGAACCGTGTCCTGTTGACCGGACGACTCACTCGTGACCCGGAGATGCGCTCGCTGCCCAGCGGCAAGACGGTCACCAACTTCAGCGTGGCCACCAACGAGTATCGCGGGGGAGAGGAGCGCACCGAGTACCACGCCATCGTGACCTGGGAGCGCCTGGCCGGTCTCTCTGTGGGGTTCTGCTGCTGGATGGCCCCCTCCGCGCCTCGCGATGGGCACGATGAGCTGGATCTCCACGAGTTCCTCCGTCACTGTGATGCGTTCGACCAGCTCGGCGAGCACCTGGCCCCGAGCCTCGTGTGATAGCGCGGGCAGATGGCCCCGCAGCTCGGCGGCTGCCCGCTCGAGGTCGGCGAGGCGGGCCTGCTGGACCGCGCGCTTGCGCATGTCGGCGATCTCGCCCTCGATGAGCGTGCGCGCCTTGGCCGAGCGTCCCAGCTCGGCCCGTGCCCCGGCGGCGTCCCAGATACCCGCCCGGAAGCCGGCCCGCACCCTGGCGTCCTCGGCCTCGAGCTCGCCGAGACGTCGCTCGAGCCCGGCGATGCGCAGCTCGGGCTGGTCGGGGTCGTGGCCCTGCGCCTCGACCGCCGCGAGCGAGGTGGCGGGGTCCGGCGAGGAAGGCCTCCACGACCGACCACACGATGCCCTCGAGCTTCCGCGCGGTCCAGCCCTTGTTGGCGCAGTCGCGCAGGCGCTTGGGCCGGTGCCACACCCCACAGCGGTAGATGCGCTGCTCGCGACGCGTAGCCCGCGAGGTAGCGTCGACCGCACATCCCGCAGACGACGAGGCCGCGCAGGAGGTTGACCGGGCCGTCGGCGCGCTTCTTCACCGCCACGTTGCGGGCGATCCGGGCCCGGTGGGCCTCCTGCTCGGCGGAGGTGAAGATGGCCGGCACCGGCACGACGATCTCGCTGCCGTCCCAGGCGTGGTAGACCCACTCGCCACCGTAGAGGCGGTCGGTGAGGATGCGCCGGACCTGGTCGGGATACCAGGTGTTGGGCAGGCGCCGGCTGCCCTTGCGCACGATGCCCAGCGTGTCGTAGCGGGTGGGCACCCCGTGGAGCGCGAGGCGCTCGGCGATGACCCCGGGGGTGATGCCCGACGAGCAGCCACGCGCTCATCTGGCGGCACCAGGCGACCTCGTCGGGGACGAGCACGTGGCGGCCGTCCTCGAAGGCGAAGCCGTAGCGTGGGGATGCCGCCGTTGACCGCGGCCCTCGACCTTCGCGCGGTGCTTGGCACCCCGGCGGGCACGCTCGCCGATGCGGCGGCGCTCGATCTTGGCGAAGGCCGCGAACATCGCGAAGAGGGCATCGCCCTCGGCGGTGTCCTCGAAGCGGGCTCCGGTCTTGGCCACGTAGAGCGCGACACCGCGCCCGATGACCTCGCGGTAGACGAGCTGGTAGAGGTCGGCCTGGTCGCGCCTCAAGCGGTCGATGTCGTAGACCACGAGGGCCTCGTGCATGCCCGCGGCGAGGGCGTCGCGGAGCTTCTTCATCGCCGGCCGGTCGAGGCTGCCGCCGTGGACGCCGTCGTCGGCGTAGAGCTCGACCGTGCCCTCGAGCTTCAAGGCGAAGGCCTCGAGCGCCGCGATCTGGGAGTCGATGGTCTGCTCGCGCTCCTGGCGCTCGGAGGACACCCTGGCGTAGAGCGCTGTCGTCATGCCGCGAGGTCCTTCGCCCGGCGCTCCCGGTCGGCCGCGATGATGGCCGCGACCCGAGCGAGGCGCAGGGCAGCATCGTCTCGCTCGACCATCGTCACCTCGACCCTCGCTCCGTCGGGGTCGGCATGTTCGCTCACGGGGCGCGACACCTCAAGGTCCATCAGCGCAGGACCTCCGCGACCCGCTCGAGGTCGGACGGCCGCCACAGGAAGACCTCGATCCCGGGGCACCCGCGCAGCAACCCGAGCCACCGCTCCTGGTGCTCGGTCACCTTGCCCGACTCCGACTTCAGCTCGGCGAAGACGAGCCGGGGTGGGCGGACCAGAGCCAAGTCTGGCCAGCCACGCTCACTCCACTTCGAGAGCGCCGGGTGGTAGGCGTGCCAGCGATAGAGGCGGGCGACCTCGAGCACCTGTCGCTGGAAGTCCTTCTCGGCGATGCGCACGGGCCTTGGCGGGCTCGACGATGGCGCCCGAGGAAGCAGTCGTGCGGGTCGGTCCGGAGGCAGCGCTTCGTCATGCGGCCGGCTCCTCCCGCCCCGTCCGCGACGCCAGGGTCACCGAGGCCATGTCCCGGTGCGTCGCCATCCACACCGCGAACGTGAGCAGGCCGCGGAAGGCCGACCACGTCTCGGGGTCCGGCCGCAGCGCGATGTACTCCCAGCCCGTGTCGGTGAGATGGAGCACGGCCATGCCCTTGATGGCGTGGAGGAGTGCGGTCGCCGCCTCGTCCACGACATCGTCCTCGCCCACGAACTCGGCCATGGCGTAGGCGAAGAGCTGGAGCGCATATTCGGGGTAGGTGCCCTTGCCCGTCTTCAGATCGACGAGGTGGATCGAGCCGTCACGCAGCCGCACGAGCAGGTCGAAGCTGCCGGCGTAGCCGAGGGTCAGGTTCCACACCTGGCGCTCGGTGGCGAGGACCTCGGCCCCCGACACAGACAGCCAGTCGAGGTACTGGCGCAGACGCGGCGCGACCTCGGGCGGCACCTCGGTCGGCGACAGGCGTCGCGCGGCCGCCTCGTGGACGGCGGTGCCGAGGTCGGCGGCCCGGTCGCGCTGCGCGGTGGCCGCGGCCCGCAGGTCATGGCGCACGACCTTAAGCCGCCCGGGGTCGCCGCCGGCGAGGCGCTCGGTGAGCTCGGGCCAGTGGTCGAGCGCGTGGCTGATGACCTGGTTGAGGGCCCACTGGTGGAGCCCGTGGGGCAGCCCGGCGATGCGGCGGATGCTCGTCACCGACGGCAGGTCCCGTCCCCGCCAGGTGTAGAAGCGCAGGCCGGTGGCCGGGACCGGTGCGGGCGTTGCGCGGTCCCGCCGAGATGGTGATGACGGCGGAGGGTGGTGCCGCGGCGTCGGGGACCGCCGCGGCACCTTCGACATCGTCGGCCAGGCGCCAGACCCACTTGCCGTCGTAGCCGGTCTTGCGCGAGACGACCCCGGCGCGTTCCTTGGCCGCCTTGCGGGCGGCGCTGCCATAGCCGCGGGCGCGGAGGTGCTCGGTGCACACCGCGGCCGGCGCCTCGCCCCCACGGGCGCGGAGGAAGGCGGTGAGCTCGTCGGCGGCGGTCATGCCGGCAGCCCCCGTAATCCCCAGGCGCTCGCGGGATAGTCGTGGGTGTCGAGCCAGTGGCGCTCGTAGTAGTCGGCCGAGATGAAGGGCCCGAGCCCGCAGTCGGGACAGCGGCCGGCGGCCGGCGCCGGCACCGCCACGGCGGCCCCCTCGCGCGCGTCCCCCCGGTGACTGGGATGACTCTCCCCGTAGGAAATCATCAGAGTCACCGGGGTCAGTGGTAGGCACGCTCAGAGGGAGGGGTGTCCCCTTCGACCCCTTGGTCGTCCGCGATGACTCGGATCATCTCTCGGAGGGCAGAGTCACCGGGGGCCGGTGACTCCGATGACTCCGATGACTCGCGGTGACTCGGATGACTCTCCAAGACGACCCCGACGGTGACGTAGCCGCGTGAGGTCCGCGCGATGGCCCCATCGGCCACGAGCGACGCGGTCATGTTCTGGACCGAGGTCCGTGACAGCCCCAGGCGGTCGGCGATGGCCTTGGGGAAGATGGGCCCCGCCTCCTCGATGATGCGGTAGACCTCGATGCGCTGGAACGAGGCTTCGGCCAGGGAGTCGGGTGCCTCTTGCCAGGTCATGCCGTCGAAGCGGGCAGCGAGCTCGGACTCGGCCACCTCGCGCCCGGTGACCGCGATGGTGCCGAAGGCCTCGAGGCGCTTGCGGCGGATGACGATCAATCGTGTCCACCGACCCGGTCAGCCCATAGGTGCCCGACACGAGGGCCAGGAAGTCGTCGCGGCTGTCCTTGTTCGTGTGGTGGACGATGAGCAGCGCCACCGGCCGGTCGCGGAACAGCCCCTGCAGACGCCCCAGGTCCTCGACGTCGACCTCGTAGGCGTTGCGCCGCCCATCGGAGCCCGGGCGCACCCGTCCGAGCGTGTCGATGGCCACGAGCGCGGCGTCGGGGTGTGCGTCGAGCCAGGCCGCGATGTCCTCTTCGAGCCCCGCGCCGATGTGCCGCGCACCCCAGCCCCTCGAGCCGTCCGCGGGGCATCGTCCGCCCGGCGAGGGCTGCCCGCAGGCGCTCCTGCCCGCGACGATGGCCGTCCTCGAGCGCGAGATACAGCGCCGAGCCAGGCTCGACCCGCCGTCCCAGGAGCGAGCCGCCGAGGGCGACCTCGACCGCGATCTGGTAGACGAGGCAGCTCTTGCCCACCTTCGGCGGTGCGGCCAGGATGCTCGAACCCTCGGGCAGCAGGTCGGGCACGACCATGCGCGCAGCGGCGGCAGATCGAGCGCGAGCAGGTCGGCGGCGTCGATGCCGGGCCCGGGGCGGGGCTCGTCGCCCGACGGTCGCGCCCGCCCGACCCGATGCGCCCGGGTGGGCAGCGTCGTAGGCGAGGATCTTGTCGACTCGGCCCCGCCGTCGCCCGACGGGTAGGGCGGGTCCATGGCCGGGAGATAGGTGACCAGGATGGCTCGGGCGGCGGCGCCGGTGAGCCGGTGCGCCGCGCGCAGGTGGGCGGTCTTCGCCAGCAGCCAGTCGCGGCCGCCAGGGTCGCGCTCGATGCGCGCCGGGACCGCGCAGCAGTCGTCGATGGAGATGGTCGTCGTCGACGTGGGGCGCTCGGTCCGGCGCGGCAGGATGGCCCAGAGCGCATCGGGCACGACCGGCAGGGGTCCGGTGCGCACCCAGCGGTACGGCTCGGTCGTGATCGAGGGGGCCACCACCAGGTAGCCGTCACCGTCGCCTTTCGTCTCCACGCCGTAGCCGGTGAGCGGCTTGTTGAACGCCACTTCCCCTGTGGCATGGCCGTCGAGGTGGTAGAGGTGCTGGCGTCGCCCGCCACCCGATCCCGTCAGCTGCACCGGACCGACGCGGGGGAGGGCCGGACCACGGGCTTTCCACGTCGCAGGATCGTCGACATCGAGCCCGAACGTGCCCGCCGGTGGCAGCAGGCCGATGTTGGCCTCCGGATAGCGGCGCCACCAGCCCGCGACCTGCCCCGTGTGATCGCTGAAGTCGCGCAGGCCATGGGGCACGAGGCCGGGCTTGGCGATGGGGTGCTTGCCCCGGTCGCGCGGTCGGCAGCGCGGCGACCCGCACGCGCACGTGCCGTCCTCGCGTACCCACCACAGCGGGCCCACCCGCCAGCCGGCCTCGGCATACGCGACCGCGGCCGCCGGCAGGTCGAGCCCGCTGACGTCGGGGATGACGAGGGTGGTCACGTCGCCCACCGTCTCGATCGTCTCGGTCCCGGCTCAGAAGCCGAGGTCGTCGTCGGGTGCCGCCTGGGGCTGCTCGGCTTGCGCCATGCGCGCCCGGAGCGAGTCAGGGGTGGCTACCGGTGCGGCCGGAGCCGCCGCCGGCGGCGCAGGAGTCGGCGCCGGCGCCGGTGCCGAGCCATTCCCGACCCGCGCCGGCGGCAACGCCATGAACGTCTTGATGTAGGGGTAGTCGTTGTCGTTCGTCTCGATCGAGACGAGGCACTGGCGACCCACGAGATGGCGCTGGATGTCGACCTCGGCGCCGACCGGTCGGGGTGCGCCCGACGAGGGCCGCGACGATGCCGTACTGGCGGGACTTGGGACCGGCGATGCGGGTGTTGGCGCGGGTGTCGAGGACCTCGCCCTCGGGCTCGATGGCGAAGGTCCAGGTGCGATACGTCCAGGTGCCGTCGCCCTTGGCGTCGGCCATGCGTCGACTTCTCGGTGACCGGCTCGCTGACCGCGACCAGGGTGGCCGTGTACGTGCCGTCGGGTCCGGAGAAGTCCTTCTCGTCCCCCTGGCGGTTGGGGCGGCCGGCGGTGATGGTGATGGTGCCTGCGGACATGTGGTGCTCCTGTCGGCTGTGGTGGAGGGGTGGGTCCTATGCGGCCGTCGGCCGGTCATCGACCGGCAGCGCCGTCCGCGCTTCGGTGGGAGGGGATGGCGTCGCGCAGCCGCGTGGCCGCCTGCAGCCAGGCTTCGCCGCGGGCCTGGAGCACGAGGCTCTTCACGAGCCCGGTCGAGCTGGACTCGGCGCGGCGGAAGCACTTCCGGCCCTCGGCCTCGAAGGCCGCGACCAGGGCGGCGAGGGAAGAGTCACCGTCGGTCCCCGCGCGTCGGATGGCATCCTCGAGCAGGATCTCGGCCTGGCTGCGGGGACGACGTCGCGCGGCCTGGGCGAGCTCGAGCAGTCGCTCGGCGTCTTCGCCCTCGAGGTAGACGGTGTAGTAGCTCATGGGATCGAGCGTGCACGAGGGCGGCAGGACGAAACAGTCCCCGAAACCCGGACAATTATCCGGAGGGGTATGTCGCGATATCGGTACGGTTTTCGGTGCGGTCCCTAGCGAGGGGGCAGGCCGAAGCGGTGGACGAGCTTGCGCAGGTACTCGGGGCTCGTGCCGATCGTGCCGTCGAGGGTCACGAAGTGTCGCGAGACCGCACGGTACGTGTGCGGTGGGTCCGCACGCTCGCAGGCCTCGCGATAGCGAGCCCAGAAGAGCTCGGCCGTCCAGCCGGGTCGGCCTGGTCGGCGCCGACGAGGGGCCGCGGTCCTCGGCGCGGTCGACCGACGGGTGGGCATCGGCTCCGGCGGTGGCATCGGCAGCCCGAGACGCTTCCACAGCGTGGCCGGGTCGAGGCTCCTGACGCGCTTGATGTAGGCGCGGGCCCGCTTGATGCCCGGCTGTCCGCCGCGCTTCGTCTCGAGATGATCGAAGAGCGCCCCGACGAGCATGGGATGGAGCTGCGCGAACTCGGACTGGAGTCTGGCGATGTCGGCGTCCCTGAGGATGTCGTCAGGATGGTCCGACACGGCTGCCCCCCGGCGCTACGCGGGCCCGACCCTACGGGTAGACCACCCTGATGCGACCGTCCACCCTGGCCATCACGCCGAACCGCCGGATGAGCCGGCGCAGGTGGTCGGGGCTGATGCCCCGCTTGCCATGGAGGGTGTCGAAGTGGGGCGCGACCGAGCGCGGTGTGTAGGGCGGCGTGGTGCGTTTGCAGGCGTCGAGGTAGGCGACCCAGAACTTGCCGTCGAACCAGGTCCCCCGCCGCCGTTTCGACCACGCCTCCTCCTCCGCCGCCCACTGCTCGAGCAGCCACCGAGCGGCAGCCGTGGCCGGACGGTCGGGGTCGGCGGGCAGCTCGAGGTAGAGGCGCAGGCCACCCTCGCCGAGATGCTCGGCGCCGAACACCGCGTACGACCCGAGGTCCTCGCGGTCCGGTGGCGTCCCATCGGTCCCCGTCAGATGCTCACGGAGGCGCGCCACGACCTCGCGGCTCAGACCGGTCTGGTCGGCGACCGCGGCGATGTCGGCCCGCGCGGGCAGAGGGTCAGGATGGCTCGGCATGGCGTCTCCCCGAGAGATGACGACGTCCCCGTCTTCCTCGGGCCCTCGGGGACCGCGGGCCTCCCGTCGGGGGCGTCCCCGCCGAGGTTTCGAGCATCGCATATAGAACCGATGTTCTCTAGGGGCGGCGTCCACGAAGTTATCCACGAGATTTGGCGAGGAAGCAGGGTCGGTGCTCAGGACACGGACGCTGCGGGAAGGCAAGGACGTCCTACGCTGCGTCGCGTCCGTACTCGTTCCGTGGTGACACGGCAGACGCGGTGCCTCATCATGCTGCGCCAGCACGTTCGCACCGACCGCGTGACACGAACGGCGGCGATGGGGGAGAAGGAGAGCTCCCGAGATGAACAGGCGAGTCATTCCACTGGCTGGGACCGTCTTGGCGTTGGCGGTCACGACGGTCCCCATCG
The DNA here is from genome assembly GCA_963712745.1 of uncultured Chloroflexia bacterium. Lineage (GTDB taxonomy): Bacteria > Chloroflexota > Limnocylindria > Limnocylindrales > CSP1-4 > JAFMJV01. The sequence goes on along the minus strand of CAVQJC010000001.1, from coordinate 1,119 downwards.
GCAGCGTCGCACAGGAGGCCTCGCCGTCGTCCGGCCCAGCCCTCGTGCCTGCCCAGGACATCGAGGAGGCCGGCGCCACGCGGCTGACGGTCAGACCCTTCGCCGACTGGGTGGTGACGGCCGGCGGTGATGCCTGGGTCGCCGTCGGCGAGGCGGTCAAGCAGTTCGCGGGCGCCGATGGGACCGAACTCGCGATGCTGCCGGTGCCCGGGGAGACCTGCCTCGCCATGGACGTGGGCTTCGACTCCGTCTGGGTGGGTGCCTGCAAGTCCGGCGCGCCGTCCCTGGTCCGGATCGACCCTGCCACGGCGACGATCAGCGCGACGATCCCGCTCGAGGTCAACGACCTCCAGTACGAGAGCTCCGTGGCCGCCGGGGAGGGGCGGTCTGGGCGGTGTCCCTCGGACCCGGCGAGCAACTCCTCATGAAGGTCGATCCAGACACCGATGCCGTCGTGGGGATGTTCCCGGTAGGGACCGGGTTGTTCGGCGTCCGTGCCGGCTACGGCGGCGTCTGGATCGCCAAGATGGACGCGAACTCGGTCTGGCGACGCATCGACCGAGTGATGGCACCGTGCTGATGAAGTGCAATTCGCGGTCGGCAGCCGACCGCGCTTCCTCGCCGTCGGCGAGGGCTCGGTGTGGGCCATGAACGAAGGCGACGGCACCGTGTTGCGCATCGACTCGGCGACCGATGCCGTCACGGCGACCATCCTCGTGACGCCGTCGCCCGTCCAGGGTGGCGACATCGCCGTCGAGGGGGTTTCGTGTGGGCATGGATGAGCGACCAGCTGCGTCGCCCCAGATCGACCCGTCGACGAACGCGGTCGTGGCGCGATACGGGCCACCGGCCGGGAGCGGCAGCGTGGCTGCCGACGATGCAGCGGTCTGGCTCAGCGCCCACGACGTCAATGCCGTGTGGCGCCTGCCACTCCCGTAGTCCGTATCGGTCCGGTCAGGCGCAGGCGAATCCACGCCTGACCCGCGACCTCCCTCACGACAACGACGTCCCCGTCGTTCCTCGGGCCCTCGGGGACCGCGGGCCTCCCGTCGGGGCCGGGCCCCGCCGAGGTCCCGAGCATCGCAGATTGGAACGGGTGTTCGCTAGCGGCGGGTCCAC